>NZ_BAAJOU010000031.1:0-253244 GCF_057536035.1 Nonomuraea sp. B208
CGATGGTGTAGTAGCGGGTCTGCTCGACGGTGTTCTTGGCGTAGTCGAGCCGCAGCTCCATGTCGTCGATGTAGAGGGTGGCGTCCGTGGGCGTCTTGCGCAGCAGCCGGTCGCCGTCGGCGTCGTAGACGAACGAGGTCGTCTTGCCGCCCTCGG
Source organism: Nonomuraea sp. B208 (assembly GCF_057536035.1). Taxonomy (NCBI): domain Bacteria; kingdom Bacillati; phylum Actinomycetota; class Actinomycetes; order Streptosporangiales; family Streptosporangiaceae; genus Nonomuraea; species Nonomuraea sp. B208. Next base: position 157 of record NZ_BAAJOU010000031.1, read on the forward strand.
TCACCGACTCCAGGTTGCCTTCGGCGTCCCAGGTCAGGGTCTGGTCGGCGTTGCCGACCTTGCGCCTGGTGGTGTTGCCGGCGGCGTCGTAGCCGAACAGGTCGGCGCCGACGCTCTGCAGCGCGTGCGGCTGCTTGCCGCCGGCCGCCGGGTAGGTGTAGGTGCGCACCTGCTCGTTGGCGCCGCCCCAGGCGTGCTTGGTCTCCTTCGTACGGTTGCCGGTGACGTCATAGGCGTAGCTGACCGCGTACGGGGCCACGCCGCCGATCTTGCTTGACTGCGGGGCGCCGCTCGCGCAGTCGTCGGTGGCCGTCCACGCGGAGGTCAGCCGGCGCAGATGGTCGTGGGTGAAGCACTGGGTGTCCTGGACGGCCCGGTCGGCGATCTTGGTGACGTTGCCGGCCGCGTCGTAGGTGTAGGACAGGTCCAGGTCGCTGGCGGGCGCGCCGGCCCGGTCCAGCCGCATGCCGGTGAGCCTGCGGGTGCCCTCGTCGTGGGTGTAGGTCAGCCAGGTCTTCTTGCTGCCCTCGCCCAGCTCGTACTGGAGGGTCTCGCCGAGCTTGCTGTAGCGGGCCGCGCTCACGTACGCCGACAGGCCGGTGACCTTGACCGGCTGGTTCAGCCCGTCGTAGCTGTAGACGACCGACTCCTCGGCCAGGCCGCCGCCCGCCGGGAAGCTGATCGACTGGACCTGGTCGTCGAGCGTGTAGCGGGTGTTGAGCTGGTAGGAACCCGCCAGCTTGCCCTCCCGTGCCGGGATGGTCACGGTCTGGCGGAGCGTGCGGTAGTCGGAGTCGATGGCGTTGATCTCGGCGGTGTACGCCTGCCCGTCCACGTACCGGATGGCCGCGTGCATGTGGCCCTTGGCCAGCGCGTCGTACTTCCACTCGGCCAGCAGCGTGCCGGTCGCCGAGCCCTCGCGCAGCTCCGTCTTGCGGCCGAGGGCGTCGTAGCCGTACCAGAGGGTCCGGCCGCGCGCGTCGGTGGTGGTGACGATCTCGTCGGCGTCGTTGTACGTGGTGGTCGTGACGCCCTTGTCGGGGTCCTCCGTCCTGATCTCGCGGCCGCGCAGGTCGTAGTGGTGCCGCCAGACGTTGCCCGCCGCGTCGGTCACCGTCGCCAGCCGGCCGGCCTTGTCGTAGGTGTACTTGGTGGACTCGTACTCGCCGGTCGGGGTCGAGCCCTTGTACTGGCGCAGCTCGACGAGCCGGTCCTGCGCGTCGCCGATCCTGGTGGTGGCGGTGTCGCCCGGCAGCGGCGTGACGTCCAGCCGGTCGCCCTGGTCCTTGGCCGAGACGCGGTACTTCTCCACGCCCTTGACCTTGAAGACCTCGGCGTTGGCCTCACCCGCGCCGTCGAACAGCGTGACGACCTGGGTGGGGACCGCGGCGTCTGCCACCCCGAACAGCTCGGTGGACGGCTTGCCGGTGGCGAAGTAGCCGGTGTTGGCCTTGTACTCCTCGCCCTGCGAGTTGTAGAAGGTGTCGGTGATCGTGCGCCCGTCGCGCAGCGCCGGATCCTGCGTCTGGTCGTCGACGGGGGCGGGTTCCTGGGTCTGGCGCTCGCGCATCAGACCGTCGAACAGCTCGTGACTGGTGGTGTAGGTGCCGTCGGCGTTCAGCGTCTTGGTCGTGACGACGCTGGGGCCGTCGTTGCGCACCTGGTAGGAGAACTCGGTGCTGGGCGACTGGCCGGCGGCCTTGCTGCGGTCCGGCTGCCAGACCTTGATCAGCCGGCCGAGCGCGTCGTACTCCATGTCCACGCGCCGGCCCGCGGCGTCGACCTCGGCGGTCGGCTCGCCCCACGCCGGTTCGAGCATGGTGCGCTCGGTGTGGCCGAGCTGGTTGGTCTCGGTGGTCTCCGTCGGCAGGGCGCCGGAGGCCGGGACGTAGGTGGTGACGGACTTGGTGCCGACCGGGTCGGTCTCGCTGGTCTCGCGGCCGTAGGCGTCGTACGTGTTGGCGCTGCCGGTGATCGTCTGCCCCTCGGCCGAGACGAGCTCCTGCACCGCGGTCACGTCGCCCTTGGTCGGGGCCTGGCCGTTCGACTGGCCGTCGTACTGGATCTTCTCGTCGGCGAGGATCTCGTCGGCGGCCAGCTTGGCCACCCCGGTGGTGCAGGCCGCCGCGACCTTCTGCACCCTGCTGGGGAAGTCGAGCATCCAGCTCGTGTCGTTGCGGGCGTAGGTGTAGCGGGTGCACTGGTCGTCGTCGGCGGTGGCCAGGTCGCCCTTCTCCTCGACCTGCAGCAGCAGGCCCTTGGTGTCGTACGTGCGGTCCTCGCCGGTACGCCGCCACTTGCCGCCCGACACCGCGGTGCGGGTGACCATGGACGTGGGCTGCACCATGTACGCGGTCTTGGTGACGCCGCCCTGCGTGGACTCGGCCGTCTTGGCCGACCAGGCGTCCTGGACGGTCGAGGTCAGCACCGCGCCGCCGTCACCGTCGAAGAGGGTCTCCTCCCGCTCGAACCCGGCGAGCTGGTCGAGGTCGTCGCGCTTGACGCCCTCGGAGTCCTCCACCTGGACGCTGCGCTTGGAGCCGTCGGCGAGCCTGTCGCCGTGCATGCCGCGGAAGTAGCGGAACTCCGTCAGCGTGCGCTTGCCGTCCTGCCCGTCGCCCTCGCGGACGCGGACCCGGCCGTAGCCGCGGTAGTCGGCCCACGTGCGGTGCTCGGGCTTGACCAGGATGTTGTCGGCGTAGTGCCAGGCGGCGCCGTCGAGGTACTCGTAGTCGGTGACCACGTTCGGCGAGCCGGCCACCCGGTCCACCTCGATGGTCTGGGCCACCAGGTACTTGTGGAACCAGTCGGTGACCTCGGCCTCGTTCGGCGGGGCCCAGCGCTGCGGGAAGCAGCGCCTGGTGTTCTTGTCGGCCGCGGGCACGTCGCCCGGCTTGCAGTCGGCCGCCGAGTAGTTGATGCGCAGCTCGCCGCCGTACTCGTTGTTGATGGCCTGCACCCGCCACTTGACCAGCGGGGCCCGGCCCTCGTTCGCGTCGACCCTGTTGGGCAGCTGCACGCCGATGAACGTCACCGGCGGCAACGTGATCGTGCCGCCCACGTGGCCGGTCTGCCGGATCGAGGCCAGCCACAGCGCCGGGCTCATCCCGTCACCGGAGGCGGGGAACTGGTGCGTCAGCGCCCACGAGTCCACCGGGGTGAACTGGCCGGCCGCGTTGCGCACCTGCGTGGTGACCTTGACCAGCCGCTTGCGGGTGAAGAACGTCGGCGCGAGGCGGTCGGTGCACTTCACCCCGCTGTCGCAGATCTGGTCGAACGGCACGTCCGGCCAGTGGCTCGCGGTCTCCTTCTTGAGCTGCTCGGGCGCGCAGGTGACCGTGCCGCTGGGCAGGCAGCGCTCGGCCACGTCGAACACCACGCGGGCGGCCGGCTGCTTGGTGAACAGCTCGTTGCTCAGGTAGCCGTAGTCGATGCGGGTCAGGTAGGCGCCGCGCACGTACTGGGTGCCCTGCTCCGGCTTCATGTTGCGGCCGTAGTAGTTGGTCTCGCGCTCGTACCAGTACGTGGTGGCGTTGCCGTGCGTGTCCACCTCGTAGTCGAGGTTCCACCGGTAGGCCTGCTGGCACCAGGCGTTGGCCGGGGTGCTGTTGTAGCAGGGCTCGCCGCTGTTGTTGCCGAACACTGGCACGGTCTGCACCGACTTGGTCTCGGCCTTGCCGCTGGCCCAGCCGGGCAGCCGGTTCAGGCCGAAGGTGTACTGGTTGCCGTCCGGCGTGGTGACCCGCCAGTACTCGCCGTTGTTGTCGCCGTTGGTGGCGCCGGTGAGGTACTCGATCCTGGTGCCGTCGTCGCGCTTGGGCCGCCACTGCTTGGTGGTGGCGTCCTTGATCAGCTCGACCGACGAGTCGCCGAGCGACATGATGGCGTTGTCCTGGTCCCAGCACAGGTCGCCGGTCTTCTTGCCGTCGAGCATGCACGACTTGTACCGGCGCTCGATGAAGCCGCCGGGGTTCAGCTCGAAGCCCTCACCGGCCCAGGACGTCTGGTTGTTGGTGGAGACGGTGCGCCCGTCCACGCTCTGCGAGGAGTAGCCGAGCGAGATCTCCGGCTCCTCACCGCCCAGCGACGGCGGCACGCGCATCTCGTAGCCCCAGCTGAAGTCGCCGGACTGGGTGCCGACGCTCCAGTCGGACGCCGCCGACAGGGAGGTGGCGGCGTGGTCGCCCGACGGGCCCGAGGCGGCGGCGGTCACCGCGTACAGGCCGGCCGTCTCGACCTCGGCGGTCACCGTGCCGTCTGCGGCGTTGTTCTCGCTCTTGACCGGCGTGGGCTGCGGGCAGTCCGCGGCGCCGGTGAGCGCGCACTCCTCCAGCTTGACCACGCGCAGGCGGGCGCCGTAGTCGCCGCCGTAGGCGTAGCGGAAACCGGAGTAGTCGATCTGGAGCCGGGTCGTCGTCGCCTTGCCGGCCGAGCGGGCGGCCACCCCGTTCTCGCTCGGGGAGACGCGCATCGTCAGGCCGAGCCGGTCGGACTTGGCGGGGTCGAGCAGTTCGACCTTGACGGGGGTCACCGCCTCCGCCGCCTCCGCCGCGTCGGCGGACTTGGCGTTCTTCGCGGCCTTCTGCGGCGGGGCCAGCCTGACCGGGAAGTCGCCGGCGGCGAGGGTCCGCGCCGCCGCGTCCGTGCCGCCCAGCTCGGCGGTCTGCGGCTTCGGCCAGCTCACGCCGGGCGGGGCCGTCCAGACCTGCTTGGCGACCGGGTTGTCCAGCGGCGGCAGGACCGGGACCTTGGTGCCCTTGACCGGGGTCTCCTTCCGCACCTGGGGAGCGGGGCGGGGAGCGGCCTCGGCGGGCATGGCGTACGCCATGGGAACGATGAGGATGACGGACAGGATCGTCGCCAGGCGGCGCGGCCAGGGGGATTCGGGCTTCGGGTGGAGGAAGCGGTTCCAGTAGGGGTCGGGGGCGTCGGCGAACTCCGGGGTTTCCGGAGGGCGATTCCATCGGGATTCGGGCAGCTCTAACTCACTCGGCAGATCCATGACTCTCCCAGTCGGGTGGTGCTGCTCTTCGAGGGGGTGTACTGGGCGAAAAGAAGGGATTATTGGGCGGCGAGTGCGGCGATCTGATCGGCGTTGAGCACGCCGTCGTAGGTGCGGACGTCGTCGACGGTGCCCGGCCAGTAGCCGGTCAGGGCGCCCGCGCTCTTGGTGCGGCCCAGCTGCAGCGGTCCGGTGGCGTTCCAGGTGCTGGTGTGGCCGGTGACCGTGGTGGCGGACAGGCGGCCGTTGACGTAGATGCGGAGCTGGCCGGTCAGGGAGTCGTACACACCGGCCAGGTGGGTCCACTCCATCGGGTTGGCGAGGGAGTCGGAGCGGGTCCGTACGAGGGTCGCGGTGTCGGTGTCGGCCGAGGCCATCCCGAACACCCAGCGCTGCTGCGCGGTGTCGTAGCCGAGCTGGAACCCGGCGGCCCGGTTGCCCGTCTGGGACACGGCGGCGACGTCCTTGGTGGGCAGGTAGTCGAGCTGGGTCCACAGGGCGACCGTGAAGCCGGTGGCGGTGGAGACCGCGGGCTTGGTGGTCTGGGCCGCGCCGGTGACGCCGTCGAGCGCGAGCGCGCCGTCCAGCCAGCCGGAGGTCCAGGAGGCGGCCCCGGCGAGCGTGGCGGGCGTGGCCCGGCCGGAGGAGTCGGCGGCGGCGGTGCCGCTCTCCTCGTCCAGCGTCCAGTGGCCGACCAGCGTGGACGCGCTGTTGATCAGGTCGGCGATCTCGTCGGCGAACACGGCCCGGCCGTAGGCGCGCACGTCGTCCACGTCGCCCGGCCAGAACTCGGCCGCCGCTCCCGCGACCTTGCCTCGGCCGGCGACGAACGGGCCGGCGGCGTTCCACGGCTGGGTGAAGGCGACCGTGGACTCCAGGCGGCCGTTGACGTAGAGCGAGAGCTGCCGGGACGCCGTGTCGTAGACGCCGGCCAGGTGGGTCCACTCGTTCAGCCGGGGCGCGGCGGCCGACAGGGCGCGGGTGGTCGCCACGCCGTCGGCGTCGGCGGCGGTGCGGGTGAACGCCCAGCGGTCGTCGCTCTTGGAGTACTGCAGGGCGAACCCGCCGGTCCTGCCGCCCTCCTGGGTGAGCAGGGTCGCGGTGGCGGCGTTGGAGGTCAGGCGGGCCCAGGCGGCGACGGCGAAGTTGCGGCTCGTGTCGAGGACCGGGCCGGAGGTCTGCGCGGAGCCGCTGGCCAGGCGCAGTGCCGAGCCGGTGCGGCCGCTCGTCCACGTCGCGCCGGTCAGGGTGGCGGGGTGGGTGCCCCCCGCGTCGGCGGCGGTGCCGCCCTGGCCCTCGTCGAGCGGCCAGTGCCCGGCCGGCGGGCGGCCGAAGTTGACGTTGAAGACGTACGTGCGGATCGGGCCGAGCTGCCCGGCGCGGTCCTTGCTGCGGACCGACAGCACGTTGGGGCCGTCGTGCCGCGGGGTGATCTGGACCGTCGCCTTGCCTTCCTCGCCCGCCGCGACCACCGTGGTGGGGCTGGTGTCGAGCCCGTAGAGGTAGGAGGCCACGTCGGTGACGCCGTTGGGGCCGAAGCTGAACGTCCCGGCCAGGCCGAGGCCGTCGGACCAGCTGTTCTCCGGGTATTCGGAGGAGATGATCGTGGGCTGCTGGCCGGGCGCGGTGGCGTCCACCGTGGCCTCGCACCAGGGGCTCCAGGCGCTGTTCGCCTTGCCGTCCTCGGCGCGTACCCGCCAGCGGACCAGTGCGCCGTCGGCGTACAGGCTGGTCGGGACGGTGGCGGCGAAGGCGGTGCCGGAGGAGCCGGTGGCGGTGACGTACTCGCCGGCCTTCACACCGGCGGCGTTGTACCACTCGAAGCGGCCCTTGACCGAGTTGTCGGCGTCCTTGAGCTTGGCCCACAGCTTGGGCGTGGCCGTGCTGATGATGGGCCGGTCGTCGCCGGAGACGCAGGGGCCGCCCGGGTCCGACCAGACGTCGGCGGCGACCGGGTCGTTGGGGATGGAGTTGTACTCGATGACCGCGGTCGGGTTGTTCTTGAACTTCTTCCAGGCGTACACGTCGGTCTCGCTGGTGGCCCGGAGGCCGACGGTCATCTGGTTCCACTTCTTGGCCGCGGCGTCGGCGGCCCAGGAGGTGATGTCGAACTCGACGCCGCCGGGCAGGCAGGAGGCGCCCCAGCCCTTGGCCACGTTCACCGTGCTCAGCAGCCTGGTCCAGGACGGCTGCTTGTTCCAGGTGGTGCTGGAGCTGATCGCGCCGGTGCCCCACGCCTCGACCTTGCGGGCGCTGCAGGAGTAGGACCACGTCTCGTACGTCCGCAGCGTCGCCTTGATGATCTGCTTGCCGTGGATGGTCGCGCCGGTCGCCATCTGGAAGAACGAGCGGTTCTTCTGCGACTCGACGTGCCCCACCCGGGCGACGTCGCTGGAGTTGAGGTAGTTGGAGTTCGGCCAGTTGCTCCAGACCGCGGTCCACGAGCCGCGCGAGGCCGAGAAGTAGGGGTCGAGGTAGACGGGGAACTGGGTCTCCGGGTCCGTCAGCATCGCGCGGTCCGGCTTGAGCCGCAGCTCGCGACCCTTGACCGCGACGCCCATCGTGGCCTCGCGGGCCTCGGGCGAGCGGCCTTCCCTGAGCGCCTTCGGGCTGGTCAGGCCCTCGGAGTCCCACATCTTGGGCGTGGGGGCGAGGAAGAGCGCGCCGCCTGCCTCGTCGAGCGCCCGCAGGTTGCCCGCGGCGTCGGTCTTCACCGACAGGCCCTCGGCGGCCAGCGGGTACGCCAGCTCGGTCAGGCCCTGCGCGGCTTCCCGCGTCTTGACCACGAGCAGGTGCGAGAAGCCGTCCACGTCGGCCGTGACCTGGAGGTCGACGCCCGGCCTGACCTCGGCGTAGGTGGCGGTGTCGCCGTTCAGCGTGGGTTTGGGCAGCGGGCCGGTCCAGCCCAGCTCCAGGGTCTTGCCGCCGCGCGACAGGCGGGCCAGCGGGCCGTCGCCGCCGCCGGAGAAGGTGACGCCGACCGCGGCGGCGACCGGCTCGATCGCGCCGTCCGGGCGCAGGCGGAGCGTGGTGTCCACGGGCACCCAGCCGCCGTCCCTGCGGACCTGGATCGGGCGTACGTACTGCTCCAGCGTGAACGTGCCGTCGGGTTTGGCGTAGACGCGGCGGGTCTCGCCGCGCATGGACTCGATCTCGACGGTGCGGTTGTCCCGCCGGGCCAGGGCCGCCGCCTGCCGCTCCGCGCCCTCCTGGCCGGGCGGCCCGGCCTGCTCCGGCGGCGCCGCGGCATGCGCCGCCGGAGGGGTCTCGGCCGCGGCGGACGGTGCCTGTGTCAGGACCACCGCCACCATCGGAAACGCCATCGCCGCCGCACCTAGTAAACGCACGACCCGCATTTGTCCTCGCCCATGCTGAGCAGGGGTTACGCGCGGAACGGACACCGCCCGGCGTCTCCACGATCTTCGATTGACGCTCGGATTGTCACCCTGTGTCAGACGTGGAGTCCAGAGTTCTGCTCATTATGTTCACGAAAAGCTTCAAAGCTCGCGTCCGCGCGCAAATCCTCGTCAGACCTCGGTGGGCAGCGGATAGGCGGCCGGGTTGACCCGTTTGACGATCTCGTCGAGCACGATCCGCACGTACGGCTCCCCCACCCACAGGTGCTTGGCCCCGTCGACGCCGACGACCTCGGCCTGCGGCACCCGCGCGAAGCGCTCGCGCGCCTCCTCCGGCCGCAGGTAGTCGTCGAACTCCGGCACCAGCGCGGTCAGCGGCCGGCCGAAGGCCGCCCAGGCGTCGAGGTCGTCGTCGGTGGCCCGGTGCAGCGGCGGCGAGAGCAGGATGGCGCCCTGCACCAGCGGGTCGTGCCCCCACTTCAGCGCCAGCTCGGTGCCGAACGACCAGCCGACCACCCACACCCGCGGCAGGTCGTGGAACTCGGCGTACTCCAGCGCGGCGGCCACGTCGAAGCGCTCGCCCTCGCCCCCGTCGAAGGCCCCTTGCGAGGTGCCGCGATCCGAGGAGGTGCCGCGCGTGTTGAAGCGCAGCACCGCCAGGTCCGCGAGGGCCGGCAGCCGGTTGGCGGCCTTCTTGTAGAGGTGGCTGTCCATGAAGCCGCCGTGGGTCGGCAGCGGGTGCAGGGTCACCAGCGTCGCGACCGGGGCCCGCTCGGCCGGCAGGGCCAGCTCGCCGACCAGGGTCAGGCCGTCGGCCGTGTGCAGCTCGATCGGCTCCCGCCGGGCCGGCAGCTCCGTCGCCGCGCGAATCTCCACCATCGTTCCTTTCGGGGGCCAGTAACGGGGCTAGTAACGGGGGCTAGTAACGGCTGCGGCCGGGGCCGCGGTCGAGCCTCTTGCGCCAGCAGGGCTGGTGCCAGTGGCGGCGTTCCTCGTCGCCGCCCGACCAGGCGGGCCAGGACACCAGGTGCGGCTGACCGGGGCGGATCTCCTGGTCGCAGCCGGGGCAGCGGTAGTTCTTCGTCGACGCGGCGCCCGTGAGCATGCGGACCTTCCACTCGCCGTCCGGCCACTCCTCCACCTTGTCGAGGCCGGTCGGGAAGCCGAAGGGGCGGGAGGACTCCCTGCGGCGGGCCCGTCGCGGGCTCATCCCGTGCCGCCTCCGGACCCGCGCAACGTCATGCCCCCGTCGATCGCCATGCCCCCAGTTTTCCAGAGCCGCTAAGGTGGGTCGTCATGCGGCTGGTCATCGCGCGATGCAGCGTGGATTACGTAGGACGGCTCACGGCTCACCTGCCGATGGCGCCGAGGCTCGTGCTCATCAAGGCGGACGGCAGCGTGAGCATCCACGCCGACGACCGCGCGTTCAAGCCGCTCAACTGGATGAACCCGCCGTGCAAGCTCAAGGAGGACGGCGGCACCTGGACGGTCACCCACGGCAAGACCGGCGAGAAGCTGGTCCTGACCATGGCCGAGATCCTCCACGACTCCAGCCACGAGCTGGGCGTCGATCCCGGGCTCATCAAGGACGGCGTGGAGGCCCATCTGCAGGAGCTGCTCGCCGAGCACATCACGACACTGGGCGAGGGATACTCGCTGATCCGCCGCGAGTACATGACGGCCATCGGTCCCGTCGACATCCTCTGCCGCGACGGCCTCGGCGCGACCGTGGCCGTGGAGATCAAGCGGCGTGGCGAGATCGACGGCGTCGAGCAGCTCACCCGCTATCTGGAGCTGCTCAACCGCGATCCGCTGCTCGCGCCGGTCCGCGGCGTCTTCGCCGCCCAGGAGATCAAGCCGCAGGCCCGGGTGCTCGCCACCGACCGCGGCATCGACTGCGTCACGCTCGACTACGACGCGCTGCGCGGCATCGAGCCGGAGAACCCCACCCTGTTCTGACGCGCCGCAGGTCGTCACGCCCACCTTGCCCTAGTAAGCGATGGCTTACCGGATTATCGTGACGCCATGACCACGGTGACGTTCGACTCACTGAACCCGGCCACCGGCGCGATCGTCGGCAGCCACCCGAAGCAGGGCCCGGAGGCCGTCCGCGAGGCGGTCGGCCGGGCCGACGCGGCCGCCGCCTGGTGGGCGGGCCTGGGGCACGCCGAGCGCCGGCGCCGGCTGCTCGACTACAAGGCGGTCGTCACCCGTGACCTGCGGGAGCTCGCCCGGCTCGTCCACGAGGAGACCGGCAAGCCGGTCGGCGACGCCACGCTGGAGATCGTGCTGGCGATCACGCACATCGACTGGGCCGCGCGCAACGCCCACAAGGTGCTGGGCCGCCGCCGCGTCGCGACCGGCATGATCGGCCTCAACCTGGCCGCCACGCTCGAATACCTCCCGCTCGGGGTCGTCGGGGTGATCGGCCCCTGGAACTATCCGGTCTTCACGCCGATGGGCTCCATCGCGTACGCGCTGGCCGCCGGCAACGCCGTGGTGTTCAAGCCGAGCGAGTTCACCCCCGGCGTCGGGGTACGGCTGGCGGAGCTGTTCGCCGAGGCGGTGCCCGAGCACCCGGTCTTCCAGGCGGTGACCGGCCTGGGCGAGACCGGCGCGGCCCTGGCCGCCGACCCGCGCGTCCGCAAGATCGCCTTCACCGGCTCGACGGCCACGGCCAAGCGCGTCATGGCCGCCTGCGCCGAGAACCTCACGCCGATCGTGGCCGAGTGCGGGGGCAAGGACGCCTTCATCGTCGACGCCGACGCCGACCTCGGCGCCGCCGCCGACGCCTGCCTGTGGGGCGCGCTGTCGAACGCCGGCCAGACCTGCGTGGGCGTCGAGCGCGTCTACGTCGTGGACGCGGTCTACGACGGGTTCATGCGCGAGCTGTCCGAGCGGGTGACCAAGGTGCGCGCCGGTGAGGACTACGGGCCGATCACCATGCCCGCCCAGGTCGAGGTCATCAAGCGGCACATCGACGACGCCGCCAAGGCGGGCCGGGTGGTCACCGGCGGGCCAGGGGCGGTGCGGCCGCCGTTCGTGGACCCGGTCATCGTCGAGGACGTGCCCGAGGACTCCGCGGCCGTGCGCGAGGAGACGTTCGGCCCCACGATCACCGTGCGGCGCACCCGCGACGCGCAGGAGGCGCTGGAGCTGGCCAACGCCTCGTCGTACGGGCTCGGCGGGACGGTGTTCTCCAGGAACGCGCGCCGGGCGACGGAGCTGGCCCGCCTCATGCGGACCGGTATGACGGCGATCAACTCGGTCATCTCGTTCGCCGGGGTGCCGTCCCTGCCGTTCGGCGGCGTCGGCGACTCGGGCTTCGGGCGCATCCACGGGGCCGACGGCCTGCGCGAGTTCAGCAGACCCAAAGCGATCTCGCGACAGCGTTTCGCGATGCCCGGGATGAACCTGACCTCGTTCTCCCGAGGGCCCGCCGAGCTTGAGCGGCTGATCAGGCTTGTCACGTTCTTGCACGGCCGACGTAAAAGATAATCTTCGTACTCTTTCCCTAAACGGATCATCCGTCCATAATTGTGTGCTCTGGGGGCCACGATCATGTTGGACGGGTGGAATGTGAACCGGTCTTACCGGGGAATGTCGGCTGAGCAAAGGCTGGCGGACAGACGGGAGCGGCTGATGACGGCCGCCTACACGCTATACGCGAAGCCGGGATTCGCGGCGACGACGATCGAAAGGTTGTGCTCGGAGGCGCGGATCTCGAACCGCGCCTTCTACGAATGTTTCGGCGGTCGCGAGGAGCTGCTTCAGGCGCTGCACCAGCGCTGCGTGGAGGAAAGCCTGAGCGTCGTGGCCAAAGCGTTACAGGAGGCCCCGGACACCCTCGAAGGGCGGGTGCGGGCGGGGATTCGCGCCTATATCGAGTTCGCCACGGCCGACTGGCGCCGCGCCCGCATCATGCACGTCGAGGTGCGCAGATCGGGCGACGTGCTGTCAATGTCGCGCCAGCGGGCCATAGAGTCCTTCGCCCGCATCATCCAGGAGGCCGCCGCGGATTTTCCGCAGGATCCGCACGTGAATCGGCGGCTGCTGGCACTCGGCGCCATTGGGGCGTTGCAGGAGTTGCTCATCGAATGGCTGCTGGCCGAGCCGCAGCCGGCCACCGACGATCTCGTGGCGACCGCGGTGCACATCTTCATGCGCAGCCTCGCCGCGCCCTGATCCGGGACGGCACCGGGATAAATCTCGCGGTATTCCGTGCGCATAGGGATGCGCACCATCCGTAATCCGGATTTTGTCTAAGTGAGAAAGAGCGGGCGGCGGCTGATCGCCGCCCGCCGCTATATGTCCTCAGGCCACCGCGGCCGCCGGAACCTCCACGAGCAGGACCCGATTCAGCCGGGTCACCGCGAGGATCCGCATGATCCGCGGTGGCACCCCCCGTAGGACGAGGCGGCGTTGCGCGCCCATCGCGCGCCGATGCGCCCCCACGAGCACGCCGAGACCGGTCGCGTCGATCATCTCCAGCTCGGAGAGATCGAGGATCAGGTCGCCCTCGCCGGCGTCGAGAGCGTCGTGCAGCCGCTCGCGCACCCCCGCAGACGTGCCGGCGTCGAGCCTGGCCCCGATCCGCACCACTTGAGCTCTCGGATTGCCTCGGACGCGCATGCCACCTCCTCAGTCACGCGCACAGCCGGTCGCGCCGCGCGCACAGATGCGCGGAACGGACCTCCTGCATGTCACCCCTACCCATCCACAGGCAGCGACACGACAGCTTCGAGCAGGAACTCGCCATCCTCCGTGGGCCGGGCGCGCACCGCGCCGCCCACGGCGGCCAGCCGCTCCGCCATGCCGGTGAGCCCGCTGCCCAGGTCCGCGGCCTGCCTCCGGGCGACCCCGTCGTTGCGTACGGACAGCTCCGCCTGCTCGGGGGTGAACCTGATCGAGATGTCGCAGAACGTCGCCGTGCTGTGCTTCAGCACGTTGGTGACCGCCTCGCGCACCGCGAAGGCGAAGACGGGGGCCAGCCCGGCGGGGAGCTCACGATAGGGCAGGCGCACCTCGCAGCGGACCCCGGCCGCTTCGAGCACTCCCTTCACGCTATCCAGCTCGGCCGTCAAGTCAAGCTCGCGGTAGCCGCGCACGGCCTCGCGCAGCTCGCGCAGGGCCTTGCGGGTGAGCGTGTTGATCTCGGTCAGCTCGGCCCTCGCCGCCGCGGGATCGGCCTCCGACAGCCGCTTGGCCAGCTCGGTCTTGACCGCGATGGCGGAGAGCTGGTGGCCCACCAGGTCGTGCAGGTCGCGGGCGAAGCGCAGGCGCTCCTCGGCGAGCGCGAGCCGCGTGTGCGCCTCCCTGCCCTGGTGCGCCTGCTCCGCCAGTGTCCAGATCCACAACCACAGCCGGCCGGACGGGGGCAGGGAGGCGCACCAGACGCCGTAGACCCCGCCGTAGAAGAGCACGGCCTCCGGCAGGCTCAGGTCCGCGCCGGTCACCCCGGTGTCGGTCACCACCCCGAGCAGGCCGAGCCCCACGGCGACCACGAGGGCCCCCACCGACTGCAGGACCGCTGTGCGCTTGGAGACCCGCAGCGTGGCGGTGTAGACCCAGACCATGATGAGGAAGCCCCAGCCGAAGGGGTCTCCCCCGCCCGCCGCCGCTCCGATGACCGCGAGGACCGCGCTCACCACGATCTCGCGGAGGGGATAGCGGCCGGCCATCACGGCGTCGATGGCCCGCCAGGCGAGCCAGGTGAAGCCCACCGCCGCCGCGAACGCGGGCACGGCACGCCACCAGGGGAACCTCCCCTCGCCGAACAGCACCGTGCTGCCCAGCGCGAGGATGAGCCACAACATGACGAGACCGGCGATCAACGTGATCCACGTGATGCGCCGGGCTCGTTGGAGCGCTTCCATGCTGCCGCCGTCCGCCTACCCGGCGCGCAGCACTTCGGTGAGCTTGAGCCGCGCTCCCGTGCGCAGCACCGCCCGGCGGTACACCCCGGCGCCGAACGACAGCACCGCGAGCACCGCCAGCACCATGGCCGCCATGGACGCGCCCACCTGCCACAGCGGCACCTCGGTCGCCGCCATCCGCACCGGCATGACCATGGACGAGAACGGCGGCACGTACGACATGACCGTGGCCAGCGTGCCCGTGGGGTCGGTGGTGGCGTAGAAGGCCACGAAGTACGTGACCATGATGACCATGGTCAGCGGCGAGATCACGCTGCCGACCTCCTCCTGGCGGGAGACGAGCGAGGCGAACGCGGCCGACAGCGTCGCGAAGAACGCGTAGCCGAGCACGAACCACACCAGCACCCCGGCCACGAGCCCGCCGATGCCGGGTGGGAAGTTCGCGGCGGCGCCGGAGGCGGCCGCGGCGCCGAGGCCGACGGCCAGGATCGCCACCAGGTTGATCAGGCCGAGCACGCCCAGGCCGATGATCTTGCCGGCGAGCAGCTGCCAGGGCCGGATCGAGGAGAGCAGGATCTCCACGATACGGCTGCCCTTCTCCTCCACGACGCCCATCGCCACCATCGACACCTGGCTGATGATCAGCATGAACAGCACCAGCACGAGCACCACGGCGATCCCGGTGCGGGCCGAGTCGTACCGCGCGTCCTCGCCCACGGTCTCCATCTGGAGCGGCGGGATCGACACGCCCGCCGCGCCGAGCTTGACCTCGCGGTTCACGCTCTGCAGCAGCACGCCGAGCTCGTCGTCGAGCTGGCCGTCCGCCAGCACCTTGGTCCCGCCGACCACGACGGCGTCCACGTCGCCGTCGAGCACGGCCTGCCGGGCCGTGGCCTCGTCGGCGAACTCCCGCCACTCGAACTTCGCCTCCGGCGCCGCCCGGTCCAGCGGCAGCCGCTCGCTGTTCACGGTGCCGATGGTGTAGGAGTCGGGGCGGTCCATGAGCTTGGGCGCGAACGACACCGCCGCCACCAGGAGAGCCGTCACCAGCAGGCCGATGACGAACCCCTTCGTACGGATCTGCGTCATCACCTCTCTGCGGGCGACCAGCATCACACCGTTCACGCCACGGCCTCCTTGAAGATCTCGGTGAGGGTCGGCTGCTCGACGCCGAAGTGCTCGACGCGGCCCGCCTTGATCGCGCGGCGCAGGACCTCCTGGTCGTCCGCGTTCGTCGTGCGCAGGATGTGCCGGTCGCCGCGCACGGTGACCGTGCCGGGCAGGCCGTCGGCCCATCCGGGGGCGGGGTCGCGGACCTCCACGCGCAGCGTGTCGCCCTCGGCGGCACGCAGCTCGGCCACGGTGCCGGAGGCCACCATGCGCCCGCGCGCGACGATGCCGACCGCGTCGCACAGCCGCTCGACCAGCTCGAGCTGGTGGCTGGAGAAGATCACCGGCACGCCGCCCCTGCACCGCTCCTGGAGGGTGCCGGCCAGCGCGTCCACGGCGATCGGGTCCAGGCCGGAGAACGGCTCGTCCAGCACCAGCACCTCGGGGTCGTGCACCAGCGCGACCGCGAGCTGCACGCGCTGCTGGTTGCCCAGCGAGAGCGCCTGCACGGCCTCGTTCCTGCGCTCGGCGATGCCCAGCCGCTCCATCAGCTCCTCGGTGGCCTTCTGCGCGGCCGGCGCGCTGAGCCCGTGCAGGCGGCCGAAGTACTCGATCTGCTCGGCGACCCGCATCTTCTGGTACAGCCCGCGCTCCTCCGGCATGTAGCCGAAGCGGCGTCGCATGTCGTAGTCGAGCGGGCGGCCCTGCCAGCTCACCGAGCCGGAGTCGGCCTGGAGCACGCCCATGACGATCCGCATGGTGGTCGTCTTGCCGGCGCCGTTCGCGCCGACGAACCCGTACATCTCCCCAGGCCGCACGCTGAAGCCCACGCCGTCCAGCGCGACCTTTCCGCCGGGGGCGTCGGGGCCGCCCGCGAAGCGCTTGCGCAGCTCGCTTATCTCCAGCATCAGGTCCTCTCCTTCGTCATGGGTCAATAGTGGCGTTCACACCGTTCGCCCAGGTAGTCACCGAAATCACGGGCCGGACATGCATCCCGCGTCCGATCGGGATGACTTTTGTCATTACGCTGAGCGCATGACGCGTGCCGACAAGGACAAACCGGTCGTTCTCTCTCGCATCTACACCCGTGCCGGCGACGACGGCACCACCAGGCTGAGCGACATGAGCACGACCGCCAAGACCGATCCGCGGCTGGCCGCGTACGCCGACGTGGAGGAGGCCAACGCCCACCTCGGGCTGGCCCTGTCGTTCGGCACCCTGCCGGGCGAGCTGGCCGAGCTGCTGACCCGCCTGCAGAACGAGCTCTTCGACGTCGGCGCCGACCTCGCCACGCCGGTCACGGACAACCCCGAATACCCGCCGCTGCGGGTCGAGCAGTCCTACATCGACCGGCTGGAGGAGCAGTGCGACCGGCTCAACGAGGGGCTGAAGCCGCTGCGCAGCTTCATCCTGCCGGGCGGCGACCCCGCGACGGCGGCGCTGCACGTGGCCCGCGTGACCGTACGCAGGGCCGAGCGCACCACGTGGGCCGCCCTGCAGATCCACGACGACATGAACCCGCTGACCGCGAAATATCTCAACCGGCTGTCGGACCTGCTGTTCATCGCCTGCCGCGTGGCCCACGCCGGCCAGGAGATCCTGTGGAAGCCGGGCGGGACCCGCTGAACACCCCCGGGGCGGCGCTCAGGCCCGCGCTGCGGCCCCGTCAGGCCACGTCGAGGTAGGCACTGGGCGGCGCGGACTCCAGCCACGCCAGGAAGCCCGTGAGCGCGTCGGCGCTCATCGCCAGCGAGATGCCCCGCGTGCTGCCGCTGCAGTCCACCGCGTAGAGGCCGTCGCCGAGCTCGCGACGGGCGGAAACGACGAGGCCGCGCCTCGCGATCGCGTGGCGCGGCCTCAGTCGGACGCCCAGGAGCGGAATCCAGTGGAGTTCCCCGTCGGCATAGCGGGCCACCCCGCTGCGCCAGCCGCGGTCACCGGCCCGCAACCGACAGGGTACGTTGCCGCGCGAGCGCAGCATGAACACGCGCGGCACCACGAGGGCGGCGAGCAGCACTACGAGAACCACAACCGTCGCCACCATGCCGCCCCCTGACAGCTCTGTTATACGTCTTCCCCCGCCGCGCGGAGCCGGGCCCTGGCACGCTTGGCCTCGATCGCCGCGTCGGCGTCTTCCTGGTTGGCCTCGATGGAGGCCTGAGCGCGGTCGAGCGCGTCACGGGCAGCCGCGACGTCGACCTCCGACCCGAGCTCGGCGACCTCGGCGAGCACGGACACCTCATTGTCGGCCACGGAGATGAACCCGCCGTGAACAGCCGCCACGAGGTCGACCTCGCCCTCCCGCTTCACGCGCAGCACACCGCCCTCGACGAGAACGCCGAGCACAGGTGCATGTTGCGGCATAATACCGATCTCGCCGTCCACGGTCTTGGCAATCACCATGTCGGCCTCGCCAGACCAGATCTCACGCTCGGGTGAGACAACCCCTACGCGTAGCTTCGCCACTTGTGCAGGTTCCTTTCCGATCAGGTGGCGGCGCGGGACCATGCCCGGGCCGCCACCGTATGGCGATTAGCGACGCTGGAGTTCCTTGGCCTTGGCCACGGCCTGCTCGATGCCGCCGACCATGAAGAACGCCTGCTCGGGCAGGTGGTCGTACTCACCCGCGCAGAGGCCCTTGAAGGAGGCGATGGTCTCGTCGAGGGGCACGGTCTCGCCCGGCTGGCCGGTGAAGGCCTCGGCCGCGTACATCGGGTGCGACAGGAAGCGCTCGATGCGGCGGGCCCGCTGGACGGTGACCTTGTCCTCCTCGGACAGCTCGTCGATGCCGAGGATCGCGATGATGTCCTGGAGCTCGCGGTACTTCTGCAGGATCCGCTTGGTCTCCTGGGCCACCCGGTAGTGCTCCTCGCCCACGATCTGCGGGTCGAGGATCCGGGAGGAGGAGTCGAGCGGGTCCACCGCGGGGTAGATGCCCTTCTCCGAGATCGGCCGCGACAGAACGGTCTGCGCGTCGAGGTGCGCGAACGCGTTGTGCGGGGCCGGGTCGGTGATGTCGTCCGCGGGGACGTAGATCGCCTGCATGGAGGTGATCGAGTGACCGCGGGTCGAGGTGATGCGCTCCTGGAGCACGCCCATCTCGTCGGCCAGCGTGGGCTGGTAACCCACGGCCGACGGCATGCGGCCGAGCAGGGTGGAGACCTCGGAACCGGCCTGCGTGAAGCGGAAGATGTTGTCGATGAAGAGCAGCACGTCCTGCTTCTGCACGTCGCGGAAGTACTCCGCCATGGTCAGCGCCGTCAGCGCGACCCGCAGACGGGTGCCCGGCGGCTCGTCCATCTGGCCGAAGACGAGCGCGGTGTCCTTGAGGACGTCCGCCTCCTCCATCTCCAGCCAGAGGTCGTTGCCCTCACGGGTGCGCTCGCCCACGCCGGCGAAGCACGAGGTGCCGCCGAAGTTGCGGGCGACACGGCGGATCATCTCCTGGATGAGGACCGTCTTGCCCACGCCGGCGCCGCCGAACAGGCCGATCTTGCCACCCTGCACGTACGGGGTGAGCAGGTCGATGACCTTGATGCCGGTGACGAGCAGCTCGGTGCGGGACTCGAGCTGGTCGAAGGCCGGGGCCGGACGGTGGATGCCCCACCGCTCGGTGATCTTCAGCGACGAGGTCGGGACGTCCAGCGTCTCGCCCAGCGCGTTCCACACGTGGCCCTTGACGACGTCGCCGACGGGCACCGAGATCGGCGCGCCGGTGTCCTGCACCGCCTGGCCGCGGACCAGGCCGTCGGTGGGCTGCATGGAGATGGCGCGGACCAGGTTGTCGCCGAGGTGCTGGGCGACCTCCAGGGTCAGCGTCTTGGTCTCGCCGCCGAGGGTGACCTCGACCTTGAGCGCGTTATAGATGTCGGGCATCGCGTCGACGCCGAACTCCACGTCGACGACGGCGCCGGTGACGCGCGCCACACGGCCGGTGCCGGCCGCGGCGGCTTCTACAGTTTCAACAGCCTCTGCAGTCATTTCACTCTTTCCCCGCTGCGGCGTCAGCGAGCGCGTTGGCGCCACCGACGATCTCGCTGATTTCCTGGGTGATCTCGGCCTGGCGAGCCTGGTTCATCTGCTGGGTGAGCACCCGCATCAGCTCGTTGGCGTTGTCGGTCGCCGACTTCATGGCGCGCCGCCTGGCGGCCTCCTCGGAGGCCGCCGACTGCAGCAGCGCGGTGAAGATCCGGGATTCCACGTAACGCGGAAGCAGCGACTCCAGCACGTCGCCGGCGGTCGGCTCGAACTCGAAGTACGGCGGAATCTGGGTGGACTCCGTGGCCTCGGTCTCCTCGACCTCCAGCGGCAGAACGCGCTTGACGACGACGTTCTGGGTCAGCATGGAGATGAACTCGGTCGAGACGATGTGGATCTCGTCGATGCCGTTCTCGTCCTTGAACGAGTCGATGAGGACACCCGCGATCTCCTTGGCGTCGGCGTAGGCCGGCTTCCTGGAGAAGCCGACCCACTCGCCGCCCATCGTCCGGCCGCGGAAGGAGTGCCAGGTGACACCCTTGCGCCCGGTGACGAACGGCACGACCTCAAGGCCACGGCTCTCCAGCAGCCCGCGCAGGGCCTCGGCCTCACGCAGCACGTTGGCGTTGAAGCCGCCGCAGAACCCGCTGTCGCTCGTGACGATCAGAACGCCCGCCTTGGCGGGGTTGTCCTTCGCCACGGTCAGCGGATGGTCGACGCTGGCCGCGTTGCTGACGACGCCGGTGACGGCGCGGATGATCTCGCGCTCGTACGGCAGCGCCGCCTGCATCCGTTGCTGCGCCCGCACGATCCGTGAGGAGGCGATGAGCTCCTGGGCGCGCGTGATCTTCGCGGTCGACTTGACCGAGTTGATCCGCCGCCGCAGCAGCCTGAGCTGGGCACCCATGGACTACTTCTCCGTCGCCGGGCGGACGACCTTCTTGATCTTCTCCTGGCCGACCTCGCCGGCCTCCAGCGGAGCGACCGGCTCGTCCTTCACCAGCAGCTCGCCCGAGGAGGTGGTGAAGCCCTTCTTGAACTCCGTGATGGCGTCCTTGAGGGTGGTGACGGTGTCGTCGCCCATGTCCTTCGTCTCGCGGATGGTGTCGAAGACGCCCTTGTGCGAGGACTGCAGGTAGTCGAGGAACTCGGCCTCGAACCGGCGGATGTCCTCGGTCGGCACCTCGTCCAGCTCACCGGTGGTGCCGGCCCACACCGACACGACCTGGCGCTCCACGGGGAACGGGGAGTACTGGGGCTGCTTGAGCAGCTCGACCAGCCGCTGACCGCGCTCCAGCTGGGCACGGGAGGCGGCGTCGAGGTCGGAGGCGAACGAGGCGAACGCCTCCAGGTCGCGGTACTGGGACAGCGACAGCTTCAGCGTGCCGGCGACCTTGCGCATGGCCTTGACCTGCGCCGAACCGCCGACTCGGGAGACGGAGATGCCGACGTTGATGGCCGGGCGGACGCCGGCGTTGAACAGGTCGGTCTCCAGGAAGCACTGGCCGTCGGTGATGGAGATGACGTTGGTCGGGATGAACGCCGACACGTCGTTGCCCTTGGTCTCGATGATCGGCAGACCCGTCATCGAGCCGCCGCCCATGTCGTCCGAGAGCCTGGCGCAACGCTCCAGGAGCCGGGAGTGGAGGTAGAAGACGTCGCCGGGGAAGGCCTCACGGCCCGGCGGGCGACGCAGCAGCAGGGACACGGCGCGGTAGGCGTCGGCCTGCTTGGTCAGGTCGTCGAAGACGATGAGGACGTGCTTGCCCTGGTACATCCAGTGCTGGCCGATGGCCGAACCGGTGTAGGGGGCGAGGTACTTGTAGCCGGCCGGGTCGGAGGCGGGAGCGGCGACGATGGTGGTGTACTCCATCGCGCCGGCCTCCTCGAGCCGGGCCTTGACCTGCGCGATCGTCGAGCCCTTCTGGCCGACCGCGACGTAGACGCAGCGGACCTGCTGCGCCGGGTCGCCGGAGGCCCAGGCCTCGCGCTGGTTGAGGATGGTGTCGACGGCGATCGCGGTCTTGCCCGTGCCGCGGTCACCGATGATCAGCTGGCGCTGGCCACGGCCGATCGGCGTCATGGCGTCGATCGCCTTGATGCCGGTCTGCAGCGGCTGCTTCACCGGCTGCCGCTGGACGACCGAGGGGGCCTGCAGCTCAAGGGCACGCGTGCCCTCGGCGGTGATGGCGCCCTTGCCGTCGAGGGGGTTGCCCAGGGGGTCGACCACACGGCCGAGGAAGTCGTCGCCGACGGGCACGGACAGGACCTCGCCCGTCCTGCGGACCGTCTGGCCCTCCTCGATGCCGCTGAAGTCGCCCAGGATCACGACACCGATCTCACGGGTGTCGAGGTTGAGCGCCAGGCCGCGCGTGCCGTTCTCGAACTCGAGCAGCTCGTTCGCCATCGCCGAGGGCAGGCCGGAGACATGGGCGATGCCGTCGCCGGCGTCGACGACGGTCCCGATCTCCTCGCGCGCGGCGCCTTCCGGTTCGTACGCCTGGACGAAGCGCTCAAGCGCGTCCCGGATCTCGTCCGGCCGGATCGTAAGCTCCGCCATCTCTACTCTGTCTCCCTATTTCGCCTAGCCGGCCAACCGGCGGCGGACTTCTTCGATTCGTCCCACGATGGTGGTGTCGATGATCTCGTCGCCGATGCGGACCGAGAACCCACCGAGCACTCGCTTGTCCACCTCGACATTCAGGTGCACGTCACGCCCGTACGAGGTGCGCAGCCACGACGACAGGCGCCGCTTCTGTGCCTCGGTCAGCTCGACGGCGCTGCGCACCACCGCCACGAGGCGCTGGCGCTGCTGGGCCACGAGCTGGCCGAACTCCTCGAGCCCTACTTCCAGGCTACGTCCTCGCGGGTGCAGAACCACCTGCGTGATGAGGCGCAGGCTGGTGGGCGCCACCTTGCCGCTGAGCAGGTCGCTCAGCAGCTGCCGCTTGCCCTCGGCGGGGCCCGCGGTGTCGGCGAGCGCGCGGCGCAGGTCGGGGTTGGCGGCCACGACGCGACCGAAGCGGAAGAGCTCGTCCTCCACGTCGTCGAGCCGCGACTGGCTCTCCGCCTCAGCGGCCGCGGCGACCACGCCGAGCCGTTCGAGCACGTCGGCGAGGTCGCCGGCGCGTGACCAGCGAGCCGCGACCGCGCTCTCGACGGTGGTCAGCGTGACCGCGCCGACCTTGCCCTCCAGCAGCGCGCGCACGGTGCGCGTCTTGACCTCCGCCGGCCTGGCCTGGTCGGACAGGGCGCGGCGCAGGCCGTGCTCGCGGTCGAGCAGATCCGCGACCGCGAACAGCTCGTCGGAGAGCGTCCCGAGGTCGGCACTGCCGGCGACCGCGTTGAACCGCTCCTCGACCTCGGCCAGCGACGTCCTGCTCAGACCGCGCATCAGCGCACCGCCTGCGCGTTGGAGCTCTCCAGCTCGTCGAGGAACCGGTCGACGATGCGGCTCTGCCGAACCTCGTCCTCCAGCGACTCGCCCACGATGCGGCCCGCGAGCTCGGTCGACAGGCGGCCGATCTCGGTGCGGAGCTGCGCGAAGGCGGCCTGACGGTCGGCCTCGATCTGCGCGTGAGCAGCCTCGACGAGGCGGCGGGCCTCGGCCTGCGCCTCCTCGCGGAGCTCGGCCTTGATCTGCGACGCCTGCTCGCGTGCCTCCTCGCGGAGCCTGGCGGCCTCGCGCCTGGCCTCCTCGAGGTTGGCCGCGTACTGGCGCTGCAGCTCCTGGGCCTGGGCCTGGGCCTCTTCGGCCCGCTTGATGCCGCCCTCGATCGCGTCCGTCCGCTCGGCCAGCGTCTTCTGGATACGCGGCACGAGCATGCGCCCGACGACGAGGAAGACGACGAGGAACGCGAAGATACCGACGACGAGCTCGTACGTGTGCGGGATGAGGGGGTTGCCACCCTCCTCCGCCGCA
The DNA here is from genome assembly GCF_057536035.1 of Nonomuraea sp. B208. Lineage (NCBI taxonomy): Bacteria > Bacillati > Actinomycetota > Actinomycetes > Streptosporangiales > Streptosporangiaceae > Nonomuraea > Nonomuraea sp. B208. Next base: position 23,401 of record NZ_BAAJOU010000031.1, read on the forward strand.
AGGAGCGTAGCTGCCTTAACGATCATGTTGCAGCCTTTCGTCAGTTGAGGGCGATCAGATGCCCGAGAAGATGAACGGCGCCACCAGGCCGATCAGGGCGAGGGCCTCGGTGAGGACGAAGCCGAGGAGCATGTTCTGGCGGATCAGGCCGTAAGCCTCGGGCTGGCGCGCGATGGCCTGCACGCCCTGACCGAAGATGATGCCGACGCCGATGCCGGGGCCGATGGCGGCGAGACCGTAACCGATGGCGGTGACGTTGCCGGAGACCTCAGCGAGAACGCTCATTGTTGTTATTCCTTTACTTAACGGCCGATGACGTGGGTATCACCGGTCATGGACATTCCGTGTGGTGTGCGTGGGACTCAGTGCTCGGGGTGCAGCGAGCCGCCGATGTACATGGCGGCCAGCATCGCGAACAGGAAGGCCTGCAGGAACTGGATGAACATCTCGAAGCCGGTCAGGACGATGGTCATCACCACGCCCACGACGCCGACGGGAGCGCCCAGCGGGGTCAGCTTCTCGAACAGGAACCAGAAGCCGACCATGCTGAAGAAGGCCAGAAGCATGTGACCCGCGAACATGTTCGCGAAGAGTCGGACCGCGTGCGTGAAGGGGGCGATGATCAGGTTCGACAGGAACTCGATCGGCGCGAGCAGCACGTAGATGAACTTGGGCAGGCCGGGGGGGAACATCATGTTCTTGAAGTAGCCGACCGGGCCCTGGTGCTTCATGCCGAGGTAGACCTTGATGACGTAGATCAGGCCGGCGAGCACGGCGGGGAAGGCGATGTGCGAGGCGACCGGGAACTGCAGCACGGGGACGACGCCCATGAAGTTCCACAGGAGGACCACGAAGAAGATCGAGACCAGCAGGCCCATCCACTGGTCGGCGTCCTTGCCCAGGAAGGGCCGGGCGACCTGGTCGCGGACGAACATGTAGCCGTACTCGACGACGTTCTGGAGGCCCCTCGGCACCAGCTTGGGCTTGGCGAAGGCGCCCCAGCACAGCGCGATCACCACGACCGAGGTGAGCAGGGCGAGCAGGACCGGCTTGGTGAACCAGTCCACCCCCGGGATGATCGGGGGCAGGTTGAACAGCTCTTCAGGCGTAGGCGCCCCGAACTGATCGCCATGAGGAGCGAGGACCGTCAGCGCACTCACGCGGCGTTCCCTTCAACGTCGTAGTGGATCACAAGAGTTACCTCGGCGGAGTGATCGCTGCGCCGGGCTAGCGACCGAACTTCCGGTAGGCCAGGTAGCCGGCGAGCACAACCCCCAAGACCACGCCTATGGGGAAGAACGCGGACATGTCCAACCACCGGTCCAGCAACCACCCGAGACCGCCGTAGAAGGCCATCCCTGCGAGCAGATAGCTGGGGACTGACCACATGGCGTCGGCGAAGTCGCGACCGTCTGTCTCCGGTCGGCGTTCCTGTGCGCTCATCGCGGCCCCGACGATAGCAGGCGAGTAGAGGACTAGTCATATCGGGCCCCGCCCAGAGGGACGGCCTCATGAGTCACCCTGTCCGGGGACCTTGGCCTCGGGGTCGACGTACAGCATCTTGGTCTTCATGAAGGCGCGGACCTCGAACCCGGTCCACACGAGCGTGCAGATCACGACCGACCAAGCGAAAGCGAGGGTGTTCCAGATCGTGGTGTCGCGGAACGCGTTGAGCACGATCATGATGACGACGACCTTGACGAGGTAGCTCCCCATCGCCGCCATCGCCATCACCTGCGGGGAGATACGGGCGGCGTAGGAGACCGCCACCACACTGACGCTGAAGAAGACCCCGACCAGCAGTGTGCCGAGGGCGGCGCCCAGTGCGCCCTTGCCGCCGGCGGTCAGAAGAGCGACGACCACCGCGGCCACCCCGACCGCGAGGGTCGGAATCGCGGCGCTCTTGAGTACGCGCACGTCGTTGGCCTGCATCGGTGCTCCATCAGCGAGTTATCAAGCGAGCGTTTGCTACCCCGCGGACAAGTGCGTCGGGGGTCCCTGCTCGTGAAAGATATCACAAGCTCACGGAAGACCGCTTTTACCTGCCGTTTCTAGTTCGCGATCAAGAACGGCTCGGAAATGCTGGAATGACCGGATTGCCGTCGGCGGCCGCGCGCTGCGCGCCCGGCCCGTCAGGCGGCTGCTGCATCCGCCGCCTGACCTCGGGCTCCGGCGGGATCGGCGGCATCGGGCCGGTGGGCGGGCCGTCGTCGTCGGGCTGCTTGCCGCGCGAGGCCGCGTGCGTGCCGCCCCGGCCCCGCCAGCGCGGCAGCGCCATCAGCACGAGCACCGCCAGCGCGAACACGATGACCACGGGGAACAGCAGGACCGGCACGCCGATCGTGGACATGCCGACGATGCCGAACGCGAACAGGAACGCCCAGGCGTACATGATGAGCACCGACCTGCGGTGCGAGTGGCCGATGTCCATCAGCCGGTGGTGCAGGTGGCCGCGGTCGGGCGCGAACGGCGACAGCCCCCGCGAGGTGCGCCGCACGACCGCCGTGATGAGGTCGACCAGCGGCAGGATCAGCACCGCCGCCGGCAGCAGCAGCGGCAGCAGCACCGGCACCTTGTTCATGCCCTCGATGATCCCCGGGTCGACTGGGGTCACCGTGACGATGGACGAGGCCAGCACGAGCCCGATGAGCATCGCCCCGGTGTCGCCCATGAAGATCTTCGCCGGGTGGAAGTTGTGCGGCAGGAAGCCGAGGCAGGTGCCGATGAGGATGGCCGCGATGGCGGCCGTCGTGGTGATGCGCCCGCCGCTGATGTTGACGGCCAGGAAGATCGAGTAGGCCCAGGTCGCCATGCCGGCGATGCAGACGATCCCGGCCGCGAGGCCGTCGAGGCCGTCGACGAAGTTGACCGCGTTGATCGTCACCACCACGACCATGATGGTGATCACGGTGCTGAGCGTGAGGTCGAGGCTGACGGACCCGCCCCAGTCCTGCGGCAGCGGGATGTAGAGCAGGCGCATGTCGAAGAAGGCCAGCACGCCCGCCGCCGCGACCTGGCCGCCGAGCTTGATGAAGGCGTCCATGCCCCACCAGTCGTCGAGGAACCCGGTCAGCGTGATCAGCCCGCCGGCCACGATGAGCGCCGTGACCGCGTTGCCGTCGGTCTCGTTGAGCGCCTTGCCGGTGTGCGTGAGCTGGCTGGCGACCAGCAGCCCCGCCACCAGTCCGCCGTACATCGCCAGACCGCCCAGGCGGGGCGTCGGCGTGGTGTGCACGTCGCGGTCACGAACCTCCGGCATGGCGCCGATGCGGATCGCGAAGCGCCGCACGAGCGGGACCAGCAGATAGGTCACCGCCGCCGCGATGAGCGCCATGAACAGGTATTCGCGCACGACCCTAGTTTCCCGGATGTCCCGGCCAGGTGTGACCGGAAAACGACACAGACCAGCTTAATATTCGCTGAGATATGGCCGATAGATGGTCAGCAGCGCCGTGACTCTCTCCCTGACCTCCTCGGCGGCGCCGGGTTCGCGGACCGCGGTGGCCACGAGCTTCCCGACCTCCACCAGCTCTTCCGGCCCCAGCCCCTGCGTGGTGACGCAGGGCGTCCCCACCCGGATGCCCGAGGTGACCGCCGGGGGCTCGGGGTCGTACGGGATGGCGTTGCGGTTGAGCGTGATGCCCGCCGCCGCGCACCGCCGCTCGGCCTCCGCCCCCGTCACGCCCGTGTCGCGCAGGTCGACCAGCGCCAGGTGCGTGTCGGTGCCGCCCGAGACCGCCCGCATCCCCTCCGCGCCCAGCGCCCCGGCGAGCGCCTGCGCGTTGGCGACCACCCGGCGCGCGTAACCGGCGAACTCCGGCCGCAGCGCCTCGCCGAACGCCACCGCCTTGGCCGCCACCACGTGCATGAGCGGCCCGCCCTGCAGGAAGGGGAACACCGCCCGGTCGATCCTGGCGGCCAGCTCGGCGGTGCACAGGATCGCGCCGCCGCGCGGCCCGCGCAGCGTCTTGTGGGTGGTGAACGTCACGATGTCCGCGTACGGGACCGGCGACGGGATCGCACCGCCCGCCATCAGCCCGATCGGATGGGCCGCGTCCGCCAGCAGCCACGCCCCCACCTCGTCGGCGACGCCGCGGAAGGCCGCGTAGTCGATCAGCCTCGGGTACGCCGTGGCGCCGCACACGATGACCTTCGGCCGGTGCCGCAGCGCCAGGTCCCGCACCTCGTCATAGTCGATCAGCTCGGTGTCCCTGCGCACCCCGTACGGCACGACGTCGAACCACCGTCCCGAGAAGTTCACCTTCGAGCCGTGCGTGAGATGGCCGCCGTGCGCCAGGGCCATCGCCAGCATCGTGTCGCCGGGCTGGAGGAGCGCGGCGTAGGCGGCCAGGTTCGCCGAGGCCCCTGAGTGGGGCTGGACGTTGGCGTGCTCGGCGCCGAACAGCCGCGTCGCGCGCTCGATGGCCAGCCGCTCGGCGCGGTCCACCACCTCGCAGCCGCCGTAGTAGCGGCGGCCCGGGTAGCCCTCGGCGTACTTGTTCGTCAGGGTCGAGCCCAGGGCGGCGAGGACGGCGGGCGAGGTGTAGTTCTCGCTCGCGATGAGCTGCAGCCCGCGGCGCTCGCGGGCCAGCTCGTCGAGCAGCACCTCGGCGAGCTCCGGATCGTTCCGCCGCAGCAGCCCGAAGTCCGGGCCGTAGTAGGGTTGCGCACCCATTCCCCCACTGTACGACCCGGTGTCCGGCTCTCCGAGGAGCGGGTCCGCCGCGCGTCAGGGGAACGCGTGGGGGGCGCTCGTCTTCACCGGGATCCAGCGGGGCGTGTCGTGAGCTTCGTCACTGATCGCCGTCAGCACCGCGTGCCGGTAGACGGCCAGCCTGGTGCGCCACTCGCGGATGTCCTGGACGTACCGCTCGCCGACCGGGGCGTCCCAGGTCTGCGGGCTCCTGGCCAGGTTGAACGCCTTGTCCAGGGTCGTCCTGAGTGACTCCAGCTGGGGCAGGACGGTCTGCCAGGCGACCACCAGGCGTTGGTACTCCGGGTTGAACTCCCAGGCGGCGGGCTGGTTGTCCAGGGGGCCGGTGGAGGTGGCCGGGGGGCGTTCGTCCACGGCTTTGGGGCGGGGGGCCGGGGGGTCGGCGTACATCACGCGGTCCTTTCCGGCGTCTCGGGATTTCGGGGGGTGGGCCGGTCGGGGTCGATCGTGCCCGGGGGGCCGTCGGGCCGGATGTCCTGGGCGGGCCGGGCGTCGGTGCCGTGGTCGCCGGGCTCGGCGGGCGGGATGCGTACGGACGGGATGTCCTGGGGGTGGGCGGCCCGCGGGACGTCCAGATCGGGAGCCGTCGGCCCGAAGGACACCACGTCACCGCCGTTCCCGGCCCACCCGGGGATCTCTCCCCCAGCCGTGATCCGCACCTGCGCGCCACCGTGAGCCCCGCCGCCCTCCGCGCCGGCACCGCCGTACCCGTGGGCGACCACCGAGACGCCGGGGTCGTCCATGAGCCTTATCCCCGAACCTCCCGAGCCGGCCCCGCCACCAGCCGCCGCCTCATAACCCGACCCCGGCGCGGCGCCCTGGCCGGATCCTGGAGTGCCGTCACCGCCGGAACCCGGTGCGGTGCCCTGGTCGGACCCTGGAGTGCCGTCACCGCCGGAACCCGGCGCGGTGCCCTGGCCGGACCCTGGAGTGCCGTCACCGCCGGAACCCGGCGCGGTGCCCTGGCCGGACCCTGGCGTGGCGTCCCCGCCGGTTGCCGGTGGCGTGGTGCCGCCGTTGCCTCCGGTCGCGCCCTCGCCGCCTCCTCCTGGTGCGGTGCCTGCCGCCCCTGCGCCGCCGCCGTCGGCCGCCGGGGGTGTCGGCGGGATGACCACCCCTTGGTTTCCGCCCGAGGCCGAACCGCTGTCGCCGCGAGCCGTGCCGGTGTCGCCCGGCGTCGTACGTTCGCCGCTCGGCGTCGTCGTACCGGCGTCGCCCGGCGTCGCACGTTCCCCACTCGGCGTCGTCGCACCGGCGTCGCCGCGCGCGGATCCTGCGCCGTCCGGGCTCGCGCCGCCACCAGGTGGCGTGGGATCCGCGCCACCCGACTCCGAGCCGATGCCGCCAGGGGTCGCGCCCGTGCCGGCCGAGGGGGCGCCGGCGTCCCCCTTACCTGTGCCCTCTGGTGTCGTGTTGTTTCCGCCCGGGGTGCGGTCGGTGGTGGAGTCGCAGCCTGTGTCCGGGCCTGTGCCCGGGTTCGAGGGCTTGTCGTCGATCGGTGTGATGGTCGTCGCGCTGCTGTCGTCCCGCGGGTAGGCGGCTTCGACGGTGCCGCTGTCCGCTGGTGGGGTCGTGGACGAGGGGTCGTTCGGGTTGATGGAGCCAGGGGTGCCGTCGGGGCGGATGTCGCGTCCGGCCCATTCGCCCTTGCCGTACTCGCCTGCCGGCGCCTCGACGCTCGGCATGTCCTGGGGTGGGATCTCGCTCGTGCCGGGGGTCGCTGGTGCGCCGGGGTCGGTCGTGGGTGGTTTGGGCATTTCGGCGGGTTGGGCCTGGTCGGCGTTCCTGAGCATGTTCTCGACCTGCTCGGCCGTGGGCGGGTCCAAGGGGATCTGGAGGACTTTGACCCCGTCTACTTCGACGACATGGGGTTTTGTAGCTGCTGTGTCGTCGGGGTGGTTCTTGGCGGGGGTGTCGGTGACGCCGTTGTCGTCCTTTCTCGTCCCCGTGCCCGTGTCGGTGCCTGTGCCTGTGTCCTTCCCGGTCCCGGTGTTCTTGTCCCCGGTGCCGTCACAGGACTTACCGTCAGCATCGGGCTTCCCGTCGGACCCCTTCTTCCCGTCGGATTCGGTCTTGCCGTCGGATTCGGTCTTGCCGTCAGCGCCCGTCTTGCCGTCAGCGTCAGGCTTCCCGTCGGAACCGGTCTTGCCGTCCGACCCCGTCTTCCCGTCGGACCCCTTCTTCCCGTCAGAGTCGGTCTTGCCATCAGCGCCCGTCTTGCCGTCAGCGTCGGGCTTCCCGTCGGACCCCTTCTTCCCGTCAGAGTCCGTCTTCCCGTCAGCGCCCGTCTTGCCGTCAGCGTCGGGCTTCGGGGTTTCCTGGGTGGGTTTGTCGCCCCCGCGTACGTCCTTCGCCCCTTCGTCGTCCCCCGGCCGTCTGCCGGGCGACACCGGATCAGCGGGGCGGGTGGTGTCGGACTTGTCGGGCTGCTCAGCCCGTTTCTCCAGCACCGCGAGCCGCCCGTTCACGTCCTTGACCATGGCGTCGACGGCCTCGGCGACCTGGACGGGGCGGTGCGTGGCCCGTACCGACACCCCGGCGCGGCCCAGCGCGGAGCGGACGCGGTCCTCGACCGCCCGCATCTCCGTGGCCGCGTGCTTCGCCTCGGACAGCAGCTCGCGCACGAGCTTGGGATCCATGCCGTCGTACTTGCCCATGGGCCACTCCCCGACGTCTAGCCGCTCCGGGCCTCACCGTAATCACGGCCGGAGCGCCACCGCAGCCGGGATAAGCAGACGGTATACGTCGAGCGGCAGGTCATCCCGCCCGGAGCGTCAGTCGTCGGTGGCGACGTACCCGATGATGCCGCGCAGCTTCTGGACCGGAATGGCCCCGCGCCGCAGCAGCCGGGGCACGGCGGTGGTGAGGTCGAGGATGGTGGAGGGCGTGTCGTCGGTGGTCTTGCCGCCGTCGAGGTAGACCGCGACCGACTCGCCGAGCTGCGTCTCCGCGTCCTCCGCCGTCGTGGCGGCCGGGGCGCCGGAACGGTTGGCGCTGGAGACGGCCATGGGGCCGGTCTCCTTCAGCAGTTCGAGCGCCACCGGGTGGAGCGGCATGCGGACGGCCACCGTCCCCTTGGTGTCGCCCAGGTCCCAGGAAAGGGCCCTGTTGGCCTTGCAGACGAGCGTGAGCGGCCCCGGCCAGAAGGCGTCGATGAGATCCTGCCCGTACGGCCCCAGGTCGTCCACGAGCGCTGTGGCGGCTCGTACGGTGCCCACGAGCACCGGCGGCGGCATGTCGCGCCCGCGCCCCTTGGCGTCGAGCAGGGCGGTGACGGCGGCCGGGGTGAAGGCGTCGGCGCCGATGCCGTAGACGGTGTCGGTGGGCAGCACCACGAGCTCGCCCCTGCGTACGGCCTCGGTGGCCTCCTTCAGCCCCTCGGCCTTCTGCTCGGGGTCCGAGCAGTCAAAGCGTCGTCCCACGGATAGCTCCTCGGTGGTGACTCAGTCCTGGCCCAGCCGGGCCGTGACGAAGCGGTCCCTTCTGGTGAGGTCCTGGCGCAGGCGCACGTCGCGCCAGCCGTTGTCCTCGGGGAAGGTCAGGTAGACGGCCCGGCCCTGCTGGTCGGCGTGCTCGACGGCCACCCAGCCGCCCGGCCGCAGCAGCCGGCGGGCGGTGCGCTCGACCGCGCGGACCTCCTCGAGGCCGTCGTCGCCCGAGCCGTAGAGCGCGCGGGCGGGATCGTAGTCACGGACCTCCGGGTCGCGCGGGATCGCGCCGGGCGGGATGTAGGGCGGGTTGGAGATGACCAGGTCGACCTTGCCGTCGAGCTCGGGCAGCGCCTCGGCGAGGTCTTCCGGGTGCAGGTGGGTGCGGCCCTGGCCGAGCTCGGTGATGTTGCGCTTGGCCCAGGTGTAGGCCGCGGGATCGACCTCCACGGCGTGCACCTCGGCCAGCGCGACCTCCTGGGCGATCGACAGCGCGATGGCCCCCGAGCCGGTGCCGAGGTCCACCACGAGCGGCGCGTTGACGTCCATCTCGCGCAGCCGTTCGATGGCCCAGCCGGTCATGACCTCGGTCTCGGGGCGCGGCACGAACACGCCGGGCCCGACCGCGAGCTCCAGATAGCGGAAGTAGGCGTGGCCGGTGATGTGCTGCAGCGGCTCACGGGCCTCGCGCCGCGCGACGCCCTCCCAGAACAGCGCGTCGAAGTCGGCGTCCTTGACCGTGTGGAGCTCGCTTCTGCGCACGCCGTGGACGAACGCCGCGATCTCCTCCGCGTCCGTGCGCGGTGAGGGCACGCCTGCCTCAGCCAACCGGGCGGTGGCGAGGGCGATCTCGTCCAGCAGCAGACTCATGAGTGTTGTGCGAGCTTCTCCGCCATCTCGGCGTCGATGAGGGACTGGGTGACGGCATTGAGCTCACCGTCGAGCACCTGGTCGAGGTTATACGCCTTGAAGCCGACGCGGTGGTCGGAGATGCGGTTTTCCGGGAAGTTGTAGGTGCGGACGCGCTCCGAGCGGTCGACCGTGCGGACCTGCGACTTGCGCTCGGCCTGCGCCGCGGCCTCGGCCTCCTCCTGGGCGATGGCCAGCAGCCGGGCGCGCAGAATGCGCATCGCCGACTCCTTGTTCTGGAGCTGGCTCTTCTCGTTCTGGCAGGAGACGACGACGCCGGTCGGCAGGTGGGTGATGCGGACCGCGGAGTCGGTGGTGTTGACGCTCTGGCCGCCGGGGCCGCTGGAGCGGTAGACGTCGATGCGCAGGTCGTTGGGGTCGATCTGGACCTCGACGTCCTCCGCCTCGGGGTAGACGAGCACGCCGGCGGCGCTGGTGTGGATGCGGCCCTGCGACTCGGTGACGGGCACCCGCTGCACGCGGTGGACGCCGCCCTCGAACTTGAGCCTGGACCACACGCCCTCGTCGCCCTTGGCCTTGATGGCGACCGTGACGTCCTTGTAGCCGCCGAGGTCGGACGGCTGGGAGTCGATGACCTCGGTCTTCCAGCCGAGCCGCTCGGCGTAGCGGAGGTACATCCGCAGCAGGTCGCCGGCGAACAGCGCGGACTCCTCGCCGCCCTCGCCCGCCTTGATCTCCATGATGATGTCCTTGTCATCATTGGGATCGCGCGGGATGAGCAGGTGCTTGAGCCGCTCCTCCAGCTGCGGGACGCGCGCTTCGAGCTCGGCGGCCTCGGCCGCGAACGACTCGTCCTCGCCGGCGAGCTCCTTGGCCGCGCTCAGGTCCTCGCGGACCGTGGCCAGCTCCCGATAGGTGGTCACGATCGGGGTGAGCTGGGAGTAGCGGCGGCCCAGGGTGCGGGCCTTGGACTGGTCGGCGTGCACGGCGGGGTCGGCGAGCTGCAGCTCCAGCTCGGAATACTCCTTGAGCAACTCGTCGAGGTTCACCGTGGGTCCTTGAGGTGTGTGGATCGGCCAGGGGCGTGGTGTCGCTTACCGACAACGCCGACCCGGCGCACGCGGATGTGCGGCCGGGCCGGCGTGTGGTGAGCTACTTGCCCGCGGCCTTCTTGCCGAAGCGCTTCTCGAAGCGCGCCACCCGGCCGCCGGTGTCCAGGATCTTCTGCTTGCCCGTGTAGAACGGGTGGCAGGCGGAGCACACGTCGGCGTGGATCACGCCGTTCTTGGCGGTGCTGCGGGTGGTGAAGGTGTTACCGCAGGAGCAGGAGACCTGCGTCACGTGGTAATCGGGGTGGATGTCGCGCTTCATCGCTGTCCTTTCGGGCTGCGGCCGCCGGGTCGCCGCTAGGCATGGCGTGAACCGGAACCGCAAAATGGTCAGCTACCAGTGTGCCAGATCGTGCAACCATCCCAGGCCATCGTGCATTCCCGCGCACCGCCCCCGCACTCCGCGCGTCGCCGCAATAGGCTCCTTTGCACCATCCCTCACTCTTGTTAGGAACTCCGGATGAGAAGAAGGCTGAGGTCGCTGCTCGCGACCGCCATGGGGGCCGCCGTTCTCCTGGGAGGCACCGGCACGAGCGTCGCCGACGCGACCGGCCGCACGGCCGCGGGCGACTTCACGGGCGAGGCGTCGGCCAGCGCCTCCGTCCCGCTGCAGAACGAGGTCGAGGGCACCGTGACGCTCAACCTCAAGGACCCCGCCCAGGTCACGGGCGTGACCGGCGGCATCGAGGCGCCGGGCAGAGCCGCGCGTACGGTGACGTTCGACTTCCGGCCCGGCGACGCCTCGGCCACGCAGCGGATCACCGGCAGGTGGCGGATCGCCGCGGACGACCCGGCGGGCGAATGGAAGCTCAACGTCGCCGTCACCCGCGACGGCGGCACGAGCAACACGCCGTTCGTCGTACAGGTGGCCGGCAAACAGGGCATCACCGCCGCCAAGGTCACCCCGGATCCGGTGAGACTCGTCACCGGCAAGGACGTGAAGGTCACGGTCGAGGCGAGCGTGAAGGACGCCTCGAAGGTGTCGGCCAAGCTCGTCAGCGCGGGCGGCGGCGAGTTCTACGACCTGGGCGACCTCGCCAGAGAGTCGGACGGCAAGTACCGCGGCACCACCTACTTCGCCGACGACACCGCGCCGGGCGACTGGACGCTGGAGGTGTACGCGCACAAGGGCGGCCAGACGCTCAAGGGCGTGGCCGGCTTCACCGTCGCCGAGCCCGTCAACGGCGCCTCCAAGAAGGCGCGGTCGAGGGTCACGATCTCGGCCCCGGCCAAGGTCACGGCGGGCAAGAAGGTCAAGGTGTCGGGGAAGGTCTACCGCGGCTCGAAGGCGTACCCGCGCAAGATCGTCGAGGTGTACTTCAAGGTCAAGGGGACCAAGACGTACAAGCTGCTCGGCTTCGCGAAGACCACCTCGACCGGCAGGTACGCCAAGACGTACACGGCCCGCAAGGACGGCTACTACCGCGTCAGGGTGCCCGGCACGAAGACCACCAGCGCCTCGCTGTCGCCGCAGGAGTTCGTGGACGTCCGCTGACTCATCGGCCCAGGTAGGTGAGCACGGCGAGCACCCGCCGATGGTCCTCGGGCGCCGGCCCGAGGGCCAGCTTGGCGAAGATGCCGGAGATGTGCTTCTCGACCGCGCCCTCGGTGACGACGAGCCGCGCGGCGATGGCGGTGTTGGAGCGGCCCTCCGCCATGAGGGCCAGCACCTCGCGCTCGCGCGGGGAGAGCGAGTCGAGCGGCGCGCCGCGGCGCTGCCTGCTGAGGAGCTGCACGACGACCTCGGGGTCGATGACCGTGCCGCCCGCCGCCACCTGACGCACCGCCTCCAGGAACTCGGTCACGTCGGCCACCCGCTCCTTCAGCAGATAACCGACGGCCCGGCCGATGAGGTCGCCCGCGTAGCGCTCCTCGACGTACTGCGACAGGACGAGGATCGGGAAGTCGGGACGCTCGGCGCGCACCCGCAGCGCTGCCCGCAGGCCCTCGTCGGTGTGCGTGGGCGGCATGCGTACGTCGACGATGGCCAGGTCGGGCCGGTGCGCGCGGACGGCGGCCTCCAGCGCAGGCCCGTCGGCGACGGCCGCGACCGTGTCGATGCCGCCGTCGGCCAGCAGCCGGGCGAGCCCTTCGCGCAGGAGTACGGAGTCCTCGGCGATCACCACGCGCATGGCCCCATGCCTACCACTCGCAGGGCAGCTCCGCACGCACGATGGTGGGGCCGCCGACGGGGCTGTGCACGACGAGCACGCCGTCGATGGTGGCCGCCCGGTCCGCCAGCCCCGCCAGCCCGCCGCCGGGGGTGACGAGGGCGCCGCCGACGCCGTTGTCCCACACGTCCACGACCACGGCCGCCCGTTCCCTGAACACCGACACCGACGCCTCCGTGGCGACCGCGTGCTTGGCCATGTTGGCCAGCGCCTCGGCGACGATGAAGTACGCGATGCTCTCCACCGCGGCGGGCGGCCGCTCGGTCAGCTCGACCGTGACGTCCACGCGGACGGGGGCCCGCGCGGCCAGCCCCGACAGCGCGGCGTCGAGCCCGCGGTCGCTGAGGATGGCCGGATGGATGCCCCTCGCGAGGTCGCGCAGCTCGGCGATGGCGGCCTTCGTGCCGGCGTGGGCCTGGACGATGAGCTCGCGCGCCGTCTCGGGGTCGGTGTCGAACTTGGCCTGCGCCCGCCCGAGGTCCACCGCCACCGACAGCAGCCGCTGCTGCGCGCCGTCGTGCAGATCGCGTTCGATCCTGCGCCGCTCGGCCTCGGCCGCGTCCACCCCCCGGGCACGGCTGACCCGCAGCCGCTCCTCCTCGGGTGCGCCGAGCAGCACGGTCGCGAGCGTCCCGTGCAGCCAGCCCATCGCGCGGGCGAGGTAGGCGGTCAGCACGAGCAGCACGAGCCCGGCGGGCACGCACAGCCAGGCGCCGACGTGGTCCTCCACCGCGTACGTCTGGCCCTCGGCCACGCTCGCCGCCAGGATCGCCGGCGCGAGGAGCAGCACCGCCGTCGACACCCACAGCCCGAACGACACCACCGTCTCGACCGCGCCGAGCGGCAGCAGCATGAGCAGGTAACCCAGGTCCTTCCAGGTCGCGGGGTCGGTGACGAGCCACTGGAGGTACGCCGCCACCCCGCCCTCCGGCCGCCGCCGGTACGGGTCCGCGATGCGCACCCCGAACGCCACCCGCAGCACCCGCCGCTCCAGCATCGCCCCGCCGCGCCACATGAGCACGGTCGCCATGGCCAGCGGCACGCCCACCCACACCACCGCCAGCGTGAGCGAGACCGGCACCGCGAACGACAACAGCAGGAACCAGCCGAGCCCGATCGCCCCGCTGACCAGCAAGTACGCCGCCGCCCGCCACGTCATGGGATCGGCCAGCACTCCCAGCGGCCCTTTGGGTCCCCAGGGCACCCGGTCCTTCAACGCCACGGATCGCATGCCCTCAAGCCTGCACCGCCCGGCTCCGCGCCGGAATGGAGCTGACTCGTGTCCGGGGGTGGGGCTAGCCCCCGTATCGGCCCCCGTATCGTCCCCCGTGAACGCGGAAAGGGCGGCAGGTGAGTCACCTGCCGCCCTTCGCCGTCGCGGTCGCTAGTCGCGGTCGCTGCTCACCGTGGTCTTCTGGACCTGCAGGAGGAACTCCGCGTTGGACTTGGTCTCCTTCATCTTCTCCAGGAGCAGCTCCAGCGCCTGCTGCATGTCGAGTGCGTGCAGCACCCGGCGCAGCTTCCAGACGATCTGGAGCTCTTCCCTGGCCATGAGGATCTCTTCCTTACGGGTGCCGGACGCGTCGACGTCCACCGCGGGGAAGATGCGCTTGTCGGCGAGGGAGCGGTTGAGCTTGAGCTCCATGTTGCCGGTGCCCTTGAACTCCTCGAAGATGACCTCGTCCATCTTGGACCCGGTCTCGACCAGGGCCGTGGCGAGGATCGTCAGCGAGCCGCCGTTCTCGATGTTGCGGGCGGCGCCGAAGAAGCGCTTGGGCGGGTAGAGGGCCGTGGAGTCGACACCACCCGACAGGATGCGCCCGGACGCCGGCGCCGCCAGGTTGTAGGCGCGGCCGAGACGGGTGATCGAGTCGAGCAGGACGACCACGTCGTGGCCCAGCTCCACCAGGCGCTTGGCGCGCTCGATGGCGAGCTCGGCGACCGTGGTGTGGTCCTCGGCGGGACGGTCGAAGGTCGAGTGGATGACCTCGCCCTTCACCGACCGCTGCATGTCGGTGACCTCTTCAGGCCGCTCGTCCACGAGCACGACCATCAGGTGGCACTCGGGGTTGTTGCGGGTGATCGCGTTGGCGATGGCCTGCAGCACCATCGTCTTGCCGGCCTTGGGCGGCGAGACGATGAGGCCGCGCTGGCCCTTGCCGATCGGGGAGACGAGGTCGATGATCCTCGTGGTGAGGATGTTGGGCTCGGTCTCCAGACGCAGGCGCTCCTGCGGGTAGAGCGGCGTCAGCTTGTTGAAGTCGGGCCGGTTGCGGGCCTGGTCCGGGTCCATGCCGTTGACGGTGTCGAGGCGGACCAGGGCGTTGAACTTCTCGCGCCGCTCGCCCTCGCGGGGCTGGCGGACCGCGCCGGTGATGACGTCGCCCTTGCGCAGGCCGTTGCGGCGGATCTGGGCGAGCGAGACGTAGACGTCGTTGCTGCCCGGCAGGTAGCCGCTGGTCCTGACGAAGGCGTAGTTGTCGAGGATGTCGAGGATGCCGGCGATCGGGATGAGCACGTCGTCGTCGCCGATGACGGGCTCGCCCGCCTCGAAGCGCTCGCGGCCACGGCCACGGTTGCGCTCCCTGAAGCGGCCACGGCGGCCACGGCCACCGCGCTCGTCGTCGTCGGCGCCGCCGCCCCGCTGGTCGCCGCGCTGGTCGCGCTGGTCGCCCCGCTGGTCGCCCCGGCTGCCCGCGTCGGCGGCGCGACCGTCGGCCCTGCCGTCGGTGCGGCCACCCTCGCCGCGGTCACCACGGTCAGCACGGTCAGCACGGTCACCGCGCTCGCCCCGGTCACCGCGCTCGCCACGGTCGGAGGAGCGCTCGGAGGAGCGGTCTGCGGAACGCTCGCCGCGCTCACGGCGCTCGCCGCGGCTGCGGCGCTCCCTGCGGCTCTCGCCGCGCTCGGCGCGCGACTCGCCCTGGCCGCCGTCGGCGGCCTGGGCCTGCTCGACGACGGTCTCGGCGGGCGCGGCCACGGGCTCGGGCGCCTGGGCCACGGGCTCCGGCGCGGCGGCCACGGGCTGCGGCGCGGGCTCCTCGACCGCGGTCTTGGCGCGGGAACGTTCCCTGCGTGCCCGGGTGGGCCGCTCGGCCGCGGGGGCCGTCTCGGCCACGGGGGCGGGCGCCTCCGCGGCGGCCGCGGGGGCCGGCGCGGCGTCGCCCGTGCCGCCACCCTGCTTCTCCTGGATGGCCGCGATCAGCTGGCTCTTCCGCATGCGCCCCGTCCCGCTGATGCCCAGCTCAGCTGCGATCTTCTGCAGCTCGGGCAGCACCTTGGCGGACAGGCCGGTGCCGGAGCGACGCGCACGGGGCTTGGCCGCGGCGCGAGTGGGGGTGTCGCCGGACGCGGGCTCAGCGCCTGGTGCGTCGGAGAGGAGTTCGGTGGTGTCGCTCAACTAAAAGGTCCTTCCCAGGGGTCGGGCGCCGGTTTTGTTCTGCCGGGCGTCCCGGAGGTGCTTGCGATCCGGCGGGACAGACCGGGTCGGGGTGCACTTTGCGATCTTCGGCTGTCGCTGGAGACGGCCGCCACTCTTGGGGAGGGGTTGGTCACGCCGCCGCTGGGCCGTGGCGCGTGCCTGACACCCCCCAGATTGCTGTCGCCAACCAGATGTCGATTGGATTCGAACGCGCAGATCCCCGTCGAAGACGCCTCGGTTCGGGCCAACCGGGTGTGGGCCAACCGGAGGCGACTAATTCCGGGGAGACAGCCGCGCTGCCCACGCCTCGCGACGTGAAGCATGATGCAGCGATGTGTGGCTGACAAGCACGCACCCACCAAGGGGGCATCTGGTGCGGCTATCAGCCTAACATCACCAGCGCACACGGCTATTCCCTGAAGGTCTAAAGAGGCATCAGCGTGTCTCGGGGAACTGAACGTTCGCACCAACCGGGTCGACGTCCATTTGCTGGATGTGCCAGTCATTACCCACTTCTGGCGCGATCAAATCCTGCGTATCCGATGTCGAAAACGCAAGAACCGTGGGACCCGCTCCCGAAACGACCGCGGGCACGCCCACTGCACGCAGACGTTCTACCAGAGCCGCGCTCTGCGGCATCGCAGGCGCGCGGTAGTGCTGATGGAGTCGATCTTCCGTGGCGGCGAGCAGGAGCCCCGTCTCGGGCCGCTGGGTCAGCGCGGCTATCAGCAACGCGGCCCGGCCGGCGTTGAAGGAGGCGTCCTTGTGGGGCACGTCCTTCGGCAGCAGCCCCCGGGCGGTCTCCGTCGCCAGCCGCGCGGACGGAATCAGGACGACGGGACGGACCCGCTGGTCGGGAGCCAGTTTCACCATATGCGGCGTCCCCGCGTGGTCGGACCAGGCGACGGTGAGACCGCCGGCCAGGCACGGCGCCACGTTGTCGGGGTGGCCCTCCATCTCGGTGGCCAGCGCGAACACCTCGTCGTCCGGCCACTCGACCCCCGCGAGCGCGCGGGCCGCGAGCAGCCCGGCGCACACGGCGGCCGACGACGAGCCGAGGCCGCGGGCGTGCGGGATGCGGTTGCGGCAGCGCAGGCGGATGCCCGCGGGCTGCGCCACCCCCATGCGGCCGAACGCCTCGCGCATGGCGCGCACGATTAGGTGGCGCTCGCCGCGGTCGACCTCACCCGCGCCCTCGCCGCTCACGCTGACCTCGACGCCGCGCTCGCCGGTGAGACCGGCCTCGACCTCGTCGTACAGGCTCAGCGCGAGGCCGAGCGCGTCGAAACCCGGGCCGAGGTTCGCCGAGGTGGCGGGCACGCGGATGTCAACGGTCCTCATTCACGCATCAGATCCTCACTCCCCGTGACCTCCGTCAGGCGAGGTTGAGCGCCGCCGCGGCGGCGTGGACGTCGATGGGGATCACCGTCGGCGCCGGCGCTCCCGAGATGGCCCAGTCAGGGTCCTTCAGCCCGTTGCCGGTGACGGTGCAGACGATGCGCTGCCCCGGCTCGACCAGGCCCTGCTCGTGCGCCTGGAGCAGACCGGCGACGCTCGCCGCCGAGGCCAGCTCCACGAACACGCCCTCTTCCTGGGCCAGCAGTTTGTACGCCGCCGCGATCTGCCGGTCGGTCACCGACTGGATGACGCCGCCGGACTCGTCGCGGGCCGCCGTGGCGAGCGACCAGGAGGCCGGGTTGCCGATGCGGATGGCCGTGGCGATGGTGTGCGGGCGGGTCACCGGCGCGCCCTGGACGATCGGGGCGGCGCCGCTCGCCTGGAAGCCGAACATGCGCGGCTTCCGCGTCGCGAGGCCGTCGGTGAAGTATTCCTGGTAGCCCATCCAGTAGGCCGAGATGTTGCCCGCGTTGCCCACCGGGATGCAGTGGATGTCGGGCGCGTCGCCGAGCGTGTCGACGATCTCGAACGCGGCCGTCTTCTGCCCCTGCAGCCGATAGGGGTTGACCGAGTTGACCAGCGCGATCGGGTAGCTGGACGACAGCTTGCGGGTCATCTCCAGGCAGTCGTCGAACGACCCCTCGACCTGCAGCAGCGTGGCCCCGTGCACGAGCGCCTGGGCGAGCTTGCCCATGGCGATCTTCCCGCGCGGCACCAGGACGGCGCAGGTCAGCCCGGCGCGCACGGCGTAGGCCGCCGCGGAGGCCGAGGTGTTGCCGGTGGAGGCGCAGATGACCGCCTTGGCTCCCTCCTCGACCGCCTTGCTGATGGCCATCGTCATGCCGCGGTCCTTGAAGCTGCCGGTCGGATTGGCCCCCTCGACCTTCAGGTAGACGTCGCACCCGGTGAGGGCGGAGACGCGGTGCGCGGGCACCAGCGGCGTGCCGCCTTCGAGCAGCGTGATGACCGGCGTCTTCGTCGTCACGGGAAGACGCTCGCGGTATTCCTCGATGAGGCCACGCCACGACCTGCTCATGATGACTCCCTACCTGCGGTGTTGGTCACAGAGTGTACGGGGTGCGGGCGACCGCATCGGATTCGCGTCCATGAATCGGACACAGGGTCGGACACAGGGTCGGGCACGGGCTCGGACACAGCTCGGACACGGGTCGGACGTATGGGTTGGACAGCGACGCTATTGAGGAAATTCTCAGCATCTCCCGATAAGGTCTCGCCAGGGGGTCACGACCATGAACGCGCGTCCTGCTCTGAGGCAGAACGACTATTCGCCGATCGAGGCGCCGCCACTGGGCGCCTGGTCACCCGCCCTTTCCGTGAGCGTGGTGATACCCGCGCACGGCGGGCAGGACAAGCTCGACCTGACGCTGGCGGCGCTGGCGGCGCAGACGTACCCGGACCGGCTGATGGAGGTCCTCGTCGTCGACGACGGCAGCGAGCCGCCCATCCGGCTGCCCGAGCTGCGGCCGGTCAACACGCGTATCGTGCGGGTGCGCGACGGCTGGGGCATCTCCAACGCCGTCAACACCGGCGCCAACGCCGCCGACGGCGAGATCATCCAGCGGCTCGACTCCGACATGGTGGCCTGCCGCGAGCACATCGAGGCGCTGGCCCGCTGGCACCACGTGACGGACTACCTGGTCACGATCGGGATGAAGAAGTTCGTCGAGCCGCCGGCCGTCACGCCCAGGCAGGTCTTCCAGGCCCGGCGCCTGGACGAGGTGTTCGCGCTGGACGAGGCCGTCTCCAGCTCCACCGAGGCGACGATCGCCAAGACCGACGGGCTGCGCGCGAGCCGCAACCCGTACCACGTGTGCACGGGGCCGACGTTCGCCCTGCCGCGCGAGGTCTTCCACGCCGTGGGCGGTCTCGACCCGACCGTGGCGCGGGGTGAGGACACCGAGTTCGCCTACCGGCTGGCCATGCACGGCGTGGTGTTCGTGCCCGACCTGGAGGCGCAGGCCGTCCACCTGGGGCTGCCGGCGCAGCACCGCGACCGGGAGCGGGCGGTGCGGGCGGTCGAGCCCTACCTGGCGCACCGCATCCCGCTGCGCAGGGACCTGCGCAAGGATCCGGGGCGGCGGTGGCTGGTGCCGTACGTGGAGGTCGTGCTCGACGTCACCGACACCTCCGAGTCGGTGGTGCGGCAGGCCGTCGCGGCGGCGCTCGGCGGCAAGCTGCAGGACGTCGTCGTGACGCTGGTGGGGCCGTGGTCGCGGCTGCGGGACGGGCGGCGTTCCGTGCTCGGCGACCCGTGTTTCGAGCTGCGGCTGATGCGCGACCTGTTCGCGCACGACGAACGCATCAGGCTCATCGACGAGGCCGCGCCCACGCCCGCGCCGTGCCCGTTCCGCTACCGGGGGCCGGTGGACGTGCCGCTGCACCGGGCGACGCTGGAGCGCATGGTCGAGTCGGCGCAGAAGGACCTGACGGGCGTGCTCGTCGTGGACCTGCCGGACGGGCGGACGGCCCGGCTGGAGCGTACGTCGGCGCTGGGGCGCGCGGTCCTGCTCACCGAGCCCGGCGCGGGCCCCGCCGACGTGGACGCGGTCATCGCGGCCACGCACGGCGTACGGCACGAGCCGCCGGACCGCTACTGGCCGGCCCCGAAGCAGCCCGAGCCGGTCACCATCCCCGCGCCGGAGCCGGTGACGGTGCCCGCCGCCGACGAGCGCTCCTTGCTCGGCCGGCTGAAGTCCGCCCTGCGCCCCAACTGACCTGAGGCGGGGGCGGAGCGCTCAGTCCCGGGGACGGCGGAGGGCGCGGCGCATGGTGGTGGAGACAACCGTGCGGAGGCTCTGCTGGGCCGCGCGGTTGGCGGCCGCGAGCTCGCGCCGCAGGGTGCCGACCTCGCGCCGGAGCTCGACCGCCGACTTGCGCCAGCGGCCGGCCTCCTCCTTCCACTTGCCGACCTGCGCCCGCAGCCGCTCGTTCTCCTTGGCCAGCCGGGCCGCCTCGGCCTGGGCCTCGGCCCGCGCCCGGTACGCGCTCCGCCGCCCCACCGGCGCCGCCGCCTCGGTGGTGAACCCGTACGTCTCGCCGTCCACCCACGTGACGCCGGACACCTCGTCCACCACGTCGTCCAGGTCCTCGCCGGGCCCGGCCACGAGGCGGGCCCTGGCGAAGGCGGAGAGGCGTTCGAGCCGGGCCGCGACGACGCCCTCGGCCGACTCGCCCAGCAGCACGTTGACCAGCCCCAGCCCCTCGTCGCGGGCCAGGTCGAGCAGCCGGGCCAGGCTGTCCTCGCCGGGGACCCAGCCGGCGGGCAGCCGCAGCACGTACGGCACCGCGGGGTCCACGTCCTCGGCGGCGGCGAGGCGCACCCGGCCGTCGTACCGGTAGTGGCCCTCGACCAGCACCAGGTCCAGGGCGGGATCGCGGAGCGGGGCGCGGCGCTCGCGGCGCAGGGTGTCCCAGGGCCCGACGACCAGCACCGACAGGTCGGGCACGGTGCCGGCGAGCAGCGCGTCCACGCTCGCCCGCACCTCGTCGTAGCCCGCCGTGCCGTCCACGACGGCCGTCACGTAGGGGACCTTCCACTGCCGCCCCGGATGCCCGCGCAGCCACCGGTAGGCGGGGACGCGGTCGGCCACGAACGCGTGGCTCACCCGGTCGATGGCCGGCTTGTCGCGCATCCGCATAGTGGGCCCGAGGTGGTAGGCGCGGGCGGCCGGCTCGGGCACGAAGACCGCGCCGGCCTGGCTCAGCCGGTAGCCCATCTCGGTGTCCTGGCCGAGGACCAGGTCGTCGTCCATCGGCCCGGCCGCCGCGATCAGCCGCGCGTGGACCGAGGTGGCGCCGCCGACGTGCAGGCTGAAGGGCCGCTGCGGGTTGTCCGTGAGCCCGCCGGTGCGCTCGACGAGATCGACGATCCAGGCGTGCGGCTCGGCCGGCTCGAAGGAGGTCTCCAGGTCGTCGGGCAGCTCGGCGGGCAGCTCGGCCTCGGTGAACCTTATGTAGCCGGTGACGACGAGGTAGGGCGCCGTGTGGTGCCAGCGCATGTGGGCCTCGATCGCGCCGGGCGTGAGCACCACGTCGGAGTCGAGCCAGTGGACGACCTCGCCAGTGGCCTCGGCCAGCCCGGCGTTGCGCGCGGCGGCCCGGCCGGGCTCGGGGCAGCGGATCAGCCGGGCGCCCTTGGGCGCGGTCCCGGGCAGGCGCAGCGGCGGCTCGCTGCCGTTGTCGACGACGATCACCTCGGTGAGCTCCGCCGGGTACGTCTGCCGGGCGAGCGCCGCCAGCACGAGGTCGAGCTTGTCCTGCCCGCCGTACGCGGGGACGACGACGCTGACCGTCAGCTCGGGCGTGAAGCCGGCCTCCGGGCGCAGCGTCCGGTAGTCGTTGCCGCGTACGCGGGCGATCGGGCCGGTCACGCGGCCTCCATGAGCAGACTCGGCCGGAAGCCGCGCCACTGGTTGGCGGCCACCTTGACGAAGTGGGCGAGCGGGAGCTGCCAGGTGTGGTCACCGCTCAGCCCGCGGCGCAGGACGTAGCCGAGACCGTGCGTACGGTAGATCTTCGCGCCCGCCCCCGAGGCCGCCTTGAGGAATTCGAGGTCCACGGCCCGCGCGACCGGCGGGAACCCGCCCAGCTCCCTGAACCGCGCCAGCGGCACCATGATCGTGCCGCCGGCCACGTGGTCGGAGTAGACCTCGCTCGGATAGCGGGCGCCGCTGGCGAACGTCGTCCGCCTGATCGTGGCCTTCAGCGGCTCCAGGTAGAAGAACTCGGCGGTCGTGCCCACGATGTCGGCCTCGGCGTAGGTGCGGGCCATGTACAGGTCGGACAGGTGGTGCGGGCCGTACCAGTCGTCGTCGTCCCACTTGGCGAGGAGGTCGCCGCCGGCCGCCGCCGCCGCCCGGTTGAGCACCTCGCCGAACGGCACCGACTCCGCGACCTCGACCCACCGCACCGGCAGCGCGCACGCCTCGACCGCCTGGCGTACGTGCTCGAACGGCACGCCGTGCAGCCCCAGCACCACCTCGGCCGTCACGCCGCGCTGCCGCTCCATCTGCGCCAGCGCCGCGCCGACCAGGGCGGGCCGCTTGGTGGCCATGACGATGCTGACGCTGGGCGGGGTCTCCGGCGCGGGGTGCGCGAGGCGGCGCAGGCGTACGCTGTGCTCCTCCCGCCGCAGGTCGGCGAGGCTGCGCGCGGTGCCGTCGGCGGCGTGGCCGAGCCAGTCGCGGTCGGTGAGCAGCGCCGCGAGGCCGGCGGGCACCCAGCCGGGGGCCCGCTCGGCGGTCAGCGGGACGCCGGCCGCGGCCAGCTCCATGAGCCCGTCGAGGGGCACCGGCCCGTCCGGCCACTCGATCTCCAGGCCGCGCAGCGGGCGCAGCTCGGGCACGGCGGGCGGACGGCCGTCGACCGCCCATCCGCCGCCCGCCCAGTGCAGGCGGGCCGGCCCCTTCTCCGGCGTGCGCAGGAAACCGCACGGGGTGACGGACATGAAATGGGTGCTCCTCGACCGCGGGGATTCAGTCGGCGCCTACCTTACGCCCGTTTCGCGGCCCCTCAGGCGCTAGTCGTCGCCCTCGACGCGCATCACGCCGGCCACGGCCCGCACGATGTCGAGCTCCCGCAGCCCCTCCAGCGTCGCGGTGAGCGCGGCGTCGGTGGCGCGGTGGGTGACGATGACGAGCTGGGCGTCGTCGCCGTGCCCCTCCTGGCGGACGGTCTGGATGGACACGTCGTGCTTGGCGAACAGCTCGGCCACCCTGGCCAGCACGCCCGGCTTGTCGGCCACGTCGAGCGCCATGTGGAGGCGCGTGACGGTCTCGCCCATCGGGTGGGCGTTCAGGTCGGCGTAGGTGGACTCCTCGGGGCCGCGGGTGCCCGCCAGGCGGTTGCGGGCCACCGCCACCAGGTCGCCGAGCACGGCCGAGGCCGTGGGCGCGCCACCCGCGCCCTTGCCGTAGAACATGAGCTGCCCGGCCGACTCGGCCTCCACGAAGACCGCGTTGTACGCCTCGCGCACGCCCGCGAGCGGGTGCGTGCGCGGGATCATCGCCGGGTGCACCCGCACGCCGAACGAGCGGCCGTCGTCGGAGCGGGCGCAGATGGCCAGCAGCTTGATGACGTAGCCCATGGCCTTGGCGGAGGCCACGTCGGTGGCGGTGATCTCGGTGATGCCCTCGCGGTGCACGTCGGCGGCCGTCACCCGGCTGTGGAAGGCGAGCCCGGCGAGGATGGCGGCCTTGGCGGCGGCGTCGAAGCCCTCGACGTCGGCCGTGGGGTCGGCCTCGGCGTAGCCGAGCGTCTGGGCCTCCTCCAGGGCGTCCGTGAAGGACGCGCCCGTGGAGTCCATCTTGTCGAGGATGTAGTTGGTGGTGCCGTTGACGATGCCGAGCACGCGGTTGACGTGGTCGCCGGCCAGCGACTCGCGGAGGGGCCGCAGCAGCGGGATCGCGCCCGCCACGCTCGCCTCGAAGTAGAGGTCGCCGTTGCCGGCCCGCGCCGCCTCGTGCAGGGTGGCGCCGTCCTCGGCCAGCAGCGCCTTGTTGGCGGTGACGACGGACTTGCCGCGCGACAGCGCCGAGACGATGAGGCCGCGGGCGGGCTCGATGCCGCCGATGACCTCGACGACGATGTCGACGTCGTCGCGGGCGACCAGCGCCTCGGCGTCGGTGGTCAGCAGCGCGGGATCGACCTCGACGTCACGCTTGCGGCCGAGCCGGCGCACGGCCACCCCGGCCAGCTCCAGCGGCGCGCCCACGCGGGCGGCGAGGTCGTCGGCCTGCTCGTGCAGGAGCCGGATGACCTGCGAGCCCACGACCCCGCAGCCCAGCAGAGCCACTTTCAGCGGTTTCACAGCTGCCCCCTCAACAGGTCGTCCTCGGTCTCGCCCCGTACGATCACCCGGGCCTTGCCGCCCGAGACGGCCACCACGGCCGGCTTGGGCAGGTAGTTGTAGTTGCTGGCCAGCGACCGGCAGTAGGCGCCGGTCGAGGAGACCGCCACCAGGTCGCCGGGCGCGAGGTCGGCCGGGAAGTAGCAGTCGCGCACGAGGATGTCGCCGCTCTCGCAGTGCTTGCCGACCAGGCGGCTCAGCATGGGCGCGGCGTCGCTCTCGCGGCTGGCCAGCACCGCGGTGTAGTCGGCGCCGTAGAGCGCGGTGCGGACGTTGTCGCTCATGCCGCCGTCGACGCTGACGTACGTGCGCAGCCCCTCGACGTCCTTGACCGTGCCGACCTCGTAGAGGGTGATGCCGCCCGGCCCGACGATCGCGCGGCCGGGCTCGACGGTGAGCCGGGGCACCGGCAGGCCCGCGTCCACGCAGACCTTGGTGACGATCTCGCGCAGGCCGTCGGCCAGCACCTTGATGTCGGGCGCGTCGTCGCCCTCGACGTAGGCGATGCCGTAGCCGCCGCCGAGGTCGAGCTCGGGCAGCACCACGTCGTGCTCGTCCTTGATCTCCACCAGCAGCCTGGCCAGCCGCCGCGCGGCCACCTCGAACCCGCCGGTGTCGACGATCTGGGAGCCGATGTGGGAGTGCAGGCCGACGAGTTCGAGCTGCGGCAGCGCGAGCACGCGGCGTACGGCCTCGGCCGCCGCGCCGTGGCCGAGCGAGAGGCCGAACTTCTGGTCGTCGTGCGCGGTCGCGATGAACTCGTGGGTGTGGGCCTCGACGCCGGTGGTGACCCGGATCATCACCTTGGGCCGCTTGCCCAGCTGCTCGGCGAGGTAGCCGAGCCTGGCGATCTCCTCGAAGGAGTCGACCACGACGTGCCCGACGCCGGCCTCAAGGGCCCTGGTCAGCTCGGCGACGGACTTGTTGTTGCCGTGGACGGTGATGCGCTCGGGCGGGAAGCCGACGCTGAGCGCCACGGCCAGCTCGCCGCCGCTGGCCACGTCGAGGCCGAGCCCCTCGTCCTGGAGCCAGCGCACGATCTCCTTGCACAGGAACGCCTTGCCGGCGTAGTGGACCTCGGAGCCGGCGAAGGCGCCGGCGTAGTCGCGCATGCGCGAGCGCACGTCGTCCTCGTCGAGGACGTAGAGCGGGGTGCCGAAGTCGCGGGCGAGGTCGCGCACGTCCACGCCGCCGACCGTGAGCGCGCCATCGGTCCGGGTCGACGTTCGGGGCCAGATCGCGGGCTGGATCCGGTTGAGGTCGGCGGGCGCCTGCGGCGGGCGCTCCTGGGGCAGCATCTCAGCGTGCCGGTCCCCGGCGGGATGGACGAATCGACTCACCCGATCGAGGCTATCGGAACCGCCACTCCACCATGACCTGGTGACCACGTATCGAGACGGGATCGGGCTCCACGTGGGATTTTTTTACGCTTTTTCGCGGTTTGGCCGGATATTTTGCGATCAATCACAGCCGTTCCGGACCCATCAGCACCTGTCCCACCGCCACCGCCAGCCGCACCCGCGCCGTGTGCACCGGCCGCGCGGGCTCGTCGCCGCGCGGCACCGCGGGCGCGCGCTCGTGCGCGTCGTGGAAGGCCAGGGCCAGCCGCACCAGGTACGCCTCCCACCCCGGCTCCCTGCTCATCGCCCGGCCCGGCAGCTCGGCCAGCGCCCGCAGCACCGCCCGGTCCCAGGGGCCGTCCAGCGCCGCCGGGTCGAAGCCGTCGCCTGGCACCCCGAGCGCGCGGGCCCACCTCGTGACCGCCCGCGCCCGCGCGTGGCCGTACCTGACCACGAAGCCGGGGTTGTCCCAGGTGCGCGGGAAGTCCGGCCAGTCCGGCTCCGGGATCGCCGGGACCTCCAGCGACTCCAGCAGCGTGCCGGGCGCGCGTACCTCGATCTCCAGGAGCCCGTTCGCGCGGGCCGCGACGGCCGCCACGCCGGGCACCGCGCGGACCCGCCCGGCCAGCTCCGCCACGGGCACCCGCCGCCGGAGCGCCGCCGCCGAGACGAGCAGCGCCCGGCGCTCCCAGGTCCCCTCGGGCGCGGGCGGCTCCCCCAGCGCCTCGGTCAGCTCCGGGAACGTCACGGCGACGACTTTAGATGAGCGCGTGGGGCTCGGCGGAGCCGTACTCCACCAGGTGGGCGGCGCCGAGGAGCCAGCGGTCCTCGTCGCGCACCCGTACATATCCGAACCTGTCGGCCGAGAACACCTTGATCCCGTCGGTGCGGCACTGCCGCATCATGACCTCGTCCCAGCCCTCGCTGAGGTCGGCGAAGCCGATCTCGCGCAGGGCGTTCCTGCGGGCGAGCAGGGTTGCGCCGGCGATCTCCGGCAGGTAGGCGTACTCGGCCTCGGGCTGCTTGAGCAGCGTGGCCTGGGGCTTGCGCAGGTGGGCGTAGTAGGCGGCCTTGCCGACGATGTCGGCGGTGCTGAACAGGAACGCCCTGCGCAGGTCGGCCAGGTAGTGGGGGCCGTAGACGTCGCGCGGGTCCATGACCGCCACCAGGTCGGCCTCGCACAGGTCGAGCCCGGCGGCGAGCATCGCGCCCTCGCTCATGGAGGGCTGCGGCCTGCGGTGGACGACGTCGAGGTCCGGCAGCACGTCGCGGGCGCGCAGCTCGGCCTCGGGCGGCCCGATGACGATCACCTGGGCCACGCCGGTCTGCTTGGCGACCTGGGCGAGCCCGTGCTCCATGAGGTGCGGGTCGGTGATCGGCAGCAGCACGGACGTCTCCAGCGTGGCGCGGGCGCTGGGCAGCCCGACGGTCTCCAGCATCTCGTCCACGCGCTCGGTCATCGTCCCCATCTGGTACGCCCGCCGCAGCGCCACGTGCGCCCGCCGCGAGTCGGCCTCGGTGCCGATGGGCGTGCCGCAGGCCGCGATCTCGGCCAGCCGCCACTGGGGCGTGCCGGGCGGGCAGTCGGCGGCGGCCGGCCACCGGTAGGAGGTCAGCACGTCGGGGTAGGTCAGGTGGCCCGGCAGGAGCTGGTCGAGCGTGAGCACCCGGTCGATGCGCCCGCCGGCCAGGGGCAGCGGGTTGTGGACGCGCGGCTGGACGCCGTACTGCAGCCGCGGCCAGGGCACGGACAGGTCGTTGGTGAAGCGGTGCTCGAAGAGCTGCGCGGTGGCGGCGTAGGCGTCGACGGGGCCCTTGGTGTGCCAGAACACGGTGCGGATGCCGCGCTCGGCGCACCAGGCCAGCAGCGCGCGGATGCCCTCGCCCGGCTCGCCGGTGATCTCCTCGGCCCACGGGCCCTCGGTGACCGACTCGACCACGAGCAGGTGGGGCACCTCCAGCGGGAGCACCCGGGCGAAGTCGCGGGGCGTGAAGCCGGTGGTCTGGCGCCACTCGTAGCGGAGCAGGGCCTCGGCGTGCGGGTCGGCGATCACCGCCGCGGTGATGTGCGGCCTGGTGTTCGGCCCGGTCGGCACCCGGAACGGCTTGAGCTTGAACGACGCGCCGCCGAGCGTGCGGGTGGAGGTCGTCGCCTGGTAGGCGGCCCCGGGCCGCTCATCCTTGCCGGCGACGGGGGTGACCGGCTTGCGCTTGGGCGCGCTCGGCCGCTTGACCGGCTTGGCGGCCGTCCGCAGGCCTTTGGCGAGCCGGACCGGGTTGCTCTTGCCGCTCTTGATCGCGTCGCCGAGCCGGTTCCAGCGGGCGACCTTGATCGACGACAGCTTCCAGTTGGCCACCTCGGCCTGGAAGCGCTGCTCGGCCAGCTCCCTGCGGAGCTTGTCGGCGGCGGCCCGCTCGGCCTCCAGCGCGGCCTCGGCCTCGCTCAGCCGCTCGGCGAGCGCTCTGGCCTCCTCGACGCTGCGCTCGGCCTCGGCGAGCCGTGCCTGGGCGGCGTCGAGCAGCCTCGCCAGCTCGGCGGCGCGCTCGGCCTGCGCCACCGCGTCTCGCAGTGCCCGGCGCGTGCTCTCAAGCTCAGTGGACAAGTCGACCTCCGCTTCCTCAGCCTGGCAAAGGATACTCTTTTGCGAGAAGCGGCTCGAAGGGATGAGATCCGGTGCAGTTCAACGTGCGGCCCTACGTCTGCGGCGCTCTCGGCCGGATCGACACCGCCATAGTGGGCAAGCTCACCGGGGCGGGCCCGCGGGTGCGGCCGGCGCTCCAGACGCCTGAGGCCGCGCTGTTCAGCTCGGCGCCGCTGCCGCCTTATCACCGCGCGGCCGACTCGTACGCCTTCGCCTGGGGCGAGCGCCGCCCGCCGGCCGCCGACGACTGGATGACGGTGGCCGAGACGTACGAGACGCCCGGCCTCATCGGCGACGGCCACCAGGTGACCCTGCACACGGGGGCGCTCGGACTGGTGGACCTCTACTACGTGCGCCTCGGCGAGGCGGTCTACTTCTCCTCGCTGATCCAGCCGCTGCTCTCCCTGGTGCCGATCGCGATCGACTGGTCGGCCTGGGCCTCGATACTCCAGGTGACGTTCCCGCTGGGCGAGGCGACGCCGTACACCGAGGTCAAACGGCTGCCGGGGTCGAGCGCGCTGGTGTGGCGGCACGACCGGGTGTCGGTCGAGCGGCGGCTGCCGCGCTGGCTGCGCACCGAGCCGTACGAGGCGTGGACCAGCCCCGCCGAGATCGTCGAGCTGCTGCACCACGTCTACGCCGAGTACGACGGCCGCAAGCTGCTCGTGCCGGTCAGCGGCGGCTACGACTCCCGCCTGCTGGCGAGCGTGGCCAAGGCCCGGGGCGCGGACGTCGAGTCGTGGACCACGAGCCCCGACGACGGCACCGACACCGACATCGCCTTCGCCCGCGCGATCACCAAGGAGCTGGGCATCCCGCACCGGGTGATCACCCAGGACCCGGCCGACTACCCGGCGGACGCCGTCGAGGTGGCCCGCAGGCTGGAGTACCTCACCCCGCACCACGCCTGGTACGCCCCCTTCGCCAAGGAGGTGCACGGCGCGGGCCGCATCCTGGTGGACGGCCTGGCCGGCGGGCCGCTGCTGAAGAACTTCATGGTGAGCGGGGCCGCGCTGGAGGCGCGGACGCAGGCCGAGCGGTCGGCGGCGGTGCTGGGGTCGCTGTCGCTGGGCGCGCCCTCGCGGCCGTTCCTGTCGAAGGCGGCGGCGGAGTGGATGGAGGAGAGCGTGCGCGAGCAGTTCGCGGCGGCCACCTCCATGCTCCACGGCCACCGGGCCGAGCTGCCGCTGTCGGTGCTGCACACGAGGACGGTGCGGGGCATCGCGCGCTCGGCGGTGAACCTGGTGGGGCCCGAGGCGTCGTTCGCCGCGCCGTTCATCCATCCGGACTTCTTCGACGCGGCGCTCTCCGTCGGGGTGGCCCGCAAGGACAAGGGCCGCTTCTACCGCGAGGTGCTGTACGCGGCCAATCCCCGGGTGGCGGCCCTTCCTTCCACGAACGTCGTCAAGCAGCCGCTCCAGCGGGTGCCGCTGCGTTCCACGGCGGCACCGGCCCGAAACTATGCGCACAGCATGCTGGAGACGCTGGTGAGCCGGGTGCCGGGGCTGTTGTCGGAGGACCTGCACGAGGTGGTGGCGGGGGGCCCGGACGCACTCACCAGGTTCAATGGCTGGAACGACCGCTTCTGGGTGCGTGGATTGGTACTCTTCGGACTCTGGCTGAGCGACTTCGAAAACGACCTCGCCGACCTGGTCCCACCTTTCTCATGAACTCTCGGTAACAACGTGGTTACATACGGATCTCGTGGGTATTACACCCGGCACAGCAGAAGCGGGTTCCGGAAAGCCGACGGGCTGGTAGTGTTCGGCCCGTAAGCGCCGCACAAACGGGCAGCGGATCACAAATCCGGTCCCGTTCGAGGGCATGGAGTTCGCAGGGATGACGACTCCAGGCGGCGCGGTCACCAATTGAGAACGCCGGGGAACCGGTGACTTCGTCCTGCCCACATCTCTTCCTGTGAGCGACATATGATCAACGCATCCCCAACGCCGGAGCCGATCTCCGAGGCATTCGTCTCCGAAGATCCAGCCTGGTACAAGCGGGCGGTGTTCTACGAGGTCCTCGTCCGGGGGTTCAAGGACTCCAACGGCGACGGCACCGGCGACCTTCGCGGGCTCATCGAGAAGCTCGGCTATCTCGAATGGCTCGGCGTCGACTGCCTGTGGCTGCTGCCGTTGTACGAGTCGCCGCTGCGCGACGGCGGCTATGACATCTCCGACTACATGAAGATCCTTCCTGACTTCGGAGATCTCGGGGATTTCATCCAGCTGATCGAGGCCGCCCACGAGCGGGGCCTGCGGATCATCACGGACCTCGTGATGAACCACACCAGCGACAAGCATCCCTGGTTCCAGGCCTCGCGGCACGACCCCGAGGGCCCGTACGGCGATTTCTACGTGTGGTCGGACGATCCCACCGGATATCCCGACGCGCCGATCATCTTCATCGGCGCCGAGGAGTCCAACTGGACCTACGACCCGGTGCGCAAGCAGTACTACTGGCACCGCTTCTTCCACCACCAGCCGGACCTCAACTATGACAACCCGGCGGTGCAGGAGGCCATGCTGGAGGTGCTGCGCTTCTGGCTGGACCTCGGCATCGACGGCTTCCGCCTGGACGCGGTCCCCTACCTGTTCGAGCGGGAGGGCACCGCCTGCTCCGGCCTGCCGGAGACGCATCAGTACCTCAAGCGCATCCGCTCCGAGGTCGACCGTCTCTACCCCGACCGGGTGCTGCTGGCCGAGGCCAACGGCTGGCCCGAGGACGTCGTCGAGTACTTCGGCGACCCCACCACGGGCGGCGACGAGTGCCACATGGCCTTCCACTTCCCGCTGATGCCGCGCATCTACATGGCGGTGAAGAAGGAGACCCGCGAGCCGATCTCCGAGATCATGTCGCGCACTCCCAAGCTGCCCGAGCACGCCCAGTGGGGCATCTTCCTGCGCAACCACGACGAGCTCACGCTCGAGACGGTGACCGAGGAAGAGCGCGACTACATGCACAGCGAGTACGCCAAGGACCCGCGCATGCGCGCCTACCTCGGCATCCGCCGCCGCCTCGCGCCGCTCCTCGACAACGACCGTGACCGGATCGAGCTGTTCACGGCCCTGCTGCTGTCGCTGCCCGGCTCGCCGATCATCTACTACGGCGACGAGATCGGCATGGGCGACAACATCTGGCTGGAGGACCGCGACGCGGTCCGCACGCCGATGCAGTGGAGCCCCGACCGCAACGCGGGCTTCTCCACGGCCGACCCCGGACGGCTCTACCTGCCGGCCGTCATGGACCCGATCTACGGCTTCCAGGCGGTCAACGTGGAGGCCCAGCAGCGCCACGAGGGCTCCCTGCTGCACTTCACCCGCAGGATGCTGCAGATCCGGCGCAAGCACTCGGTGTTCGGCACCGGCGCCTACACGGAAATGTGGTCGTCCAACCCGTCGGTGCTCACGTTCATCCGCGAGGAGCGCGACGACGTGATGCTGTGCGTCAACAACCTGTCGAAGTACCCGCAGCCGGTCGAGCTCGACCTGCGCAGGTTCGAGGGGATGACGCCGGTCGAGGCGCGCGGCGGCGTGCAGTTCCCGACGATCGGCGAGCTGCCCTACCTGCTGACGCTGCCCGGCCACGGCTTCTACTGGTTCAGCCTCAAGCGCGGCGCGGCCGCCCGCAGGGAGTCCGCGGAGGTCGTCAGCGAGAGGTGACGGGCACCTGGGCACGGGCCGCGCGGCGGGCGGGGATGAGCGCGACCGCGAGGGCCGTGCCCACGGCCGTCAGCACGGCGATCGTCAGGGTCAGAGCGGAGGGGGCGCGGCCGATGCCCGCCCCCACCCCGCTCGTGTGACCCTGCAGATCGATCAGGCTCGTCACCACCGACATCCCCGCCGCCGCGCCCGCGCCGACCCCCAGCACCACCAGCAGGCCCGTGGCGGTCACCAGCGTCGCCATGACCTGGCGCGGCGTCAGCCCCATCGCCTTCAGCACCGCCAGGTCGAAGGCGTGGTCGCGCAGGCCGAGCGCGCTCGCGGTGAGCAGGTTGGCCAGCCCGATGAGGGCCAGCACCCCGATCAGCGCCACGATGATCACCCGGATGACCGCCAGCCGGTCGGCCGGGTTGACCGCCTCCTGCACCTCCAGGCCCTCGCCCGACTCGGCCAGCAGCCTGCCGCGCA
The DNA here is from genome assembly GCF_057536035.1 of Nonomuraea sp. B208. Taxonomy (NCBI): domain Bacteria; kingdom Bacillati; phylum Actinomycetota; class Actinomycetes; order Streptosporangiales; family Streptosporangiaceae; genus Nonomuraea; species Nonomuraea sp. B208. Next base: position 55,492 of record NZ_BAAJOU010000031.1, read on the forward strand.
CCTCGGCGGTGTCCGCGCCCGGCTTGAGGGCCAGCGCGTAGAACTCCGGCGGCACCGCGTCCTTGGCCGCCAGGCTGTCCAGCCCGACCGACAGCACCTCGCCGTCCTGGTCGGGCTCGACGTTGCGGCCGACGATGCGCACGATCAGCGGTGTGCCGCCCACGGTGAGCCGCACCCGGTCGCCGATCTCGACGCCCAGCAGGTCGAGCAGGCCCTGCCCGGCCACGGCCTCGCCGGGACGGCCGTACATCCGCCCCTCGACCACCGGGAACGGGTACGGCGTGGACGACGCGCCGATCGCCCGCACCCGTACGGACCGGGCCTCTCCGGGCGACAGGGCGTTGACCTCCGTGCCCGGGTAGACGGCGGCCACGCCGGGGTCGCTCTCGGCGATGCGCCTGGCCTCGGCGGGCTCGACCTTGCCGGGGCGGACGTACAGCGCGGCGTGCTGGCCCACCTGCTCGGGATGGTCGGCGAAGTCGTCCAGCGTGGCCCACACGCCGAGCCCGATGGTGATCATCATCATCGGCACGGCCAGCCCGAACGCGGTCAGGAACGCCGGCATCCGCCGGGTGAAGGCGTCGCGGGTGCCGAGCACGAGCGCGGGCGGCAGCCGTACGAGGAGGGCCAGGCGCGCGAGCCGCGACAGGCGGCCCCGCGGCGGCGCGGTCGGCACGTCGGGGATCGGCGGCGTGCGCCCGCCGCGCCAGGCGGGCACTCCCACGGCGGCGAGCACGACCAGCGCCGTGCCGCCCACGATGGCCAGCATCGGCGCGGGGGCGACGGAGGTCGAGCCCAGCATCAGCGCCATCACGCCCCAGCCGGCGACCGCGCCGGCCACGACGCCGAGCAGGCCGAGCGCGCCGTGCTCCACGAGCAGCAGCAGCGCCACCTGTCCCCTGGTGAAGCCCAGGGACTTCAGCGTGGCCAGGTCGCGGAGCTGGGCGAGCACCCGGCCGCCGGCCGCGTTGGCGAGCGCCAGCGCGGCGGCCACCATCCCGACCGCGCCGAACAGCGCGAGCAGCGTGCCCAGCAGCCGGTTGTCCAGCTCCATCGCGGCCCTGACCTCGCGCCAGGTGTAGACCCGCTGGAGCTTGTCCTCCAGCATCACGACCACGCGCTGCGAGACGACCTGCGTGGCGTCGGGGTCGGCCAGGCGCAGCCCGGTGACCCACTCGCTGCGGCCCAGCATGGGCTCGATCCGGTCGAGCATGAGGGGCAGCACGTACGCCAGGCCGGGCGTCCACTGCGGGTAGAAGCCCTGCTCGGCGGAGTCGGCGATGCCGCGTACGTAGAGGGTGTGCCGCCCGCCGCTCAGCGCGATGATCGTGAACGGCGCGCCCACCCGGAGCCGCAGCGACTCGGCGAAGGACCGCTCGACCACGACCCCGTCCGGCTGGGACGGGTCCAGCCAGCGGCCCTCGGCCACGACCGGATGCGCCACCCCCGGCGGCGTGGCGGGCATCGCGCGCAGCGCCGCGGGCTCCTTCTTGCCGTCCTGGGCCACGGTGACGGGCGCCGACCGGTAGGGGCCCGCGACCTGCGTCACGCCGTCGATGCCGGTCAGCGAGACGTCGGGGCGGTCGTCGGTGTAGAGCCAGACGTGGGCGCCGTCGGTCCTGGCGAACAGGCTCCGCCAGGGGTTGGTGCCCTCTTCCAGGAGGGTCGCCGCGGTGATCAGCGCGGCCACGATCCCGGCCACGGCCAGCACGGTGAGCACGGCCTGGCCCTTCCTGGCCCGCAGGTCGGCCTTGATCCACCGGCTCCCCGCGAGTGCGGCGCTCATCTGAGGTCGATCACCTCGCCGGCCGTGCCGGTGCGGCGGCGGGCGATGCGGCCGTCGTCGACGATCTCGCCGTCGAACAGGGAGACCACCCGGTCGGCCAGGCTGGCCACACGGGCGTCGTGGGTGACCATGACGATGGTCTGGCCCTCCTTGTGCACGGTGCCGAGCAGGCGCAGCACGTCGCGGGTGTTGCGGCTGTCGAGGTTGCCGGTGGGCTCGTCGGCCAGCAGCAGGGCGGGCTGGTTGGCGAGCGCCCTGGCCAGCGCGACGCGCTGCTGCTCGCCGCCGGAGAGCTGGGCGGGCGCGGCGTCGGCGCGGTCGGTGAGGTTGAGCGCGGCGAGCAGGCTCTCGCGCCGCTCGCGGGCCACCTTGGGCGAGGCTCCGGCGAGCAGCGCGGGCAGCTCGACGTTGTCGCCCACGGTCATGTTGGCGACCAGGTTGAAGAACTGGAAGACGAAGCCGATGCGCCGGCGGCGCAGCACCGCCCAGGCGCTCTCGGAGAGCGTGTCGACGCGCTTGCCGTCGAGCCAGATCTCGCCGCTCGTCCTGGTGTCGAGGCCGCCGAGGAGGTGGACGAGGGTGGACTTGCCGGACCCGGAGGGGCCCATGACGGCCACGAACTCACCCGGCTCGACCTGCAGGTCCACGCCGCGTACGGCGGGCACGGGCAGGGCGCCGTCCTGGTAGATTTTGACCAAATTGACCGTTTTGATGACGGAGGTCATGCCAGATCCTCCTGGCACCGTTCGAGCCAGTCAAGGTCCGCCTGCAGGTGGAGCATGGCCCCCTCGATGAGCAGCAGGGCCACCCGGTCGGTCGGGGGCGTGCGGGACAGCAGGTCGTTGAGGTCGCTCATGAGCCCGAGATAGTGACGCCGCTGGCGGCTGATCAGCGCCATCCGGTCGGCGATGCCGGTGAGCGGCGCGAGCACGAGCTTCATGAAGAACTCGTCGCGCACGCGGGGGCCCTCGGTGGGCTCGTCCACCCAGATCTCGAGCAGCTCGCGGCCCTTGGCGGTCAGGTAGTAGACCTTCTTGTTGGGCCGGTTGGACTGCTCGACGTCGACGGCCCTGACCAGGCCGTCCTTCTCCAGCCTGCCCAGCGTGACGTATATCTGCCCGATGTTCGGGGAGGGGTAGGCGCTGCCGAAGGTCTGCTCCAGCGCTTGTTTCAGCTCGTAGCCGTGAGCCGGCTCCTTGGCCAGAAGCGCCAGCAGGTGAAGCCGCACGCCTCACCTCCCCGGGCGTATGGGAACGCGTGTTACGAACGCGTTACGCGGTTATCCATTGACCTTCAGATTACAGGTGTGCATAACATGAATGCATCTACCTAACACGTATGTAACCCCGTTGAACACGGAGGAAACAGAGTGCTCCGTCCGCTTCCGCTCATGCTGGCCGTGCTCCTGGCGACGGCCGGCTGCGCGGCGGCGGGCGACAAGGGCGGCGGCGAGTCGGCGACGGGCGGAACCGGGCCCATCACCTTCGCCACCGGACGCGACACCACGGCGTACCTGCAACCCCTGCTGGACCGCTGGAACCAGGCCCACCCGGCCGAGAAGGTGACGCTGCTGGAGCTGCCCGAGGCCGCCGACGAGCAGCGCGCTCAGATGGTGGCCAACCTCCAGGCCCAGAGCAGCCGCTACGACGTGCTCGGGCTCGACGTGGTGTGGACTGCCGAGTTCGCGGAGAACGGCTGGATCATCCCCCTGGAGCGCGGGCTCTTCCCGCTCGACAGGTTCCTGCCGCCCGTCGTGGAGACGGCCGTCTACAAGAACAAGCTGTGGGCGGTCCCTTACACGAGCAACGCGGGACTGCTCTACTACCGGACCGACCTGGTCAAGAAGCCGCCGAGAACGTGGGCCGAGCTCCGCGACCAGGCACGGAAGATCACCGAGAAGCACGACGTCAAGGGCTACGCCGGGCAGTTCCTCGCCTATGAGGGGCTGACCGTCAACTTCTCCGAGGCCCTGCAGTCGGCCGGCGGTCAGATACTCAACCGCGACGGGACCGGGGTGACCCTCGACCCGGCCAAGGCGGAGACCGCGCTCGGCTTCCTGCTCCAAGGGCTGCGGGAGGGCTGGATCCCCAAGGAGTCGCTGAGCTACAAGGAGGAGGAGACCCGCCTCGCCTTCCAGGAGGGACGGCTGGCCTTCGCCCGCAACTGGCCCCACGCCTACGGCCCGGCCCGGGTCGAGCTGGGCGACAAGATCGCGGTCACCAGGTTGCCCGGACTCGACGGGCCCGGCTCCAGCACGCTCGGCGGCGCCAACCTCGCCGTCAGCGCCTTCTCCCGGCACCAGCAGACCGCCCAGGAGTTCATCCGTTACTTCACCAGCCTGGAGAACGAGCGCCGCGTCCTGACCGAGGGGTCCTTCCCGCCGGTGTGGACCGAGCTCTACGACGACCCCGACCTGATCAAGCGTTTTCCGTACCTGCCGGTGCTCAAGGAGAGCATCCTCGCCGCCAAGGCACGTCCGGTGAGCGCCAACTACAACCAGCTGAGCTTGGTGATCGCGAGTTCGGTCGCCAAGGCCCTCGGCACCCCCACCCCTGAGTCCGCGGCCGACGCCGCGGTCTCGATGAAATCCGAACTCGACGAGATCATCAGAACCCAGTGAGGCACACCATGCGCACAGCCAGAGCAGCAGCAGTCCTGGCCGGGCTCGCGATAGCCGTCGCCGCGTGCGGCAACGCGCCCTCCACGACGGAGCCCGCCGCGTCGGGGTCCGCCCCGGCGAGCGCCGCCGGCGGCGACAAGCCGCTCAAGGGCGTCAAGCTCGAGGTCGCGGCCAAGTGGACCGGCGCCGAGCAGAAGAACTTCGAGCAGGTGCTGAAGGCGTTCACCGACAAGACCGGCGCCGAGGTCACCTACGCCTCCACCGGTGAGGACACCGGCGCCTACCTCGGCCCGCGCATCCAGGGCAACAACCCGCCGGACGTCGCCATCCTGCCGCAGCCCGGCCTGGTCCAGCAGTACGCCGACCAGAACGCGCTGAAGCCGCTGGGCGCCGACGTCATCAAGGAGATCGACACCAACTACACGCCGTACTGGAAGGAGCTCGGCTCCGCCGGCGGCCAGGTCTACGGCGTGCTCATCAAGGCGGCGCACAAGTCGCTGGTGTGGTACCGCGCCCCCGCCTTCGACGACGCCGGCGTGCAGCCCGCGACCACCTGGGACGAGCTGGTCAAGAACGCTCAGACGATCGCCGACTCCGGCACGGCCCCGTTCTCGCTCTGCGGCGCCTCCGGCTGGACCCTCACCGACCTCTTCGAGAACGTCTACCTGTCCTCGGCGGGCCCGGAGAACTACGACAAGCTCTCCAAGCACGAGATCCCCTGGACCGACCCGACCGTCAAGGTGGCCCTGGAGAAGATCGCGCAGATCGTCAGCAAGCAGGAGTTCCTGGTCGACGGCACCTCCGGCACCATGCAGACGGACTTCCCGACCTGCGTGAGCAAGGTCTACAGCAACAAGAAGGCCGCGATGGTCATCGAGGCCGACTTCGTGGCCGTCGAGGCGGTCAACTCCGGCGCCAAGGTCGGCGAGGACGCCAAGTACTTCCCCTTCCCCAAGGCCGGTGACACCGCCCCCGTCGTCCTCGGCGGCGACGTCGCGGTGGCCATGAAGGACTCCCCCGGCGCCCAGGCGCTGCTGCAGTTCCTGGCCTCCAAGGAGGGCGGCGAGGTCTGGGCCAAGCTCCCCGGCTACCTCTCGCCGAACAAGAACGTCTCCCCCGACAACTACCCCGACGAGCTGACCCGCCAGCTCGGCCAGACCATCGTCTCGGCCGGCGACGCCGTCCGCTACGACATGTCCGACCTGGCCCCCAGCGCCTTCGGCGGCACCGACGGCAAGGGCGAGTGGAAGATCCTTCAGGACTTCGTGCGCAAGCCGAGCGACGTCAAGGGCGCCCAGGAGGCGCTCGAAGCCGAGGCCAAGAAGGCCTGGAAGTAAAGAGGTAAGGCCGTGACCGAACGGTTGGACGGCCCGAAGGTCCCGCCCGCGACGACCGCGGGCGGGGCCGCCACCGGACCGGCTGATACCCCCCCGAAAAAACGACGCCTCGGCCCCTCGCCGGCGGTCGCGATCGCCTTCCTCCTCCCGGCGGCGCTGCTGCTCGGGATCTGGGTGGTCTACCCGATCGTCTACTCGATCATCCGCAGCCTGTTCGACGCCAGGGGCTCCGGATTCGTCGGGCTCGGCAACTACGCGACGATCTTCACCGACAGCGGGATGCTGACGACGATCCGCAACAACCTCATCTGGGTCGTCGTCGCGCCGATCATCGTCACCACGATCGGCCTGATCTTCGCGGTGCTGACCGAGCGCATCAAGTGGGCGACGGCGTTCAAGCTGATCGTGTTCATGCCGATGGCGGTCTCGCTCATGGCCGCCGGCGTGATCTTCCGCCTGGTGTACGAGCAGAGCCCCGACAAGGGCCTGGCCAACGCCATCCTGACGACCGTGCACGACACGTTCTCCTCCTCGCAGGGCTATCCCGAGGCCCGGCCGCGCGAGGGCGACCAGTCCCCGGTCGCCGCCGACCAGGGCGGCGCCGTCGTCACCAAGCAGCCCGCCCAGGCGGGCCAGCCGGTGCTGATCCCCATCGTGGGCGTCAAGCCCGCGGTCATGCCGTCGAACGCGGCGCCGGCGAAGGCCCCGCAGCCGGGCAACGCGCTGTCGGGCGTCGTGTGGTTCGACTTCGCGGCGGGCGGCGGCGGCACGAGCGGCCAGGTGGACGGCACCGAGAAGGGCCTGCCCGGCATGACCGTCGAGGCCGTGCGCGGCAACGAGGTGGCCGGCACCGCCACGACCGCCGAGGACGGCTCGTTCCGCTTCGAGGGCCTGCCGGCCGGCTCCTACACGGTGCGGCTGCCGAAGGCGAACTTCGAGGCGGCCTACGGCGGGCTCTCCTGGCTCGGCCCGACCCTCATCACGCCGGCCATCATCGGCGCCTTCGTGTGGGTGTGGGCAGGTTTCGCGATGGTCCTGCTGGCGGCCGGTCTCGCGGCGATCCCGCGTGACGCGCTGGAGGCGGCCCGCATGGACGGCGCGACGGAGTGGCAGGTGTTCCGCAAGATCACCGTGCCGCTGCTCTCGCCGGTGCTGCTCGTCGTCTTCGTGACGATGATCATCAATACGCTGAAGGTGTTCGACCTTGTGTTCATCATCGCGCCGGCCTCGGTCCAGCCACAGGCGAACGTGGTCGCGCTGGAGATGTGGCGGGTGTCCTTCGGCGGCGGCAACAACCAGGGGCTCGGCAGCGCGCTGGCCATCTTCCTGCTGGTTCTGGTCCTTCCCTTCATGATCATGAACATCCGCAGGTTCAGGAGGGAGAACACATGACCACCGCCACCGCGAGCGCGCCGTCCGGCGCCGCGCCCGACAGCCTGGGGGCCGGCGCGCCCCGCCGGGGCATCGCCGGCAAGCTGGTCGATCGCCTGGGCAGCGGGGCCGTCCAGGTCGTCATGGTGATCCTCGGCCTGTTCTGGCTGGTGCCGACGCTGGGCCTGATGGTGGTCTCGCTGCGGACCAACCAGGTCAACAGCGCCGAGGGCTGGTGGACGATCTTCACCAAGCCGGCCGAGCTGACCATCACCAGCTACAAGAACCTGCTGAGCGGCGGCTTCTCCGCCTCCTTCTGGAACACCGTGCTCATCACGGTGCCGACCACGGTCCTCGTGATCGGCATCGCGGCGATGGCGGCCTACGCCTTCGCCTGGATGGAGTTCCCCGGCAGGGACACCGCGTTCCTCGTCGTGGTGGGCCTGCTCATCGTGCCGATCCAGATCGCGCTGATCCCCATCGCCGTGCTCTACGGCAACGTCGGGATCTTCGGCTCGATCCCGGGCGTGGTGCTCTTCCACGTGGCGTTCGGCCTGCCGTTCGCGATCTTCCTGCTGCGGAACTTCTTCGTCGGCATCCCGGCCTCGCTGCTGGAGGCCGCGCGCATGGACGGCGCATCGGAGTGGAAGATCTTCGCGTCCGTGGTGTTCCCGCTGGGCAAGCCGGCGATCGCCTCGCTGGGCATCTTCCAGTTCCTGTGGGTGTGGAACGACATGCTCATCGCGCTGGTCTTCGCCGACACCGGCAACCAGCCGATGACCAAGTACCTGCAGTCGCAGATGCGGCAGTTCGGCTCGAACATGGACATTCTCTCGTCCGGTGCGTTCCTGTCGCTGATCATCCCGCTGATCCTGTTCTTCGCGTTCCAGCGGTACTTCGTCCAGGGCATGATGTCCGGCTCCGTCAAGTGACGGACCTTCACGGGCGCCCGCCACGGGGGCGGGCGCCCGTGATCATTCCGGGCGTTCGGCTCACAAGGCGTACCAGACCTAGATAAGCTCAACGGCCATGGCCGGTCGTCCACTCAATGAAATCGTCGAAGCCGGATGGGCTGCGGCGCTCGAACCCGTCGCCGAGCAGATCGCCCTGATGGGCGAGTTCCTGCGCAAGGAGCTCGCCGAGGGCAGGCAATACCTCCCCGCGGGGAGCGACGTGCTCCGCGCGTTCAGTCAGCCCTTCGACGACGTCAAGGTGCTCATCGTCGGCCAGGACCCCTACCCGACGCCCGGCCACCCGGTCGGGCTGTCGTTCTCGGTGGCCCCCGACGTGCGGCCGCTGCCGGGGAGCCTGGTCAACATCTACAAGGAGATGGAGAGCGACCTCGGCCTGCCCCGTCCGTCCAACGGCGACCTCACGCCGTGGGCCGACCAGGGCGTGCTGCTGCTCAACAGGGTCCTCACCGTCATGCCGGGCAAGCCCGCCTCGCACCGCGGCAAGGGCTGGGAGCAGGTCACCGAGCAGGCCATCCGCGCCCTGGTCGCGCGGAACAAGCCGATGGTCGCCATCCTCTGGGGCCGCGACGCCCGCAACCTCGCCCCCATGCTCGGCGAGGTGCCGCGCGTCGAGTCCGCCCACCCCTCCCCGCTGTCGGCGCGCAGCGGCTTCTTCGGCTCCAGGCCGTTCAGCCGCGCCAATGAGCTGCTGGTCAGGCAAGGCGCGGCGCCCGTCGAGTGGAAGCTGCCCTAGAGTCGTCGCCATGACTGATGAAGAACCGAAGTACCTCCGCCTCACGGTCGAGCTGACCGTCGAGGTGCTCGACATGAACGCCCTCCAGGCCGCGGCGCTCGCCGAGATCCGCCACCCGGACGCCGACCTCACCGACGAGGAGCGCACGGAGCAGGCCGAGCTGGTCAACGCCGACGACACCGGCGCCTCGGCGCTGCAGTGGCTGATCGAGCCGGACCACGTGCTGGCGCTGGTCGACCACATCGCGGAGATCGAGCCGCGGGAGGCCGTGCTCGGCGTGGAGCCCTCCGAGGGGCTCAGTGACGAAGAGGACGAGGAGCACGACCACGACCACGGGTGACCGTGCCGGGGTGAGCGGTGGGCCACGACGTTCGACGGCGTCGTGGCTTTTCGCTTCTCCCGGCCTTTCGGCTGCTCAGCTAGGATCAGCTTCGTGATCGTCGCATTCTCCATCACCCCGCTGGGCGTCGGCGAAGGGGTCGCCGAGCCGGTGGCCCGCGCCGTCAAGGTGGTCCGCGACAGCGGCCTGCCCAACCGCACGGACGCCATGTTCACCACGATCGAGGGCGAGTGGGACGAGGTCATGGCCGTGGTCAAGCGGGCCGTGGACGCCGTCGCCGAGGTCGCGCCCCGGGTGAGCCTGGTGCTCAAGGCCGACCTGCGCGAAGGGGTGACGGACGGCATGACGACCAAGATCGAGTCCCTGGAACGCCACCTGTCCTGACGCTCGGTCCCAGGGGTCGTGCGGCTCGCGCGGTCAGGTGCCGGATGCCGTGCGGCTCGCGCGGTCAGGTGCCGGATGCCGTGCGGCTCGCGCGGTCAGGTGCCGGATGCCGTGCGGCTCGCGCGGTCAGGTGCTGGGTGCCGTGCGGCTCGCGCGGTCAGGTGCTGGGTGCCGTGCGGCTCGCGCGGTCAGGTGCCGGGTGCCGTGCGGCTCGCGCGATGGCGGCGTACGGCGTCGCGGTTGGCGCACCGCGGCGAGCAGTAGCGCTGCCGGCCGGTGCGCGAGGTGTCAGCGAAGATCGCCGCACACTCGCTGACCGCGCACCGCCTGAGCCGGTGCATGCCCCGTCCCACCAGGTGCAGCGCGGTGCCCACGGAGATGAGCGCGAACAGCACCGCGCCGAGCGGCTGCCGGTCGTCACGGTAGTGCAGGTGCCAGTCGCCCGCGTGGTCGGTCATGCGGGGGTAGGCGGCCGACTCCGCCAGCATGCGGTTGACCAGCGTGGCACGCTCGTGCTCGTCGCCGGTGTCGACGACCTTCTCCCAGGCGTCCAGGACCGCGTGCACGCGGACCAAATCGTCCGGCGTGACCGGGCGCTCCAGCACCATGCCCGCCTCGCGGCAGCGGCCGGCCAGCTCCGCGGGCGTCGCGGGGCGGCGGTTGGCCAGGTCGGCGGCCAGCTTGACGGCATCCTCGCCGTAAGGGTTGAGATGCATAAGGCCATTACATCAGGCTGACGCCATGACACACCACACCGGCATACGGACCCACCGGCCTGCCCGTCCGGAACCCGGCCTGGTATCGGGCTCGCGTGCATGACGAAGCCCGCGCCCACTGACCCACCCGGCGGCTCCTCCCCCACTCCCGCCCTCGCCTCCTGTGAGACGGTCGACGCTGGACGTGCGGTGTGGCATGCCGGGCGGTACCGGTGGGTGGTGCTGGCCGCCGCCACGTTCACCCAGGCCGCCTCCGGCTTCTTCGTCCAGGGCATCGGGGCGATGGGCGTGCACCTGCGGGACGACCTGGACCTGAGCGCCGCCCAGCTCGGCCTTCTCCTCTCGGCCGCCCAGCTGGCGCCGCTGGCGGGCCTGCTGGTCGCCGGAGAACTGCTGGACCGCTACGACGAACGCTGGGTCGTCGGGGCGGGCGCGTGCGTGGTGGCCGCGAGCCTGGCGGTGGGAAGCCTCGCGCCCGGGTACGCGGCCCTGCTGCTCGTCCTCCTGGTGGTGGGCGCGGGGTACAGCACCGTCCAGCCCGGGGGCAGCAAGTCGGTGGCGTCCTGGTTCGACACGTCCCGGCGCGGTCTCGCCATGGGCATCCGGCAGGCGGGCCTGCCGCTGGGGGGTGTGCTCGCGGCGGCCGTACTGCCCGCGCTGGCCGCCTCGGCCGGGTGGCGGGCGACGCTGGTGGTTGGGGCGGCGGTCGCGTCCCTGGGCGCGATCACCTTCACAGCCTTCTGCCGCCGCCCACCCTTCCCCCCGACCAACCCCCAACCCGACACCCCCACTGGCATCCGTGCTCACGCTCCCACTGGCATCCACCCTCACGCCGACACCCAAACCCAGACCCCACCTCACATCCACGCCCACACTCCCACCGACATCCACCCTCACGCCGACACCCAAACCCAGACCCCGCCTCACATCCACGCCCACACTTCCACCGACATCCACCCTCACGCCGACACCCAAACCCAGACCCCGCCTGACCTCCACGCTCGCACTTCCACCGACATCCACGCTCACGCTGACACCCACATCACTCACAACCACACCCACATCGACACCCACGCGCGCACGCACGCTGCCACCGAAGCCCGCACCGGCACGAGCACCAGTGGCGGCGTCAGCACCAGCGGCACCAGCACCGGTGACGGCACCAGCACCAGCACCGGTGCTCTTCCCCCGCCGTCACCCGAACCGCGCCCCGGCCCACGCCCCACAGGGCAGCCCGGATCGCGGTCCCGCGCGTCCGAGTCCTCTCGGCGGCTGCGTCTGCTGCGGGAGCCGGCCATGGTCAGGATCCTGGTGTCCGGGACAAGCCTGGTGGCGGTGCACAGCGGCATCGGCGCTCTGACCGTGCTGCACCTGCACGAGACGGCGTCCCTCGCACCCGGCACGGCGGCCCTCGTCTTCGTGGCCGTGCAGGCGGCGGGCGCGGCCGGCCGGATCTGCCTGGCCGCCTGGAGCGACCGCAGCCGACCCGGCACCTCCGCCGACCGCCACCGCCGATTCAACCGATCCGGCCGCTACTCCTCGGTGCTGGCCTGCCTGGTCGCGGTGATCGTGGGCCTGGTCGCGCTCGCCACCCCCGTCGGTCAATCCCCAGTCGCGGCTTCCCTCCTGTTCGTCTGGCTCGGGTTCTTCGGCATCGGCTGGTACGGCCCCTGGGTCGCCCACCTGGCCGAGTCGGCGCCGCCGGGCAGGACCGGGTTCGCCCTCGGCTCCGCGATGGCCGTCAACCAGATCGCCATCATCCTCACCCCACCCGCCCTCGGCCTGCTCAAGGACGTCTCCCACGGGTTCGCGCCGTCGTGGGGCCTGCTCGCCGCTCTGTCGGCGGTCGCCCTGGCCCTCACGCTCCGCTCCCCGAATCCGTGGCCCCGCCCGTAGCGGCCGTACGAAGACCTCACTCCCCAGTTTCGCGATATGTCTTGACCGGCTTCGCGGACGCGACATATCGTGTCGCTCGCCACAAACGCGATAGTACGCGTCACCGGAGGTGGAGAGCAATGGAGCAGGAGCGAGTGCCGGTCCTTGTGGTCGGCGGGGGATACGCGGGGCTGAGTGCGGCGATGCTCCTGGCCTGGCGGGAGGTGCCGGTCATGTTGGTCGAACGGCATCCGAGCACGTCCATCCAGCCCAAGGCGTTCGGCGTGGGCCCGCGCGCCGTGGAGCTGCTGCGCCCCGTGCCGGGCGTGGAGGAAGCCCTGTCCGGCATCTGGGCCGGCATCGGCGACGACATGCGCATCGCCATCGCCAAGAGCCTGACCGACCCCGCCCCTCACATGATCATGGCCAGCGAGGACGAGGACATGAGCTTCCTCGGCAAGGTCACCCCGGCCGCCCAGATCGGCGCGCCCCAGGCCGAGATCGAGCGCGTGCTCCGTCACGCCGCCGAGGAGCTGGGCGCCGACCTGCGTTTCTCCACCGAGCTCAGCTCCCTCGACCAGGACGAGGACGGCGTCACCGCCCGCATCCGCACCGGCGACGGGGAGGAACGGCTCGTCCGCGCCGACTACGTGGTGGCCGCCGACGGCTACCGCAGCCCCCTGCGCCGCGCCCTCGGCGTGCCGACCTCGGGCAAGGGCGAGCTGGGCCAGATGTGCTCGATCATGTTCGACGCCGACCTCGGCGGCCTGGTGCGCGAGCGCGAGGTCACCCTCTGGTATCTCCAGAACGACGTCTTCACCGGCGTCATCGTGACCGGCACCGGCGTCGGCGCGCACGTCCTCGGCGTCAACCTGACCGAGGGCCAGACCGAGGCCGACTTCACCGACGAGCGCTGCGTCGAGCTCGTCCGCGTCGCGACCGGCCGTCCCGGCCTCGACGTGCGGCTGCTGGACCGTACGACGTTCGGGCTGGCCCACATCCTGGCCGACACCTACCGCGCCGGCCGGGTCTTCTTCGCCGGGGACGCCGCCCACACCATGCCGCCCACCGGCGGCCAGGGCGGCAGCACCGCCCTCCAGGACGGCGCCGACCTCGCCTGGCGGCTGTGGCTCGTCGTCACCGGCCAGGCCGGACCGGGCTTCCTCGACACGTACGACGCCGAGCGCCGCCCCATCGGCGCGCTGACCGCCGACGCGCAACTCGCCAACCTCGGCGTACGCATGCCGCCGGCGGCCCGCGTCGGCTACCCGGAGCCGCTCGCCGACCCGGTCGGCGCCCTGATCGGGCACCGCTACCACTCCACGGCGATCCTGGACGAGCCCGGCGACGACGGCTCCATCATGGAGGACCCCCGCGTACCGAACGGGCGGCCCGGCAGCCGGGCACCGCACGTGATCCTCGACTGGGAGGGCCAGCGCATCTCCACCATCGACCTGTTCGGCTCGGGCTTCGTCCTGATGGCCGACAGGCAGGGCGGTCACGCCTGGATGGACGCCGGGCGCATGGCGAAGGAACGGCTCGGGGTGCAACTGACCCGGCTGCTGGTGGGCGAGGAACTGCGGGACGTGGAGGGGTGCTGGCGGGAGCGGTATGGCGTCAACGGGGACGGCGCCGTCCTGGTCCGCCCGGACGGGTACGTCGCCTGGCGATCCCCGTCCATGGCGGACGACCCCCTGGCCACGCTGGAGCAGGTCCTGCGCACCATTCTCAGCCGCTGATCCCGGCCAGCGGCGGCGGTCGGCCGCCGTTGAAACGCCGTCCAGCCACTCCACTTCAGGCCGCAACGCTGATCCCTGGGTAGCCCGGTGATCCTCATGCGGATGACGCGGCCAGCACGGCGGGTGGGTCACTCAGGGTTTCGCCCAGGCGGTGATAGGCGAGGACAGCTTCTCGGGGCGCGTGCGTGCGCCGCAGCTCCCCGCGGCGGGTTACGAGCTAAACCGAACCCGGGCAGGATCAGGCGGCGGCCAGGGTGGGGGTGGAGGTGAGCGTGGCGTGGTGGGCGCCTCGAGTGGCGCAGAGCCAGGCGTTGACCGAGCCGGTGAAGCCCGAGGGTGGGCCGACCTTGAGGCGGGTGACCTGGCCGGCGCCAGGGGCCGGGCCGACCTTGAGGCGGCGGATGCTGCCGGTGCGGCCGAGCTCGCCCTGATCCGCGTCGTACGGGGTCAGTCGGACGCCGAACGGCGCGCCCGTGCCCTCCGGCCGGATGTGGAGGAAGTCGTCGAGGCGGCGGTGCGGGGCGCCGGGATGGGCCGCGAGGTAGGCGAGCTGGTCGGCGACCAGGTGGTGGGCGACCGTGCGCAGGAGGTGGGTGGCGCACAGGCTGTGGGCGCAGGCCGCGCCATCGAGGGTGATCTCGGGCAGCGCGAACCTGCGCAGGCCGCGGGAGGTCATCCGGAGGCAGTCGCAACCGGCCGTGTCGGCAGGGTCCCACGGCGGGCAGGTGGCGGCGTCGTGCACCTGGACGTCCCAGCCGAGCCAGTCGTCGCCAAGGTCGAAGCGTGGCGGTTCGTCGGCGCGCCGTCCGCGGGTTGGTACGTAGGCGCCGGTCAGGGGGTCGATCAGGACGCCGTCGCAGGCGTCGGCGAGGGCCCGGGCGACCGCGCGAGCCGTCTGCGCGATGGCGGGCAGGCGGTGCGGAGGCGCAGTGGCGGCGACCACGAGGTGGGCCATGGTGCGACGCAGGCGTCGCAGATGGTCGGCGGGGAGCGTCGCCCCTGCCGGTCTCCAGGGGGTGGCGTGCCGGGTGATGGTCAGGAAACCTGCGCCCATCGCGGCGAGCGCCGCCCTGCGGTGAGCTGGCGCGATCCGCCAGGGCACGAGTGAGCCGGGGTCCGCCGGAAGCCGGGCCACGGCGATGACGAACAGGGATGTCAGGGTGCGGGGCAGCGGAAGAACGATCTTCATGGGGTGGCCTCCGTGGCTCATGGTCGTGGTCGTGGTCCTCGGATCGGGGTCCGTGCGGGTGAGTGCGGGACCCAGGATCGAGGACGGAGGCCGGGCGGCGGGGCGGCGAACGGGATTCTGTGGATGACGGTGGCACCGCGACCCCAGCCTGTGGACAAGCGAGAGGCTCCCTCAACTGCATCCGCGGGGCCCGCCCCAGGCGACCCCATGTGCGCGCGTGCGCAACCCGGGTCGAGGACCCAGGTCAGGAGGCCGGATCAGGGCTAAGGTCAGGAGCCCAGGTCTGGGGCCCAGGTTAGGGGCCCAGGTCAGGGGGTCCAGGCCAGGGCCCAAAGCCACAGGCGCAGGTCAGGCAGGTGCAGGACGGGCCGTGTCGGTCAAGCCGAGTCGGGTCCCAGGTCAAGCCGTGTCCGGGCAAGGGACAGGGACATCAGGTTCAGGACATATCGGGTCAGGTGGTGTCGGGGCGGGTGATGGTCAGGGACTGGCCCGGGAGGTGTAGGCGGCCGTCCTCGTCCGCTCGCACCGGATCGTCCGACGCCAGCAGCACCGCCCCCGCCGCCACCGGCACGCTCACCGCCTCCTCCGCGAAGTTCACGCTGACCGCCAGCTCCCCCCGCCACATGACCAGCCACTTCCCGCCCGGATCCACGTCCACCCTGACGCGCTCCAGCCGTGGGTCCGACAGCTCGGGCAGGGCCTTGCGCAGGGCGATGAGGTCCCGGTACCAGCACAGCAGCGACCAGTGCGCCTCCTCCTTGAGCTCGGTCCAGTCCAGCTTGGACTGCAGGAACGTCTCCTCGTCCGACGGGTCGGGGGCGTCCCACACGTACCCGAACCCGTCGAACTCGCGCTCCCGCCGCTCCGCCTCGCGCTCCCGGAGTCGCGGCTCGACGTGGTCGGAGAAGAACAGGAACGGGGAGCGCGCACCCCACTCCTCCCCCATGAAGAGCATCGGCGTGAAGGGCGAGGTCAGCAGCAGCCCCGCCCCCAGCTTCAGCGCCGCGACGGGGAGCCGGTCGCCGCGCGGCCGGTTGCCGATCTGGTCGTGGTTCTGCAGGCAGGCCACCAGCCGGTGGCCGGGCACGCCCGCGTACGACCGCCCGTGGGAGCGCCCGCGGAAGCTGGAGTACGTCCCGTCGTGCAGCACCCCGCCGGTCAGCACCTTGGCCAGCGCGGGCAGGCTCGCGAAGTCCTCGTAGTAGCCGTGGCTCTCGCCGCTGACCGCGCAGTGCAGCGCGTGGTGGACGTCGTCGTCCCATTGCGCGTTCATGCCGAGCCCGCCCGCCTCCAGCGGCAGCACCATGCGCGGGTCGTTGAGGTCGGACTCGGCGATCAGCGTCAGCGGCCGGCCGACGACGCAGGCCAGCGCGTCCACCTCGGCGGCCAGCTCGGCCAGCAGGTGCGTGGCGCGGGCGTCGTGCAGCGCGTGCACGGCGTCGAGCCGCAGCCCGTCCACGTGGTAGTCGCGCAGCCACTGGAGCGCGTTGCCGATGAAGTAGCGCCGCACCTCGTCGGAGCCGGGCCCGTCCAGGTTGACCGCCTCGCCCCAGTAGCTGCCGGGGAAGCCGGCGAAGTACGGTCCGAACGGACGCAGGAAGTTCCCCGACGGCCCCAGGTGGTTGTGGACGACGTCGAGGATCACGCCGAGCCCCGCCCGGTGGCAGGCGTCCACGAACGACTTGAGCCCGTCGGGCCCCCCGTACGTCTCGTTCACCGCGTAGAGGTCGACCCCGTCGTACCCCCAGTTGCGCCCGCCGGGCACCGGCGCGACCGGCATGATCTCCACGAGATCGACGCACAGCTCGACGAGGTGGTCCAGCTTCTCGATCGCCGCGTGGAACGTGCCCTCCGGCGTGAACGTCCCGACGTGCAGCTCGTAGATGACGGAACCGCGCAGGTCCCGCCCCTTCCAGTCGTGGTCCGACCAGGTGAACCTGGCGTGGTCGTAGACCGCGCTCGGCCCGAAGACGCCGTCCGGCTGCCGGCGCGAGCGCGGGTCGGGGTAGGGCCCGTCGCCGTCCACCAGGAACGCGTACGCGGTGCCGTGCTCCGCCCCCTCGACCTCCGCCGACCACCAGCCGCCGGCCCCGGGGGACATCGGCCGGCGTGAGCCCCGCACGTCCACCTCGACCGTCGTGGCGTCCGGCGCCCAGACCTCAAAGATCATGTCTCTCCAGCAGTGCGACCGGATACTGACCGAGCAGGTGAGCGAGCGGGACGCGGCCGGTGTGGACGGCGCCGGTGAGCAGGTCGCGCCACGTCCCCGGGGGCAGGGAGAGCGTCGTGCCGCCCCACCCCGTACGGGCCAGCCGCACCGGCAGCCGGGTGGCGACGGCGACCGCCCGGGGCAGCCCGCGCTCGTCCTCGCCGCGGGCGAAGGCGACCGCGTGCTCCGCCGCCGGCCCGTCCGCCTCCAGCGGCAGGTACGCCGCCCCTCCCCCGAGCCGCCGCCGCAGCCGCAGCGCCTGCCGGGTGAGCAGCAGCTTGGCCTCGTCCCAGCGGGTGGCGGGCTCGGCGGGGAAGCCGACGGGACGCCGGTTGTCCGGGTCGACCAGCGAGAAGTCGCTCGTCTCGTTGCCCTGGTAGACGTCGGGCACGCCGGGCATCATGAGCTGCACGAGCTTGGCGCCCAGCGAGTTCGACATCGCATACGGCTCGATCCGCTCGGTGAACTTGCCGATCGGCAGCCGCACCGCCGCCTCGGCGAACTCGCGCAGCCCTTGCTCGTACGCCGGGTCGGGAGCGACCCACGAGATCCGGGTCTTGGCCTCCCGCGCCGCCTTGAGCAGGTAGTCCGTGAACCGTTCGGCCGAGATCGGCCAGGCGGCCATGAGGTTCTGCCAGGCCAGGTAGTCGAGGTGGGGGTCGAAGCTGACGGCCGCCGACCACTGCCCGACCGCGTCGGCCCACTCCTCCGGCAGCTCCGACAGCACCGACAGCCGCGCCCTGACGTCCTCGGAGCGTTTGGTGTCGTGCGTGGAGAGCGTCGTCATCGTGTACGGCTGCATCCCGGCGCAGAACTCGTGGAACTCCTCCACGGACGTCCCGAACACGTCCGGCTCCCCGCCCACCTCGTTGAGGCAGGCCAGCGGGAACCACCGGTAGAGCGCGGTGTCCTCCACGCCCTTGGCCATGACGGGGCCGCACGCCTGCTGGAAGCGGGTGATCGTCTCCGCCGAGCCGTACAGCACCTCGTGGACCAGCGGCCCGACGTCTTCCGCCGAGCAGGACGCGGCGGCCAGCTCGACGATCTCGACGGACTCGGGGGGCGGCGGCTCGCCGGGCACCACGTACGCGCGGTAGACCGGCATCGCGGCCAGCAGCTCGCGCACCGCCTCGGGCGCGCAGCCCGCCGACCTGGCCAGCCGCTCGACCTCGGGGCGGAAGAACAGCTCCAGCACCTCGCGCTTGGACTCCTGCATGACCTGCCGGTAGTCGGCGGGCTGCCCGGTCAGCTCGGTGAACAGCCGGACCAGCGCCTCCCCGCCCTCAGGATCGACGAACAGGCCGTTGACCCGGTTGAGCACCTCGTAGCCGGTGGTGCCGTCGCAGGGCCAGTCGGCGGGCAGCCGCTCGGGGCCGATGAGGATCTTCTCGACGACCGTCCAGGTCTTCTCGCCGGTACGGGCGCGCAGCCGCTCCAGGTAGCCGCGCGGGTCGGCGAGGCCGTCGGGGTGGTCGATCCGCAGCCCGTCCACCAGCCCCTCGTCGAGGAGCCAGAAGATCACTTCGTGCGTGGCGAACAGCACCGCCGGGTCCTCGACGCGCAGCCCGATGAGCGTCGAGACGTCGAAGAAGCGCCGGTAGCCGGGGCCCTGCCGCCAGTCGACCAGCCGGTAGTGGCCGGGGTGGGGGAAGGTGTGCTCGTGGTAGCGCAGCACGTCGCCGTCCACGACCGGCTCGGTGTCGTCGCCCAGCACCGGCAGCGCGACCTTGCCGTCCTCGTCCCACGCGACGTCGAACCAGGCGGCGTACGGCGAGTCGCGGCCGTCCTTTAGCACCGACCAGAACGCGGGGTTCTCCGTGTTCATGTGGTTGGGGACGATGTCGACCACCACCCCCAGGTCGTGCGCGGCGAGCACCTGCGCCATCTCCCTGAACCCGCTCGCCCCGCCGAACGCCTCCCGGATCCTGGAGTGGTCGGTGACGTCGTAGCCGTGCCGCGACCCCTCCGCCGCCTCCAGCACGGGCGACAGGTAGACGTGGCTGACGCCCAGGTCGCGCAGGTAGCCGGCGATCCCCGCCACCTCCGCGAAGCCGAAGTCGGGGGTCAGCTGCAGCCGGTACGTCGAGGTCGGCCGCCTAGACACGGCGCAGCACCCGTACGCTCCGGCCGGGGACCTCGATCGCCTCGCCGCCGCGGCAGATCCGCACGTCGAGCATGATCGGCATTGCCGTGTCGATCTCCGTGTGCCACATCTCGCCGTAGTCCTTGGGGATCGTGAACTTGATGGTGTCGTGGTGGGCGTTGAACAGCAGGAGGAAGGAGTCGTCGCGGATCGGCCGGCCACGCCGGTCGGGCTCGGTGATGGCCTCGCCGTTGAGGAAGACCGCGAGGGACTTCGCGTAGCCGACGTTCCAGTCGCCGTCCGTCATCTCCTCCCCTGACGGGGTGAGCCAGGCGATGTCGTTGAGGCCGCGTACCGGCTTGCCGTAGAAGAACCTCCTGCGGCGGAAGACCGGGTGCTTCTTGCGCAGCTCGGCGAGCCGCTGGGTGAACTCCAGCAGCAGCCAGTTCTCGCGCACGTCCGACCAGTCGACCCAGGTCAGCTCGTTGTCCTGGCAGTAGCCGTTGTTGTTGCCCTTCTGGGTGCGGCCCAGCTCGTCGCCGTGGGAGAGCATCGGGACGCCCTGCGACAGGAACAGCGTGGTGAGGAAGTTGCGCTTCTGCTGCTCGCGCAGCGCCTCGACGGCGATGCCCGCCGCGCCCTCCTCGCCGCAGTTCCACGACCTGTTGTCGTCGGTGCCGTCGCGGTTGCCCTCCTTGTTCGCCTCGTTGTGCTTGTGGTTGTACGAGACGAGGTCCTGGAGGGTGAAGCCGTCGTGGCAGGTGACGAAGTTGATCGAGGCGGCCGGGCGGCGGCTGTCGTCCTGGTAGAGGTCGCTGGAGCCGGTGAAGCGGGAGCCGAACTCCGGCAGCGTGGCCGGCTGCCCCCGCCACAGGTCGCGGATGGTGTCGCGGTAGCGGCCGTTCCACTCCGTCCAGCGGGAGGGGAAGTTGCCGACCTGGTAGCCGCCGGGGCCGACGTCCCACGGCTCGGCGATCAGCTTGACCTGCGACAGCACCGGGTCCTGCTGGACCAGGTCGAAGAAGGCGCTCAGCCGGTCGACCTCGTGCAGCTCCCTGGCGAGGGTGGAGGCGAGGTCGAAGCGGAAGCCGTCGACGTGCATCTCGATGACCCAGTAGCGCAGCGAGTCCATGATCATCTGAAGGACGTGCGGCGAGCGCATGAGCAGGCTGTTGCCGGTGCCCGTGGTGTCCATGTAGTAGCGCTTGTCGTCGTCCACGGTGCGGTAGTAGTTGACGTTGTCGATCCCGCGGAAGCCCAGCGTGGGGCCCAGGTGGTTGCCCTCGGCGGTGTGGTTGTAGACCACGTCGAGGATCACCTCGATGCCCGCCTCGTGCAGCGCCCGGACCATCGCCTTGAACTCCAGCACCTGGCCGCCGCGCTGCCCCTGGCTGGAGTAGCGGTTGTGCGGGGCGAAGAAGCCGATCGAGTTGTAGCCCCAGTAGTTGGACAGCCCGCGATCCTCCAGGATGTGGTCCGTCACGAACTGGTGGACCGGCATCAGCTCCAGCGCGGTCACGCCGAGCTTGGTGAGGTGGTCGAGGATCTCCGGGTGGCCGAGGGCGGCGTACGTGCCGCGCAGGTGCTCCGGGATCTTCGGGTGGCTGATCGTCAGCCCGCGCACGTGCGCCTCGTAGATCACCGTGTCGTGGTACGGCGTCGCGGGCGGCCGGTCGTGGCCCCATCCGAAGAACGGGTTGATGACGATCGAGCGCTGGACGTAAGGAGCCGAGTCCATGTCGTTGCGGGTGTCGGGGCTGCCGAAGCGGTAGCCGTACACCGCCTCGTGCCACTTCACGTCGCCCTCGATGGCCATCGCGTACGGGTCGAGCAGCAGCTTGTTCGGATTGCAGCGCAGGCCGTGCTGCGGTTCGTACGGCCCGTGGACCCGGTAGCCGTAGCGCTGCCCCGGCCCGATGCCCGGCAGGTAGCCGTGCCAGATGAACCCGTCCACCTCGGTGAGCGGCACCCGCGACTCGACGTTGTCGTCGTCGAACAGGCACAGCTCGACCTTGTCGGCGACCTCGGTGTAGAGGGAGAAGTTCGTCCCCGCGCCGTCATAGGTCGCCCCGAGCGGATAAGGGTCTCCCGGCCAGACTTCGATCATCGAGGCTCCCTTGCGGTCTCTCCCCATGTTCTGTTCCCCCCTCGTCACCCGACAAGCAGCCGGGCCAGCACTGCCCGATCCCGGACATTCCAGTCATCCCAGTCATCCACTGTCCCCTCCGGGCGGGACCCGGACATGAGCGAGCCGCCTCCGGCGGCGCGGTTGCCGGAGGCGGCTCACTTTCACAGCCCACCCCAGGCGGGCCCCCTACCCCGGCGGCCTCTCGACTGGCGCCTGGTGGTAGCGCCCAGGGCAGACTGCGGACTCGGCCGGAGACGGACCCCGTCGTCCGCCTCCGCCGCTCATCGGGCCCTCGTACGCCCCCCGCGGGCGTACGCACCCGGACTCACGCGGGTGAACGGCACCGGCGAATTGTCGGTCAAGTTGCTAAAATCGGGAGGAGATCATCCAGTGCTCTGGCAGGAGCGGATGATCGCTGACTGGGAAACGCGGCAAGTCACGTCCCAGCCCGGCGTCCCGGGCGGCTCTCATGGGTCGTCCGGGACAAATGTGGTCGCGGCATTTTCGAGAAGCTGCTTCTGATCTTCGTCATCGCCCCTTCCTGGTAAGCCCGCTGAAGGTTTACCCTGCTTCGGCCAGAAAGCCACCTGCAGATGGCAATTGCCATACGAACGTGCCGGTGACGTTTACCTAACGTTGGATCATGAAAACGGTGGGTATGATCGCGGTAAAACCCTCCGCCGCTTCTCGGAGCTGCTCCTCGAAAGGGGTGCGATGGCCTTCCCGAACCCCACGCTCAGGCAGCGCCAGCTGGCCATGCGCCTGCGCGAGCTGCGCCACGAGAAGGGGCTCAGCGCGGCGGAGGTCGCCGAACAACTGCTCTGCTCCCCCACCAAGATCAGCAGGATCGAGCGCGGCCAGCGCCCTGCCAGCCTGCGCGACGTCCGGGACCTGTGCCGGCTCTACGGCCTGGCCGAGCCCAAGATGACCGAGCTGATGACCCTGGCCAGGGAGGCCCGCCAGAAGGAATGGTGGCAGACGCTCGAAGACGTCAAGTTCGCGCCCATGCTGGGCCTGGAGGCCGGCGCGACGGCGATCACCGAGTACGTCATCCAGCTGGTGCCGGGGCCGATGCAGACCGAGGACTACGCGCGGGCGGTCATCCGCGGCTGGCTGCCGCGCATCGCGCCCGACATCCTGGAGGAGCGGGTCCAGGCGCGCGGCAAACGCAAGACCGAGCTGCTGTTCAGGGCCGACCCGCCACGCTACTGGGTGCTCCTCGACGAATCGGTGCTCCACCGCAACGTCGGCAACGGACAGGTCATGCGGGCCCAGCTCCAGCACATTCTCGAGCTCGCGGAGCTGCCCCACGTCCGCATCCAGGTCATCCCCTTCACCTCGGGGGCGCACATGGGCTTCGACAGCCCGTTCCGTTTCCTGGAATTCGGCCGAAACTCTGACATCGCAGACACCGTCTTCGTAGAGCACCAGATGGGTCTTTTCTACCTCGAAAGCGACAAAACGATTAGGCATTTCGAGGAAGTCATCGACCACTTGAGGGCCGAGGCGCTGGGTTTCCAGGAGTCCTTGAACCGCGTCGCAGAAATGCTGACAAAGTTCTCATAGAACCATATAACGGTCCAACTCGAAACTCCTTGCCCGCGCTCCTCTGGCAATTGCCAGACGGAAGTGCCACTCTATGCATGACACTTGAGACGCCTAAGGGCGTCTTCCTTACCGCGTACTGGTCGTGCCCGAAATTATTCGGAACGTCGCAGCGCTCTTGATAGTGCACGGAGGAGAGAATGTCCACCCGGCCACACTCTGACGCAATCCGCCATTGGCGAGCTTCGTCTTTCTGCAACGGTGGTAGTTGTGTCGAGGTAGCCCTGCTCTCCGCCGACACCGTAGGCGTCCGCGACAACAAAAACCCTGATGGCCCGGTCATTGTCTTCGAGACGAGCGCCTGGAACGCCTTCCTCGGACGCATCAAGGGAACGCATCAGGGCTGAGAGCGCGATATCACCGGGCGGTCACCTCACGGGTGGCCGCCCGTCACTTTTGACACCCGTCCCCACTCCCGGTCACCGGGCCCATGAATTCGCCTCTCTTATTCGGGGTAAAATGCCCGACGGCGCAATACCTCTACAGCCGACCCCCAGGAGGTAGTGCATGACTCGCTCGCCTGCTCTCGACCATGCCTTCTGGCACAGTTGCAACGGCGGCAACTGTGTCGAAGTCGCGGTGCTGGACGGCAAGGTCTGGGTGCGGGGCAGCCAGGACGCCAGCGGTGCCGTCCTGCCGTTCTCGGTCGACGAATGGTCCGACTTCATCCGAGGGGTGAAGGACGGGCGCTTCGACCTCGAACGGCTCGCACCCGAGGTCTGACCGGCCTCGACGTTCTCACGGGCCCGAATCAGGGACGATCGGGTTTCAGATCGCGCGCCCGGGCAATATGCCGACCTCATGGGCGGTTTCAAACAGTTCTTACTCCGTGGCAACATCGTCGAGCTGGCGGTGGCGGTGATCGTCGGCGCCACCTTCAGCGGGCTCGTCCAGGCGCTGGTCACCGACCTGATCACCCCACTGATCGGCGCCATCACCGGCGGCAGGCAGCCGAACTTCGCCAACTACTCCTTCACCGTCAACGGCAGCGTGTTCAAGTACGGCGACTTCCTCAACCACCTCATCACGTTCCTGATCATCGCGGCGATCGTGTACTGGCTGGTGGTGGCGCCGATGACGCGGCTGATCCGGTGGGTGGAGCGGGACAGGAAGTCCTCGACGAAGGAGTGCCCCGAGTGCCTCAGCGAGATCCCCGTGGAGGCGCGGCGGTGCGCCAACTGCACCGTGGAGTTGGTGCCGAACTCGGAAAAACCGGTGTAGCCGCGCGCGGGCCGCGAAACGGGTCCGACAAGATGGACGGATGAGCGTTGAGTTGATGGTCTGGGACGAGCCGGAGCCGATCGGCAGGGATCAGGCCCGCGCCACCTACCTGGCGGTCAAGCGCGCCGAGCCCAGCGACGGATCAGGCGTGGTGCCCGAGGTCGTCAAGGAGCTGCCCGGCGAGGTCCGGCTCTACCCGGACGGTCACGTGCTCGTGTCCATGGACCTCGACAGCATGGACGAGGTGTCCGCGCAGGTCTTCGCGATCGCGCGGGCGCACGGCCTGGTGTGTTACGACCCGCAGCGCGACCTCGTGCACAACGTCGCGCCGCTCGGCGTGTACGAGGGCATGCAACTCCACACCGGCGACGGGATGATCGTGCACGATCCGGACCTGGGGCTGGTCGACGACGTGCTGGGCACGCTGTCGGCGCAGAACCCGTTCGCCGCGCTGGTGAACTTCGGGCGGCACTTCATCCAGGTGTCGCCCGGCTACGAGCTGGAGTACAAGGAAGGGACGCTGGTCAGGACGACGGTGGCGGAGCTGGAGGAGGTGCGCCGGGCCTTCCGCGAGTACGCGACCGGCGACCGGTCCTTCCTGACCCGCCACGAGTGGGCCCAGTAGCGGATGCGGCAGGATCAGAGCCCATGAGAACCCTGTACCCGCCCATCGAACCCTACGACTCCGGACTGCTCGACGTCGGCGACGGCAACCAGATCTACTGGGAGACCTGCGGAAACCCGGACGGCAAGCCGGCCGTGATGCTGCACGGCGGGCCCGGCGGCGGGTGCAGCGCCAAGCACCGGCGGCAGTGGGACCCCGAGCGCTACCGGATCGTCCTGTTCGACCAGCGCAACTGCGGCCGCAGCACGCCGCACGCGAGCGACCCGGCCACCGACCTGTCGGCCAACACCACCTGGCACCTGGTGGCCGACATGGAGCGGCTGCGCGAGCACCTCGGGATCGAGCGGTGGCAGGTGTTCGGCGGCTCGTGGGGCAGCGCGCTGGCGCTCGCCTACGCGGAGGCGCATCCGGAGCGGGTGAGCGAGCTGGTGCTGCGTGGCATCTTCACGCTGCGCCCGCAGGAGCTGCGCTGGTTCTACCAGGAGGGGGCCAACTTCCTCTTCCCCGACCTCTGGCAGCGTTATCTGGCCCCGATCCCTGAGGAGGAGCGCGGCGACCTCCTCGCGGCCTTCCGCAGGCGGCTGGAGGGCGACGACGACGCGGCCCGGCTCGCGGCGGCCAGGGCGTGGGCCCAGTGGGAGGCCGGGACGATCACGCTGCGGCCCGACCCCGCCCTGGTGACCGAGTTCGGCGAGGACCGGCTGGCGGTCGCCTTCGCCAGGATCGAGAACCACTACTTCACCCACGGCGGCTGGTTCGGCCCCGAACAGCTCATCCGGGACGTGGACAAGATCCGCCACATCCCCGCGGTGATCGTCCAGGGCCGCTACGACGCCTGCACCCCCATGGCGACCGCCTGGGACCTGCACCAGGCGTGGCCGGAGGCCGAGTTCCACGTGGTGGACGACGCCGGGCACGCCTACACCGAGCCCGGCATCCTCGACCGGCTCATCGCGGCGACAGACGCGTTCGCACCAGACGTACGGCAGGGGTGAACGCCCCCACCACCAGCAGGGCGAACAGCGGCGCGAGTGCGGCCCCGAGCAGGAAGCCCGCGATCACGTCGTGCGGGTAGTGCACCCCCACGAACACCCGCGAGAACGCCATGACGACGGCCAGCGGGACGACCAGCCACGCGAGGGCGCGCCAGACGAGCACGAGCGTTGCCGCCGCGCCCGCCGCGATCACCGAGTGGTTGCTGGGAAAGGACCAGTCGGTGGCCGGCGGGCAGGCCGCGATGGTCGTGGTCACGCCCCGGCAGGGCCGGTCCTCGCGTACGAGGACCTTGACGACCTCGCTCAGCACGTACGCCAGCACGATCCCGACCGGCCCGGCGATCACCAGGGCCAGATCGCGCGCGGGCGCCCGCCACGCGCGCAGGAACGCCAGCACGAACAGCGCCGCGAACAGGAATAACCCCGCGTCGGTCCCTACCTCGGCGAGCGTGTGCAGCCACGCGGGCGTGCTGGAGGCGAAGTCGACGATGTCGCGGTACACCAGTGTCCAATCCGTGAACGGGCAGTGGACACGACCTTAAGGACTCCGGTGGTCGAGCGCCTCGACCTTATGGCGGAATGTTGGGAAAAAGTCAGCAAGTTCAGCTGAGAAGCAGGCTCGTGAGCTGCGCCTGGCGGCTCTCCAGCTCGCCCCGGGTGATCAGCCCGCGGTCGAAGGCCTCGGCGGTGGCGTCGCGCTCGGCCACGTAGTAGGCGGCCATGATCTCGCTGCGGAGCGGCGTGAACCCGCGCTCCACGCAGCGGGCGAACACGGTCACCTTGCGCTCGACGGCGTCGGCGGGGACGGTGCAGGCGAGGTCGCGTTCCCGGAGCTGCTGAACCGCTTGACTGAGGGTGACCTGACCGAGTGACCCGTTGAACGTGGTGTCAAGAGTGATCTTCACTGTCTTTGCGCCTCCGCACGTTTACAACGTTCCGCACGATGCCGCGTATTCCCTGCTCAAAGCGGGTAAGAGGGCATTCATGATCGGAGAGCACGTGATCGTCGGCTACACCGGCGAGCCGGGCGGGCGGGAGGCTCTGGCCCTGGGCGCGGCGATCACGCGGGTGACCGGCGGCGAGCTCACGGTGGCGACGATCTACCCGCCCGGGAGCCCCGGGCTGGCCGTGGAGGCGCAGGCCAACCTGGCGCACGCGGCCGAGGAGCTGGGGGGCGCCCCCGCCGGATACCTCGCCTACGAGAGCCGGGGCAGCGGGCGCGGCCTCGCCGTGCTGGCCAGCCGGATGCGCGCCGACCTCGTCGTGGTCGGCTCGGCGGGCGGCGGGCAGCACGGGCGCATCGCCGTCGGCACCACCGCCGACCACCTGCTCCACCTGTCGCCGGAGGCGGTCATGGTGGCGCCCGCCCAGTACGTCCCGCCCGAGGAGCCCGGCCGGCTCACGCTCGCGTACGTGCACCGGCCGCAGTGCGACGCCGCCGTGGAGCGGGTGGCGCAGGCGGCGCTGCGGCTGGGGGTGCCGCTGCGGCTGATCACGTTCGACCTGCGTACCGAGGATCAGAGCAGGCTCAGGGACGACCTCGCGCTCGCCGTCCGGCTGGCGTGGGAGAGCACCGGCATCGAGGCGGAGGCGGAGGTGGCCGAGGGCCACGACGTGGCGGCGGCGATGGCCGGCGTCGAGTGGCTGCCCGGCGAGCTGCTGGTCTGCGCGGCCAGCGAGGACGCCCAGCCGCACCGGGTGTTCCTGGGCGAGCTGGCCATGAAGATGCTGCGCGCCTCCCCCTGCCCCGTCACCGTGCTGCCGAGAGGTTTCTCCTAGGCTGCTGCCCGTGCTTGTCGCGCGGGTGATCGTCGTCGCGGTGCTGGCCGCGTTGTCCAGCGTGTACGTCCTGGCGGGCGCGCCGGGGACGGCGCTGGTCTTCGCCGTGCAGTGCCTGCTCACCTTCTGGTCGCGGTCCTGGTGGCTGGTGGCCGTGCAGGCCGCGCTGGTCTGCTGGGTGACGCTGGGCTCCGGGGCGTCGGTCGTGGTGTTCGGCTTCCTGGCCGGGTCGCTGCTGGTCACCCGGCTGTGGGCGGCCGCGCCGCTGGTGGTGTTCGGCGCGGTGGTGATCGCGTACGCGCGGACCGGCGACGTGCCGCGCACGCTCGACCTGGCGGTCACCACGGTGCTGATGACGTTGATCGTCCCCGGGCTCATCCGGCTGGTGCAGCGGGTGGACGAGCTGCACGGCACCCGCCCGGCGCTGGCCGCGGCGGCCGTGGGCGAGGAGCGGCTGCGTATCGCGGCCGAGCTCAACGACGGTCTCGGGCGCGGCCTGGCGGCGATCATCATGGGCGTGCGGCGGGCCGTGGCGGCGCCGGCCGGGGCGGGCGAGGTGCTGGGCGCGGTCGTGGCGGAGGCGCGGCGGTCGCTGGCGGAGGCGCGCTCGGCGGCGGCCGGTTACCGGGCGATGTCGCTCGGGCCCGAGCTGACGACGGCCAGGGGCATGCTGGAGGCCGCCGGGGTGGCGGTGGAGGTGCGGGCCGGGCACGAGGAGCCGCTCGGGCCGGCCGGGTCGCTGCTCGCCGCGGTGTTGCGGGAGGCGGTCACGGACGTGGTCCGGCGCGGGGCGGCCCGTACGTGCGTGATCGAGACCGCCGAGGAGGGCGGCCGGGTGCTGCTGCGCGTCCGCGACGACGGCCGCCGCACGGCCGAGGACGGCGACGGGCTGGCGGACCTGGCCGCCCAGGTGCGGGCCGCGGGCGGCGAGCTGACGAGCGACCTGTCCCCGCAGGGCCACTACACGGTGCGGGCCGCGCTCCCCGCCCCCGAGGCGGGCGGTCCCGACCGGGCCGGACTGGGCCTCGCGTCGGTGGACGTGTCGGTGTGGCTGCTGGCGGCGGTGCTCGTCGGGTTCAGCGTCAAGGCGCTGCTCCTGATCCCGCCGCACCTGCTGCTCCCGGCCGCCGCGACGCTGGCCGTGATCGTGGTGATGCAGCTCAGGTCGGTGTCCGGCCGGCACATGGCGGCCCTGTCCGTGATGGCGGTGCTCACCTTCGCGCCGATCCCGGTCTTCGGCCCGGTGTGGCTGGGCGTGGGCGGGTTCCTGGCGGGCCCGGTGCTGCTGGCCTTCCGCCCCTGGGTGGCCTGGCCGCTGGCCGGGGCGGTCGTCGCGGCCACCGGCGCCGTCACCGCCCACCTGGCCCTTCCGCTGCCCGAGGCGGTGAACGTCACGGTGAGCAACGTCGTCACCGGCCTGGTGGTCTACAGCCTGCTCCGCCTGGCCCAGCTCGCCAGGGAGCTGGAGGCGGCCAGGGAGAGCCTCGCCCGTTCCGCGGTCGTCGAGGAGCGCCTGCGCGCGGCCCGCGACCTGCACGACCTCCTGGGCCACAGCCTGGCCGCGATCCTGCTCAAGTGCGAGCTGGCCCGCCGCCTGCCGCCGGAACGGGCGCGGACGGAGCTGGCGGACGTCCTCGCCATGGCCGAACGCGCCGAGCACGACCTGCGCGCCGTCTCCGGCGAGCACCGCGACCTGTCGCTCGCCGCCGAGGCGGACGCGGCGCGGGCGACCCTGGCCGCGGCCGGCGTCGAGGTCACGGCCGAGCTGGCCCACCCGCCGCTGCCGCCGGAGGTGGAGACCGCGCTGAGCGCGGTGCTGCGCGAGGCGGTGACGAACGTCCTGCGGCACAGCCCGGCCGCCCGTCACTGCTCGATCGTGACCGCCCATGACGCCGGCCTGGTCCGGCTCACCGTACGCAACGACGGCGCGCGGGCCGCCCCGGCCCGTCGCGGCTCCTCCGGCCTCGGCAACCTGACCACCCGCTTGGCCGCGCTCGGCGGTCACCTCAGCACGGGCGTCGAGGACGGCTGGTTCGTGCTGGAGGCCCGGGTGCGGGCCTCAGATCCAGCCGCTCTCGGTGGCGATGCGCACGGCGTCGGTACGGTTGCGCGCGTTTAGCTTGGCCACGATGGCCGTCAGGTAGTTGCGCACGGTGCCGGGCGTCAGGTGGAGCCGGGCGGCGATGTCCGGCGCGTCGGCCCCGTCCGCCGCGAGGCGCAGCACGTCGGCCTCGCGCGGTGTGAGCGGGTTGTCGGCGAGGTCCCAGGCGGTGACCGCGAGGGCCTTGTCCAGCACCCGCTCGCCCCGGGCCACCGCCCGGATGGCGGCGACCAGCTCCTCCGGCGGGGCCGTCTTCAGCAGGAACCCGCCGACCTGCGCCGCGAGCGCCCGTTTGAGATGCCCCGGCTTGCCGTAGCCGGTCAGCATGAGGGTGCGGCACGCGGGCACCCGGACCCTGATCTCGGCGGCGGCGGCCAGCCCGTCGAGCGCGCCCGGCATGTCGATGTCGAGAACGGCCACGTCGGGCCGCCCGACGGCGGCCGCGTCCACGGCGGCCTGCCCCGAGTCGACCGCGGACACCACCTCCAGGTCCTCCTCCAGGTCGAGCAGGGCCGCGAGGGCGCCGCGGATCACCGCCTGGTCCTCGGCCAGCAGTACACGAATCACGGCACACCAATGTAGGGGTGTCCGGTTCATGACGACGTCATGGGTGATCGGTGACGGTGTCTCTGGGACGCGCCGCGCCCGGCCGACAGGCTTGAGGACATGACGGACGTGGTGCGGCTGGACGCCGTGAGCAAGGTGTACGGCAAGGGACAGGGCGCGGTGGCGGCCCTCCGCGAGGTGACGACGGGCATCCCGCGCGGGACGTTCACCGCGGTGATGGGCCCTTCTGGATCGGGCAAGAGCACGTTCCTGCACTGCGCGGCCGGCCTGGACGTGCCGTCGTCGGGGTCGGTGCGCCTCGGCGGCACGGAGCTGGCGGGCATGGGCGAGACGGAGCTGACCGAGCTGCGCAGGCGCCGGGTCGGCTTCGTGTTCCAGTCGTTCAACCTGATCCCCGCGCTGGACGTGGTGGAGAACGTCACCTTGCCCCTCCGCCTGGCGGGCGCCCGCGTGGACGGGGAGTGGCTGGCGGAGATTCTGCGCAGGGTCGGGCTGGAGGGCCGCGCCGGGCACCGGCCCGCCCAGTTGTCCGGCGGCCAGCAGCAGCGGGTCGCGATCGCGCGGGCGCTGGTGACGCGGCCGGAGGTGGTGTTCGGTGACGAGCCGACCGGGGCGCTCGACACGATGACCGCCCGCGAGGTGCTGGGCCTGCTGCGCGAGGTGGTGGAGACCATGGGCCAGACCGTGGTGATGGTGACGCACGACCCGGTGGCGGCCTCGTACGCGGGGACCGTGCTGTTCCTCGCCGACGGCCGGATCGTGGACGCGATGAGCGCGCCGACCGCCGACAAGGTGGCCGAGCGCATGACCAGGATGGGGGCGTACGCGTGATCGGCCTCGCGATCAGGACCCTGCGGCACCGCAAGGGCGCCTTCGCGGGCGCGTTCGTGGCGTTGCTGTGCGCGGCGGCGCTGGTGTGCGCCTGCCTCATGCTGCTGGAGACCGGCCTGCGCGGCGCGGTCGCCCCCGAACGGTACGCGGGCACGCCGCTCGTCGTGGCCGCCGACCAGTACGTCAGGGAGAGCGTCGACAAGGGGAAGGGCAAGACGAAGACGAAGGCCAAGCCGCTGACCGAGCGCGCCTGGCTGCCCGTCTCGGCCGCCGCCGAGCTGCGCCGCGCGCCCGGCGTGGCCAAGGTGATCACGGAGGTGACGTTCCCCTTCGGCGGGTTCACCGGGCACGGCTGGGAGTCCGCGGGGCTCACGCCGTTCACGATCGCCCAGGGGCGTGAGCCGCGGGCGGCCGGCGAGGTCGTGGTGGACGCCCGCGCCGGGCTGGCGGTCGGCGACAGGCTGCGCGGCCGGCGCGTGGTGGGCGTGACCGCGCAGGCCCTGCCGAGCCAGGACACGGTCTTCCTCAGCACCGCCGAGGCCCGCAGGCTCGCGGGCCGGCCCGACCTGGTGAGCGCCATCGGCGTCTTCGCCTCGGGCGACGTGCCCCTCCCGCGGGACGCGGTGGCGTACACCGGTGACGAGCGCGGGCGGCTGGAGTTCCTGGACGCCGAGCAGGCCAGGGTGTCGCTGATCAGCATGGGCGGCGCGCTGGCCGGGACGTCGCTGCTGGTGGCGATCCTCGTCGTGGTCGGCACGTTCGCGCTGTCGGTGCAGCAGCGGCACCGCGAGCTGGCCCTGCTGCGGGCCGTCGCCGCGACCCCGAAGCAGGTCCGCGAGCTGGTGACCGGCGAGGCGCTGCTGGTGGGCGTGGCCGCCGGGGCGCTCGGGGCGGGCGCGGGCATGGGGCTCGGCGTGTGGCTGCACGCCACGTTCGTGGCGCTCGGGACCACCCCGGCGAACCTGCGGCTGGTCGTCAGCCCGTTCCCGCCGCTGGTGGCGTTCGTGGCCACGCTCGGGGCCGCGCTGGCGGCGGCGCGGGTGTCGGCCCGGCGGATCGCGCGCATCCGTCCCGTGGAGGCGCTCGGCGAGGCCGCGCTGGACCGGGGGCGGCTCCCGTGGTGGCGGGCCGTCGTGGGGCTGGCCTGCCTGACGGGCGGGGTGGTGCTGGCGCTGGTGCTGTCGGGGCTGCGGACCGAGGCCGCGGCCACGCCCGTGACGATGCTGACGGCGCTGGTGTGGACGGTCGCCGTGACGCTGCTCGGGCCGCTGCTCGCGCGGGCGGCCGCGCGGGTGCTGCCGCTGCGGGCGGCCGGGGTGAGCGGCTTCCTGGCCTCGCGCAACCTGCGGGCCACACCCCAGGGGCTGGCCTCGGTGCTGTCGCCGCTGACCCTGCTGGTGGCCATGACGTGCACGATCCTGTTCGCCCCCGCCACGGTGGGGCAGGCGGCGCTGGAGCAGGCCGGCGCGGGGCTGCGGGCCGGCTACGTGGTCGTGGGCGCGGACGCGGCGGCGCTCGCCGAGGTGCCCGGCGTCGAGGCGGCCACCCCGGTGCTGCGCACGACGGTCCGGGTCGGGCTGGACAAGTTCTCCGCTCAGGCGCTCGCCTACGACCCGCGCACCGTGGACCTGGGCGTCACCCAGGGCTCGATGGACGGCTTCGGCGCGAAGGGCGTCGCGGTCAGCACGGCGGCCGCCGCCCGGCTCGGGATCGGCGTCGGCGACCCGCTGCGGCTCACGCTCGGCGACGGCACCCCCGCGCGGCTCACGGTGGCCGCGCTCTACGCCCGCGGGCTCGGCTTCGGCGAGCTCACCCTGCCGTACGAGCTGGTCCCCCGGCACGTGGACGACCCCTCGGGCGTCGTGCTCGTGTCGGCCCCCACGCTGGGCGCGGGCGCGCTCGCGGCGGCCCTCCCGGACGGCGCGGAGCTGTCCGGCGCCTCCGGGAACGCCGCGCCGGGCGGCGGCGCGAACCAGCAGGCCACGCTCGTCGCGCTCGGGCTGATCGTCGCCTTCACCGCGATCGCCGTGGTCAACACCGTGGCCATGGCGACCTCGGGGCGGGTCAGGGAGCTGGCGGCGCTGCGCCTGGCGGGCACCACGAAGCGGCAGGTGCTGCGCATGCTGCGGCTGGAGACGCTGGGCGCGGCGCTGGTGGCGGCGGTGCTCGGGACGGGGATCGCGCTGGTCACGCTGGCGGCGTTCGGGGCGGGCATGACGGGGTCGGCGGCGCCGTACGTGCCGCTGGGGACGTACGCGCTCGTGATCGCCGCCGCGACCGGCCTGGCCCTGCTCGCCACCTCCGTCCCGGCCCGGCTGGCGCTGCGGGTGCGACCGGCCGCCGCCGTGGCGTCCCGCTGAAGGGCCGCGAGAGCGGCCCTTCAGCGGCGTCAGGCCCCGCGCAGGACCCGCTCGTACAGCTCCAGGTAGCGCTCGCCCATCACCGACGGCGAGAAGCGGCGGCGGGCCTCCGCGCGGCACTCCTCGGGATCGATCTCGTCGATCCGCAGCAGCCACTCGGCCAGCTCCTCCTCGGTGTCGGCGAGGAAGCCGGTGCGGCCGTGGTCGATGATCTCCGGCAGGCAGCCCCGGCGCAGCCCGACGGGCGGCACGCCGAGCGCCAGCGCCTCGACGACGGCGGTGCCGCCCGGCTCGTCCCACTGGATGGGGAAGAGCGCGGCCCGCGCCGAGGCGTAGAGCCGGTCGCGCTCCTCGCCGCCCACCGCGCCGACCCACTTCACGAGGTCGTGGTCCAGGTACGGGGTCACCTGGTCGAGGTGGTAGCGCACGTCGGGGTGGCCGTGCAGCGGATGGTCGGGGTCCTGGGCCACGGCGTCCAGCTCGGCCTGGCTGTCCCGGCCGCTGACCGGCCCGGCCAGCACCAGCGGCAGCCCGAGCTTCTGGCAGACGCGGGCCGCCACGTGCTGCCCCTTCAGCCCGCAGACCCGGCCCATGACCACGAGGTGCTCGCCGCGCTCGGCCTCGACCCGCCGATCGGCGAGCGGCGTGGCCAGGTGGATCGCGCCGAGCGAGGCGGCGCGCAGGGCCTCGGGGGCGCGGGCGAGCTGCGACTCCGAGACGCCGTTCACCTTGATCGAGGACGGGAACGCGCCGTAGAAGTGCGGATGTTTGCGCAGGTCCCAGTGGAGGGTGTGGAGGACGGGCGGCCCGCCGTAGGCCGCCAGCACCGCCGGGCCCACCACCTCCAGGTGGTCGTGGACGAGGTCGATGTCGTCGCGCCCGCGCAGCTCGGCGACGATCCGCGCCTGGTGGGCGTGCGCGATGCCCATGACCTGGTTGTACGGCTTCTGCAGCTCGCCGAACTGACCGTCGTCGAAGACGCTGATCAGCTCGTCCACCTCTAAATCGCTGCTCCCTACGGAGGCGAGGACCACCTGCACGCCGCGCTCGCGCAGCGCGGGCACCAGCGTGGCGACGACGTTCTCGATCCCTCCGTAGCCGGGGGGCGGGACGGTGAGCCACGGGCCCGCGTTCATGAGGACCTTCACGCCGGATCCTCCTCAAGGACGGAGGCGAGCGGGGGGCGTTCGGCCACGGCCACGTCCACCAGGCCGGCGTCGCCGTCGAGGCCCCACTGCAGCAGCGTGTGGGCGGGCGGCTCGGAGGCCATCACCCGGCCCTGCCGCTCCAGGCGGGACCAGGCGGTGTGCATGATCTGCCCGGCCATCCGGCCGAGGGCGCTCATGTCCTGGTGGGTGTGGGTACGGTGACCGAGGTCGACCTGGGCCATGGCGTCCAGCCCGACGAGGTCGAGCAGGTCCACCAGCAGGCCGAACTCGACGCCGTACTCGGTGACGAAGGGCACCTGTTCGAGCACGGCGCGGCGGGCGGCGTACTCGCCGCCGAGCGGCTGCGCGAACCCGGCCAGCTCGGGCCAGAACATGTTGATGAGCGGCCGGGCGACCAGCTCGGTGACGCGTCCGCCGCCGCCCCGCTGAGGGACGCCGTCCGCGCCGATGTAGGGCCGCTCGTAGGTGGCCTTCACGAAGTGGACGCCGGGGTCGACCAGCAGCGGCCCGACCAGTCCCGCGATGTAGTGCGGGCCGAAGCTGCGCAGGTCGGCGTCCACGAACACGACGATGTCGCCGCTGCTGGCGGCGAGCCCCTTCCACAGGGCCTCCCCCTTGCCGGTCAGCGGGGGCAGGTGGGAGAGCACGTCGTTCTGCGCCACGACGCGGGCGCCCGCCGCGCGGGCCCGCTCGGCGGTCGCGTCGGTGGAGTTGGAGTCGACGACGAGGATCTCGTCGACGAGGGGCACGCGCTCGGCGAGCTCCCTGCGGATGACGGTGACGATGTCGCCGACCGTGCTCTCCTCGTCGCGAGCAGGCAGCACGACACTCACCGTGGTGGTTCCCTTGGCCAGCATCAAGGCGTCGACGGGCCATTCGGCGGCAGTGCTCGAATGAGGGCCGTACCACTCCTGGACCCTGGATAAGGCTCGCACATCTGTTTTCATGCAGTTGGCCCCGTTCTCATGAGGACCCGCAACCTGCCCGTTTCATGCGCCTTCGAACATCTTTGTTTGATAGCAACTGGTTGTGGCATATGCGGGGTTGTGTCCCCACTGACCCGAGTCGGCATCGTAGGTGCCGGAAATGTCGCCGCCCGTCACGCAGACGTCCTGTCCGGGTTCTCCGATGTCACGATCGCCGGGATCGCCGACACGGATCTCGCGAAGGCCGAGGCTCTCGCCTCACGGCATGGCTCCCCCGCCTATGGCAGCCACGCGGACCTGCTCAGTGCCGGCCGTCTCGATGCGGTCTATGTTTGCGTGCCTCCTTTCGCGCACGGTAACCCCGAACTGGACGTTTTGTCGTCCGACCTCCCGCTTTTCGTGGAAAAACCACTGTCTTTGGACCTCCGAACCGCGGAAACCATCGCGGCCGAAATCGACCGCAGGTCCCTTCCGTCCGCGGTCGGCCATCACTGGCGTTATCTCGACCTCCTCGACCGGGCCACGGAACTGCTGGCCGGCCGCCTCGTACGGCTCGCGATCGGCCACTGGCTGGACAAGGTCCCGCCGGTCGGCTGGTGGCTGCGGCGCGACCTGTCCGGCGGCCAAGTCGTCGAGCAGGCCGTCCACGTCCTGGACCTGGCGCGGGTGCTGGTCGGCGAGGTCACGATGGTGCACGCCGTGGCCTCGGGCGAGGCCCCCGACGGCGAGGTGGACCGGGCGTCCGCCGCCGTCCTCCGCTTCGCCGGCGGCGCGGCCGGGATGCTCGCCACCTCCTGCCTGCTCACCCGCAAGCACCGGGTGGGGCTGGAGGTCTGCGCCGACGGCATCGCGCTGGAGCTCACCGAGACGCACCTGGTGGTGGACGGCGAGCGGGTGATCGAGGACGACGGCCGCGCGAAGACCCGCGTGGACCGCGAGTTCATCGACGCCGTGCAGGGCAAGGACGCGGACGTGCGGGCCACGTACCGCGAGGCCCTGCGGACCCACCGCCTGGCCCTGGCCCTCGCCCGGTCCGCCGCCGAGGGAGGGCCGGTGACGCTCGATGGGTGAGGTGCTCACGATCGAGGCTCCCGGCAAGGTCTCGCTCGTCGAGGAGAAGCCGCCCGAGCTCCCCGAG
The DNA here is from genome assembly GCF_057536035.1 of Nonomuraea sp. B208. Taxonomy (NCBI): domain Bacteria; kingdom Bacillati; phylum Actinomycetota; class Actinomycetes; order Streptosporangiales; family Streptosporangiaceae; genus Nonomuraea; species Nonomuraea sp. B208. Next base: position 92,293 of record NZ_BAAJOU010000031.1, read on the forward strand.
GGCGGCTTCAGGGTGGCGACGACGCACAGCGGCGTCTCCGCCGGGACCGAGCTGACCTACGTCAAGGGCGACAACCCCTATCTGAACGCCACCTTCGACCGCGAGCTCGGCCTGTTCGTGCCGGGCACGCCGTCGATCGAGTACCCGGTCCGCGGCATCGGCTACATGCAGGTCGGCCTGGTGGTGGAGACCAGGACCGCGGCCGTGCGCGAGGGCGCGCGGGTCGCCATGGCGTACGGGCACCGCACCGCGTACGTCGCCGACCCGCTCACCGACCGCTTCGTCGAGCTGCCGGAAGACCTCGACCCGCTGCTCGGCATCTACGTCGCCCACATGGGCCCCATCTGCGCCAACGGCCTGCTGCACGCCGCCCACGACCTGTACGGCCCGGCCGCGCGGCAGCTCGGCGACGGCGTGCGCGGCCGCCGGGTCGTGGTCGTGGGCGCGGGCGTGGTCGGCCTGCTGGTGGCCTGCTTCGCGATGCACGGCGGCGCGGCCGAGGTCGTCGTCGTGGACGAGACCCCGGCCAGGCTGGAGGTCGCCGCGGCCCTCGGCGCGGACGTGCTGTCAACGGATGATGACCCGGCCGTTACGCTGAAGCGGCGCTGGCGGCACGCCCCGCAGGACCGGGGCGCGGACGTGGTGTTCCAGTGCCGCGGCCGGGCCCGCGCGCTCGCCCTCGGGCTGCGCCTGCTCCGCCCCCAGGGCACGCTGGTGGACCTGGCCTTCTACACCGAGGGCGCGGACGAGGTGCGGCTCGGCGAGGAGTTCCACCACAACGGCCTGTCGGTGCGCTGCGCGCAGATCGGCAGGGTGCCGCGCGGGCTGGCGCACGCCTGGGACAGGGAGCGGCTGTCGTACGAGACGATCGGCCTGCTCAGGGAGTGGGGCCCCCTGCTACGCCGGCACCTGGTCACCGATGTCGTCGGCTTCCGTGACGCTCCCCAGCTCCTCGGCGACCTCGCCGCCCGCCGGCGTCAGAGCCTCCAGGCCGTGCTCCGCCACGAGGTCGAGGAGGAGGGCCGCTGACCAGCTGAAGTCCGAGCAGCCGTGGCCGCGCAGCGTGAACGGGTCGAAGTACTCCCGAAAGCCCGACCTGGTGATCACCCGCACGATCCCCTCGGCGACCGGCCGGGCCAGCTCGGGGCGGTGCTCGCTGAGCCCCTGCCAGATCAGCCAGCTCAGGTTGACCCAGCTCGGCCCGCGCCAGTAGCGCACCGGGTCGAAGTCGGGCGCGGCCGGCGAGAAGCTGGGCAGCACGCCGTCCTTGAGCGCGAACCGGTCGAGCGCGGTCGAGATCAGCCTCTCGACCACGTCGCCCGGCAGGCCGGGCAGCAGGAGCGGGGTGAGGCCGGCGGCGCTGTCGGAGCGGATCACCTGGCCGGCGACCAGGTCGCGGGGCTGGAAGAGCGCGCCGTCCCACAGGTGCTCGACCATGGCGGCGGTGACGGCGGCGGCCTCGCGCCGGTGTGGCCCGGGGTCGAGGCCGAGCTCGGCGGCGATCAGCGCGAGCACGTGCTCGGCCTGCCCGTAGGCGGCGTTGAACAGCGGGTCCTCGACCTGGAACGCGCCGGGCGTGCGGTAGCCGGAGTCGCGGTAGGCCCTGGCGAGGGCGACGTACCGCTCGTAGTCGCGGTCGGTGGGCCGCTCGTCGGCGTCGACGGTGCTGAGGTCGCGCCGGACGTAGCCGGTGGGGCGGTCGTGGACGGCCCGCAGCGGCTGGTCCCAGGCCGGGCTGTTGTCCATGCCCGACTCCCACGGGTGCACGATCGAGATCAGGCCCTCGGGCGAGCGCCGGGCCGTGCGCAGGAACTCCTGCTGGGCCACGAGCTTGGGGTAGACGCGGCGCAGGAACGCCGGGTCGGGCTCGGCCAGATGGGTCTTCCACGCGGCCAGCGCGTGCACCGGCGGCTGCACGATGCCGGAGGTCGCGGTGCCGGACGGCGCGCGGACCTGCCAGAAGTCGGGGCCGGGGAAGTAGGCGCCGTCGGACACCCGGGGGTTGAACACGATGTGCGGCACCCGGCCGTCGCGCCACTGCGCGCCGAGGAGGCTGAGCAACTCGGCCCGGCCGCGCCGCGGCGACCAGCGTGAATGGCCGATGGCGATGAAGGCGGAGTCCCAGCTCCACTGGTGGGGGTACAGGCGGCGGGAGGGGACCGTGTGGTTGCCGTCCCAGTTCGACACCAGGACGCGCACGGCCTCGCGCGGGATCACAGGAACTTCCGTACGAACGCGGCGGTCTGCGGGAGCACGACCTCGGGCTCGCCGCGCAGGCGGCATTCGAGCGCGAGGTAGCCGTCGTAGCCGTAGGCGTCGAGGGTGGCGAGCTGGGCGCCCCAGTCGAGGTGGCCGGTGCCCGGCTGGTGCCGGTTGGACTCGCTGATCTGCATGTGGGCGAGGTAGGGGGCGGCCTCGGCCAGCGCGCGGCAGGGGTCGTCCTCCTCGATGTTCATGTGGTAGGTGTCGCCGACGACCCTGATGGAGTCCATGGCGCAGTACGAGACCGCGTCGGCGAGCGTGTTGACCATGTGGTTCTCGTACCGGTTGAGCGGTTCGAGCATGATCAGGACGCCGTTGCGCTGCGCGTGCTCGCCGAGGACGCCGAGCGCCTCGGTCAGCACCTCGCGGTCCTGCTCGGCGCTGCGCGGCGGCTCGAACGGCGGCAGCCGGAGCGAGAACTGGCCCCAGGAGGCGGGGGTCATGACGCCGATGCCGCCGAGCTCGCCGATGACGGTGAGCTGCGAGCGGAGCTGCTGGATCGCGTCCTTGCGCTTGGCGGGGTCGAAGTCGCCGATGAAGTGCGGCATGTCCACGCAGACCGTCGGCATGACGACGCCGTCGGCCAGCGCCCGCTTGAGCTCGGTGAGGCGGCCGGCGAAGTGGAAGTCGCCCTTGCCACGCAGCTCGATCGCGTCGAAGCCGGCCTCGACGGCGAAGGCGAACTTCTCCTGAAGGGAGCGGCCGGGCAAGAGTTGCTCCTGGACGGCGAGCTTCACGGTCACTCCTCGAATCGGAAGATGAGCTGGAGCACCTCGGACGGGTGCTTGTCGAGCAGGTCGAACGCCTCGGCGGCCCGCTCGACGGGGACGACGTGGGTGATCAGCTCGGCGACCTCGACCTCGCCGCGGTGCACGAGCTCCATGAAGGTGCGCTGGAGGCGTTCGACGTCCCAGCGGTGGCTGAGCCACGAGGCGACGCCGCCGATCTGGGAGGAGACGAGCTGGACCTGGTTGTGGTGGAACTCCTCGCCGAGCCGCAGCCCGACGCCGTCGCCCTGGTAGAAGCCGGCGGCCACGACCCGGCCGCCCTTGCGTACGGTCCTGATGGCCTCGTGCAGGCCGAGGTGGGTGCCGCTGAGCTCGATGACGGTGTCGGCGCCCGCGAGGCGCTTGCGGGTGAACTCGGCGACGGAGCCGGCGCGCACGTCGAAGGTCTCGGCCGCGCCGAACCTCCTGGCCAGCTCCAGCCGGTCGGGGATGGCGTCGGCGGCGACCACGCGGGCGCCGCTGAGCACGGCGAGGCGGGTGGCCAGCAGGCCGATGACGCCCTGGCCGAAGATCGCGACCTGGTCGCCGAGGTGGATGTCGGCGGCGTGCACGGCGTTGAGCGCGATGGCGCCGACGCGGGCGAAGACGCCGCCGAGCGCGTCGGCGCCGGGCGGCAGCACGTGGCCGACCAGCTTCTCGGCGGGGACGACGGCCTCGGCCCGGTGGCCCCAGATGCCCCAGACGAGGCTGCCGACGGGCGGGTCGGCGACGTCGGGGGCCGCCTCCACCACCTCGCCGACCTCCTGGTAGCCCCAGCCGCTCAGGGGGTAGGCGTGCGTGCTGCCCTCGACGAAGAGGCGGCGCTCGGTGTCCCACTTGCGGTTGAGGTAGGGGTTGGTTCCGCGGTAGGCGGTGAGCTCGGTGCCTGCCGAGACGCCTGAGTAGATCGTCCGGACCCGGACGGAGCCGGGGACGATTTCGGCGGGAGCTTCCAGGCCGACGCGGACACGGCCCGGCTCCTCGAACGTGATGACGCGCATTCCCCACACTTACGCTTAATGATCAAACAGAAGTAGAAGATTTATTGGTCTTTTGCACACGATAGTTGCGCCCGTAACCGGCGTAAGTCTACGGCTTCCGCGCGATGCGGCTGAGGTAATTGGGGTTTCTGACCGCGTGTCTTGTGGAAAGCGACCTTACCGGTCCCGGCGTGGCCTGGCGGACGTTGCGGCAACTGCTCCCGGGGTAAGGGCGGCATATCCCCGAACGGAGGAGCGTGCAATGCCGAAGAAGGTTTCCGCCGTCCTCTCCGCCGCCCTGCTGGTGACCGCCACGCTGACCGCCTGCGGCGGCGGCGGCGAGGAGCAGGGCGCGGCCCCCAAGATCACGGTGTGGACCGAGGAGAACCTAGAGGACCGCATGGCGGTGCAGAGGCAGATCATCGCCGAGTTCACCAGGAAGACCGGCGTCCAGGTGGAGCTGGTGGGCGTCGCCGAGGACCAGTTCAGCCAGACCGTGACCGCCGCGGCCGCCGCCGACGACCTGCCCGACGTCATCGGGGCGCTGCCCCTCGCGTCGGTACGGGAGCTGGAGGCCAACGACCTGCTCGACACCGAGACCCCCGGCAGGATCGTGGACCGGCTCGGCCGGGACACCTTCTCCCCCCGCGCGCTGGAGCTCGACACGGCGAACGGCAAGCTGCTGGCCGTGCCGAGCGACGGATGGGCGCAGTTGATCCTCTACCGCAAGGACCTGTTCGAGAAGGCCGGGCTGCGACCGCCGGACACGTACGAGGCGCTGGAGGCCGCCGCGCGAAAGCTGAACACCGCCGGGACGGCCGGGATCACGCTGGCGATCGCGCCGAAGGACTCGTTCACGGCGCAGAGTTTCGAGCACGTGGCGCTGGCGAACGGGTGCCAACTGGTCGACAATTCCGGAAATGTCGTTCTTAATTCGCCGCCATGCGTCAAGGCATTCGAGTTCTATGCGAACCTGGCCAAAAATTACTCGGTCAAGGGCAAACAGGACGTCGACACCACGAGAGCCACGTACTTCTCCGGCAAGGCGGCCATGATGATCTGGTCGTCGTTCATCCTGGACGAGCTGGCCGGGCTCAGGAAGGACGCGCTGCCGAGCTGCCCGGAATGCCGGAAGGACCCGGAGTGGCTGGCCAAGAACACCGGCATCGTCACCGCGCTCAAGGGCCCTGACGGGAGCGCCCCCGCCCAGTACGGCGAGATCGTCTCGTGGGCGATCACCCGTGACGCGGCCAAGGATCCGGCGAGCGCGTTCGTGACGTACATGATGGACGAGGGCTACGCGCGCTGGCTCGGCATGGCCCCCGAGGGCAAGTTCCCCACCAGGACGAATTTCGCCGAGCAGTGGGACAAGCTGCCCGCCGGCGTCGACACCAAGAAGCCGCTGTCGGAGATCTACCCGGCCGACGTGCTCACCACCCTGCGCGAGAGCCCCGACACCTTCGCCCGCTGGGGCATCCCCCAGGGCCAGGGCAAGCTGGTCGGCGCCACCATGGGCGAGCTGCCGGTGCCGAAGGCGCTGAGCGCGCTGGTCGACGGCTCGCTCACCCCGCAGGCCGCCGCTGACCAGGCCAAGGCCGACGTCGAGTCCATCAAGCGCGGGATCAGAGAGTGAGCCGGACTCCTGCCCGCACCCTGCGGCAGCAGGAGGGCCGGGCCGGACTGTCGCTGATCTCGCCGACGCTCGTCATCACGCTGGTCGTGGTGGTGCTGCCGCTGCTGTGGGCGATCATGCTGGCGTTCCAGGACGCCCGGCTGATCAACATCCGGCGGACCGGCGTCTTCGGCCACTACACGCTGGAGAACTTCGGCTACGTCGTCTCCGAGCCGGGTTTCTGGTCGTCGCTGGTCAACACGCTCGTCTACACGGTGGCCGGCACCGGGCTGTCCATCGTGATCGGGCTGGTGGCCGCGCTGGCGCTGCGCGACAGGTTCCGGGGGCGGACGCTGGTGCGGGCCTCGATCCTCATCCCGTACGTGGCGCCCGTCGTGGCCGTGGCGTTCCTGTGGGAGACGATGCTCAACCCGCAGTACGGCATCGTCAACACCTGGCTGCGCGAGCCGATCGCCTTCCTCACCCAGGCCAAGGGCGAGTTCCTGGGCGTGCAGGTGCCGGTGGCGCTGCTCACGGTGATCGCGTTCGAGGCGTGGCGGTACTTCCCGTTCGCGTTCCTGTTCATCCTGGCCCGCCTCCAGGCGCTGCCGGCCGAGCTGGACGAGGCCGCGGTCGTGGACGGCGCGACGCCGACCCAGCGCTTCCGTTACGTGATCATGCCGCAGCTCTGGCGGACGATCGCGCTGCTGTCGGTGCTGCGCTTCGTGTTCACCTTCACCAAGTTCGACGACGTCTACCTGCTGACCGGCGGCGGGGCCGGCACCGAGGTGGTCAGCGTACGGGTCTACAACTTCCTGACCTCGCGCGACGACATCGGGGCCGCGGCCGCGCAGGCCCTCGTCCTCGCCGTGTTCCTGGTCGTCTTCCTGGCCATCTACCTGCGGTTCTTCGCGGGAGGCGAACGTGAGCAGAGATAGGTTCGAGCGCGGGCTGCTGCGGGTGCTGAAGCCGGTGGTGATCCTGGTGCTCTTCCTGGCCACCGCCTTCCCGTTCCTCTACATGGTGACGCTGTCGGTCCGCGACATCCAGGAGCTCATCCTGGACCCGGGCTCGATCTGGCCGGAACGGTTCACCCTCGACACCTACGTGGACGTCCTGACCAGGCAGGGCTTCCTGACGTTCATGCGCAACAGCGCGATCGTGGCGGTCGCGTCGGTGGCGGTCACGCTGCTGATCTCGATCCCGGGGGCGTACGCGGTGGCGCGGCTGAGCTTCTTCGGCCGGCGGCAGGTGCACTTCCTGTTCCTCGCGGTGTACCTGTTCCCGGCGATCGTGCTGGCCATCCCGCTGTTCGTGCTCTTCACCATGCTCGGGCTGCGCGGGTCACTGGTGGGCCTGATCCTCGTGTATATCGCGCAAACGGTGCCCGTCACGGTATACATGCTCCGCAACTACTTCGAGACCGTGCCGCAGAGCGTGGAGGAGGCGGCCGCGATCGACGGGTGCACGAGACTGTCGACCATCTGGCGCGTGGTGCTGCCGCTGTCGAAGCCCGCGCTGATGGCCACGGGACTCTATGTCTTCATGATCGCCTGGAACGAGTTCCTGTTCGCCCTGCTCTTCCTGGTGGACAAGCGCGAGAGCTGGACGGTCTCCCTCGGGCTGTCCCAGCTCGCGGGGAGCATCGAGATCCCGACGACGGTGCTGATGGCGGGATCGGTGGTCCTCACGCTGCCGATCGTGATCGTGTTCTTCGCCAGTGAACGCCTGCTGACCGAAGGGCTGACGGCTGGAGCAGAGAAGGGATAGCACGCATGCTGACGGCAGGGCAGATCCTCCAGTTCATCCGGAACGGCACCTGCCGGACACGCAAGGAACTCATCGAGCACACCGGCCTGTCCCGTTCGACCATCACCGACCGGGTCGATCGGCTCATCGACGCCGGCTACATCCACGAGTCCGGCGTCGGGGCGTCCGGGGGCGGGCGACCGCCCTCGGTCCTCGACGTGGACGCGGGGCGGCGCCTGATGCTCGTCGCCGACCTCGGCGCCATCCACGCGCGGGTGGCGCTCACCGACCTGGCGGCCCGCCCGCTCGGCGAGGAGAGCGCCGGCCTGCGCATCGACCTCGGCCCCGAGGCGGTGCTGTCGTGGGTGCGCGAGAGCTTCCAGCGGTTACTGGACCGGGCCGGCCGGCCGCGGAGCGACGTGTGCGGCATCGGGATCGACCTGCCGGGCTCCGTCGACCACGTCGGCGGGCGGGTGATCCGCTCCTTCCTCATGCCCGGCTGGGACGACTTCCCGGTGAGCGAGGCCGTCGGCGCGGGCTACGACGTGCCGATCCTGGTCGAGAACGACGCCAACGCGATGGCGCTGGGCGAGTGGTGGGCGTCCTGGCGGGAGAGCCACGCGCTGGTCCTCGTCAAGGTCTCGACCGGCATCGGCACCGGCATCGTGCTCGACGGTCAGGTCTACCGGGGCGTCGAGGAGGCCGCGGGCAACATCGGGCACGTCCGCATCCGTGAGGGCGACGACCGCGTGTGCACCTGCGGCTCGCGCGGCTGCGTGGCCTCGCTGGCGAGCGGGCGGGCCCTCGCCGCCGACCTCGGCCAGGAGTCCAGCCTGGACGTGGTCCGGCTGGTGCAGGCGGGCGACCCGACGGCCATCGCCCGCACCCAGGAGGCCGGGCGCACGCTCGGCGTGGTGCTGGCCACGGCGGTCAGCCTGCTCAACCCGGCCGTGCTGGTGCTGGCCGGGGACATGGCCGAGACGCGGGAGCACTATCTGACCGGGATCCGCGAGGTCGTCTACCGGCGGAGCCTGCCGTACACGACGAGGAACCTGGAGATCGTCACCTCGTCGCTGGGCGGCCGGGCGGGCGTCACCGGGATGGCGGTGATCGTGATGGAGCACGTGCTCTCCGCCGCCGCCGTGGACGCCGCCCTGCGGCCCAAGCCGGCCTAGCCGACGCCCAGTGCGCGCGGGACCGCGCGGGCGGCCTCGGTCAGCGACGGGCCGTACCACGTGAGCAGCCGCCCGCTGACCAGCGCGCAGTCGAGGCCGGGGAAGCACTCGGGGCCGTCGTCCGCGGCGAAGGCGTAGGGCTCGTCGGGCAGGACCACGAGGCCGGGCCGGCGCGCCACCAACTCGGCGAGCGGGACCTTGGGATAGCGCTCGGCGTGACCGGCGTAGAGGTTGTCCACCCCGAGGCGGCGCAGCACGTCGCCGGCGAAGGTGTCGCGGCCGACCACCATCCAGGGCCGCCGCCAGATCGGGACGATCGCCGTGCGCCGGCCGGCCGGGGGCGGCAGCCGCCAGGCGTCCTCCGCCGCGTCCAGCCAGGCCGGGCGGGCGGTGCGGCAGGCGTGCAGGAACATCCGCTCCAGCGAGGCGAACGCCTGCTCCAGCGTCTCGATCCTGGTGACCCACACGGCGAGCCCGGCCGCGCGCAGCGCCTCCAGGTCGGCCGGGCGGTTCTCCTCCTCGTTGGCCAGCACCACGTCGGGCCGGAGCCGGACGATCGCCTCCACGTCGGGGTTCTTGGTGCCGCGCACCCTCGCCACGTCGAGGTCGGCGGGGTGTGAGCACCAGTCGGTCGCGCCCACCAGGGCGCCGGGCACGGTCGCCGCCACGGCCTCGGTCAGCGACGGCACCAGGGACACGATCCGCCGCACGGTCTCCGGAACCGTCACCGGGACGCCGATGTCATCCACAAGGCTCCCTTTCTGTCGGCGGATGTCCGTAGAATCGGGACCGATGATGATCAACTCCTGATCGGGGGTACGGCGGTTGGACCAGAAGTCCCTCGGCTTCGATCCGCACACGCCCAACGTAGCCCGGCTCTACGACTACTACCTCGGGGGCAAGGACCACTTCCCGGCCGACCGCGAGGCGGCCGAGCGGGTCCTCCGGGTGGCTCCGGAGACGCGGGCCGCGGCGCGGGCCAACCGCGCCTTTCTGGGCCGGGCGGTCCGCCACCTCGCCGAGGCGGGCATCCGGCAGTTCCTGGACATCGGCACGGGGCTGCCGGCGCAGGACAGCGTGGACCAGGTCGCCGCCAAGGTGGCCCCGGACTCGCGGGTCGTCTACGTCGATCTCGACCCGGTCGTGCTGGTGCACGCGCGGGCGCTGCTGTGCGGCCGGCCCGGCACCGTCGTGGTGCAGGGCGACCTGCGCAAGCCCCGCGACATCATCGACCATCCCGAGGTGCTCGGGGCGATCGACTTCAGCCGGCCGGTGGGCGTGCTGCTGGTGGCGGTCATGCACTTCGTGGCCGAGGCCGACCGGCCGCGGGAGATCCTTGCGACCCTGCGCGAGGCGATGGCCCCCGGCAGCTACCTCGTGCTCTCCCACGGGGTCCTCGACGCCTCCGGCCCCCGGCGCGCCGCCGCGCAGCGGGCCACCGAGGTCTACGAACGCTCGAACGCGCCGCTCACGCTGCGCGAACGGGGGCGCATCCTGGAGTTGTTCGACGGGTTCGCGCTGGAGGACCCCGGCCTGGTCTGGCTCCCCGAGTGGCATCCCGAGCCGGCCGACACCGTCGACTTCGTGGCGGCCCCCGACTCCTCGCTCACCCTGTGCGGCGTCGCCAGGAAGCTCTAGGACGCCGCACCGGGTGAGCACGCCCGCCTACTTCAGCGCGGCGAGCGCGCCGTCGTAGTCGGGCTCCTGCGTGATCTCCGGCACGAGCTCGGAGTAGACCACCTTGTTGTCGCCGTCGAGCACGACGACCGCGCGGGCGGCGAGGCCCGCGAGCGGCCCCGACTCCTGCGCCACGCCGTAGTCCCGCAGGAACTCGCGGCCGCGCATGAGCGACAGCATGGTCACGTTGTCCAGCCCCTCCGCGCCGCAGAACCGCTTCTGCGCGAACGGCAGGTCGGCCGAGACGCACAGCACCTTCACGTCCGGGTGCTCGGCGGCCACCTCGTTGAAGCGGCGCACCGAGGCGGCGCAGACGCCGGTGTCGACGCTCGGGAAGATGTTGAGCACCTTGGTCGACGCGCCGAGGTCGGCCAGCGACAGCTCGGCGAGGTCGCCGCCCACCAGCCGGAAGTCAGGGGCGCTGTCGCCCGGCTTCGGGAAGGTGCCTCCCACGGTGATCGGGTTGCCCTTGAAGGTGACGTCGGACATGAAAAAGCCTCCTGAATACCGATGTTTCCCCGATCGCCGATCCTACGACGGCTCACACGTTGCGCCGGTATTGGCCACCCGCCTCGAACAGGGCCTCGGTGATCTGCCCGAGCGAGCAGTGCCTGGCCGCCTCCATGAGGACCGCGAAGGCGTTCTCGTCCGACATCGCCGCCTCGCGCAGCCGGGCGAGCTGCCTCGGGGCCTCCTCCCGATGGCGCTCGTGGAAGGCGCGCAGCCGGTCGAGCTGCGACTGCTTCTCCTCCTCGGTGCCGCGGGCCAGCTCCAGCTGGTGCGGCGCCGGCTCGTCGCCGTCGTCCTTGGTGAAGGTGTTGACGCCGACGATCGGCAGCGAGCCGTCGTGCTTGCGCATCTCGTACAGCATGGACTCGTCCTGGATGCGGCCGCGCTGGTAGCCGGTCTCCATCGCGCCGAGCACGCCGCCGCGGTCCGACAACCGCTCGAACTCGGCCAGCACCGCCTCCTCCACCAGGTCCGTCAGCTCCTCGACGATGAACGAGCCCTGCAGCGGGTTCTCGTTGCGCGCCAGGCCCCATTCGCGGTTGATGATGAGCTGGATCGCCATCGCGCGGCGGACCGAGTCGGCCGACGGGGTGGTGACGGCCTCGTCGAAGGCGTTGGTGTGCAGGCTGTTGCAGTTGTCGTAGATCGCGATGAGCGCCTGCAGGGTGGTGCGGATGTCGTTGAAGTTCATCTCCTGGGCGTGCAGCGACCGGCCCGAGGTCTGGATGTGGTACTTGAGCTTCTGCGAGCGCTCGCCGGCGCCGTAGCGCTCGCGCATGGCGATCGCCCAGACGCGGCGGGCCACCCGGCCGAGCACGCTGTACTCGGGGTCCATGCCGTTGGAGAAGAAGAACGACAGGTTCGGCGCGAAGTCGTCCACCTTCATGCCCCTCGCGAGGTACGCCTCCACGTAGGTGAAGCCGTTGGCGAGGGTGAAGGCGAGCTGGCTGATCGGGTTCGCCCCGGCCTCGGCGATGTGGTAGCCGGAGATCGAGACCGAGTAGAAGTTGCGCACGCCGTTGCGGATGAACCACTCCTGGATGTCGGCCATCATCCGCAGGCTGAACTCGGTGGAGAAGATGCAGGTGTTCTGGCCCTGGTCCTCCTTCAGGATGTCGGCCTGCACCGTGCCGCGCACGGTGGCGAACGTGCGCGCGGCGAGCTCCCGGTCCTCGCGCTCGTCGGGCTCGCGGCCGTGCTCGGCCCGGAAGCGCGCCCTGACCTGGTCGAGCGCGGTGTTGAGGTAGAACGCGAGGATCGTCGGGGCGGGGCCGTTGATGGTCATCGACACCGACGTGTCGGGCGCCGTCAGGTCGAAGCCGTCGTAGAGCGCCTTCATGTCGTCGAGCGTGGCGATCGACACGCCCGAGGTGCCGACCTTGCCGTAGATGTCCGGGCGCGGGTCGGGGTCGTTGCCGTAGAGGGTGACCGAGTCGAACGCGGTGGACAGGCGGGTCGCGGGCTGGCCGGCCGACAGCAGCTTGAAGCGCCGGTTGGTGCGGAACGGGTCGCCCTCGCCGGCGAACATCCGGGTCGGGTCCTCGTCGTCGCGTTTGAACGGGAACACCCCGGCGGTGAACGGGAACGCCCCCGGCAGGTTCTCCGCGCGCAGGAAGCGCAGCAGGTCGCCGTGGTCGCTGTAGCGGGGCAGGGCCACGCGCGGGATGCGGTTGCCGGACAGCGTCTCGCGCCACAGCGGGGTGTGGATCTCCTTGTCGCGGACCTTGACCACCAGCTCGTCGGCCCGGTAGCGCTCGACCGTCGCGGGCCAGGCGGCGAGCAGCGCGCGGCTCTCGTCGGTCAGCTCGCGCTCGGCGCGGTCCTGGAGGTCCCGTAGCCGCTCGTCGTCCCCTGTCAGGAGGTCGCGGACGGCGGCGAGCTGCTGGCGGCGGCGGGCCGCCTCGGCCTGGGCCAGCGTCTCGGCGTGGTAGCCGCGTACGGTCTCGGCGATCTCGGCGAGGTAGCGGGCGCGGGCGGGCGGGACGATCGCGGCCGACGCCTGCGAGGTGCGGCCGGCGACCTTCGGCAGCAGCCCGGGGCCGGGCTCCGGCAGCAGCAGGCCCCTGAGGTGGTGGTAGAGGGCCGTGACGCCGGCGTCGTTGTAGCGGGAGGCGATGGTGCCGAAGACCGGCATGTCGTCGGGGCGGGCGGAGAACGCCTCGCGGTTGCGTACGAGCTGGCGGCGGACGTCGCGCAGGGCGTCCTCGGCGCCGCGGCGCTCGTACTTGTTGATCACCACGGCCTCGGCGAAGTCCAGCATGTCGATCTTCTCCAGCTGGGAGGCCGCGCCGAACTCGGGCGTCATCACGTAGATGGGCACGTCCACGTGCGGGACGATGCCGGCGTCGCCCTGGCCGATGCCCGGCGTCTCGACGATCACCAGGTCGTACCCGGCGGCGCGGCAGGCGGCGATCACGTCGTCGAGGCAGGTGGGCACCTCGTTGGGCGCGCCGCGGGTGGCCAGGGAGCGGAAGTAGACCTGGGGGCCCAGGCTGTTCATCCTGATGCGGTCGCCGAGCAGCGCGCCGCCGCCGCGCCGGCGGGTGGGGTCGATGGCGACGATCGCGATGCGCAGCTTGTCGTCGTTGTCCACGCGGAAGCGGCGTACCAGCTCGTCGGTCAGCGAGGACTTGCCTGAGCCGCCCGTACCGGTGATGCCGAGCACCGGCGCGCGCCGCTCGCCCGCGGCGCGCCTGAGCGCGTCGGTCAGCGGCTCGGGGGCGCGGCCCGACTCGATGAGCGTGATCGCGCGGGCCAGCGCCGCCTGGTCGCCGGAGAGCACGGCCTCCGGCGCGGGCGGGTCGCCCAGCTCGTGGTCGCAGTCCTCGATCAGTTTGTTGATCATGCCGGGCAGGCCGTAGCGCTGGCCGTCCTCCGGCGAGAAGATGCGGGTGACGCCGCGCGAGTGCAGCAGCTCGATCTCCTCGGGGACGATCACGCCTCCGCCGCCGCCGAACACCTTGACGTGCCCGGCGCCGCGCTCGCGCAGCAGCTCCACCAGGTAGGTGAAGAACTCGACGTGCCCGCCCTGGTACGAGCTGATCGCCACGCCCTGGACGTCCTCCTGGATGGCGGCGGTGACGATCTCGTCGACCGACCGGTTGTGCCCGAGGTGGATCACCTCGGCGCCTTGCGACTGCAGGATGCGCCGCATGATGTTGATCGCCGCGTCATGGCCGTCGAACAGGGCCGCGGCGGTCACGAAACGCACGGGGTTCACCGGGACGTGCACGCCTGATCACTCCTTTGTGAGGGGCTCTCCTCCCAAGATACTAGGACGTCCTACTATTTCCCAGGAACCTGTGGGGTAGGGGACCCGGCGAGGAGGTGGGGCCGATGCGCGCACTCACGTTCGCGCCGGGAAAACGGGGCACGCTGGAGGTCACGGACCTGCCAGAACCCACGCCAGGTCCGGGCGAGTTGCTCGTCGAAGGGCTCGCGCTCGGCATCTGCGGCACCGACAGGGAGCTGGCGGCGGCCGAGTACGGCTGGCCCCCGACCGGCCGGGAGCGCATGGTCATCGGGCACGAGTCGTTCGGGCGGGTCCTTGAGGCCCCTGACGACTCCTCGTTCTCGGCGGGCGACCTCGTCGTCGGCGTCGTACGCCGCCCCGACCCCGTGCCGTGCGGCGCGTGCGCGCGCGGCGAGTTCGACATGTGCCGCAACGGCCAGTACACCGAGCGCGGCATCAAGGAGCGCGACGGCTACGCGAGCGAGCGCTGGACCGTCGAGGCCGAGTACGCGGTGCGCCTGGACCCGTCGCTGGAGCACGTCGGCGTGCTGACCGAGCCCGCGTCCGTGGTGGCCAAGGCGTGGGACCAGATCTGGCGGATCGGCTCGCGGGCCTACTTCGAGCCCGCCAAGCTGCTGGTGACCGGCGCGGGGCCGATCGGGCTGCTGGCCGCCATGATGGGACGGCAGCGCGGCCTGGAGCTGCACGTCGTGGACCGCTCACCCAAGGGGCTCAAGTCCGAGCTGGTGGAGGCGCTCGGCGGGACCTACCACTCCGACTCCTCGCTCGCGCCGCTGGCCCGGCTCCAGCCCGACATCATCATCGAGTGCACCGGGGCGGGGCAGCTCGTCATCGACGCGATGACGGCCACGGCGGCCAGCGGGATCGTCTGCCTGTGCGGGCTCGCGGCGGGCGGGCGTACGCACCGGGTGGACGCGGGCGTGATCAACCGGGACATCGTGCTGGAGAACGACGTGGTCTTCGGCACCGTCAACGCCAACCAGCACCACTTCGCGGCCGCGGCCGAGTCCCTGGCCAAGGCGGAGCTGGGGTGGCTGGAGCGGCTGATCACGCGGCGGGTGCCGCTGGAGCGGGCCACGCAGGCGTTCGAGCCGGCCCAGGGGGACGTGAAGGTGGTGGTCGAGCTCAACGCCTCCTGAGGGGCGGAGCGGGCTTCAGCGGGGATCGTACGGTTTGCGGCGGGACGGGGTGGAGTGACGGGCGACGGCCGCGCCGGTGTCCTTCTGGGCCTTCTGGGCCTTCTGGGCCTTCGCCTCCGGCCCCGGCCCCGGCCCCGGCCCTCCGCCGACGCGGACCGGCTCGCGCTCCCGGGCGCCGGCCGTTTCGCGCTCCCTGGCGCGGGCCGTCTCGGGCTCTCTGCCGCGGGGCTGCTCGGGCTCCTCCGGGCGTCCGCCCGGGCGGGAGGGCTTTCGCTGCTGTCTCGGGACGGGCGGGGCGCCGACGCGGGTGAGCTTGCCGCGGAAGGTCTCGGGGATCGGCGCGGGGCGCCGGGCCTCCGCCTCCTCGGTCCCGCCGGGCCCGTCCGGCTCGTTCCACGGCCACGCGACCGGCCAAGGCCAGGTGAAGCGGCGGTGGATGCCGCGCCGGCGGGTGAAACGTAAGGACAGCAGAACGGTGGCCAGCACCATCGCGGCCAGCAGCGCGGGCGGCGTGCCAAGGAAGTCCAGCGGCGAGCTCCCGCCCGTGGCGGACTGCGGGGGCCGCACGAACGGCTGCTCGGTGCCGGGGATCTCGCCGGCCCGGTCGGCGTTGGCCTTGACCAGGCGCGGGACGCCGTACCCGACGACCTTGTCGGTCTCGCGGACCTTGCGCTTGAGCCAGACCCCGTCCACGTTCGCCTCGATCGTGTGGATCTTCTTGCCCTTGACCCGCTCGACGATCCCGACGTGGTCGATGCCCTTGTAGGACTTGCCGCCGCGCCAGTCGTAGAAGACCAGGGCTCCCGGCTCGGGCCGCTGGCTCCAGGCGCCCTGCTTCATGAACCAGGCGGCGTGCGAGGGGGTCCAGGCGAACTCACCGACGTAGGGGGTGAGGCCCGATTTGTCCGCCGCCCAGGCGAGGAACATGTCGCACCAGGGCGCGTTGCGGAACTGGTTGTCCTGGACGCGATCCGCGTACCACTGGCCGAACTTGGTGAACTGGCCGCTCTTCTCCTTGTAGCCGAGTTCCTGCCGTACCGTCTCCAGCAGCCTCTGGGCGATCGGGTCCAGGGTGACTCCTCCGGGGGAAAACCGACAAAACCACGATGGACTGTAATAGCGTCATCGGGAAATTGCGCGGGCCACCCGGAAAGTGTCTTGCTATGAGATGAAATATCGGCTAAGTGACTGGTGTGACCGGTGAGCCAGGAGGGCCCTCACGCGCCCGCGCCGACGCGGTAGACCGCGACGTCGCCCGCTCCCTGCGCGACCACGTCCGCCACGATCACGGTCACGTTGTCCGGCGAGCCGCCCTCGTTGGCCAGGTCGATGAGCCGCTGCACCGCCACGACGGGGTCGGCGACGGTGGTCAGCACCTCGTGCAGCATCTCGGGGCCGAGCACGGCGGTCAGCCCGTCGGAGCACAGGAGATAGCGGTCGTCCGGCTCGGCCTCGCGCAGCGCCATGTCGGGCTCGGCCCGCCCCTCGCTGCCCAGCACCCGCAGCACCATGGAACGGCGGGGGTGCACCGCGGCCTGGTCCTCCGTTATCCGGCCTTCGTCCACCATCGACTGCACAAGTGTGTGATCCTTGGTCATCTGGTAAAGAGCGCCGTCGCGCAGCAGATAACCGCGGGAGTCACCGAGATGGGCCAAGGCGAAACGGTAGCCGTCGAACAGCATGGCGGTCACCGTGGTGCCCATCCCCCGGCGCGCCGGGTCGATGTCGGCCAGCTCGACCAGCCGGCGGCCCGCCTCGGCCACCGCGCTCTCCAGTGCGGCCTCCAGGTCGGCGCCCGTCTCGGGAAGCGTGGCATCCAGCTCGCGCATGACCGCGATGGCGGCCGAGCTCGCCAGCTCGCCCGCCGCGTGACCGCCCATCCCGTCGGCCACCACGAGCAACCGGCCGCTCGCGTAGCCGGAGTCCTCGTTCTGCTCCCTGCGACGGCCCACATCTGATCCGGCGGCATAGCGGATGTTGTGCTTCATACACCGCAGTAAATCATTGGTTGAAAGACTTCACAAGCAGATGCGCTGAAGACTCTTGTGACGTACTGTGGGCACCATGAGCCACGACCCGACCGTCAACGCCGGGGACATCGCCCGGCTCGCCGGTGTCGGGCGTGCCGCGGTCAGCAACTGGCGCCGCCGCCACGACGATTTTCCCCAACCGGTGGGCGGCACCGCCAATCAGCCGCTGTTCTCCCTGCCCCAGATCGAGTCCTGGCTGCGCCGCTATGGGAAGTCCTACCAGGTCTCCCTGGGAGATCGGGTATGGCAACGCCTGAAAGCCGCGGGTGATTTGCGGCTGGGCGAGCTGGTGGCCCAGGCGGGCGTCCTGCTCACCGGCCACCACACCCCCGCGGGCGGTGGGCTCGACGGTGAGCTCGCCGGGCTCGTCACCGAGCTGGCCGAGCGGCACGAGCCGCTGACCGCGTACGAGTTCCTGTGCGAGCGCTACCTGGAGGCCCACTCGAGGCAGCTCTCCGTCACCCGCGACGACGTGGCCGAGCTCATGGTCCGGCTGGTCCGCGCCGAGGGCGGCACGCTCCTCGACCCGGCCTGCGGCGTCGGAACGCTCCTGCTGGCCCTCGACCGCACCCCGCGACCCGGCGGCGAGGCCCCCCGCCGCCCGGCCAAGGTGCTCGGCCAGGAGCTGAGCGAGACCTCGGCGGCCATCACCGCGGCCCGGCTCCGGCTGCGCGGCCTCGACGCCGAGGTCGTGGCCGGTGACGCCATGCGCGCCGACGCCTTCCCCGGCCTGCGGGCCGACGCCGTCGTGTGCGACCCGCCGTTCAACGAGCGGGCCTGGGGCTACGAGGAGCTGACCGGCGACCCGCGCTGGGAGTACGGCCTGCCGCCGCGCGGCGAGCCCGAGCTCGCCTGGGTCCAGCACTGCCTCACGCACGTCAAGCCCGGCGGCGCGGTCGCCATCCTCATGCCCCCGGCCGCCGCCAGCCGCAAGGCGGGCCGCCGCATCCGGGCCAACCTGCTGCGCGCGGGCGCCCTGCGGGCCGTCGTCGCGCTGCCCGGCGCCGACCTGTGGCTGCTGCGCCGGCCCAGGCCGGGCGAGCGGCCCCCGTCCGAGGTGCTGATCCTCGACGCCGCCGGCGACCTGGAGCTCGTCGAGCCGGCCTGGCGGGCCTACCTGGAGGACCGTTCCGACCAGACCGTACGCATCATCGACCTGCTGGCCGACGAGGTCGACATGACCCCGGCCCGCCACCAGCGCCGCGACGACGTGGGCAAGGCGTTCGCCGAGGTCCGTGACCGGTTCCTGGCCGCGAGCGCGTCGCCGCCCGACCTGAAGGTGCTGGAGCAGCCGCTCGACCAGCCCGCCATCACGCTCGGCGACCTGATCAAGGAGGGCCTGGTGACCATGATCCAGGCTCCGGCGAAGATGGTCGCCGACGGCGGCGAGGTGCCCGTGCTGACCGCCGACGACGTGCTCAGCGGCAGCCCGCCCTCCGGCTCGGCGGCCACCCAGCAGGGCCTGGTCACGCTGCGGTCCGGGGACGTCGTGGCGTCCTACTCCAGCGTGCGCGTGATCGCCGAGGGCGGGGCGGCGCTGGGCCCCCACCTGACCCTCTACCGGGTGGACGGCCGGCGGCTCGACCCCGACTTCCTGGCCGGCTACCTGCGGGCCGCGGGCGGACGGGCGACCACCGGCTCCAGCAGGTTCGACGTGCGCCGCACCCGGCTGCCCCGGCTGCCGCTGAAGGAGCAGAAGGCGTACGGCGAGGCCTTCCGCCAGCTCGCCGTGCTGGAGGACGCCATCCGCGAGACCTCCACCCTCGGCCACACCCTCATCAGACTGGGCCTCGACGGCTTGGCCGACGGCCACCTGCACCCTGCCGATGGCCTCGCTCCGTGAGGCAGGCTCGGTCGCCCAACGCCGCCGCCTTCCCCCGCTCTGGTCGCTACGCTCCCGCCACTCCTCCAGGCGACGGCACTCCCTCGCGGGGCCGATGGCCTCACTCCGTGAGACGGGCGTCGTAGCCTCACGCCGTCCTTGTCCTGACGGTGTAGTTTTTCTCGCAAAGGTGGGAGGGAGGGGCTATGGTCATCGGCGACCGGTATGTGCTCGACGACCTCCCTCTCGGCACGGGCGGCATGGGGGCGGTCTACGCGGGGCACGACCGGCATCTCGACCGCCGGGTCGCGGTCAAGCTGCTGCGCCTGCCGAGCGGCCCCGATCACGAGCTGGAGCGGCGCTTCATCCGTGAGGCCCGCATCCTGGCCAGGCTGGAGCACCCCGGCGCGCCCGTCCTCTACGACTTCGGCACCCACGAGCAGCGGCTCTTCCAGGTGATGCAGTTCATCGAGGGCGTCACCGTGGCCGACGTGGTGAGCGAGCACGGCCCGCTGCCGGTGCCGTGGGCGGCGGCCATCGCGGCGCAGGCGTGCGCGGTGCTGTCGGCGGCCCACGCCCTCGCGATCTGCCATCGCGACCTCAAGCCGACCAATCTCATGCTCTGCCCTGACGGCAGCGTGAAGGTGCTCGACTTCGGCCTCGCGCTGCTGCGGGACGCCGACGTCACCACGTTCACCAGGATCGGGCAGATCCTGGGCACGCCCGCGTACATGGCGCCCGAGCAGATCCAGCACGGGGTGGCCGAGCCGCGCAGCGACCTCTACTCGCTGGGCTGCGTGCTGCACGAGATGCTGACCGGCCGCCAGCTCTTCACCGGGCCGACCGACTACGTGGTCTTCGAGAAGCAGGTCAAGGAGCAGCCGCCGGCCGTGCCCGGCCTGCCGCCCGGCCTCGCGGCGCTGCTGGCGCAGCTGCTGGAGAAGCAGCCCGAGGACCGGCCCGCGGACGCGAACGAGCTGTACGAGCGGCTCGACCCGTTCGCGGTGGGCCTGCCCCAGTTGCCGGGTTTCCTGGCGCCCGCGCCGAGCCCTGGCGGCATGTACGCCCGCATGGCGGGCCGCGTCCTCGGCGGCTGACCCCCGGTCGGCGTGCGCGGCGGCGGCGGGCGCGGCGCCCGTGGCGGCAGGGAGCGGGGTCTCGTTCGTGCATCCGGGGCAGCCTAACCCAGTCCGCAGGGAGACTGAAACATTTCGGGGAACGCTCTCTCGGGTAACGGCGATCGTTATCTAACCCCGGTTGACACAGGCATGTGAGCCGCACGACTCTCTGAGAGAGCGCTCTCTCACCTGTCCCCCACGCACAACCCAGGAGGGTTCCATGACCCCTCGGATCCGTCTTGCCGTCCCCCTGCTCGCCGCGGCCCTGCTCAGCGCCGCGTGCGGCGGCGGAGGCGGAGGGAACGCCGCCGCACCGGCGAGCGCGCAGCCGGGCGAGAAGATCAAGCTCACCATCGGGCTCTTCGGCGACTTCGGCTTCAAGCCCCTGTACGAGGAGTACAAGAAGACCCACCCGAACATCGAGATCGTCGAGAACGTCACGCAGTTCAACGACCATCACAACAACCTGGTCAAGCGGCTGGCCACCAACGCCGGCGCGGGGGACGTCGAAGCGGTCGAGGTCGGCTACATCAGCACCTTCACGGCCCAGCCGAACAAGTTCGTCGACCTCAAGCAGTTCGGCCTCGACAAGCGCCAGTCCGACTACCTCGACTGGAAGTGGCAGCAGGGCCTCAGCAAGGACGGCGGGCAGGTGCTCGGCCTCGGCACCGACGTCGGCGGCCTGGCCATGTGCTACCGCAAGGACCTGTTCAAGAAGGCCGGCCTGCCCACCGACCGCGCCGAGGTCGCGGCCCTGTGGCCGACGTGGGAGCAGTACATCGCGACCGGCAAGAAGTTCGCCGCGGCCGACGTGGCGGGCGCGAAGTTCACCGACTCCCCCGGCGAGATCTTCCGCGCGATGGTCAACCAGGCCCCGACCGGCCTGTACGACGCCCAGGACAACATCATCGTCGCGTCCAACCCCGACGTGAAGAAGGCCTGGGACCTGTCCAACCAGCTCACCCAGGAGGGCCTGACCGCCAAGCTCGCGGCCTTCTCCCCGCCGTGGAACACGGGCTTCGCCAAGGGCTCGTTCGCCACGATCATCTGCCCGGCCTGGATGACCGGCTTCATCCAGGAGCAGGCCAAGGACGCGACCGGCAAGTGGGACATCGCCACCGTTCCCGGCGGCTCGGGCAACAGCGGCGGCTCGCACCTGATGGTGCCCAAGCAGAGCAAGCACCCCAAGGAGGCCGCCGAGCTGATCGACTTCCTGACCTCCAAGGACAACCAGGCCAAGGTCTTCAAGGAGGAGGGCACCTTCCCGTCGATCCCGTCGCTCTACGACGACCCGTCGATCCAGAACTTCACCAAGCCGTTCTTCGGTGACGCCCCCATCGGCAAGATCTACTCCGACGCCGCCAAGGCGCTCAAGCCGCAGCACCTCGGCCCGAAGGAGGCCGACGTCCGGGTGGCGATCGGCAACGGCCTCGGCCGCGTCGAGCAGGGCAAGCAGACGCCGGACGAGGCGTGGGCCCAGGTCCTTCAGGACGTACAGAAGATCAAATGAGCACCTACCCCCTCGCGGCGACGCGGCGGCGTAGGCGCAGCGTGCGGCACACCCTCGACATGAGGGTGTCGCCGTACGCCTACGTCGCGCCCTTCTTCCTGCTGTTCTGCGCGTTCGGCCTGTTCCCGCTGATCTACACGGCCTGGGTCAGCCTGCACGAGTGGACGCTGCTGTCGGACACCCAGGAGTTCGTCGGCCTCGGCAACTACTCGACGCTGCTGGCCGACGGCTACTTCTGGAACGCCACCTTCAACACGCTGTCCATCGGCGTGCTGTCCACCGCGCCCCAGCTCCTGCTCGCCATCTGGCTGGCGCACCTGCTGAACCGGCGGCTGCGCCTGCAGACGCTGTTCCGGATCTCGCTGCTGCTGCCGAACGTCACCAGCGTGGTGGCGGTCGTGGTGATCTTCAGCCAGCTCTTCGGCCGCGACTTCGGCCTGATCAACTGGATGCTGTCGTGGTTCGGGGTCGGCAACATCGACTGGGCGGCCGGCACCGCCACCTCGCACGTCGCCCTGTCCGTCATGATCATGTGGCGGTGGACCGGCTACAACGCGCTGATCTTCCTGGCCGCCATGCAGGCCGTGCCGCGCGAGCTGTACGAGGCCGCCACCCTGGACGGCGCGAGCAGCTTCCGGCAGCTGCGCAGCGTCACGCTGCCGATGATCCGCCCGACGATCATCTTCGTCGTCATCGTCTCCACGATCGGCGCCATGCAGATCATCGCCGAGCCCATGCTCTTCGCGCAGAGCACCGGCAGCGGGGGCGGCACCTTCGCCACCGGCGGCCCCGACCGCCAGTTCCAGACCCTGGCGCTGTACGTCTACGAGCAGGCCTTCGCCAACTCGACCTTCGACTTCGGCTACGCCTCGGCCGCGTCCTGGCTGATGTTCCTGGCCGTGGTGATCGTCTCCGGCGTCAACTTCCTCATCACCCGCAGGGCGAAGGGAGGGATCGTATGAGGCTGCGCTACCTGACCCTGACGGCCGTGGCGTTCTTCTCGGCGTTC
This sequence comes from Nonomuraea sp. B208, assembly GCF_057536035.1. Classification (NCBI taxonomy): domain Bacteria; kingdom Bacillati; phylum Actinomycetota; class Actinomycetes; order Streptosporangiales; family Streptosporangiaceae; genus Nonomuraea; species Nonomuraea sp. B208. The sequence goes on from NZ_BAAJOU010000031.1 coordinate 114,906, forward strand.
CCGCTGTACTACAGCGTCGTCGTGGCCTCGCGGCACAACTCGGCGCTCGCGCAGGTGCCGCCGCCGCTGATCCCCGGCGGGAACTTCTTCGCCAACGTCTCCCGGGTCTTCGACACCGTGCCGTTCGGGCTGGCGCTGGTCAACTCCCTGATCGTGGCGGGGTCGATCTCGATCGCGGTGATGTTCTTCTCCACGCTCGCCGGGTTCGCCTTCGCCAAGCTGAGGTTCCGCGGCAGGAACGCGATGCTGGTCATCACCGTCGCCACCATGATGGTCCCGGCGCAGCTCGGCATCATCCCGCTCTACATGCTCATGGTGAAGCTGGAGTGGACCGGCACCAACTACGCGCTGATCGTGCCCGCGCTGGTCAACGCCTTCGGCGTGTTCTTCATGACCCAGTACCTGTCGCGGGCGCTGCCCACCGAGCTGCTGGAGGCCGGGCGGGTGGACGGCTGCACCACCTGGGGGCTGTTCTGGCACGTCGTGCTGCCCGCGGCCCGGCCCGCGGCGGCCGTGCTCGGCATGCTGACCTTCATGTCGGCCTGGAACGACTACTTCTGGCCGCTGGTCGTGCTCAATCCGGACAATCCGACGGTCCAGGTGGCGCTGTCCTCCCTGGCCAGCGGGTACGTCAACGACTACGTGCTCGGCCTGGCCGGCACGGCGGTCGGCACGCTGCCGCTGGTGGCCGTCTTCGTGCTGTTCGGCAAGCAAATCATCGGCGGAATCATGCAAGGAGCTGTGAAGGGATGATCTTTCCCGAGGACTTCGTCTGGGGCGCCGCCACGGCCTCGTACCAGATCGAGGGGGCGGTCAAGGAGGACGGGCGGGGACAGTCCATCTGGGACACCTTCTCCCACACCCCCGGGAACGTGGCGGGCGACGACACCGGTGACGTGGCCTGCGACCACTACCACCGCTACCGGGACGACGTCGCCCTGATGCGGGAGCTGCGCCTGGCGGCGTACCGGTTCTCGATCGCCTGGCCGCGCGTCCAGCCGGACGGCTCGGGCCCGGTCAACCCGCGCGGCGTCGCCTTCTACGACCGGCTCGTGGACGAACTGCTGGCTGCGGGCATCACGCCGTACGTCACCCTCTACCACTGGGACCTCCCGCAGACCCTGGAGGAGCGCGGCGGCTGGACCGACCGCGACACCGCGCACCGCTTCGCCGACTACGCCGAGGCCGTGCACGCCCGGCTCGGCGACCGGGTCACGAACTGGGCGACGCTGAACGAGCCCTGGGTGGCGGCCTACCTCGGCTACGGCAACGGCGTGCACGCGCCGGGCCGCCGCGACGCCGCGAGCGCGCTGCGCTCGGCCCACCACCTGCTGCTCGGCCACGGCCTGGCGGCCAGGCGGCTGCGGCCCGGCAGCGTGATGCTGGTGGTCAACTCCTCGCCCGTGCTCACCCCGGCGCAGGTGAACGACCCGGCGGCGGTGCCCGGCGAGGCCGACGCGGCGGCCGTCGACCGCATCCACGCGCTGCTCACCCGGCAGTTCCTCGACCCGGCCGTGTACGGGACGTACCCGGAGGAGGTGCTGGCGGCGGCCCGGCGCAACGGCGGCACGGACCACATCCGCGACGGCGACCTCGACACCATCAGGGCGCCGATCGACCTGATCGGCGTCAACTACTACAACCCGTGCGTCGTCGAGGCCGGCCCCGGCCTGCCCGCCGACGCCGCCTGGCCGGGGTCGGAGGACGTGCGGTTCGCCGCCGCCGACGCCCCCACCACGGCGATGGGCTGGCCGATCGTGCCGGACGGCCTGTCGCGCCTGCTGGTCCGGCTCTCGCAGGACTATCCGCAGGTCGGCCTCATGGTCACGGAGAACGGCGCGGCCTTCGACGACGTCGTGGAGAACGGGCGGGTGCACGACGCGGACCGGGTGGCGTACCTGGACGGGCACCTGCGCGAGGTGTGGCGGGCCGTCGAGGCGGGCGCGGACCTGCGCGGCTACCTCGTGTGGTCGCTGCTGGACAACTTCGAGTGGGCGGAGGGCTACCGGCGGCGGTTCGGGATCGTGCACGTGGACTACGCGACGCAGAACCGCACCCTCAAGGACAGCGCTCTGTGGTACCGCGACGTCATCGCCAGAAACGGCCTGTAGATTTTTTACGTGCTCTCCCTTCTGGTGCAGTCATGAGACGCCCGACCCTGGAGGCGGTCGCCGCCCGGGCGGGTGTCTCGCGGGCCACCGCCTCCCGCGTCGTCAACGGGCAGACGACGGTGGCGCCCCACATCCGCGACGCCGTGCTGCAGGCCATCGACGAGCTGGGCTACGTCCCCAACTCGGCCGCGCGCAGCCTGGTCACCCAGCGCACCGACTCGATCGCGCTGGTCATCAGCGAGCCCGGCACCCGGGTCTTCTCCGAGGACCCGCTGTTCTCCACGGTGATCAGGTCGGCGTCGATGGAGCTCGAGTCGGCCAACAAGCAGGTCGTGCTCATGCTGGCGTCCAACGCCAAGAGCCACGCCCGGGTCGAGCGCTACATCTCCGGCGGGCACGTGGACGGCGTCATGCTCATCTCCATGCACGGCGCCGACCCGCTGCCGTCCGCGCTGTCGCGGCTGCGCGTGCCGGTGGTGTCGTACGGGCGGCCCGCCGTGCCGGTGGACATCCCGTTCGTGGACAACGACAACGTGGGCGGCGCGGAGGCCGGCGTGCGCCATCTGGTGGAGATCGGCCGGCGCCGCATCGCGACCATCGCGGGGCCGCAGGACATGATCGCCGGCCAGGACCGCCTGGCCGGCTACCGCAACGTCCTGCGCGACTCCGACCGCCGCTCGATCGTGGCGGTCGGCGACTTCACCCGCGAGTCGGGGGCGATCGCGATGCGCCAGCTCCTCGGCGACGACCCCGGCCTCGACGCCGTCTTCGTGGCCAACGACCTGATGGCCGTGGGAGCGCTCCAGTCACTGCGCCAGGCCGGTCGCCGGGTGCCCGACGACGTGGCCGTGGTCGGCTTCGACGACATCGAGGCGGCCAAGTACACCGAGCCGCCGCTGACCACGCTGCGCCACCCGGTGACGGACCAGGCGACGGCGATGGTCCACCTGCTGCTCGGCCTGTTCGAGGGCGGGCCGGGCGACCCGGTCATCCTGCCCACCGAGCTGGTGATCCGCGAGTCCGCGTGACGACGGCCTCCGCCGTGGCGGCCGCGGTCGCCGTGGCCCGTGCGCACGGCGTGCTGGTGGAGGAGCCGGTGCTGCTCCACGACTCCTTCAACCTGCGCGTCCACCTGCGGCCCGCGCCGGTCGTGGCGCGCGTGCCGATCGTCACGGCGACGCGGCGCGCGCGGCCGGACGAGGTGCTGCGGCGGGAGCTGGAGGTGGTGTCCCACCTGCACCGCGCGGGCGCCCCGGTGGTGCCGCCGAGCGACCTGCTGCCGCCGGGGCCGCACCTGCGGGACGGCTTCGTGGTGACGTTCTGGACGTACGCCGAGCACGACCCGGAGCGGGTGATCTCGCCCGAGGAGGCCGGGGAGGGGCTGGCCGGGCTGCACGAGGCCCTGCGTGGCTTCCCTGGCGAGCTGCCGGTCCTGTGGCCGGCGCTGGACGAGCCCGCGCGGCTGCTCGACGTCCTGGACGGCCGGATCGATCCTGGCGCCCACGCCCGGCTGCGCGCCGGTCACGAGGAGCTGGCCGGGCGGCTGCCCCGGGACGGCGGGCAGGCCGTGCACGGCGACGCGCATCCCGGCAACCTGCTGGCCACGCCGCGCGGGCTGCTCTGGAACGACTTCGAGGAGTGCATGACCGCCCCGGTCGCGTGGGACCTCGCCGTGCCGGGCGTGCGCTGACCGCCTGGCTCCGCGACCCGAGCGGGGCCAGGCGGTGAGACGAGGCCGCGTTGGCCGGCTTCAGGCGAGCCAGGCCGTGGTGTCGGCGGGGAGCGCGCCGTCCTCCAGCGGGCCGCTGGCCAGCAGGAGCCGGCCCTCGGGCAGCGGCACCGGGCCGGGGCCGAGGTTGGTGACGCAGGTCAGGCCCGAGTCGCGGCGGAAGGCGAGCACGTCGCCGTCGAGCGGCAGCCAGGTCAGGGTGCCGTCGCCGAGCGACTCGCGCCGGATGCGCAGCCCCTCGCGGTACAGGTTGAGCATCGAGCCGAGGTCCGTGAGCTGGGCCTCGGCGGTCAGCTTGCGCCAGTTGTCCGGCTGCGGCAGCCACGGTGTGCCCGTGCCGAAGCCGAACGGCGGCTCCTCCCCCGACCACGGCAGCGGGACGCGGCAGCCGTCGCGGCCGGGGTTCGTGCCGCCCGACCGGGCGTACATCGGGTCCTGCCGCCGCTCGTCCGGCAGGTCCTCGACCTCGGGCAGGCCCAGCTCCTCGCCCTGGTAGACGTAGACCGAGCCGGGCAGCGCCATCGCCAGCAGCGCCGCCGCCCGCGCCCGCCGGTGGCCGAGCTCCAGGTCGGACGGCGTGCCGTGGAGCCGCCCGCCGTGCTCGAACGTGGTGTCGGCGCGGCCGTAGCGGGTGACCGGGCGGGTGACGTCGTGGTTGGACAGCACCCAGGTCGGGGGCGCGCCGATCGGGGTGTGCGTGGCGAGCGTCAGGTCGATGACCCGGCGCAGCTCGGCGGCCTCCCAGGGGCAGGACAGGAAGTCGAAGTTGAACGCCGTGTGCAGCTCGTCGGGGCGCAGGTAGCGGGCGAAGCGCTCCTGGTCGGGCAGCCAGACCTCGCCGATGAGGACGCGCTCGCCGTACTCGTCGGCGATCTCGCGCCAGCGCCGGTAGACGTCGTGGACGCCGTCGAGGTCCTCGTACGCGGTGTCCGACTTGAACAGCAGCGCCGCCGAGTCGATGCGGAAGCCGTCCACGCCGCGCTCGAACCAGAAGCGCAGCACGTCCTCGAACTCCTGGTGGACCTCGGGGTTCGCCCAGTTGAAGTCCGGCTGCCCCGGGTCGAACAGGTGCAGGTACCACTGCCCGTCCGGCACCTGCGTCCAGGCGGAGCCGCCGAAGATGGACTGCCAGTCGTTGAGCGGCCGGTCGGCGAACCAGAACCGGTCGCGGGCCGCCGGGTCCGCCAGCGCCTCCTTGAACCATGCGCTCTCGGTGGAGCTGTGGTTGGGCACGACGTCGATGATGACCTTGATGTCGAGCTCGTGCGCCTCCTCGATGAACGCCTCGGCCTCGGCGAGCGTGCCGAAGACCGGCTCGATGTCCCGGTAGTCGGCGACGTCGTAGCCGCCGTCGGCCATCGGCGAGGGATACCACGGGTTGAGCCAGATGGCGTCGATCCCCAGGTCCTTCAGGTACGGCAGGCGGGATCGCAGGCCGGCGAGGTCGCCCACGCCGTCGCCGTTCCCGTCGGCGAAACTACGCAGGTAGACCTGGTAGATCGCGGCCCCCCGCCACCACGTTTTCGACATGCGATTATCCCTTGATGCTTCCGGCGGTGAGGCCCGCCATGATGTGTCGTTGGAAGACGAAGAAGACGATGATCATGGGAATGCCGGCGATCACCAGGCCGGCCATGACCTGGTTCTGGGTGACCGCCCCTGCGGTCTGCGACAGCCCCACGCTGATCGGCATCTTCTCGCTGTCGGTCATCACCAGCAGCGGCAGGACGAAGTCCTTGAAGGCGGTGACGATCGTGAAGATGGACACCACGCCGAGGATGGGCCGGGAGACCGGCAGCACCACGGACCAGAGCGTGCGCACCGGCCCGGCGCCGTCGATCTGCGCCGCCTCGATGAGCTCGCGCGGGATCGAGTCGAAGAACCGTTTGAGCAGGAAGATGTTGAACCCGTTGGCCGCCGCGGGGAACCACAGCCCCCACGGGTTGTTCAGCAGCCCGAGGTCCACGATCGTCACGTAGAGCGGGATGAGGATCACCATCGGCGGGATCATCAGCGTGGCCAGCATCGCGCCGAGGATCACGTTGCCGAACACCGGGCGCAGCTTCGACAGCGCGTACGCCGCCGACACGTCCACCACCATGGAGAACAGCCAGGCCCCGAAGGCGTAGTACGCGGTGTTCGCCAGCAGCGTGCCGATGTCGAACAGGTCCCACGCCTCGACGAAGTTGTCCAGCGTCGGGTCCCGGGGCACCGGTGTGGGCGGCATCTCGGCGATCTCGTCCGGCGTCTTCATGGCGCCGGTGACCATCCAGTAGAGCGGGAAGACGAAGGCCAGGGTGAACAGCAGGACGACGGAGACCAGCACCAGCCAGTAGATCCGCCGCCCCCACCGGCTGTTGAGCTGGTGGGGCGAGACGATCGTCCTGAACTGCACCTGTATCGGCTTCGGACGCCTTCCGGCGCCACGCCTGCCCTTCCGGCCGGCCGTGCCCGCGCCGACGGCGATCATGCCTGGTCCTCCCGGGTGGTGCGCAGCTGGAAGGCGGCGAAGACGAGCAGCGCGAGCATGAGCATCATGCCGAGCGCCCCGGCCTGGCCGTAGTTCATCTGCGAGAAGGCGAACTGGTACATCAGGTAGGCCACGCTGACGGTGGCGTTCTCCGGGCCGCCGCCGGTCAGCATGTACGGCTCGATGAACACCTGCATGGTCGCCACGATCTGCAGCATGAGCATGAGCAGCAGGATCAGCCGCGTCTGCGGGATCGTGACGTGCCGGATGCGCTTGACGATCCCGGCGCCGTCGAGCTCGGCGGCCTCGTACAGCTCGGGCGGGATGTTCTGCAGCGCGGCCAGGTAGATCAGGGTCGCGCTGCCCATGTTCATCCAGGTCGAGACGATGACCAGCGAGATCAGCGCCGTGGAGGAGCTGTCCAGCCAGGCGAGCGTCGGCAGGTGGAAGAAGTCGAGTATCTGGTTGAACAGCCCGGGCCCGGGATCGTAGAACCATCGGAACAGCAGCACCGCGACGATCGGCGGCAGCATGACCGGCAGGTAGACCACGAACCTGAGGTAGGCCCGGGCGTGGCGCAGCTCGTTCAGCACGAGCGCGACGGCGAACGGGACGGCGTAGCCGCACAGCAGCGCCAGGGCGGTGAACTCCACGGTGTTCAGCCAGGCCTCGCCGAAGGCCGGGTCGGCGACGGCCGCCTTGAAGTTGTCCAGCCCCACCCACTCGGGCGGGTTGATCAGGTCGGTCCGCTGGAAGCTCAGGATGAACTCCCTGACCATCGGATACCAGGCGAACACCGTGAAGCAGAACAACGCCGCGCAGAGGAACCCGTAGGCCGTCAGATTGCGCCTCAAGATCCGCATCAGGGTCAGCCCTTGGCCGCCAGCATCGCGTTGGCCTTGGTCTCGGCGTCCGCCAGGAGCTCGTCCACGCTCGCGTCCTTGCGGCTCAGCACGCCGGACATCGCCACGTCGAGGATGGCGTACAGCTCCTGCGCGTGCGGGGGCTCGGCCTTCGGCGGGACGGTCGCGGCGGCGTCCACGTACGTCTGGTAGTTCTCCACGGGCAGCGAGGCGTTCTTCACCCGCTCCTCCTGGAGGGCCTTGCCGGTGGGCGAGTCGCCGTAGACGGCGTTGTCGGGGACGCCGACCGGGTTGCCGATGGCCTTGCCGCGGGCGAAGTCGAAGCGGCCCTTGCCGACGGTGTTGAACCGGAAGTCGATCCACTCCATGCCGGCCTTGGCCTGCTCGGGCGTGGCCTTCGGGTTGATCATGTACGCCTCGCCGCCGCTCAGCGACGCCTTGGCCTCGGGGAAGCCGGTGATGCCGTAGTCGTCGACGTTGCCCTTGAACTTGGTGACCACGTCGGTGACCACGTCGGGCGCGCCGAGCATCATGCCGACCTTGCCGCTGCCCATGGCCATCATGAGCGACTCCCAGCCGACGAGGAGCTTGCTGCCCATGCTGTTGTCGACCCAGCGCATGTCGTGCAGGTTCTGCAGCACGGCCTTGCCCTCGGGCGAGTTGAACGCGGCCTTCTTGCCGTCGTCGGTCAGGATGCTGCCGCCCCGGCCGTAGATGGCCTGGGTGAAGTGCCAGCCGCCGGTGTTGCCGCCGGAGTACTCGCCGTAGCCGACGTAGCCGGCGCCGAGGCCGGCGATCTTCTTGGCGGCCTCGCGCACCTCGGCCCAGGTCTTCGGCGGGGTGTTGGGGTCGAGGCCGGCCTTGGTGAACAGGGCGCGGTTGTAGACCAGGCCGACGCTGTAGTGCACGTTGGGGACGCCGTAGACCTTGCCGTCCTTGGTGAGCAGCTCGCGGTGGTCGGGGCGCAGGTCGTTCCAGTTCTTGACCGAGCCGGTGTACTGCGTGATGTCGAGGGCCTGGCCCTGCGCGATGACGTCGTCGTAGTTCGTCATGGGCACCACGAAGACGGTCTCCATCTGGCCGCCCGCCAGCTTGGGCCCGAAGGTCTTGGGGTCGAAGCACGGCTGCTGGTCCGTGCTCTTCACCGTCACGCCGGGGTGCGCCTTCATGAACGCGGCGACGTCCTCGTCCCAGGCCTTGCGGTCCTGGGGGGCGGTCTTGGCGGGCTGGCAGGCGACCGTGATCGACACGTTCGCCGCCCCGCCGGAGGCCGCGGGCTGCGGCGACTCGCCGGAGCCACAGGCGGTCGCCGAGAGGCCGAGCGCGGTTACGAGCAAGAGTCCGGTGGATCTCCGCATGGTCTGACCCTTCTGATGCGAGGTGCCCACACCATAGGATCAGCGACACATGGACGCAATATTTCGACGCTCTATTGCAAGATAACGACTGTGTTACGCAGGGCAGCGCGCCGTGGAGGCCCGTACCACCAGCTCGGGCTCGAACAGCAGCTCGTCGGCCGGGACCACCGCCTTGTCGATCTGCGCGACCAGCAGGTCCACGGCGGCCCGGCCCATCGCGTCGATCGGCTGGCGGACCGTGGTGAGCGGCGGCTCGGTGCAGTTCATGAGCGCGGAGTCGTCGAAGCCGATCACCGAGATGTCGCCCGGAACCGAGAGCCCGGCGCGGCGCGCGGCCCGCACGGTGCCGAGCGCCAGCAGGTCGCTCGCGCACACCACGCCGGTCACCCCGCGCCTGACCAGCCGGGCGGCGGCCGCGTGCCCGCCCTCCAGCGAGAACATCGTGTGCTCGACCAGCTCGGCGTCGCCGCCTGCGGCGAGGAACGTCTCCAGCTTGCGCCGCGAGGGCATGTGGTCCTTCGGCCCGAGCACCATGCCGACGCGCTCGTGGCCGAGCGCGCGCAGGTGGGCGACCGCCATCTCGGCCGCCACGGCGTCGTCGCAGGAGACCTGGGGGAAGTCGAGGTGCCGGACGGCCGCGTTGACGAGGACGGTCGGGAGCTTGCGCTCGTGCAGCAGCTCGTAGTGGCCGTGCGCGGCGTCGGCCTGGGCGTACAGGCCGCCGGCGAAGACCACGCCGCTGACCTGCTGCTGGAGCAGGAGGTCGACGTAGTCGGCCTCCGAGACGCCGCCGACCGTGCGGGTGCACAGCACCGAGGTGAACCCCTGCTGGGCGAGCGCCCCGCCGACCACCTCCGCGAAGGCGGGGAAGATCGGGTTCTGCAGCTCGGGCAGCACCAGGCCGACCAGCCTGGCCCGGTCGCCGCGGAGCTGGGTGGGGCGTTCGTAGCCGAGCACGTCGAGAGCGGTCAGCACGGCCTCGCGGGTCGCGTCGGAGACCCCCGGCTTGCCGTTGAGCACGCGGCTGACGGTCGCCTCGCTCACCCCGACCTTCTTGGCCACCTCTGCGAGTCGTCGTGTCATGCGCAAACTATACGGCCTGCAGCGCAAGCGCTTGCAAGGACTTACGTGGATCGGACGACGCGCTTGCAGCGCACCCGTACGGATTTCCGGCTCGCCACCTGGTGTTGACCAGCTCCGACGGTCGTTCCGCGCCGACTTCAGTCAGTCATCCGTTTGCGAAATACAGTCGAAATATTGCGGCCATCTGCTCGACATCCTATGGTTCGGCCAACTAGCCTCCGCCGAAGGGCCACCCCCATGAGAGCTGTCCTAGCCGCCCTTTCGTTAGCCATCGGGCTCCTCGCCGCCCCCGCCGCCGCACAGGCCGCGGCCGACACCAACCTCGCCGCCGGCAAGGCCGCCACCGCGAGCAGCTTCACCGACGTCTACCCGGCCGCCAACGTCACCGACGGGAACCAGGCCACCTACTGGGAGTCGGCGGGCAACGCCTTCCCGCAGTGGATCCAGGTGGACCTCGGCACCAGCGCGAGCGTCAACCGGCTGGTGCTCAAGCTGCCGTCCGGCTGGCCGAGCCGTACGCAGACGCTGACCGTCCAGGGCAGCGCGACCGGCTCCTCCCCGTTCACCACGATCGCCGCCTCGGCCACCTACACCTTCAACCCGACGGCCACCATCACCTTCCCCGCCACCACCACGCGGTACGTGCGCGTCCAGATCACCGGCAACACCGGCTGGCCCGCCGGCCAGCTCTCGGAGTTCGAGGTCTGGGGCACCGCCGACGACGGCCCGCCGCCGCCCGGCACGAATCTGGCGCTCGGCAAGCCGATCACCGAGTCCTCGCACACGCACACGTACGTCGCCGCCAACGCCAACGACGGGAACCTGGGGACGTACTGGGAGAGCGCCGCCTACCCGGGGCAGCTCACCGTCCAGCTCGGCGCCAACGCCGACCTCACCTCGATCACCGTGAAGCTCGACCCGGCCCAGGCGTGGGGCCGGCGCACGCAGACGTTCCAGGTCCTCGGCCGCGAGCAGAGCGCCGGCTCCTTCACCGGCCTGGTGGCCTCGGCGACCTACACCTTCGACCCGGCGACGGGCAACTCGGTGACCATCCCGGTGACCGGCAAGGCGGCCGACGTCCGGCTGCAGTTCACCGCCAACTCGGGCGCGCCCGGCGGGCAGGTCGCCGAGTTCCAGGTGTTCGGCACGCCGTCGGCCAACCCCGACCTCACCGTGGCGAACCTGACCTCCAGCCCGGCGTCGCCGGTCGAGACCGACGCGGTCACGCTGTCGGCCACCGTCAGGAACGCGGGCACCGCCGGCTCGGCCGCCACCTCCGTCACCTTCTACGCGGGCACCGCCAAGGTCGGCACCGCCGCCGTGGGCGCGCTGGCCGCGGGGGCGTCGGCGACCGTGTCGGCGAACATCGGGGCGCGGGACGCGGGGACGTACCAGCTGTCCGCCAAGGTGGACGAGGACAACAAGGTCACCGAGCTCAACGAGGCCAACAACACCACCGCGGGCACGCTCACCGTGCGGCCGGTCGACACCGCCGACCTGGTCGCCGCGCCCGTCGCCTGGACGCCGGGCAACCCGGCCGCGGGCGGCACGGTGACGTTCAGCGTGGCGATCAGGAACCAGGGCACGGTCGCCTCCAGCTCGGCCGCGCACGGCGTCACGCTCACCGTCGTCGACGCCGGCGGCACGGTCGTGCGCACCCTGACCGGCTCGGTGAGCGGCGCCATCGCGGCCGGCGCGACCACCGCGCCGATCACCCTCGGCACCTGGACGGCTGCCAACGGCAGGTACACCGTCAGGACCGTGCTCGCCGACGACGCGAACGAACTGCCGGTCAAGCGCGCCAACAACACCAGCGAGCTGCCGCTGTTCGTGGGCCGCGGCGCGAACATGCCCTACGACACCTACGAGGCCGAGGACGCCGTGCTCGGCGGCGGCGCGGCCCGGGTCGGCCCGAGCAGGGACGTCGGCACGCTCGCCGGCGAGGCGTCGGGCCGCCGCGCGGTCACGCTCAACCAGACCGGGGCCTACGTCGAGTTCACCACCCGCGCCGACACCAACACCCTCGTCACCCGCTTCTCGATCCCCGACGCCCCGGGCGGCGGCGGCATCGACTCGACGCTCAACGTCTACGTCAACGGCACGCTGCTCAAGGCGATCCCGCTGACCTCCCGCCACGCCTGGCTGTACGGCGCGGAGCACCAGCCCACCAACAACCCCGGCTCCGGCCCGCCCCGGCACATCTACGACGAGGCGAACCTGATGCTCGGCACCACCGTCCCGAAGGGCAGCAAGATCCGCCTGCAGAAGGACGCCGCCAACACCAGCACGTACGCCATCGACTTCATCGACCTCGAACAGGCGACCGCGGTCGCCAACCCCGACCCGGCCAAGTACGCCGTCCCCGCCGGCTTCACCCACCAGGACGTCCAGAACGCCCTGGACAAGGCCCGCATGGACAGCAGCCTGACCGGCGTCTACCTGCCCGCCGGCGACTACCAGACCGGCTCGAAGTTCCAGGTCTACGGCAAGGCGATCAAGATCGTCGGCGCGGGCCCGTGGTTCACCCGCTTCCGCCCGCCGCCCGGCCAGGAGAACACCGACATCGGCTTCCGCGCCGACGCCACCGCCAACGGCACGACGTTCCAGGGCTTCGCCTACTTCGGCAACTACACGGCCCGCATCGACGGCCCCGGCAAGGTCTTCGACTTCTCGAACGTGGCCAACATCACGATCGACAACATCTGGGTCGAGCACCAGGTCTGCATGTACTGGGGCACCAACACCGACGACATGACGCTGAAGAACTCCCGGATCAGGAACACCTTCGCCGACGGGCTCAACTTCACCAACGGCAGCACCGGCAACCACGTCACCAACATCGAGACCCGCGCCACGGGCGACGACAGCTTCGCGCTGTTCTCGGCCACCGACAACAACCCCGGCGAGCAGCACGGCAACGTCTTCGAGAACCTCAGCTCGCTGCTCACCTGGCGGGCCGCGGGCGTGGCCGTCTACGGCGGCTACGACAACACCTTCAGGAACATCTACGTGGCCGACACGCTCGTCTACTCGGGCGTGACGATCAGCTCGCTCGACTTCGGCTACCCGATGCACGGCTTCGGCGCGAGCCCGCCCACCGTGTTCGACAACATCTCGCTGGTCAGGGCGGGCGGCCACTTCTGGGGGCAGCAGACGTTCCCGGCGCTGTGGGTGTTCTCCTCCTCCAAGGTGTTCCAGGGCATCAGGGTCAGCAACCTGGACATCGTGGACCCGACCTACAGCGGGATCATGTTCCAGACCGGCTACTCCAGCCCGACGACGCCGCTCAACCCGGTGAAGGACACGACCTTCACCAACGTCTCGATCAGCGGCGCCCAGAAGAGCGGCGACGCCTTCGACGCCAAGTCCGGCTTCGGGATCTGGGTGAACGAGCTGCCCGAGCCCGGTCAGGGCCCGGCGGTCGGGTCGGCCACGTTCACCGGCCTGCGCTTCAGCGGCAACGCGCAGAACATCAGGAACACGACCTCGACGTTCACCCTGACGATCAACTGACCGTCACAGCTCGGCCCTGGTGGGCAACCCCTGCCAGTCGCTGACGCCCGTCACCGCGGCGGCGCTCAACAGCGCCCCGCGGTACAGGCGTTCCTGCGGGGTGAGGCCGTCCAGCGCCGCGCTGATGTAGCCGGCCGCGAACGCCTCCCCCGCGCCCGACGGGTCCACCACCGGCACCTGCCAGCCCTGGACGTCGTAGCGCATCCGGTCGGCGCGCACGGTGGCGCCCTTCGCGCCGCGGTTCACGACGACCTCGCGCTCCGGGGTGAGGGCGGGCTTGACCAGGTCGAGCTCGTCCTGGCGGAGGAAGAGCAGGTGGGAGGCGCAGGCCAGCTCGCTCAGCACCTCCTCGGCCTCGCGGACCGACGGCCACAGCTCCGGGACGTACTCGACGGCGAAGGAGATCACCACGTCGGCGTTGCGCGCGGCGCTGACGGCGGCGCGCACGGCGTCCTGTGCGTCGATGCCGAGCGCGGCCGTCAGACCCGTGACGTGCAGCATCTTGGCCGCGCCCACCCGGTCGATGGGGACGTTGCCCGGCGACAGGCGCGAGCCGGCCGACCCGGTGCGGTAGTGCGCCGTGCGCGGCTCGCGGCCCACGCGGCTCTCCCTGAGCAGCAGGCCCGTCGGCAGCCCCTCCGACACCCGCATGTCCGTCACGTCCACGCCCTCGCCGCGCAGCACGGTCAGGACCCGCGCGCCGAGCTCGTCGCCGCCCACTTTGCCCAGGTAGGCGCACTCGTGGCCGAGCCTGGCCAGCGCCACGGCCAGCGTGAACTCCGGCCCGCAGACGTCGAGCCTGGCCTCCCCGTCGTGGCGGACCCGGCCGCTCGTGACCACGCCGAGGGGCTCGCCGAGCGTGTAGACGTCCGTCATGGCACAGACTGTAGTAGGTCATCCAGCCCGAAAAAGAATTTGGGTCACATAAGTGCAGGTTAAAGCCGTGATCAAAAATTTCTCGTAACTTTAGCGAACCTTTGCCCCTTTTCGTGCCTCACAGTAGTAGAGGGAGTCCGGCACCCCGGGCCGGCTCTGAAGCGATACGGGGAGAGGAATCAGCACCCTCATGAGAAAGATCGCACTGGGTTTCGTCTCCGCCCTCGTGGGCGGGGCCATGCTCGTCACGGGGGCGGGGGCCGCCTCCGCCAGCACCGCCACCAAGGCGGACACCCGCCTGTTCATCCGCAGCATCACGCCGAACCCGGTCGTGGTGAAGAAGGGTGAGGAGAGCACCGCGTTCATCCACGTCCGGGCTGGCTCGGACGTCAAGAAGGTCGAAGTGACCGTCGCTCCGGTCGACGGCGTCCGGGCGCTGCGCGCCAAGGACGTCAAGCCGCTGGAGAGCTGGCGCTTCTCGGTCGGCTTCTCCGACGGCGACCAGCCCGGCAAGTGGAAGGCCACGGCCGTGGCGTTCGACGACGCCGGCAAGGAAGTGGCGAAGGACGACGCGTACTTCGCGGTCGAGCTCGCCAAGACCAAGGCCGACACGCGCGTCTCGCGCTTCGAGGCCGAGCCGCACAAGGTCCGCAAGGGCAAGTCGATCTACTTCTCCGGTCGGCTCCAGGCCGATGACCACCGGTGGAAGGGCGTCCGCGGCGAGAAGGTGAACATCTTCTACCGTGCCAACGGCTCCAGCGCCTGGAAGTGGGTCACTTCCACCACGACGAAGTGGGACGGCAAGTTCTTCGCCAAGACCAAGGCGTACAAGAGCGGCTGGTTCCGCGCTTCGTTCGCCGGGAACGACGAGCTCAACAGCTCGACGAGCCGCGCCGACTACGTGCGCGTCTACGGTTCCTGGTGGCGTCGCTGAGCAAGCACCACTCCTGAGGCCCGGTCCCCTTACGGGGGCCGGGCCTCCGGCTTTTCAGCAGGTTTTACCTGGGCAGGGGTTTAGCGATCAGCTGATCGCCGCATGGTAGGTCGCACCGCCGCGACCCCCCAGGGAAGGAGCCCCCCGCATGCCGCACTCCCTCGCCGCTCTGGCCCTGAGCATGGTGAGCGCGCTGGGAGCGGCCCCCACGCCGTCCCCTCCGGCCGCCTCGCCTCCCGCCGTACGGTACGAGCCCGCCGGGTCCGAGCGCGCGGAGCAGGCCCGCCGGCTGCTCAAGGAGAGCGGCGCGCTGCGTACGAAGATCAGGCTGCCGCGGGCGGTCGAGGTCGTCGCCCGCGACTGCGACGGGCGCTCCGCCCCCTGGGACGCCCGCGAGAGCCGCATCACGGTCTGCTACTCCCTGGTCGACCGGCTGGAAAGCACGCTGACCGGCATCTCCGAGACCGAGGAGGCCGACGCCCGCGCCATCGGCCGCCGCGTCGAGGCCGCGCTGACCGCGTTCTTCCACCACGAGCTCGGTCACGCCCTGGGCACGCTGGAGGGCCTGCCGGACGCCGAGGACCAGGCCGACCGGCTCGCCGCGCTCACGCTGGCCGCCGACCGGCCGGAGCAGGCGGTCGCCGCCGCCGAGGCCCGCCATCTGCTCGCCGCCGGGCACGCCGGCCTCGGCCACCTGGCCGGGGAGGAGGAGTCGGCCACGTTCGCCTGCCTGCTCTACGGCGCCGACCCGGCGCGGAACGCCGCCATCGCCAAGGGCGGCTGGGTGCCCGCCGAGCGCGCGCCCTCGTGCGCCGCCGAATACCAGCAGGCCAAGTCGGCCGCCGGGCCACTGATCGTCAAGGGTCCGTGAAAGGCGGGACATCACGGGTAGCGTCCGGAGTATGGCTGAGGACGACCCGCTGCGTGACTTCGACCCGTTCGACATCTTCGACGCCGAGGCGGCCAGGCTGGACCGGTTCTTCGCCGGGCTGGACGAGAGGGGCTGGCTGCGGCCGTCCCACTGCGCGGGCTGGACGGTCCGCGACGTGCTGGCGCACCTGGCGGGCGAGGAGATGTACAACCACGCGGTCCTCGACGGGACCGTTCCGGAGCTGATGAGCCGGATGTCCGCCGAGGGCATCGGCGGCTACGAGGACTTCAACGAGTGGTGCGTACGGCAGCGCCGCGACCTGCCGGTCGAGGACGTGCTGCGGGAGTGGCGCGAGAAGAACGGCGACACCCGGCGGCGCATGCGCGAGCTGGGCCGGGACGCCATGCTGGAGACGATGGCCGGGCCCTACCCCAACGGGCGTCAGGCCTTCCACTACGACTCCGAGTACGCCACCCACGCCGACGACGTCGAGGCGCCGGTCGCGGCGGACGAGGCCGACGACCGGACGTTGTGGCGGATCGCGGTCGGCCGCTTCGCGCTGGCGGAGAGCGACTCGAAGGTGCAGGTCGAGCAGACGGCCGATGAGATCTGGGTGGCGCTGGACGGGGTGACGGCGACGCTGTCCTACCCGGAGTTCGTGGCGGCGACGGTGGGCCGGCTGCCCGCCTCCCACGGGCTCGACCCGCGCCTGACCAGCGCCCTGAGATGCCTGGCCTGACCGCCGTGTGCAGGGAAGGTGATGATCATGTGGCTACGTGACCGTACGGGCACGGAGCCCACGACCGCGCGCAGCCCGCTGCGGGCGCGCCGGATCCTGTCGATGGTGGCGCTGGTGCTCGCCGTCGCCGCGGCGGTGTTCTTCGCGATCCGCGCCATGAGCACGGGCGAGGAGGTGTGGCGGTGGGAGGCGGCCATCGCGGCGGTCGTGGCGGTCGTCGCCGCCGTCGACCTGCTGGTGATCCGGCACCGCCGCTCCGGCGGCCGACCCGGCTCCGGCGGCCGGCCCGGCTCCGGCGGCCGACCGGGCTCCGGCGGCCGACCGGGCTCAGACAGCCGACCGGGCTCAGGTGGCCAGGACCGCTATCAGCAGTGACACGATCACCAGCGCGGCCGCCACGACGATCACCCACCCGTGGGTCAGCGCCCACAGGCGCACCCGGTCCCCATAGGGCCGCTCCGGCAGGCCGCCGACCGCCTCGATCCTGTTGATGGCCGCGACGCGCCGGGCCAACTCGGGATCCTCTCGCTCCAGGGCCTGCTCAATCTGGGCGAGTATGCGGCGTTCCCTTCCAGAGAGACCCATTCGCTCCACCACTGCTGCTCTCACGCCGGTGGAGAACTTTTACCCGCCGGTAGTTCCGGCATGCCCGCCTCTTGGGCGGGCCTTGATCACTTCTTGCCGTAACGCTGGTTGAACCGCTCGACGCGGCCGGCGGAGTCGATGACCCGGCCGCGACCGGTGTAGAAGGGGTGGCTGGCGGACGAGACGTCCACGTCGACGACCGGGTAGGTCCGGCCGTCCTCCCACTCGATGGTCGCCGTGCTCGTACGGGTCGAGCGGGTGAGGAAGGCGAAGCCCACGCTGGGGTCGCGGAAGACGACGGGACGGTACGCGGGGTGCAGGTTCTTTCGCATGTCCCGCTCAACCAGATGGCAACGGTTTTCATTCCCTGGCTTCGGGGTCGAGCCCGAGCACCGTACGCCCGCCGTCCACGGGCACGGTCGCCCCGTTGACGAACGCCGCGTCGTCCGACAGCAGGTACGCCACGACGGCCGCCACCTCGGCCGGCTCCGCCGCCCGCCCGATGGGATGCAGCACCGCGATCTGCTCCTCCACGGCCGCCGCCGCCTCCTCGCCCAGCCCGGCCAGGAACGCCAGGTAGCGCTCGGTCGCCACCGTGCCGGGCGCGACGGCGTTGACCCGGATGCCGCGCCTGCCGTACTCGACGGCCAGCGACCTGGTCAGCCCCTCGACGGCGGCCTTGGCCGTCGCGTACGGCAGCCCGCCCGGCACCGCCCGGGTCGCCTGGTGCGAGGTGACGTTGACGATCGCCCCCGGACCGCCGGCGGCGAGAAAGGCGCGGACGGCGGTGGCGCAGCCGACCACGGCCAGGTCCAGATTGGCCGCGATCAACGCCCTGACCTCGGAGATCGGCGAGGCGTGCACGGAGGCGTCGCGGAAGACGGCCGCGTTGTTGACCCAGCCGCGCAGCGTGCCGTGCTCCTGGGCGAGGGCGGCGGCCCGCGCGGCCACCTGCTCGTCCGCCGCGTCGCCGATCACCGGTACGACGCCGGCGAGGCCGTCGAGGGCGTCCAGTGCGGCGGCGTCGTGCTCGATGACGACGACCGCGCCGCCGCCGGCCAGCAGCCGCTCGGTCACCGCCCGTCCGATGCCGCGCCCACCGCCGGTCACCACATAAGAGGGAGTCATGATCCGACGCTACCCACGGGGTTAGGCTCTATGGGGTGATCGAGGATCTTCCTCCGGGTGCGCGGGCCCGCATGGTGGCCGCGCTCGCGATCACCCAGACCGCCGGCTACGGCGTGCTTTATTACGCTTTCTCGGTGTTCATCCCGCCGATGGCGCGCGACCTGGACGCCGGGGTCACCGTGCTGACCGGGGCCATCACCCTGTCCGTCCTCGTCTCCGGGGTGGCGGCGCCCGCCGTCGGACGCCTGCTGGACCGGCGCGGCGGACGCGGCCTGATGACGGCCGGGTCGCTGCTCGGCGCGGCGGCCGTGCTGGCCTGGTCGCAGGTGCGCTCCGTGGCCGAGCTGTACGCGGTGTGCGCCGTGCTGGGCCTCGCGTCGGCCGCGGTGCTGTACGAGGCCGCGTTCGCGGTGATCGTCGCCTGGTTCGACCCGGCGCGGCGGGCACGGGCGCTGCTCACGGTCACCGTGGTCGCCGGGTTCGCCTCCAGCGTCTTCCTGCCGCTGACCGGGTTCCTGGTGGACCGGTACGGGTGGCGGCAGGCCCTGATGGTGCTCGCCGCCGGTTACGCCCTGACCGCCGTGCCGCTGCACGCCCTCACGGTGCGCGACCGGCCGGGGCCGTCCCGCGTCGACCGGGGCGCGATCGTCGGCGACGCGCTGCGGGAGCGGCCGTTCTGGCTGCTCGCGGCCGGGTTCCTCGCCCAGACCGGGGCGGTGTCGGTCATGGGGGTGCTGCTGGTGACGTACCTGATCGCGCTCGGGCACCCGCCGGTGTTCGCGGCGAGCGTGGCAGGACTGCTCGGGGTCCTGTCGGTCACCGGCCGGCTGGTCACCACGGGGCTGCAGGCCCGCTGGCGGGTGGCGCTGATCACGGCGGCGATGTTCGGGCTGCAGGGGCTCGCGGCGGTGCTGCTGCCGCTGGCCGGACGCAGCACCGGCGGGGCCGTGGCGGCGGTGGTTCTGTTCGGGCTGGGGTTCGGGGTGGCCACGATCGCGCGGCCCGCGCTCATCGCCGACCGGTACGGCACGGCCGCGTTCGCGTCGCTGAGCGGCGCGCTGGCGCTGCCCATCACGGTGGCCAAGGCGCTCGCGCCGCTGGCGGCGGCCGGGATCGCGGAGGTCGCCGGGTTCCCGGCGGTCATGGGGGCGGTGGCGGCGGCCTGCGCGACCGGAGCGCTGGCGCTCGTGGCCTACGATCGGCAAGGGACCGTCGGCGGCGCCCCGGCCCCCTGACGACCGCACGTGCGCATGGTCGCGCGCCGGTGGTTCCACGCCGGTGGTTCCGCGCCGGGGGCTCCCGCTCGCCCTCGGCGAACTTCACCTGACGTCCGCTCGCGAACACGTAAGGTAGCCGCATGGATACCCCCTCCGAGGTTCTGCACCGCGTGTTCGGCTACGACTCGTTCCGGCCGGGGCAGCAGGAGATCATCGACCAGGTCGTCGGCGGCGGCGACGCGCTCGTCCTCATGCCGACCGGGGGCGGCAAGTCGCTCTGCTACCAGATCCCGGCCCTGGTGCGTCCCGGCGTCGGAGTGGTCATCTCCCCGCTCATCGCGCTGATGCAGGACCAGGTCGACGCGCTGCGGGCGCTCGGCGTGCGGGCCGGTTTCCTCAACTCCACGCAGGACTTCGGCGAGCGCCAGCTCGTCGAGGCCGAGTTCCTGGCCGGCGAGCTCGACCTGCTCTACCTCGCCCCCGAGCGGCTGCGGGTGGACGCCACGATGCGGCTGCTGGCCAAGGGCGACATCTCGGTGTTCGCGATCGACGAGGCCCACTGCGTGGCGCAGTGGGGCCACGACTTCCGCCCCGACTACCTCGCCCTGTCGGAGCTGCGCGAGCGCTGGCCGGACGTGCCGCGCATCGCCCTCACGGCCACCGCGACCCCCGCCACGCACGCCGAGATCTCCTCGCGGCTCGGCCTCGACCAGGCCCGCCACTTCGTGGCCGGCTTCGACCGGCCCAACATCCACTACCGGATCACCCCGAAGGCCGAGCCGAAGAAGCAGCTGCTGGAGTTCCTGCGCACCGAGCATCCCGGCGACTCCGGCATCGTCTACTGCCTGTCGCGCTCCTCGGTGGAGAAGATCGCCGAGTTCCTGGTCGAGCACGGCATCGCGGCGGTGCCCTACCACGCGGGGCTCGACGCCCGCATCCGCGCCGCCCACCAGGCCCGCTTCCTGCGCGAGGACGGGCTCATCGTGGTCGCCACCATCGCCTTCGGCATGGGCATCGACAAGCCCGACGTGCGCTTCGTGGCCCACCTCGACCTGCCCAAGTCGGTGGAGGGCTACTACCAGGAGACCGGGCGGGCGGGCCGCGACGGGCTGCCGGCGACCGCGTGGATGGCCTACGGCCTGCAGGACGTCATCCAGCACCGCCGCCTCGCCATGGAGGGCGACGACGCCCACCGCCGCCGCCAGGTGATGCACCTCGACGCCATGCTGGCGCTGTGCGAGACCGCCGGCTGCCGCCGCGTGATGCTGCTCGACTACTTCGGCCAGCAGGGGGCCGAGCCGTGCGGCAACTGCGACACCTGCCAGTCGCCGCCCGAGACCTGGGACGGCACGGTCGCCGCCCAGAAGGTGCTGTCCGCCGTGTTCCGGCTGGCCAAGGAGCGGCGGCAGAAGTTCGGCGTGGGCCAGATCGTCGACATCCTGCTCGGCAAGACCACCGCCAAGGTGCTGCAGCACGGCCACGACTCGCTCACCGTCTTCGGGGTCGGCACCGAGCTGGGCAACCAGGAGTGGCACAGCGTGGTGCGGCAGCTGCTGGCGCAGGGGCTGCTCGCGGTCGAGTCCGACTACGGGGCGCTGGTGCTCACCGACGCCAGCGCCGAGGTGCTGCGCGGCAACCACGAGGTCCTGCTGCGCCGCGACACCCTCCGCCCGGCCCGCACGCGCGGCGGCTCCGGCAGCGGCTCCGGCTCGGGCTCCGGTTCCGGTTCCGGTTCAGGGAAGTCGCGGCCTGCGGTCGAGCTTCCCGCCGAAGCGGCCCCGCTCTTCGAACGCCTGCGCGCCTGGCGCGCCACGGTGGCCAAGGAGCAGGGTGTTCCGGCTTACGTCATCTTCCACGACGCCACGCTCCGCGAGATCGCCACCCTCCGCCCCGCCACGTCGGCCGAGCTGAGCACGGTCAACGGCGTCGGCGAGAACAAACTGGCGAAATACGGCGACCAGGTCCTGGAGGTTCTGGCCGCCGACCCCGCGTAGCCACCACCACCGGCTCACGAGTCGAGAACCACCCGGTGCTGCACCATTCACAATCGCATCGGCCGATTTCGGCAAAAGCGCCGCAGGACAATCCACGCGATTAACGCGGCCTCCGGTGACGACTTCCGATAAATCGCTTGAGGTTCCACCGGGTGGAAGGTGCAGATTCGCGTCATGGACGACGTGACGGATTTCTACACGATCGGGGAGTTGGCCCGGCGGACGGGGCTGCGGGCACGCACGATCCGTTTCTGGTCCGACAGCGGCGTCGTACCGCCGGTTCAGAGGTCGGAGGGCGGATACCGGCTGTATGACGCGGAGGCGGTCGCGCGGCTGGACCTGGTCCGGACGCTTCGCGATCTCGGGCTCGGCCTCGACGCCATCCAGCAGGTGCTGGAGAGGCGCGTCACGCTGAGCGAAGTGGCGGACCTGCACGTCAAAGCGCTCGACGCCGAGATCCGCACCCTGAAGATCCGCCGATCCGTCCTGCGTGTTCTCACCGACCGAGACAGCTCTACCAAGGAGATCGCCTTGATCAACGCACTGGCCCGGCTCTCGGCGCGGGAACGCCGGCAGATCATCGACGACTTCGTCGACCACGTGTTCGCCGATGTCGTCGATGAGGACGCGGCGCTGGTCGGAGGATGGATGCGGGACCTTCCCGCCGAGCTCCCTGAGGACCCGACCTCCGCACAGGTCGGCGCATGGGTGGAGCTGGCCGAGCTGACGGGCGACGAGAGCTTCCGGCGGACGGTCCGGCGGATGGTCCTCAGCGGCGAGGGGGACAACCGCCTGGAGTACGGTCTCGACCTCCGGCCCCTGGTGCTGGAGCACGCGGGCGCCGCTCTGTCGCGCGGACTCGCGCCGGAGGCGGACGAGGCGAGCCTGATCCTGACGCGGATCATCCCCGACGACCTGCCCGCGCAGGAGGTCGCCGCCCTGATCGACTGGTTGGAGATGGTCGCCGAGCCCAGGGTTGAGCGGTATTGGCAGCTTTTGAGCATCCTCAGAGGTCAGGAACCATCCCCACCGGCGGTCCCGGCCTTCCGGTGGGTGCTGGCCGCGCTGCGCGCACACCGATGATCCGTCCCCGCGTCATCCGGCCCTCTCCGCCGGTTGGCCGGGGGGCGGTCACCTGGCCGCTGAGCCTTCGTACGGATTCGGGGGAAGCGGGAGTGGTGGCGACGGCCGCACGAAGAACGGTCGTCGCCACCACGTTGGTCGGCCTGGATCCGGCGCTTGCGTGCCCCCCGCCGCCGCCGGACCGGCCGGACGTGTTTCGGCCCCGAACGATGGGTGTGTGCCCAGTTACGATCTTCTCATCCGATTGCCCGGTCAGGTGCCGGTTTCGCGGGATGTCGTACAGGGCGATCGTACGGTGTCGGCGCGCGGCGCGCGGGACCGGGTCAGATGGAGTGGCCGTTCGGGTAGGGCCGCCGGCCGGCGGCGGCCGGGTCGCGTCCCAGGTAGGCCAGGAGGCGGTCGTCGGCGGGGGCGTCCAGGGGGACGGGGCGCGGCGCGGCGAACCGGTGCGGCCGGTCGGCGGGCGTCACGAACAGGTGGGCCAGGTCCAGCAGCTCGTCCGCCAGCAGGGTCGGGATGGGGCGGGGCTCACCGCACGCGGTGGCGATGTCCCAGCCGTGTACGGCGATCTCGATCGCGCCCACGGCGGCCACCATGGGGCTGGTCAGGTGGCGGTCGCCGATCGAGACCAGCTCGCCGGTGAGCGTGGCCGCCCAGGTGCCGAGGAGTTCGGTGGCGTCGTCCCGTACGAGGAGGGCCGGGTTGTCGTGGCGGTTGAGCCGCCGGGCGGTGCGCAGGTGGTCGAGCGCCTTCGTGCCGAGGGTGACGGTGCCGGTGGCGGCCTCGTTCAGGGCGCGGAGGGAGTCGGTGACGTGGGCCAGCAGCCGTTCCATGGTCCAGCCTGCGCAGGGGGTCGCGCGGCAGAGCATGGGCGGGGTCACGATGCGCAGACTGCCGAGCGTGTAGTCGATCGCCCGTTCCAGCAGGGCCACGCCCGCCGTCAGGACCCGTTCTCGTTCACCGTTCATGGATGGCCTCCTCGGATGTGCTGACCGGAGGGGCGGCAGGAAGTCATCGGTGTGGATCTCGGAACCTTTCGCCGGCGGGCGGTGTAAGGGGGGCGAGGAGGATGATCGATGAGGTGGATGGTGGTGCCGCTCGTGGCGGTGCTTGCGGTGGCGGTTGGTTGTGGCACCGGTGGTGGTACGACACCCGGGACGGCGGGCACGCCGGGGACGGCGGGCACGCCGGGGACGGCGGGCACGCCGGGGACGGCGACTCCGGGAACGGCGACTCCGGGGACGGCGACTCCGGGAACGGCGACTTCGGGGGCGGGCACGCCGCAGACCGGTGGCACGCAGCCCGGCGCTGCGGGCACGCCCGGCGCGACCGATGCCACCGGGACCGTGAGCCCCGTTCCGGTGGTGACCATTGACGGGGCCGGGTGTCGCGGGACGGCGGTGTCGCGAGGGGACGGCTTTCCCGAGGTGCGGGGCACGGGCGAAGGGGTGGAGTTGTGGGGGCTGCTGTTCGGGGAGGTGCCGGTGCGGCGCGGCGCGGAGGTCAAGATCGTGTGGCGGATGACCGGGGAGGGCCCGCTGCGCAAGGTCGAGGCGACGCTTCCGGACGGCACGCGCGCCCGGCTCGCCTGGGGCCCCGAGGAGCACGGCGGGTCGAACTGGCGGCGTCCCGGGCAGGAGTGGGGCACGGGCTTCGTCTTTCCCGAGCGCGGCTGCTGGAAGGTCGAGCTGACCCGCGACCACGGCAAGGGACACGTCTGGCTGCGGGTCCGCTGACGACTCCAGGCCGACGACTGAAGGCCCACTTCACGAGGCTGGTGTACGCAGAGGTTGGCGTCACACGGCGAACGCCGCGAGGCCGGCGTTCAAGAGTTTGGCGTCGCGAGGCGGACGTCGCGAGGCGGACGTCGCGAGGCGGACGTCGCGAGGCGGACGTCGCGAGGCGGACGTCGCGAGGCGGACGTCGCGAGGCGGACGTCGCGAGGCGGACGTCGCGAGGCGGACGTCGCGAGGCGGACGTCGCGAGGCGGACGTCGGCCAACGTCCGAAAGCCGGGCTTCATGCGATGGGTGGCGCCTCGCCTCCGCCGCCGCGGAACGGCCCCTGTGAAGGCGGCGTCTGAAGGTGATCGGAAGGGGATCGTAAGGTCGGTCCGGCAGGGTGGTGTCCATTGACGACGGCTTCGAAGGGAAACGCGTCCCCATGCGCAAACTGCTGCTCCAGGTCCAGGTCAGCGCCGACGGCTACATGGCCGGCCCGAACGGCGAGATGGACTGGCTGACCTTCCCCTGGACAAACGACCTCAACGAGCACATCAACGCGCTCACCGCGAACGTGGACACCATCGTCCTCGGCCGCAGGCTCGCCGAGGGGTTCATCCCGGCGTGGGCCGCCGGGCCGCCCGGCGAGGACAAGGAGTCGATCGACTGGATGAACCGCACCCCCAAGGTCGTGATCTCCCGCACGCTCACGGAGTCGCCGTGGGAGAACGCGACCGTCGCCGGCGGCGAGCTGGCCGAGACGGTCAGCGGGCTGAAGGCGAGGCCGGGCGGGGACCTCATCGTGTACGGCGGCGGGACGCTGGTCGCGAGCCTGGCCGAAGCCGATCTCATCGACGAGTACCACCTGTTCGTCAACCCGACCGCGATCGGCGGCGGGATGCCGGTCTTCCCCGGCCGCCGGAAGCTGCGCCGGGTCTCGGCTCAGCCGTTCGGGTGCGGCGTCACGGCGATGCACTACGAGCCCGTGAGGTAGGACATCACTCTCGCGCAGGCAGGGCGCGGTCGAGGAAGGCGATGACGTCGTCCAGCACCTCGTCCTGGTTGGTCTCGTTGAAGACCTCGTGCCGCGCGCCCGGGTAGACGCGTTCGGTGAGGTCCGTGCCGCGTACGGCCTCGATGCCCGCCCGGCTCGGCCCGAGCGGCACGAGCT
Organism: Nonomuraea sp. B208; assembly: GCF_057536035.1. Lineage (NCBI taxonomy): Bacteria > Bacillati > Actinomycetota > Actinomycetes > Streptosporangiales > Streptosporangiaceae > Nonomuraea > Nonomuraea sp. B208. Next base: position 140,351 of record NZ_BAAJOU010000031.1, read on the forward strand.
GGTCGTCCTCGCCGTGCACCCACAGCGTGGGCAGGTCGCCGAACGTGCCGCCCTTGCCGATCGCGGCCAGCGTGGCGGCGAACGCCTCCAGCGTGGCCCGCTTGAACGGCCCGTGCCAGACCAGCGGGTCGGCCGCGTACGCGGCGCCCACGGCCGGGTCGCGGGAGAGCGTGGCCGGGTCGATGGGGATGTCGGGCAACTCGTCGAGGGCGAGCAGCGCGGGCACCGCCTCCCACTCCCCGATCACCGGCCCGGACAGGACGAGCGCGGCCAGTCCCGCGCCGTGGAGCTGGGCGTACCGGGCGGCGATCATGCCGCCCATCGAGTGGCCGATCGCCACGACGGGGACGCCGGGGTGCGCGGCCCGTGCCTGCTCCTCGACGGTGTGGACGTCGGCGACGACGTCCTCGAAGTCCTCGATGAGCACCCGCTCGCCCTCCGACCTGCCGTGCCCGGCGTGGTCGACGCCGTAGACGGCGGCGCCGTGGCGGACCAGCCGGTCGGCGACGTGCTCGTAGCGGCCTATGTGCTCGCCGTACCCGTGGATCAGCAGGACGACGTAGCGGGGGTCGTCGTGCGGCCATTCGCGGACGGTGCGGGCGCCGTGCACGCCGGCGAAGACGTGCTCACGGGACTCGGCCATGCTTCACACTCCTCGGGTTCGAGCTGCGGCGAGCGTACGTCGGCCGCTCCCGCCCTCACAACCGCGTCGTAGGCTGGGTGACGATGATCCCGTTGCCGATGAGGGAGATCGCGCCGGGCGCGGTCCACGTTCCTGGCTGGTTGTCGATGGACGAGCAGCGCCACCTCGTCCGCGCCTGCCGCGCGTGGGCCACGGGGCCGGTGCCGATGCGGCACACCCGGCTGCCCGGGGGCGGCGTGATGTCGGTCCAGACGGTGTGCGTGGGCTGGCACTGGCAGCCCTACCGCTACACGCGCCTGGCCCACGACGTCAACGGCCGCAAGGTCGCCGACTTCCCCGGCTGGCTCGCCGACCTGGGCCGCCGTGCGGTGGCCGAGGCGTACGGCCGCCCGGCCGACGACTACGCCCCCGACACGGCCCTGGTCAACTTCTACGACGCCGACGCCCGGATGGGCATGCACCAGGACAAGGACGAGAGGTCGCCCGCCCCGGTGGTATCGCTGAGCATCGGCGACACGTGCCGGTTCAGGTTCGGCAACACCGAGACGCGCGGCAGGCCGTACACGGACGTGGAGCTGGCCTCGGGTGACCTGTTCGTGTTCGGGGGGCCGTCGCGGCTCGCCTACCACGGCGTGCTGAAGATCCTGCCCGGCACCGGCGATCCGGCCACCGGTCTCGCCGCCGGCCGGCTCAACGTCACGCTGCGGGTCACCGGCCTCCGGTGACGCGCCGAGGTCACCGGCCTCCGGTGACGTAGTCGAAGTCGTCGTCGGAGAGGGTGCGCCGCAGCGTCCGCAGCACCTTGTTCGCGTCGTCGCCCGGCTGCTCCAGGTAGAACGGCTTGCCTTCGCGGCCGAACGTGATCGCCGAGCCGCCCTCCCACTTGCCGAGCGCGTCGGCGACCGGCCCGAAGTCCTCGTGCGGTTCGAACCCGAGCGTGCGGGCGTAGTCGACCGAGCCCAGCACCAGGTGCCTGGCCAGCTCGTACGGCGCCTCCTGCCAGCCCGCGTACTCGCCGAAGAAGTACTCGCGGAAGCGCGCCAGCTCCCGGTCGTCCATGATCTGCGGGCCGATGGCGTTGCGCACGCCGAGGCAGAACACGTCGGCGAGGTAGCCGGAGACCTCCATGCGGTCCCATGAGTGGCGGCGGGCGACGAGCACGCACACCATGCCGTCGGCGCCGGACTCCGGCGCCTCGTCGCTCCAGCCGAGCGCGGGGTCGATGCCGAGGCCGGCGCTCCAGCCGACGTTGATCCAGCATCCGACCACGTCGGGGGCGTCACCGCCGGCCGTGGTCTCCGCGGCGATCTCCCTCACCAGCGGCGCCACGACGGACGGCGGCACCTTGAGCGCGCGGGCGATCTCCTTGGGAGAACGGCCCTGCGCACGAAGTTCGCGTACCTGGTCCTTCAATTCCGCTTTGTCCACGCGGGCAGCCTAGCCGTTCCGCTCCGACAGCCGCCGCGCGAGCCAGGCGAGGGCGAGCGGGTAGCGGTACTCGATGCCGCCGTGCCCCGCGTCGAACAGCTCGAAGTGGACCCGCTCGTCCGGCACGCCCGCCGCCGCCACCGCCCGGCGGAACGCGACCGCGGCGAAGTCCAGGAAGTACTCGTCCCGGTGCCCGGCGTCCACCCAGATGCCCCGCATCGAGCGCAGCGCCTCGGCGTAGCGGGGCTCGCCCGCCATGACCACCGGGTCGTGCGCCAGCCAGCGCCGCCACACCTCCGGCACCGGCGCCCCCGTGTCGTCGAACGGCATCCGCACCGTGCCGTCCTCGTCGGCCGAGTACGCCGCCGCGTAGGCGTACATCTCCAGCAGCTCCAGATCGCCCTCCCGGGTCCCGGCCAGCCGGGAGCGGAAGTCGGCGAGGAAGGCGTCGTAGGAGCCGCCGTACATGTCGCGCAGCCGCCGCGCCAGCCCCGGGAACGCGTGCCTCATGCTGACCTCGAACAGCGCGTCCCCGGCGTGGGTGGCGAGGGCGCCGAAGACGTGCGGGGCGAGCATGGCGGTCACCATGGCGCCGTAGCCGCCGCTGGACTTGCCGGTGACCGCCCGGTGGTCGCGGCCGGGGAGGGTGCGGTAGTGGGCGTCCACCCAGGGGACGACCTCCTCGCACAGGTACGAGTGGTAGCGGCCGGTGGCCGGCGAGTCGAGGTACTGGCTGCCGCCGAGCGCGGTCCAGGCATCGACGTACACGACGATCGCGGGCGGCGCCTCCCCCGCGGCGAACATGGCGTCGGCCAGCTCGGGGAACGGCCGGCGGAACGGCGCCCTGTTGAGCCACATGGCGACGTGGCCGGTGTAGCCGAGCAGCACGTACAGGGAGGGGTAGCGGCGCTCGGGCTCGTCGTCGTAGCCCGGCGGCACGTACACCAGCAGCGGCCGCTCGTGCGGGTCGCCCAGCGGGTTGCCGCGCAGCAGGGTGCTGTCGATCACGCGGTGGTCGAGACGGCCGGCCAGCTCGGCGGACCAGGGCAGCATGCGAACTCCTTCAACGGGCTCAGAGGGAGGAGGTGACCGTGTCCACGCCGGTCTGCGTGACGGCCCGCCCGCCGACCAGGACGAGCACGAGCTCGCGCAGGTCGGAGATGCGGCGGAGCGGGTCGCCGCGCACCGCGATCAGGTCGGCCCGCTTGCCGGTCTCGACGGTCCCGGTCACCGCGCCGACCCCGCAGGCGTCGGCGGCCCGCGCCGTGGCCAGCTCGATCACCTCGGCGTTGCCGAACCCGGCCCCCGCGAACACCTCCAGCCCCGCCACGTAGCCGTCGGTGCGGTTGCCGACGCCCGCGGCCGCGAAGCCGGAGTCGGTGCCGGCGATGAGGCGCACCCCGGCGTCCCGCAGGGCGACGATCCCGTGCAGCCAGTCGTCGAGCATCTCGGGGCCGAGCGTGTCGCGCAGCCGCCAGTAGACGCCGTGCAGGGTGGGGCACACGTACGTGCCGCTCTCCGCGACCAGGTCGGCCAGCTCCGGGTCGTAGCGGTGGCCGGAGGGCGTGAAGAACGAGCAGTGCTCGATCGTGGCCACCCCGGCCTCGACCGCGCTGCGGATGGCCGCGTGCGCGTGGGCGTGCGCGGCCACACCCTTGCCGCGGGTGCCGGCCTCCTCCACGACGGCGCGGATCTCCTCGGTGGAGTACTGCTGGACCCAGCTCGGCGCCGCGCTCGGCGTCATCTGCCCGCCGGAGGCCATGATCTTGAGGCAGTCGGCGCCGGCCCGCAGGTTCTCCCTGGCCACGCGGCGGATGGCGGGCAGGTCGTCGGCCTCGCCGCCCATGTACCAGCAGTGGCCGCCGGTGGGCGTGATGGGCCGGGTCGCGGCGATCAGGTGGGGGCCGACGGCCAGCCCCTCCTCGATCGCGTCGCGCAGCGCCAGGTCGAGGAAGCCGCGCGCGCCGAGGTCGCGGGCGGTGGTGACACCGGCGGAGACGAGCTTGCGGGCGTTCTCGGCCATGCGCAGCAGCAGGTGGCGGTCGCTCTCGGGGCTCTGCCCGGTCACCGGGTCGACCTTGTCGTCGAAGCCCAGGTGCACGTGCGCGTCGATGAGCCCCGGCAGCAGGGTGCAGCCGGGCAGGTCAACGACCTCGTCGGCGTCGCCCGGCTCGCCGGCGCCGCCGCGCGGCCCCGCGAAGGCGATCACGGCGCCGTCCACGGCCACCTCGCCGTTCGGGATCACCTCGCCGGGGCGGCCGGTGAGCACCTGCGCGGCGCGAAGGATGCGCATGCCCCCAAGGGTGCCACAACGGGTCTTAAGGGCACAGGAAGGCGTTCGTAAGGGCGGCGCGCGACCGTGAAGGTGTTCCACCCCGAAACTCGCGAACCCGCCCCAGGAGGATCCGATGCCGCAGACCGCCGAATACACCATCACCCGCCGCTTCGCCGCCCCGCGCCACCGCGTCTGGGCCGCCTGGACCGACCCGGAGCGCTTCTCGCGGTGGTTCGGGCCGCGCGGGATGGCCACGCCGCTCGGCCGGATCACCCTGGACGCCGTGCCCGGCGGGGTCTGGCGGGCCACCCTGGTTGGCGAGGAGGGGTTCGAGGTGACGCTGGACGGCCGCTACCGCGAGGTGCGCGCGCCCGGCCGGCTGGTGTTCACGACCGGCGACCCCGACGCTCCCGGCGACGGCCCGGCGTCGGTGGTGACCGTGGACCTCGCCGCGACCGGCGACCGCACCGAGATGCGCTTCCACCAGTACGGCGTCAACACCGACCCCGAGCACGCCGAGCAGGCGAAGGAGGGCTGGGTCGAGTTCTTCGACCGGCTCGCCGAGCACGTCGAGCGCGCCTCTCAGGGGTGAGCGTCAGAGCAGGTCCTGGACCTCGTCGAGCTTGCGGGCCGCGCCCTCGGCGTACGCCTCCGCGTACGCCTGCGCGCCGATGCCGTCGCGCACCCGTGCCGCGATGCGGTCGAACTCCTCCTGCTCCGCAGGACCTGCGGGCAGGTCGAGCCGCTCCCTGTTGGCCGCGGCCAGCCCCAGCAGCCGCGCGGCCCGCGTGCTCGCCCCGCAGGCGGAGGCCGCGCCGACCACGGCCCACGTCAGCGTCCGCGGGTCGCCGATCCTGCGGGCCGCGACGATGGCCTCCTCCTGCAGGGCCAGGGCGGCGGCCTGGTCGCCGCGCGCCTCGCGTACGTGGCCCAGCTCGGTGAGCACGTCGGCCACGTGCACGGCGGGCTCGGCGTCGGGATCGCGCGGCACGCCCTCCAGGAGCCGGAGCAGGTGCCGCTCGGCCAGGTCGAGCCGGCCGGCGCGGCGGGCGGCGAAGGCGACGCCCATCTCGCCCATGCTCTCGCCCTCCCGGTAGCCCTGGTCGGCGGCCATCTTCCTGGCGCGCTCGCACAGCTCGATGGCGCGCTCGTACGCGCCGCTCTCCAGGGCGACCCAGCCGAGCCAGGCGGTGTGGGTGGCGACCTCCGGCCACAGGCCGAGGTCCTCGGCCATCCGCAGGCCCTCGCCGAAGAGCCGGTTCGCGCGCTCGGCGTCGCGGCTCATCTCGGCGGCCGAGGCCAGCCACTCCGTGGCCCGCAGCAGGCCCCAGCGGTCACCCAGCGTGGTGAAGATCCGTACGCTCTCGCCGGCGCAGCGGTCGAGCGCCTCGTGGTCGCGCCGGGTGAAGGCGTCCCTGGCCTGGCAGGCGAGGGCCGCCGCCTCGCCCCACCGGTCGCCGACGGCGCGGAAGGCGGCCAGCGCCCGCTCGTTGAGCTCCTGGCCGGTCGGCACGTCCCTGACGTGCATGCCGACGAACAGCTCGGCTCTCGCCCGCTGCCCGGGGTCGGCGACGGCGGCGAGCACCGGCCGCCAGTCGACCTGCTCGCCCAGCATCATGGCGAACCCGGCGTGCCAGGCGGCCGCGCGCGCCCGTTCCGGGGAGTCCGGGCCGGGCACCGACAGGGCGGCGGCCAGCGAGCGCCGGCCCTCGGCCAGCCGGCCGCGCAGGAACCAGTACCAGGCCAGGGCGTTCACCAGCCGCGCCGCGCTCGCGGCGTCGCCGGTGCCGACGGCGGTGTCGAGGGCGGCGCGCAGGTTGGCGGCCTCGGCGTCGAGGCGCAGCAGCCGGTCGCGCTGCTCGTGGCCGTACAGGCCCGGCTCGCACTCCTCGGCGAGCGCCAGGTAGTGGCGCAGGTGGGCGCGGCGGACCGCGTCGAGCTCGCCCGCCTCCCCCAGCCTGGCCAGGCAGTACGCCGCCACCGACTCCAGCAGCCGGTAGCGCACCCCGGCCGGGGAGCCGGCGACGACCACGAGCGAGCGGTCCACCAGCCGGGGCAGCAGGTCGAGCACGTCCAGCACCGGATCGCCGTCGGTGGACACGGCCTCGGCGGCCTCCAGCGTGCAGCCCTCGGCGTGCACCGCCAGGCGGCGCAGCACCCGCCGCTCCTCCTCGGAGAGCAGGTCCCAGCTCCAGTCGATGACCGCGGTGAGCGTCTGCTGGCGGGCCGGCGCGCCGCGCGACCCGGAGGCGAGCAGCCGGAACCGGTCGTCCAGCCGGGAGGCCACCCCGTGCACGCCGAGCGCGCGCACCCGGGTCGCGGCCAGCTCCAGCGCCAGCGGGATGCCGTCGAGGCGGCGGCAGAGCTGCGCGACCGCCTGGGCGTTGCCCGCGTCCAGGGCGAAGCCGCGCGCGGAGGCGGCGGCGCGGGTCACGAACAGCCGGACCGCGTCCGAGCGGGCCATCACGGCGAGGTCCGTGCTGGCGGGCACCTCCAGCGGGGGGACGCTCCACAGCACCTCGCCGGCCACGGACAGGGGCTCCCTGCTGGTGGCCAGCACCCGCAGGTCGGGGCAGGAGCGCAGGAGCAGCTCGGTCAGCTCGGCGACCTCCGCCACGACGTGCTCGCAGTTGTCGAGGACGAGCAGGGCGTGGCGGTGCCGCAGCGCCTCGGCGAGCTGCCCGGCCACGTCGGCGGAGTCCGCGTACTCGCGGATGTCCAGCGCGGCCATGACGGCCTCGGCGGCCGTCCGCGGCCCCGCCGCCGCGCCCGCCGGAAACGCGCCCGATGCCGCCCCGCCGGCCGGGGATGCGCCCGCTGCGGGCGCGTCCCCCGCCGTCCCGCCCGTGGCGGAGGCACCCCGGCCCGCGTCGTGCAGGCCGGTCCGTACGGCCTGGTCCAGCTCGACCAGCCAGGCGCCGTCGGCGAAGCCGTCGAGGAGCCGGTCGGCGGCGGCCAGCGCCAGCCGGGTCTTGCCGACCCCGCCGCTGCCGGTGAGCGTGACCAGCCGCTCCTCCCCGACCAGGCCGCACACCTCACTCAGTGCTTCGTCGCGGCCGATCAGCTTGCTGACGGCGGCGGGCAGGTTCGTGAGCGGGCGCCCGGCCGGGAGGCTGAGCGCCGGGTCCTGGCCGAGTATCGCCTGGTGCAGCGCCACGAGCTCGGGCCCGGGATCGAGGCCGAGCTCGTCGGCCAGCCGCTCGCGCAGCTCCGCGTAGCCGGCGAGGGCCTCGCTCTGGCGGCCCGCCCGGTACAGCGCCCGCATGTGCACCGCCCGCAGCCGCTCCCTGAGCGGGTGGCGGGTCACGAGGTCGCCGAGCTCGCCCACGAGCAGTGCGTGCTCGCCCAGCTCCAGCCGGGCCTCGGCGTGCTGCTCCAGCGCCGACAGCCGCTGCTCCTCCAGGCGCAGGATGGCGGCGCGGGTGTACTCCTCGTCGGCGAAGTCCGCGTACGCCGGGCCGCGCCACAGCGCCAGCGCCTCCCCCAGCAGGCCGGCCCTGGTCCGCGGGCTGCCCGCGGCCTCGGCCCGCGCCAGCAGCTCCGCGAACCGCCCGGCGTCCACCGCGCCGGCGTCGGGCCGCAGCAGGTAGCCGGGGGCGCGCGAGACCACCAGGTTCTTGCCGCCCGCCTCGGCGTCCTCCAGCGCCTTGCGCAGCTGGGACACCCGGACCTGGAGCGCGGCGGCCGGGTTGCCCGGCGGCTCCTCGCCCCACAGGTCGTCGACCAGCCGGTCCGCCGAGACCGGGTGGCCCTCGTGGACGAGCAGGTTCACGAGCAGCGCCCGCACCTTGAGGCCGGGGATCGTCACGGCCTCGCCGGCGTCGGTCCACACGGCCAGCGGCCCCAGCACTCCGAAACGCATGTTCGACAGCCTATGCGGGGGTTCGTACCCACGAGAAGATCGCGGGCGCCCCTTACGGCGGGGCCTTGCGGGCCGAGCCCCGGTAGCGATCGGCGTCGTAGCGGCGCTCGTTGTCGGCCAGTTTGTCCGTGGCCGCCGCCAGCAGGTCGACGCCCAGCACGTCGGCGAGGCGCACCAGGTAGAGGGTCACGTCCCCCAGCTCGGTGCGCATACGGGCCAGCGCCTCGGGGCCGGGGTCCGCGGACTCGGCGGCGGTGAGCCACTGGAACTCCGCCACCAGCTCCCCCACCTCGCCGGCCAGCGCCATCGCCAGGTTCTTCGGCGTGTGGAACTGCTCCCAGTCGCGGGCGCGGGCGAACTCCCGCAGGCGGCCGGCCAGGTCCTCCAGGTCCGTCGTCACGCCGCACGACCTTATCCCTTTCCTGCCGGTAGGTTGCTGACCGTGAATGGCGTCGAGTTGTTCCTGCTGGGCCGCGCCCTGATGAAGATCGGCGAGGAGGCGATGCCGGTCGAGGGCATCGGCGAGCACTCGACGAGCGTGCGCACGGTGCTGATCGTGGTGAGCGACCTGCGTGGCCATCCCGGCACCACGGTCGGGGAGATCGCCGCGCGCACCGGCCTGCCGCAGAGCGCGGTGTCGGCGGCCGTGGCGCGGCTGCGTACGGCGGGGGCTGTCCTCGCCGACACCGACCCCAGGGACCGCCGCCGGACGATCCTCCGTGAGGCCCCGGAGACGTCGGACCGTGTGACCCGCGTCCGCGACACCCCGGTGGACGACGCCCTCGCCGCCGCCCTGGGCACGGACGACGGCGAGCACGTCCGCGAGGTCGTCGAGGCCCTGGAGAAGCTGGCCGACCGCCTGCTCCCCGGCCTCCGCCGCTGAATAATCCATCAGACTTGATACATCAGAACTGATGGATTAGGGTCGTCGGCATGCCCACGATCACCATCCCCGGCGGCTCAGTCCACTACGAGCTGCGCGGCACCGGCCCCCTCCTGCTGATCTCCCAGAGCGGCGAGGGCGACGCCGACCGCACCGCCGACCTCGTCGGCCACCTCGCCGACTCCCGCACCGTGATCACCTACGACCGCCGCGGCCTCGGCCGCAGCACGATCCCGGACACGACCGTGAGCGTCAGGGAGCACGCCGACGACATCCACCACCTGCTCGCCCGCCTCACGGACCAGCCCGTCGTCATGCTCGGCCAGAGCCTCGGCGCCTCCATCGGGCTCCACCTGGCCGCCGACCACCCCGAGCAGCTCAGCCTGCTCATCGCGCACGAGCCCGTCTCCCCGTGGCTGCTTCCCGAGTCGGAGCGGGCCCACCACCGCGCCGAGCTGGCCGCGATCCGCGACCTCTACCTCGCCACCGACCTGCCCACCGCGCTCAAGGAGGTGACCCGCGTGCTCGGCATCACGCCCGGCGGCGACGCCGAGCCCGGCCTGACCTCGTTCCCCATGACGGCGGAGCGCGAGGCCGCCTTCGACTTCTTCATCCGGCACGACTTCCAGGCCGTCATCGACGACCCCGGCCCCGACGACCCCGCCGCCTGCCGCGTGCCGGTGCTCCCGGCGGCCGGCGAGCGGACCCCGGCCGCCGTCTTCGACCGCCGGTGCGCCGACCGGCTCGCCGAGCTCACCGGCGTGCCGCTCGCGGTGTTCCCCGGCGGCCACAACGGCAACCTCAGCCACCCCCGCGCCTACGCGGCCCGCCTCCGCGAGGTCCTCGCCGCCCCTGTCACTGAGTGGACTCCTTGAGCAGCCACCGCAGCCGCTCCACCGGCGCGCCGTCGCCGCCGAAGGTCAACCCCGTCCCGTCCTGCCGCCCCCACAGCCAGAGCAGGACGTCCTGCGGCGCTCCCGCGACCGACGCGGCCCCGCTCGCGCGCTCGCCCCGCGCGACCTCCACCCCGGCGGGCGTGGCCCGCACCAGCCAGCGCTCCTCCCCCGCCGCGATCGAGACCGGCCGCCCGTCGGCCTGGGCGAGCCCGTCGCCGAACTCGGCCGCGCTCGTGGTGGTCTCGTAGGCGAGCATCACCGTCAGGATCTCGTCCACGCCGTCGGCGGCGAGGTCGTCGGGCACCGGCGTGACGGGCGTGCCGGCCGCCAGCTCGGCGTCGATCCGGTGCACCACGGTCTCCAGCGCCATCCTGCGGATCCAGAACCCGACCGTCTGGTCCGGGTCGTACCAGGTGAGCGCGGCCTCGCCGGGCTCACGGGCGGCGAACTCGGCGCGCAGCTCCGCGTAGGCCCGGTCGAGGCGGTGCAGCGGGCCCGCGGGGTCGGGCTCCGGCGGCCACGGCTCCGGCCAGGCGCCGAGGCGCATGGTCTCCGCCTTGTGCAGGTAGACCTCGCCCACGTGGCCGACCAGGTCGGCGAGCGTCCATCCTGGACAGGACGGCACGGGCGCGGCGAGGTCGGCGGCCCCGGCGGCCCGCAGCCGCCGGTGGTCCTCCTCCAGCAAAGTCAGGTAACGAGCGGAATTCAGCACACCCCATCCAAGCAGCCCGGCGAAACGGCTGCTACGGGTGGCGGGCGGTGCTCTCGCGGACGATGAGCTCGGTGGCGAGCTCCACGCGCTTGGTCTCGGGGACCTCGCCGCGCCCCATGGCCAGGACCGTACGCGTCGCCAGCGCGGCCATCTCCTGCAACGGCTGGCGGACGGTGGTCAGCGGCGGCCAGGCGGACTTGGAGAGGGGCAGGTCGTCGAAGCCGACCACGCTCAGGTCCTCCGGCACCCGCAGCCCGCGCTGCCGGGCGGCCTCGAAGACGCCGAAGGCCATCAGGTCGCTGCCCGCGAAGATCGCCGTCGGCGGCTCGGCCAGGTCGAGCAGGGCGTGACCCTCGTCGTGGCCGGAGTCGACGAGGAAGGTGCCCCGGCGGACCAGCTCGGGCACGAGCGGGACGCCGGCGGTCTCCAGCGCGGCCCGGTAGCCGTCGATGCGGGCCTGGCTGCAGAGCATGTCGGCCGGGCCGCTGATCATGCCGATCCGGCGGTGGCCCAGCTCCAGCAGGTGGCGGGTGGCGGCCAGGCCGCCGTTCCAGTTGGTGGCGCCGACCGAGATCACGCCGGGCGCGGGCTCGCCCTCGGGGTCCACCACCGCGAACGGCAGCGCGCGGGCGCCGAGCTGCGCCTGGATGCCGGTGGACAGCCGGGAGGCGACGATCACCACCCCGTCGGTGCGCCGGGCGGCCAGGCGTTCGAGCCAGTCGCGGCCGGGCCCGGCGTGGGTGTGCAGGACCGAGATGACGACGCTGGCCCCCGCCTCGCGGGCCGCGCTCTCCGCGCCCCGGACGATCTCCATCGCCCACGGCGACTCGATCTCGGCGAACACCAGGTCGATCAGCCCGGCCGGGGTGTCGTCCTGGCTGACGCGGCGCTGGTAGCCGCGCTCCTGGAGCAGCCGCTCCACCTTGTGGCGGGTGGCAGGGGCTACTTCCGGGCGCCCGTTGATGACCTTCGAGACCGTGGGGATGGAGACCCCCGCCTCTTCCGCGATCAGTGCGATCGTGACCCGCCTCTTCGCTGACACGATCGGGAGTGTATCCGAAAGTTTCGGTTCGGCGTCGCTCACAACGGGGGTGTTGACGCGTTACTTCAAGGTTACCTAAGCTCCGGGCAAAGAAAATATCGGGGGTTATACGAAAGTTTCGCTCTGTTCCGCCAGGCTCGGCGTGCTCCGCCCAGCAGAGAAGGGACCCCTCGGAATGAAACGCAGTGTGGTGTTGATCGCGACCGCGGTGCTCGTGGCCGGCTGCGGCGGAGGTGGCGGTGGCGGCGCCGCGACCTCCGGGTCCGGCGAGAGCGCCGCCCCGGCGAAGGTCACCCTGGAGTGGTGGCACCTGTCGACCGCAGAACCGCTGAAGACGCTGTGGGCGCAGCGGGCCAAGGAGTTCATGGCCCAGAACCCCAACGTCACGATCAAGGCGACGGTCCTGGAGAACGACGCCTACAAGGCCAAGCTCACCACGATCACGCAGTCCGGCAAGGCCCCCGACGTCTTCGCCACCTGGGGCGGCGGCGTGCTCAGGCAGCAGATCGACGCCGACCTGGTGAAGGACCTCTCCTCCGACGTCGCCGACGTCCTGCCCGGCTTCACCACGGCGGCGCTCAGCGCGTACCAGTTCGACGGCAAGACCTATGGCCTGCCGACCGACATCGGCATGGTCGGCTTCTGGTACAACAAGAAACTCTTCGCCAAGGCCGGCATCGAGCAGCCGCCCGCCACCTGGTCGGAGTTCCTCGGCGACGTCAAGAAGCTCAAGGACGCCGGCGTCACCCCCATCGCCCTGGCCGGCAAGGAGAAGTGGCCGGGTCACTACTACTGGGCCTACCTCGCCATGCGCATCGCCGGGCTCGACGCGCTCAAGCAGGCGGCCGTGGACAAGAACTTCAGCACGCCGGACTTCATCGCCGCCGGGCAGCAGGTGAAGGCCCTGGCCGACCTGCAGCCGTTCCAGAAGGGCTTCCTCGGGGCGGCGTACTCCACGCCCGACGGGCAGGCCGCCACGATCGGCAACGGCAAGGCCGCCATGGAGCTGATGGGCCAGTGGGCCCCGTCCGTGCAGAAGGACGCGGGCAAGGGCCTCGGCGACGACCTCGGCTTCTTCCCGTTCCCCGCCGTCGAGGGCGGCAAGGGCTCGGCCACGGACGCGTTCGGCGGAGGCGGCGGACTGGCCGTCGGCAGGGACGCGCCGAAGGAGGCCGTGGACTTCGTGAAGTTCATGACCCGGATGGACAACCACACCAAGGCCGTCCAGGCCGGCGGCGTCCTGCCGGTGCTCAAGGGCGAGGAGAGCGCGGTCACCGACCCCAACCTCAAGCAGGTGGCCACGATGCTGGCCGGCGCGACCGGCTACCAGCTCTACCTCGACCAGGCGTACCCGCCGGCCGTCGGCCAGCAGGTCAACGACAGCGTGGCCGAGCTGATCGGCGGCACCAAGACGCCTGAGCAGGTCGCCCAGGCCATCACCGAAGTGGCCAAGACCGAAGAATGACGACACTGACCCGAGGGCCGGAGGCGGCCAGGCTTCCGGCCCCCGCCCCCGCCGTCAGACACCGTGGCCGCGCGCTGACGATCGCGCTGTTCGTCCTGCCCGCGCTGGTGCTGTTCCTGCTGCTGGTCGTGGCGCCGATCCTGGTCGCCTTCTACGCCAGCGCGTTCCGCTGGAACGGGTTCGGCGGCCTGCCCACCAACTTCATCGGCTTCGACAACTTCACCCGGCTGTTCGGCACGGAGATCTTCCGGCGGGACCTGTGGCACCTGCTCGTGCTGGTGCTGCTGTCGGTCTGCGTGCAGCTGCCGCTCTCGCTGGCCATCGCGCTGCTGCTGAACCAGCGCATCCGCGGGCGGGCGGTGTACCGGCTGGTGTTCTTCGCGCCGTACGTGCTGTCCGAAGTGATCACCGGCGTGCTGTTCTCGCTGATCCTCGCGCCCGACGCCGGGATGGCCAACCAGGTGCTGGCGCTGTTCGGCGCCGACTCCGACTGGCTGGCCGACCCGGACACGGTGATGCCGTCGCTGTTCCTCGTCATGACGTGGAAGTACTTCGGCTTCCACATGATGATCTATCTGGCCGGCCGGCAGAACATCCCGAACGAGCTCGTCGAGGCCGCCCAGATCGACGGGGCGAGCAGCTGGAAGGTCTTCAGGCACATCACGCTGCCGCTGCTCGGGCCGACGATCCGGATCAGCGTCTTCCTGTGCGTCATCTACACGATCCAGCTCTTCGACCTGGTCTGGATCCTCACCCAGGGCGGCCCGTCGCACTCGTCGGAGACGATGGCCGTGACGATGTTCGAGTGGGGGTTCAAGCGCTCCCAGGTCGGCTACGCCAGCGCGATCAGCGTCGTGATGTTCGTGCTCAGCCTCGTCTTCGCGCTGTTCTACCAGCGGTTCGTGATGCGCCGTGACCTGGAGGGCGCGACCACCAGCATGGGAGGCAGGCGATGACCCGCGGCAAGAAGCAGGCTCCTCGGCGCAACACGCTGCCGCTGCATCTCATCGCGTGGGTCGTCGGCGCGTTCGTGCTGATCCCGGTGGTCTACGCGACGCTCGGCGGGTTCAAGCGCAACAGCGAGCTGTCCACGAACCCGTTCGGGCTGCCCTCGACCTGGGTGACCGGCAACTACACCGACGTGCTGGCCTCGTCGTCGTTCTGGTTGCAGCTCTGGAACAGCACGTTCATCGCGGTCGTCACCACCGTGCTCACGGTGGGGGTGGCGGCGCTGGCCGGGTTCGTCTTCGCCCGGTTCGCCTTCCGGGGCAGGGAGGCGCTGTTCACGCTGTTCACGGCGGGGCTGATGTTCCCGTTCGCGGTGGCCATCCTGCCGATCTTCGTGCTGCTGCGCGCGCTCGGCCTGCTCGGCGACCCGCTCGGGGTCATCCTCGTGCAGGCGGCGTTCGGGCTGCCGCTGACGATCATCATCCTGCGCGGCTTCTTCCGCAGCATCCCCGGGGAGATCGAGGAGGCCGCGATCATCGACGGGTGCAGTCCGTTCGGGTTCTTCTGGCGGATCCTGCTGCCCATGGCCAAGCCCGCCATCGCCACCGTCTCGGTGCTCGCCGTCGTCGGGAGCTGGAACAACTTCATGCTGCCGCTGGTGGTCTTCACCGAGGAGGCCAACTGGACCCTGCCGCTCGGCATCCAGCAGTTCCAGGGCCAGTACGCCTCCGACACCGCCCGCATCCTCGCCTACCTCGTCCTGGCCATGATCCCGGCGCTCGGGTTCTACGCCGTCGCGGAACGCCACCTGGTCGGCGGGCTCACCGCCGGCGCCACGAAGGGATGACCTCTGACATGCTGCGTGTGTCCGGAAACCACCTCGTCACACCCGACGACCAGCCGGTACGGCTCCGCGGGGTGGGCCTCGGGGGCTGGATGAACATGGAGAACTTCGTCACCGGCTTCCCCGCCAACGAGAGCTCGATGCGCGCCGCGGTGCGCGGCGTGCTCGGCGAGGAGCGGGCCGAGCTGTTCTTCGACCGCCTGCTGACCTCGTTCTTCACCGAGCGCGACGCCGAGCTGCTGGCCGGCCTCGGCATGAACTGCGTGCGCATCCCCGTGAACTACCGCCACTGGGAGTCGGACGAGCGGCCCTTCGAGATCGACCCGCGCGGCTTCCGCCACCTCGACCGGGTGATCGGCCTGCTCGGCGCGCACGGCATCTACAGCGTCATCGATTTGCACGCGCTGCCCGGCTCGCAGAACCAGCACTGGCACTCCGACAACCCCACCCACGTGGCGGCGTTCTGGCAGCACCGTCACTTCCAGGACCGGGTGGTGCACCTGTGGGAGGTCCTGGCCGACCACTACCGCGACAACCCCTGGGTCGCCGGCTACAACCCGGCGAACGAGCCCGCCGACGTCACCGGCCAGGTGATCGGGCCGTTCTACGACCGGCTGGTGAAGGCGGTGCGCGGGGCCGACCCGCACCACGTGCTGTTCCTGGACGGCAACACCTACTCAACCGACTTCTCGATCTTCCGTGAGGTGTACGAGAACACGGTCTTCGTCATGCACGACTACGCTCTCGCCGGTTTCGCCCACGGCGGCCCGTACCCCGGGCACACGCGGGGCGAGTGGTGCGACCAGGACGAGCTGGAGCGGACGTTCGCCAAGCGCTCCCGCTTCCAGCGGGAGACCGGGACGCCGTTGTGGGTGGGCGAGTTCGGGCCGGTCTACACCGGGGACCCGGAGAAGGACGCGCAGCGGTACCAGATCCTGCGCGACCAGCTCGCGATCTACGACGCGGAGGGGGCGGGCTGGTCGCTCTGGACGTACAAGGACGTGGGGTTGCAGGGGCTGGTGCACGCGGCGGGGCCGTACCTGGACAGGTTCGGGGGCTTCCTCGACAAGAAGCGGCGGCTCGGGGCCGACCGCTGGGGGTCGACGATGGAGGAGGGCTCGGACGTGCTCGGGCCGCTGCACGAGCTGGTCGAGACCGAGTTCCCCGGCTGGGACCCCTACCCGTGGGGCGCCCGCTACCAGACCGACGACCTGATCAGGCACATCCTGTTCGCGCAGGCGCTGCTCCCCGAGTACGCCGAGCTGTTCCGCGGGCTCGGCGACGACGAGCTGACCGCGCTCGCGGACTCGTTCCTGCTGGAGCGGTGCGTACGCCGCGAACCGCTGCTCGAACTGCTGACCGAGAACCTGGCGGGGTGACGACGAACACACCGGGCACACATGGACAGAACGCCGCGGGAGCTCTAATTTAGGGGAGCCTTACCTAAGAACCCCGCGGGAGTGTCCGTGTTCGCCAGCTATCTCATCGGGCTGCGCGAGGGCCTGGAGGCGACACTCGTCGTCTCGGTCCTCGTCGCCTTTCTCGTCAAGAGCGACCGCAAGGACCGGCTCCCCCAGGTCTGGGCCGGCGTGGGCGCCGCCGTCGCGCTGTCGGCGGCGTTCGGCGCGCTGCTGACCTTCACGGCGGCCCACCTGGCGTACACGGGGCAGGAGCTGTTCGAGTCGATCGCCTCGCTGCTGGCCGTCGTCTTCGTCACCTGGATGATCTTCTGGATGCGGCGGGCGGCCCGCACGCTCTCCGGCGAGCTGCGCGGCAAGCTGAGCGACGCGCTGGAGCTGGGCCGGCTCGCCGTGGCCGTCATGGCCTTCCTCGCCGTCGCCAGGGAGGGGCTGGAGACCGCCCTGCTGTTCTTCGCCTCCGCGCAGGGCGCCGCCACGACCGTCGAGCCGCTGATCGGCATCACGCTGGGCGTGCTCACCTCGGTCGCCATCGGCTGGGGGCTCTACCTCAGCGCCGTCAGGATCAACCTCACCAGGTTCTTCACCTGGACCGGGCTGCTGCTCATCGTGGTCGCGGCGGGCATACTCAAGTACGGCGTGCACGACCTCCAGGAGGCGGGCGTGCTGACCGGCCTCGCCACGCCGGCCTTCGACCTCGGCGCCTCCCTCCCCGCCGACTCCTGGTACGGCATGCTGCTGGCCGGGATGTTCAACATCACCCCGCAGCCCAGCGTCGCCGAGGTCGTCGCCTGGGCCGCGTACCTGCTGCCCGCCCTCGTCCTCTTCCTCCGCCCGCGGCGGACGTCCCTGCCCGCGGCGCCCACCGCCGCGGCCTGAACAGGAGCACCATGCGTACCGTCCTCCGCCTGTCCACCGGCGCGCTCGCCGTGGCCGCACTCACCGCCTGCGGCTCCTCCTCCGGCGGCGGCGGCGCCCCGCCGGCCGCCTCAGGCTCGCCGGGGAAGATCGCCGTGGCCGCGTCGGACACCGCGTGCGAGGTGCCGGTCACGGAGGTGCCCGCGGGCACCACGACGTTCACGATCACCAACGGCGGCAGCAAGGTGACCGAGTTCTACGTGCTCGCCGCGGGCGACCGCATCATGGCCGAGGTCGAGAACATCGTGCCCGGCCTGACGCGGGAGCTCATCGCGGAGCTGCCGGCCGGCACGTACGAGACCGCCTGCAAGCCCGGCATGGTCGGCAAGGGCATCCGCAACCCGCTCAAGGTCACCGGCGAGCACCAGCCGCTCACCGCCGACGCCCAGCTCGCCGCCGCGGTGACCGGCTACAAGCGCTACGTCAAGACGCAGAGCGACACGCTGCTGGTCAAGACGCAGGAGTTCGTGGACGCCGTCAAGGCGGAGAAGATCGACGAGGCGAAGGCGCTGTTCCCGGTGGCGCGGACGTACTGGGAACGCATCGAGCCGGTGGCCGAGATCTTCGGCGACCTCGACCCGGCCATCGACGCGCGCGAGGCCGACCTGGCCGAGGGCGAGAAGTGGACCGGTTTCCACCGGATCGAGAAGGACCTGTGGATCCACAAGGACGTGAGCAAGGACGGCCCGATCGCCGACAAGCTCATCGCCGACGTCAAGACCATCGTCGGCAAGGCCAACGCCGCCGAGCTCACCCCGCTCAACCTGGCGAACGGCGCCAAGGAGCTCCTCGACGAGGTCGCCACCGGTAAGATCACCGGCGAGGAGGACATCTGGTCGCACACCGACCTCTGGGACTTCGCGGCCAACCTCGAAGGCTCCAAGGCCGCCGTGCAGTCGCTCCGGCCGGTGCTGGAGGAGCGGGCTCCCGACCTCGTCAAGACGCTGGACGAGAAGTTCGCCGCGGCCGAGGCGGCGCTGGAGACGCACCGCAGGGGCGACGGCTGGCAGCTCCACGACGAGCTGTCCAAGGCGCAGCTCAAGACCCTGTCCGACGCGATCAACGCGCTCGGCGAACCGATCAGCAAGATCGCCCCTGTGGTGGCGAAGTAGCGGGAGGACCCCATGTCCGAGCCCACCGGGAACGGACGGCGGATGAGCCGGAGGAGCCTGTTCGGGCTCGGCGCGGCCGGCGCGGCGGTGGCCGGGGCGGGCGCGGTGGGCGCCAGGTCGCTGCTCGACGAGCCGCCGGTCGCGCACGCCGCCTCCACCTCCGCCCCCTACCCCTTCTACGGCGAGCACCAGGCGGGCATCGTCACCCCCGCCCAGGACCGCCTGCACTTCGTCGCCTTCGACGTCACCACCGGCGACCGGGCCGAGCTGATCGACCTCCTCCAGGAGTGGACTGCCGCCGCGGCCCGGCTCACGCAGGGCAAGGAGGCGGGGTCGTTCGGCGCGGTGGGCGGCGACCCGGCCGCCGCGCCCGACGACACCGGCGAGGCGCTGGGGCTGCCCGCCTCGGGGCTGACGCTGACCGTCGGGTTCGGGCCGTCGCTGTTCGACGAGCGATTCGGGCTGGCGGACAAGCGGCCCGCCGCACTCGCCGACCTGCCGAAGTTCCCCGGCGAGCAGCTCGTGCCGGAGATCTCCGGCGGGGACCTGTGCGTGCAGGCGTGCGCGCACGACCCCCAGGTCGCCGTGCACGCCATCCGCAACCTGGCCAGGATCGGGTTCGGCCGGGTGTCGGTGCGCTGGTCGCAGCTCGGCTTCGGGCGTACGTCGTCCACGTCCCGCGCCCAGGCGACCCCGCGCAATCTCATGGGCTTCAAGGACGGCACGAACAACCTCAAGCTGGAGGACGCGGACCTGCTGCGCGAGCAGCTCTGGGCGGGTGCCGGGGACGGCGCGGCCTGGATGGCCGGCGGCACCTACCTGGTCACCAGGAAGATCCGCATGACGATCGAGACCTGGGACCGTACGTCGCTCACCGAGCAGGAGCAGATCTTCGGGCGGGACAAGGGCGAGGGCGCGCCGCTGGGCGCGAAACGCGAGTTCGACCCGCTGGACTTCGCCGCCAAGGGGCCGGACGGGCAGCCGCACATCGCGCCGAACGCCCACGTCCGGCTGGCCCACCCCAGCTCGCACGGCAACGCGCACCTGCTGCGCCGGGGCTACAACTTCGTGGACGGCTCCGACGGGCTCGGCCGCCTCGACGCCGGCCTGTTCTTCATGGCCTACCAGCGGGACCCGCGCAAGCAGTTCGTGCCGGTGCAACTGCGGCTGGCCCGCGAGGACCCGCTGAACGAGTACATCAAACACGTCTCCAGCGGCCTGTTCGCCTGCCCACCCGGCGTCCGCGACGCCTCCGACTACTGGGGCCGCACCCTCTTCACCCCCTGATCCACGCGACGCCGGTCAACGCCGCTGGTCGGTCTGTTTCGGGTGCCCGGTTCCGGCGCGCGTGATCCACAGCGTGCGTTCGTCGTCGTCGATCCCATACCAGAGCCGACCACCCGAGGTGGCTTCGTACTGCCACTGCTCGACCGACACACCGTCCACCTTCACGAAGCCCAGTGAGCCTTTGAGCGGGTGCTGGCGGCAGTCGATGCGTCGCGGGTCACTGGTGATCGCCACCCAGGCTCGGTCGAGGTTGTCGGGCGCCTGGGCCAGCAGGTGGGCCCAGCCCTCGGCGGCGCGCCGGTCGGCGAAGCGTACGCGCCAGGGGTTGGGACGCGGCACCTCGTCCCCGCGACCGGCCATCAGGGCTTGTCCAGCGGGCGGGGGACGTCGGGGCCGTCGCCAGGGAAGGGGCCGTGGAGGTCGTGGGCGAGTTGCGGGTCGCTCCAGATGACGGCGGTGGAACGCCACGAGGTCAGGGCTCTGGCGAACGGCAGCAGTTCGCCGGTGTCGGCGCCCGCCATCAGGTGGGCGAGGAGTTCGCGTACGCACTCGTGGCGTTCGGCGTCGGGGAGCCAGGTGAGCCAGGTGAGCTCTTCGGCGAGCACCTCTTCGGCGAGACCGGCGTTGCGGCGCGCCACGATGGCCAGCGCCCGGGCGGCGATGCGCAGACTGGCCGTCCCCGCCTCGAAGCGTTCCGCGCGCATGAGGATCAGGTTTTCGTCGTCGCGTCGTTCGAGGATGACGTCGGCGCTGTCCAGAGTGGGCAGCACCTCCGACGGGCCACGGAGGAACGCGCTGTACGGGAAGCGCTTCGTCGTCATGCGAGCAGCATATCTGAAGTAGTTCAGATACGGTGGCGGGCGCGGGAGGCGGTGGCGTGGGCGCGGTTGGCGCAGCGGGTGGAGCAGAACTGGCGGCGGCCAGGGCGGCTGCGGTCGACGAAGGCGTCGCGGCAGGGGCGGGCGGCGCAGAGGCGCAGGCGGTCCCAGTCGCCGGCGGAGGCCAGGTCGAGGAGGTCGGCGACGGCCCGTACGGCGAGGCGGGCGGCCAGCGGCGGCCCGCCGCGCTCGGGGTCGGCGGTGAGGCGTAGGCGTGGGATGCCGGCGTGGTCCTCGACGGTGGCGGCGAGCGGGAGGTCGGCCGACCACTGGGCGAGGGCTCGGGTGCGGAGTTCCGGGGTGTCGCGGGTCAGGACGTCGCGCAGTCGCGACCGCACCTGCCGTACGGCGTCGAGGTCGGCGGCAGCGGGCGCGTCCGCGGGTTCGCCCAGCTCAGCGCAGAAGCGGGCCAGGGCCGCCACGTCCGGGAGGCGTTCCGGGTCGTCGAGCCATTCGTCCCACGTGTTGGCCAGGTCGATGGCCACGACCCCGGTCTCCGCGAACTGGCGCATCCGTACTCCCTCTTGCTACCGTCACGAGTATGAGCATCATAACCCCTGACGCAACCCGCCGCCTGACCGTGCTCGACGCGCCGTCCAACCTCGGCCTGCGCCCGCCTGCCCCCGGCGTCGTCCCCGGCTGCTACAAGGCCCCCTGGGCGCTGCGCGACGCGGGCCTCGTGGCGCGGCTCGGGGCCGCCGACGCGGGCGCGCTCGTCCCGCCCCGGTACGTCGCCACCTGGCAGCCGGGCGACGGCGTGCGCAACGGCCCCGCCATCGCCGCCTACGCCCGCAGGCTGGCCGACCGGGTCGCCGCGATCCGGGCGGACGGCGGGTTTCCGGTGCTGCTGGGCGGCGACTGCTCGATCCTGCTGGGCCCCGCGCTGGCACTGCGGCGGGCCGGCCGGTACGGGCTGGCGTACCTGGACGCGCACTCCGACTTCCGCCACCTCGGCAACTCCCCCCACGTCGGCTCGGCGGCGGGCGAGGACGTGGCGCTGGTCACCGGGCGCGGCGACGACTACCTGACCGACCTCGACGGCCTGCGCCCCTACGTCAGGGACGAGGACGTGATCCTGCTCGGCGTCCGCGACGACGAGGACCTGCCGGAGCTGGCCGACAGCGGGCTCGCGTACGTCCCCGGCAGCGACATCGACCTCGATCAGGCCAGGAAGGTGCTGGTCCGGGACGAGCTGGACGGGTTCTGGATCCACGTGGACGCCGACGTCCTCGACCCGTCGGTCCTGTCCGCCGTCGACTCCCCCACCCCCGGCGGCCTCGACGCCGCCCAGCTCACCGCCCTCCTACGCGGTTTGCTGGCGCTGCCCGGCGCGGCCGGGCTGGAGGTGACCATCCTGGACCCCGACCTGGACGAGGACGGCAGGCAGGCGGCGCTGCTCGCCGACATCCTGGTCGACGCCCTGACCGGGTGGTCGCAGGCGAGGGCGGCCAAGGGCTGACCTCGGATCAGCCGTGGTAGCGCACGTGTCCTTTCCAGGAGGCGGCGTCCGTCTGCAACTGCGCCTCGGTGGTCATGATCGTGTAGCCGATCTGCATGAGATATATGGCCTGCTGCTCCGCCAGTTTCAGGGCGGTGATCCTGGCAGAGACCGACTGGGAGTACCAGTTGCAGGGGTTGGCGCAGGCGAAGGCCGCCTGGGCGCCTGACGTCGTGGTGGTGGCCGCGGTGGCCGCCGTGGGGGCGAGAACTGCCGCGATGAGGCCCCCGGCCAGCAGTGCGGTCCTGACGAAGGTGTTCTTGGCGCGCACGATGAGTCCTCCTCGATCAGGCGTAATAGAAGTAGTAATAACCGTTGCTGACGCGATAGCAGCCGGTGGTGGGGTCGGTGGGATATCCCTGTGCGTGTCTCACCGACCGGTCGAAATTGCACTTCGCCTGCGTGTCGAACATGCCGACGTAGATCCACGCCGCAGCCTGCGCGGGGAGGGCGGAGGCTGCCAGTGTGAGGGCGGCCATGCCGGCGGCGGCCAGGGCTGTGCGAACGCGCATGTGTTTCCTCTCGGAGCGGGTTCGGTTCTCTCCTTCACCCTGCCTTGGCGGCCGCGCGCGTCCCAGGGCGGTGACCGGACATCAACCGGACATCTTCTCCTAGGGCATGACGTAGGGGGTGGTGCTGCTCTCGCCGGCCCCGTTCGTCGCCGTGATCGCGGTGAACGGCGCTCCCGGCGTGTACGGCACCCACGCCGACTCCAGCCGCCCCCGCCCGTACCAGCCCTGCTCGACCGTCACGCCCTCCGGCTCGAAGCGCAGGGTGCCGCCCCGCAGGTTGTGGCCCTCGACGAGGATGCCGGCCTGCCCGTTCATGTCCTTGCGCACGGCGCTGACCACGATGGGCTCCTGCCAGCCGCTCGCGATGTCGTCGGCCAGCGAGGGCGTGTCGTACCGGGCCTGGCAGGTGAAGAACGGGTCCCACCCGTACGAGATGATCTTCTGGGCATGCGTGCCCGCGGCCATGACCTGCCGGTCCAGGCGGCTCTTCGTGGTCCGCCCGCGCAGCGGCAGCGGATCGACCCGCCCGCACTCGCCGTCCACGGGCGAGGGCTCGAAGCCTTCGATGTTCACCCACAGCTCCACGCCCGGCGGCACCCGGCGGGCCGCCGCCGCGATGTAGTCGCGGGTGGCCCCGTAGTACGCCTGCGCGTTGCTGACGTCGCCGACCACGGGCACCAGGCGCGGCTCGACCTTGGCGTCCCGCTCGTGCGGGCCGTGCACGGGGACCTTGCCGGTGCCCCGGCCGTCCTGCACCGCGACGGCCATGGGCGCGCCCGCCCGGGTGCGGGCGAGGTCGGCGAGCCCGTCCCCGGCCTGCTCGGGCGGGAAGCCGCGGCCCCGGCGGGCGTCGATGTACGGGCTGACCAGGATCGTCCTGCCGGGCAGCGTGGCGGCGACGGTCGCGTGCTGGGCGGCGTACAGCTCGATGATCGGATCGTTCGGCGCGCGGTCGCGCATGGCCAGCTCGAACGACTGGTAGACCCCCGCGAACGCCGCCGACCCCCCGAACCGCGCCCGGTAGTCGGCCAGCACCCGCTCGGTGAACGCGGTCAGCGCGCCGGTGTGGTCGTGGTCGGGCTCCCAGGTCTTGCCGGGCTCCTGCGACGCGGCGGGCAGCCCGGGGAAGACCTTCATCCCGTACGCCGCCGCCTCGCTCATCAGGTTGCCGAGCCCGTCGCCGTCGGTGGAGATCAGCACGAGGTCGTGGACCGGGTCGTCGCAGGACGCGGCCAGCGACACCCGGTAGAAGACCCGCTCACCGGCCTCGACCCGCCGGTCCAGCCCCTGGCAGCGCAGCAGCCCCGGCCCGAACTCCTCGCTCGTGGTGTACGTGTACACATGCCGCACCCGCTTGCCCGGCACCTCGGCGCAGGGCCGCCCGTCCACGACGCAGTCCGCGAAGCCGGGATCGGGCTCCCCCGCGTCGAACCGCGGCCCGAACGTGATCAGCGTGTCGCCGCCGATCTGGTGGACGGCCTCGACCATGCGCCGCGTGACGCACGGGTCGGCACGCGGGATCACCCAGTAGCCGGTGACCGCGTACGGAGCGCTCACCCGCGTGTCGCGCGGCTCGCACTCCTCCGGCGACCGCGCCGGCCCCTCCGACACGGCCGGCACGACCACCCCGACGACCAGCCCGACGAGCACCGCGACGGCCGCCATCGCCGCCACGCCCCACAGGATCCGGTGCACCCGCGCCCCTTCCACGCCCGGCTCCAGCCTACGTAGTCGATCTGCCCCGTGGCCGGGCGAAAAACGACCCCGGTGCGCTCCCGCCCCGACGGGGCACGGAAAAATGGGCCCCGAAGGGGGTACGACATCGTGCACATCGATCTCAGCGGGAAGACCGCGCTCGTCACCGGCTCGACCCAGGGCATCGGGGCGGCCATCGCCGCCGGGCTGGCGCGGGCGGGGGCCCGGGTGGGCGTCAACGGCAGGAGCGAAGGCGGGGTGGCGGCGGCCATCGAGCGGATGACCCCGGGCGCGCCGGACGGCCTGCCCGCCGCCGCGGCGGCCGAGCTGGTCGCCGCGCCCGGCGACGTGTCCACAGAGGAGGGCTGCGCCCAGGTGCTGAGCCTGCTCCCGCAGGTGGACATCCTGGTCAACAACCTCGGCATCTTCGGCGCCCGGCCGGCGCTGGAGATCGACGACGCCGAGTGGCGGCACTACTTCGAGGTCAACGTGCTGGCGGCGGTGCGGCTCACGCGGGCGTACCTGCCGGGGATGAAGGAGCGCGGCTGGGGGCGGATCCAGTACATCGCCAGCGACTCGGCGGTGACGATCCCGGCCGAGATGATCCACTACGGCATGACGAAGACGGCGCTGCTGGCCGTCTCGCGCGGGTTCGCCAAGGAGGCGGCGGGCACCGGGGTGACGGTCAACTCGGTGATCGCCGGGCCGACGCACACGGGCGGCGTGGAGGAGTTCGTCTACCAGCTCGTGGACCGCGACCTGCCGTGGGAGGAGGCGCAGCGGGCGTTCATGCGGCAGCACCGGCCGCAGTCGCTGCTCCAGCGGCTGATCGAGCCCGAGGAGATCGCCAACATGGTGGTCTACCTCAGCTCGCCGTACGCCTCGGCGACCACGGGCGGGGCGTTGCGGGTGGACGGCGGTTACGTGGACGCCATCCTGCCCTGATCGAGGGGATCCCCTGAAGGAGAGGTCCGTCCCCCACTCGCGGGGGAGGCCGGCGGCGCGCCCCGGGCCCAGCCTTGAGTCATGATTCTCCGGACCTTACTGGCAAGCGCCCTGGCGCTCGGGGCGCTCGCCGCCCCCGTCCCCGCCTCCGCGTCCCGGCAGCCGTCGGTGACCTGGCACGAGTGCCCCGCGTACTCCGACGACGTCCTGCGCTCGATCGGCGTGCCCGACAAGGAGTTCGCGAAGTTCCGCGCGCTCTACGGCCGCACCGAGTGCGGCACGCTGCCGGTACCGCAGGACTACGCCGACCCCGGCGGCAAGCAGATCACCATCGCCTTCACCCGGCTGCGGGCGAGCGACCGGGGCCGCCGCCTCGGCAGCCTCGCGGTCAACCCCGGCGGTCCCGGCGGCAGCGGCTACCTGATGCCGATCGACCTGGTCATGGGCGGCATGAAGCTGAACGAGCGCTACGACCTCATCGGCCTCGACCCGCGCGGCACCGGCTACAGCACCAAGGCCGCCTGCCGGCCGCCCGAGCAGGGGCCCCCGCCGCCCGGCCCGGTCACCGAGCAGCAGGCCCGCGCGGTCTACGCGGCGACCGTCGCGGCCAACCAGGCGTGCGCGGCCACCGACCCGGGTCTGCTCGGCCAGCTCACGACCGCGAACGCGGCCCGCGACCTCGACCGGCTCCGCGCCGCGCTCGGCGAGCGCACGATCGCCTTCCTCGGGGTGTCGTGGGGCACCTGGTTCGGCGCCGTCTACCGCAGCCTGTTCCCGGACCGGGTGCGGGCCATGTGGCTGGACAGCGTGGCCGTCACGGAGCCGAGGATGGACGTCTTCACCGAGGTGCGCGCCCGCGCCACCGACCGCGACTTCCGGCGCATGGCCGCCTGGATCGCCGCGCGGGACGACACGTACGGCTTCGGCGACACCAAGGCCGAGGTGATCGAGGCGCTGACCCGGCTGCGCGAGCGCTTCGCCGCCGACCCCGTCACCTTCACCGACATCGACATGACCGTGGACGGCCGGATGATCGCCGAAGCGGCCGGCCAGCCCAGCCCCGCCTGGCAGGACGTGGCGCAGGTGCTCAAGGAGCTGGTGACCGCCACCGGCCCGGACGCCCCGCCCACGCTCAAGAGGCTCGCGGGCGGCGAGCGGCCCGCCCCGCCGGCCGGCGCGCCCGAGCGCGGCAACAAGCCGGCGAACATCGCCTACTTCTGCAACGAGGACTCCGGGCCGCGGACGTTCGAGTCGGCGTGGCGGGCCTACCAGGAGCGGCTGACGCGGTATCCGGTGACCGGCGAGGCCACGGCGTTCGTGCCGAACTGCGCGGGCTGGCCGCTGCCGGTGCGCGAGGTCCGGCTGCGGGGCGGCGGCGGGCCGCTGATGTTGTCCGGCCACCTGCACGAGAGCCCGTCGCCGTACGAGTGGACGCTCGACATGCGGGCGGCGATCGGCGGGACCGTGGTGACCGTGGACGACGACGTGCACGGCTCGGGGCTGCGGACGCCGGACTGCGTGGCGGCGGTGGTCGCCTTCTTCGAGACCGGCCGGCGGGTGCGTACGTGTGAGGGGGTCCCGCTGCCCTGAAGCGAGTCCTGCCGGGGCACTCGCCCAGATCGGCCTTTCAGGCCCCTGACCTGCGGTTTCACAGCCGCAGGTCTTTCGCTTTGCGAACTTTGATAGGCAACCGGCAGTGCCCGCATGCAGCCGAGAGACCATGATCAGGGGATATACGCGGGATGATCTTAATAGCGTTTCCCAGCCCAGGCCCCGATTCCGGCGATCCCGACCGCCGACAACCAATACGACCGCACCGACATTGCGTGGACGCGATCAGCCGGGCCGGTTACCGGTCGGGATCACGATCTTGGTCTGTGCCCCCTTGGTAAGGTAGTACGTGGTCCACTTCTTGATCATCTCGTCGAGGAGCCAGGCGGCGGACGGCACCAGCGGCAGCCCGATCACCCCCTCCCTGAACTGGACCAGCAGCGGCCAGGCGGTCTTGATGACCGGGTCCCACAGCGGCTCGCGTGGGATGCCGTTCCACTCGGCCACCTGGTCGCCGGTGAGGTAGCGGGAGAACGCGTTGACGAGCGGCTTGTCGATGCCGCCCGGGCTGGTCAGCTCCGCGAGCATGTTCCGCAGGATGTTGTTGAGCTCCACGCCCTCCGCCGTCGGCCCCATGTTCCTGGGCAGGACGATGTCCGACTGGGCGTAGGAGGTATCCCAGGTGGCGGGGATGAACTCGTCCCTGATGCCGAGCATGTGCGCGAGCAGTTGCAACGAGTGCAGGTACGCCGTGGACTCCCCGGAGGAGATGCGCACCTTCCACGCGCGCATGCCGCGCATCGAGAAGGTTGCCAGGGTGTGCCAGGTGACGAGCATGTCCTCCTGGCTGATCGGGATGGGGCCGGACCAGTGGGGCGACGACTTGAGCAGATGCCGTACGGCCGCGTGCACCAGCCGGGTCTTGACGGCCTCGACGACGGCCGTGCCGCCGGGACCCCAGGCGTTCTGCGGCCGGACCGCGTACGCCAGGACGTTCGTCTTCGCGACCCGGTCCTTCAGGTCGGCGCCACCGGCTGAGTAGTAGACCGCGCGGGCCTCCTTGGGAATGGCGGTGGCCAGCATGCCGGCGCCGACGATGGTGAGGACGACGATGTAGTTCCCCTTGAGGACGTGGAAGCGGGCCGCGGCCTCGAGCTTGG
Organism: Nonomuraea sp. B208; assembly: GCF_057536035.1. NCBI lineage: Bacteria > Bacillati > Actinomycetota > Actinomycetes > Streptosporangiales > Streptosporangiaceae > Nonomuraea > Nonomuraea sp. B208. The sequence continues at coordinate 168,323 of NZ_BAAJOU010000031.1, forward strand.
CCTGGTCGGCCCACGGCGGGAGCTGGCGTGCCTGCTCGATGAAGGCCCGGAGGTCTTCAGGAAGCCCGGCGGGCAGGGGCTGGTCATTGCGGTTCCAGTCGTACAGGAGCCGGTTGACCTCGGGGATGACGCCACGGTCGAACAGCGAGGCGAGAAGTGGATCGGCGACGTCGTCCCACACCCACCGGGGGTCGGCGCCGCTGCCGGAGCCCGCGACCGAGCCGCTGACCGGCCAGGTCCAGCCATCCGCCAGTGTGTTCGCCTGGGCCGGTGAGGCGATGCCCAATGCGCCGAGCGCTCCCAGCGCGGTGCCTGAGATCAGGATGTCGCGCCTGCTCAACTCTGCCATGGCCTGCACTCCTTCGAGGTGGGGGGTCTCGCTCAGGGCAGTCTTGATCGGCTCACCGGAGATCCATCCAGCAGGGAACGCGCCGTCGCCGCGTCTGCCGAGTTCTCCCACGCCGCTTCCTCCTTCTCGTACGATGGCGAGAAGTGGGTGACACTAAGAAACAGAACTTGAGTCTGTGTATCATCATGAGAACACGTCGTTACGGACACCACAAGACCCGCTCTTGAGACAGACTCGATGCAGAAGGTGAGCGTGGAATCCGTGCTGTCCGGCCTCATGGCGCCGTCAGGCTCAGGGTCGTTGCTGGAGCGCGCCTACGTGGACGCCGTCGAACGCGTCGACGACAACGACGAGCTACGGGCTCGCATCCTCGACGCGGCGTATGAGCAGTTCTGCAGGATGGGCATCAGGCGCTCCACCATGGAGGACGTCGCCCGGCGGGCCAAGGTGTCGCGCATCACCGTCTACCGGCGCTTCGAGAGCAAGGACACGCTGGTCGAGCACGTGGTGCGCCGGGAGTTCCGCCGCTACTTCGACCGGTTCCTCATCGACAGCGAGCAGGCGGGTACCGCCGCCGACAGGGTGGTCCTCGGCTTCGTCAGCTCGTTGCGCGCCATTCGCGGCAACCCGCTGATCGGCGGCCTCCTCGTCTCCGAGCCCGACCTGCTCGTCCCGTCCATGATGACCGACGGGGGTCAGACCCTCGCCGCCGTACGGGAGTTCGTCGCCGGCCAGCTCCGCCGCGAGCAACGCACGGGCAACGTGTCGGCCGCCCTCGACGTCGACCTCGTGGCCGAGATGATGGTGCGCGTCTCCACCTCGTTTCTGGCGATCCCCAGCGCCGTCATCGACCTCGACGACGACGAGCAACTGGTCACGGTGGCCAGACGCTTCCTTGTGCCCATGCTCGAACCCTGACCTCCAGGTACGGTTCCATCAGATGGAGGCGGTATGGTCCGCAACCGAGCATGGGCCTATCGCAGCCGATGACGACGCCGGTCGTACCCGTCACCAACGACCTCACCGGCCAGCAGGGCCTGGCCCAGGTTGGGGTTGGCGACGAAGGGCGTGCCGAAGGCCAGCTTGACGGCTTTAGAACAAGTGACCTCGGGTGCGCCAGTCGAGCGTCCTAGCGGAATGTGGCCCGTCCGCATGACAGCCGAAGGAGGAGCTGATGAGCGGCGCAGCGACCCGCACACAGATCGTCGAGGCCGCGGATCGGCTGTTCTACGATCGCGGCTACGAGCAATTCCGTGGCGCGGTCGCCGTCGGCCTGTCGGAGGTCAAGCTCCTGCCCGGCCAGGAGCGTGGCCAGCCTGCCGGCCGCATGCTGCGTCATCAGAACCCGAATCGCGCAGGACCTGAATGCTTACGGTGGGAGCTGGAGGTCAAGTGTGGAGATGATGGCGTCAAAGGGCTGCAACTCACCGGGGGCTTCGGCGGGAATGACGCCGAGCGGCCGGCGCTGCCGGTGACCAACAGGGCAAGCACGACGGGATGCCGCCCACGCGCGTTAAGCGCCCGTCTACCCGGCCCGACAGGGCCAACGTCCTCGGTATGGACGGCGCCGAGCACGCGCCAGCCCATCACCTGATCGCTCGACGCCCACACATGTTATCGGGGCCGCTGGTAGCATTCATCCGCTATATCCCTGTCACAGGGAGATCTCCATGCAAGATGCCCACTTATTCGCTCAACAGTTGGCCGCCATGCCGCTCCAGAAAGCGGTTGAGGTGCTGAACAAGACCGACACCGCAGACGCGGCCCTTCTCCTGGCACTCATGCGGCGAGACGCTGCGCTCGACCGACTGGCAATCATGCAGCCAGCACGCGCGGGCGCCATTCTGTCGGAAATGGACGAATCCCTTGCGGCCTTCCTCCTCGTGGCTTTGAGCGGCAAGGGCGATGTTTCGCAAACGACTGCCTCGATTCCACCTACCCGCTTGGCCCAGATCATGGTCAGGACGGAGCAAGCGCAGGCCGAGTTCTTATTGAATGTTATGGGCCCTCTCCGTGCCGCGGCCGTCTTGGCGGCACTCGGGCCTGCTCAGGCTGCGGCGCTTCTGGTACCGTTCTGTTATCGCAGCCGTGCGGACGCTGAGGGCCCGATCGCTGACATCACTGATGCGTTCTTCGGGCTTCCTCCGGCGGCAAGCGGTTCCATCGCGCAGTTGCAGAACGCGGCCAGGATCTTGCTCGCCATGGACGCGGGCCGCGCTGTGTCGGTTCTTTGCGCCTCGCCACCACGGTACGCGGCCGAACTGGTTAATACCGCGGCGCCGCACATACTGCTTCCGGTGCTCACTGCCATGGCACCCGAGACGCTCGCCGCGATATTGATGGTCACGCGATGGAACCTCGTACGGGGCTACAGCCTTGCGGTGATAGACGCTCCTCGCGCGGCTGAAATCATCGGCGTGCTGAACCCGGACCGTGGCTGTTCGGTTCTCATGGCAATGCCCCCAGGCTGGCAAGCGCCCATACTGCGGCATCTGCAGGCATACCCGGCTGCGCGAATCCTCCTGCACATGCGCCCGGATGTGCGCGAGAGCATTCTCGGCACTGGCAACGCGCGATGGGCGCGCGACATTCGTCGGTTCATCGCCGAAATGAGCGCGCAGGGATAAGCTGCCAAGACGAGTACGACGCCCATACCCGTTACCCACCCGATCCTGGGGAAAGCAGGTGAAGGCGACAAGCTGTTGTTACCATCCCGTGGGCATCAGCCACCTGCTCTGAGAGCTGCATGGTGATCCGTTAGGCGGCAAAGCGGCACGGTTGGGGCGGATTGAGTTGGGCCAGGAAGAGTACGGCACAGGTGACCGCAAGATCCAAGCATTGCGTTACTACTTCGACGAACTGCTCGACGACGTTGTGGAATGGGCAAAGAAGACGAACCGTTCGGCGGCTTCGCGCACCGGTTCGCCTCCTCATCAGTCTGTCCGGGTCTCGCCGGCGACCACGGTCATCGCGTGCTGCGCCACGCCCGGACTACGACTTCCCGATGCGCGAGCCGTCACCGGCCCACCGGGCGCGTGGGTCCGTCTGCCGCAGCACCGCTGACGACTACGGTCCGCGCCCGCACTGTGAGGCGAAATCACTCAAGCAGAGGATGCCCTTGAAGATCGCGACGTCGGCTTCGGTTGCGTAACCGAACATGACCAAGCACTCGCATCTGAAGAGCGGAACCGCCTTGTGGTCTTCCCTTCCACGAATACGGCCCTGACCAGGTTAAACACCCTCGATGAGGTGCGCCTCAGCGGGCCCACGCCGGAGAGCCCAACACATGTCGAGCAGCACCTACATATCACCCCATTAGTAGACAAACTAGACTCGCTGTTGCTGGAGCTCTCCTGAAGCGGGTGCCGCAGGGTCGAATCCTGCCGGGGGCACTCACCTAGATCGCCATATTCGGCCCCTGACCTGCGGTTTCACAGCCGCAGGTCTTTTGTTTCGCCACCCCCGGTAGGCAGCGGACAGTGCCCGTACGCAGCCGTACGACCATGATCAGGGGACATACGGGGGATGATCTTGAAGCCGTTTCCCCAGGTCAACCCCTGATTCCGCGTCATCCACGCAGTGACAACCCGTTCCGACCGCCTCCGCCCGCGGGCGACGCAGCCGTCGATCGTGCCAAATACGTGCGTACACCCCGGAACGGCAACCGGCCATCGCCATCGAGGGCGTCGCCACTCCCCTGGGCAACGCCCTGGCCGCGGACCACCGCGATCGGGCAGCCACCATGCCAGATCCTTCCCGCTGAAAGGCCGGGCTCAGCCAACCGGGCGATACCGCCAGCAGGGCGGGCTCGTACACCACTTCCGCGGACGCAACCCAGCTTTCATGCGAGATGTGCTGTCGGACGCGGACTGGAAAGCCCTCGTCGCCGAAGGAGTACCGCCGGAGATCGCCGAGGAGACACCGCTGGCCCTGTACGGCCTCAATACCGGTCTGCCTGCCGGAACCGCGCGGATTCCCTGGGATGGCCCTGCAGTCCGGACCATCGAGCGTCCGGCTCACACCCCGGGCCATGCGGCGCTGTCGATCGAGCAGCATGGCGTTCTCGTCGCCGGGGACATGCTCTCTGATGTCCTCATCCCGATGCTCGACAACTTCACCAGCACCAATGACCCGATCGAGGACTACCTCGTCGGGCCGCGACTGCTGGAGGGCGCGGCGGACAACGTGGATGTCCTCACCCCCGGTCACGGGTCCGTGAGCGGAGCTGACCAGCTACGCGCACGAATCGACCAGGACCGCGCGTACGTGCACCCCTTGCGTGACGGCCATGCTCCCGATGACCATCGCATGCCGGTCGCATGGTAGGCGGGCAGCTGCCGGCACAGGGCCGCGATTGGCGCGTCGCGTCGCTGGCGGTAGTTGCGGCGGGTGCACCGCAGGTGCCGGTCGAGGTCGCCGTGCTGGATGAACTCGGCGACGGTGGCTTGGATGATCGAGGTGGTGAACCGGTCGCTGCGCGCGCGGGGGGTGCACCTGATCCTCGTGGCGGAGCACCAGCAACTCGAGATCCTTGGACAGGTCAGAGCGAACCAGCGCCGCCGGCAAGCCGAACAAGCACCTCACCAACCGGTAGATCAGCGACAAAAGCCCCGCGACGGTCGCAGCCGCTGCCCCGCTTCATGCAGCAAAAGGTGCAGTCCAGAGCACGAGACCGTATTTTCGTGCGGGACACGGTCCGGAGGAGCCGGAAACGGCCGCCCTTTGAAGGCGATAATCTGAGAATTATTCATTTCGTCGGGCGTACCCAAAAGATCTTGGCGAAGCTCGCTTCTCGCGAGAGTCTCCCATTGGCAAGGAGTGGCCGATTGCGGCCACTCGGGGGACTTTCCGTAAGTGCCTTATTTACAACGATTCGCCGACCAGTCACCCTATGACCGTGGCCACACCTCGCCTCGTTGATCACGGCCAGCGCTGAAAAGTCACCGAGGTTGTCAACCAACGCGACATCGTATCCTGTCGCGCCAGCACGCGGGGAGAGGGAGTTCCGTATGACGTAATCACCGAAATTCTGCACGGCCAGCGATCCCAAATCCGTTATGGCATAACGCCACACAGAAGGAATCACACCGTGAGAATGACGCGACGATTAAAGGCTGCCGCGTGCGTGGCAATGGCCGGTGCAATGCTGATGGCCGGGGTAGGGACGGCGTCCGCCGAGCCCGGAGTCACCCCGGCGGACGTAACGCTGAACCTGGACCCGGGCGGATCGACGACGATCACCAAGACCGTCTCTACTCCGGCGATCCCGCCCAAACCGGATATCACCTTCCTGATCGACACGACAGGAAGCATGGGCGGGGTCATCTCCAACGTGCAGACCAATGCGAACGCGATCCTGTCCAACGTAGCTTCGGCGCAGCCGGACGCGCAGTTCGCGGTCGCCGAGTACAAGGACGTGGCGGACGCGACGCCGTTCCGGGTGGCGCAGGACCTCACCGCCAACGACACCGACGTCACCAACGGTCTCAACTCGCTGGTCGCGTCGGGCGGCGGCGACTTCCCCGAGGACGGCATCAATGGCCTGTTCGAGGTCGCGTCCGGGGCCGTCGACTTCAGGCCGAACAGCTCTCGGATCGTGCTGCTGATCGGGGACGCCCCCAGCCATGATCCCAGCAACGGCCATACGCTGGCGGACGCGATCAGCGCCCTGCAGGCAGCCGACATCACCGTGCTCGCGTTCGACCTGGCCGGGATGAACTCGACCGGGCAAGCGACCGCGATCACCAACGCCACGGGTGGACAGCTGTTCTCCGGCATCGACGCCTCGGAGGTCAGCGACACCATCCTGGCGGCCCTGAGCAACCTGCCGGTCACGGTCACCCACCAGTTGCGCGACTGCGACCCGAACCTGTCGGTGTCCCTGACCCCGGACAGCCGGACGGTGACCAGCGGCGATGATGCCGCCTTCACTGAGACCGTCTCCATCGGCGCCGAAGCCGTACCGGGAAGCACCATCACCTGCAAGGTGGACTTCCTGCTCAACGGCGTCCTGTCACCAGGCTTCACTGAAACGATCACCGAACACGTCCCGAAGGCGACTCCATCGATCGCCACCACGCCATCGGACACGGTGCCCGCGGGCGGAAAGGTCTCCGATACAGCGACCCTGTCCAGCGGGTACCACCCGACAGGCACCGTCACGTTCCAGCTGTTCGCGCCCGGTGACACCGACTGTGCGACGCCGATCGAGACTCGTACCGGGACGGTGTCCGGCACCGGCACCGCCGCATCCGGCAACGTGACCATCGGCGCGGCCGGCACCTACCGGTGGACCGCCACCTACAGCGGCGACGCCCACAACAACTCCGTCACCTCACCGTGCGGCGACGAAGAAGTCACCGTCACGCCGCAGCAGCTCACCGGACGGGCCTACGGCCTGACCGCTGGCGCCTCTCTGGCTGGCATCCAACTGGTCAACATCGCACCCACCCCCGACACCGGGCACATCTCCACCACCGCAACCGAAACCACCTCGGTGCCCTGCACCGCCACCCTCAGCGGACTGATCACCGGGCACGCCCTGTGCGCCCAGGTCGCCACCACCGCATTCCCCGGCAAATCCGTGGCCACCGCCTCCATCGACGACACCACCATCGGGATCACCGGCATTCCCGTGATCACCGTCAAGACCATCAAATCCAGCTCCACCACCACCTGCGCTGGATCCAGCGGAACCACCACGATCGCCTTCCTCAAGGTCGGCAACACGGTGGTCATCGCAGAACCTACCGAGATCACACCCAACACCACCGTCAACGTCGGCGTCGTCAAGCTCGTCCTCAACGAGCAGACCCCCTTCACCACCCCCGACACAGGCCTGACCGTCAACGCCGTCCACATCACCGTCAACGCCCTCGGCCTGGCCAAGACCAACGTCGTCCTGGCCTCCTCCGAAAGCGATATCGGCAACTGCCCATAACCAACCCACCTGACCAAACTCGGGACCGGGCGGAACACCAAAGCTCCGCCCGGCCCCATTCAGGCTTCGAGGTATCCCATTACGCTAAGGCAACCGCCGGCTGAGCCGACTGCAACAGGAGTACTTCTGTGAGGACACCCGCATCTGAAGAGCGGGAGCGTCTTACAGTCTGCCAGCTATAAATATGGCCCTGACCAGCTCGAACACCTGTCGTGCGGCGAGCCGCAGGAGGCTCACGCCGAAGATCTCAATACGTGTCGAGCAGCACCCACATATCACCACATCCATAGACAAACTAAACTCGTAGTTGCTGGAGCTCTTCTAAAGCGGGTGCCGCAGGTTCGAGTCCTGCCGGGGCGCCTAGATCGGCCTTTCAGGCCCCTGACCTGCGGTTTCACAGCCGCAGGTCTTTTGTTTCGCCACCCCCGGTAGGCAGCGGACAGTGCCCGTACGCAGCCATACGACCATGGTCAGGGGACGCACAGGGGATGATCTTGGAGGCATTCCCCCAGGTCGGGGGTTCATCGGCTGGCATGCCCGGTCGGTGCAGTGCTCCCGCCATCTCCGACCTGGACGGCGGCTACGGCGTGATGAAGGGCTCGTTCGACCTCAAGGACGGGCCCTACATGAGCGGGTGCAAGAACGTGACCAGGCTCGGCAAGGGCGCTCAGGGACATGGGGCCGGTCCGCTCAGGTGGACCACGCCGCAAGGAGTTCCGCCGGACCGTACGCGGCGTCGAGCCCCGTGCAGTCGGTCCCGCTGCGCGAGGCGGCGACCACCGGGACGGGATCCGACGTGAGCGCGGCGCGGTGCCGGTGCAGCGCCGCGAGATCGTGCCGGTCGAACGGGGCGTTCTCCAGCCACTTCACCGAGCCGACGAAGAGCAACTCCTTGGCGATCGGCCCACGGTCCGCTCCCACGATGTCGATCTCCACATGGTTGGTACGGGTCCAGTAACCACCTATGACGGGGGCGGCGGGAAGGTTCGCGTCGGGCAGCAGCCGTGCCAACGCCTCGCGCACCAGAGGTTCGACGGCCCTGCCGCGCCAGCTGGCCCAGTTCTCGCGGATGCGCCGCAGCGTCAGGTCACCTCGGCCCCGCTCGATCTCTTCCATCGCCGGCCCCAGGAGCTTCAGCCAGAAGCGGAGGTAGGAATCCTTGACCCGGTAACGGCGGTCCTTCGAGGGCCGAGCCGAAACAGGAAGCTCTGCCGCGATGATCCGCTTGTCCGTGAGAAGCTCCAGCGCTCGATGGAGCGGGGTCGCCCCGATCCCGCCGGCGGCGCGGGCGATGTTGGTGAAGTTCCGCTCACCGCTGCCGATCGCTGAGAGGACAACGCGGGCCTGCACCTGCTGAGGGAACTCCGCAGCGAGCGAACGCTCCGCCGACACCAGCAGGGCCGAGACCGGATCGCTGAGTGACGCGCGCAGGAAATCCCACATTCCCGCACCGTGCGGCCACTCCGCACAGATCAGGGGCAGTCCACCGGTGATCAATGCCGCGTCGAAGGCCTCGGCCGGCTCAAGGCCGAGCATCTCGCCCACCTCCGCCGGGTTGAGCGGACCCAGCACCATCTCCCGACCGCGCTGATGGAACGGGCGTCCATAGCTGTTGAGCGCCTCCATCGTCGACAGGTCGGAGCCGATGAGAACCAGCAGAACCGGCTTGGTCTCCAGCGCTCGGTCCCAGGCTCGCTGAAGCATGCCTTCGAAGGCGCCATCCTCGTCCATCAGATAAGGCACCTCGTCCAGAACCACCACACTCGCCCGGTCCTGCGGCAGTGCCGCCGCCAGTACGTCGAAGGCGGCATCCCAGCTCGCCGGACGGGCGGCGGACAGGAGATTCGCGAACGGAAGGGTGGACGTTTGCGCGTCCCGGCTGAGTCTCTGCAGGTCCGCCTCCAGCGACGCCCCTGTGGCGGCGTAGAAAAGGAAGGGCGCACCAGACCTCTCGGCGAACCGCTCCACCAACCGCGACTTACCCACCCGGCGTCGGCCTCGTAGCATCAAGCACCGACCGGGCCGCTCCCCACCGACCCCGGCCGTCACCTTGCTCAGCTCGCGATCCAGTGCCTCGAGCTCGCGCCGCCTCCCTACGAAGGTTGCCATCTCACTCCCGGAAAGCTGCTATCCACAAGGTTACTAACATCAAACTTAGTAACAGCCATGTTAGCAACCTAGGCACGAGCGCCAGGCGAGGGGCGCAGGTCGGTCCGTTTGGCGACCGTCGCGGTCGCCTTCTGGCCTCCCGGATCACTGAGGGCTCCGGCGTGACCGTCCCGGCGCGGCCATCGGGCACGACGCCGGCCGCGCGATAGCCCACGCCGTTCACCATTGTCCGGGCCTTTTCCGCCGCCCTTGCACGCATTTTCAGATCATGTTAGATGGAGGCGAGCAGAGAGGACCGGGGAACGTGACGCTGATTATCGATCGCGTCTCCGTACGCCAGCGCGGAGAAATCTGGCTCGACGACATCCGGCTGGAGACCGGCACCGGGCTGACGACCCTGATCGGGCCGCTGAACTCGGGGAAGACGACCTTGATGCGGGTCGTCGCGGGATTACAGCCCCCCGATTCCGGCCGGGTCCTGGTCGCCGGAAAGGACGTCACCGCGATTTCCGTCCGGAAGAGATCTATCGCCTTCGTCTATCAGCGGTTCATCAATTATCCGTCGCTCACGATTTACGAGAACATCGCCTCGCCGCTCCGCCTGGACGCGCGTTTCCGCGGCCCCGCGATCGACCGTCGGGTGCGCGAGGTGGCCGACCTCATGGGCCTGGCCGGCCTGCTCGACCGCCGCCCCGCCGAGCTGTCGGGCGGCCAGCAGCAGCGCACCGCCATCGCCCGCGCCCTGGCCCGGCCCGTGGACGTGCTGCTCCTCGACGAGCCCCTCGCCAACCTGGACTTCAAGCTGCGCGAGCAGCTCCGCGCCGACCTCAAGGCCCGTTTCGCGGGCGCGCCGGGCGTCGTGCTCTACTCCACGGCCGACCCCGCCGAGGCGCTGACGTTCGCCGCGCCCACGGTGGTGCTCGGCGAGGGCCGGGTGCTGGACACCGGCGACGTGGCCGCGATGTACGCCCGCCCGCCCACGCTCGCCGTCGCGGCCACGCTCAGCGACCCCCCGCTCAATCTGCTGCCCGGCGTCCTGCGCGACGGCCGGATCGACTGCCTCGGCGTCTCGTTCCCCGCCCCCGGCGCGACGGCCGCGGAGGGCGGCGTGCTGCTCGGCATCCGCCCCCACCAGGTCACCCTGGCCCCGCGTGGCCCCGGCGCCGTGGAGCTGCCCGCCGAGATCAGGCTGGCCGAGGTGACCGGCAGCGCCACGTTCCTGCACCTGCTGCTGCGCGGCGAGCGGCACCTGGTCGCCCACCTGCCGGGCACGTGGCGGTTCCAGCCGGGCGAGACCACCCGCGCGTACGTGGACCCCGCGCACGTCCTCGTCTTCGACGAGGGCGGCGACCGGCTGCCCCTGGCGGAGGTCGACCTGCATGGCTGACATCCGGCTGGAGGGCGTCGCCCACAGCTACGACGGCGGCCGGACCTGGGCGCTGCGGCCGACCACGTGGACGTGGCGGAGCGGGCGGGCGTACGCGCTGCTCGGCCCCAGCGGCTGCGGCAAGACGACGCTGCTCAACATCATCTCGGGCCTGCTCACGCCCACCGAGGGCCGGGTGCTGTTCGACGGCCGCGACGTCACCGGCGTGCCCACGGCGGGCCGCGACATCGCGCAGGTCTTCCAGTTCCCCGTCCTGTACGAGGAGATGTCCGTCTACGACAACCTCGCCTTCCCGCTGCGCAACCGCCGCCGCCCGAAGCAGGAGATCGACCGGCGGGTCCGCGAGGTCTCCCGGCTGCTCGGGCTCGACCCCGTGCTCGGCCGCCGCTCGCGCCGCCTCGACCCCGGCCGCCAGCAGATCGTCTGCCTGGGCCGGGGCCTGGTCCGGCACGAGGTGGCGGCGGTGCTGCTGGACGAGCCGCTGACCGTCGTGGACCCGGCGCTGAAGTGGACGCTGCGCAGCAAGCTCAAGGAGATCCACCGCGACACCGGGCACACGCTGATCTACGTCACCCACGACCAGACCGAGGCGCTGACCTTCGCCGACGAGGTCGTGGTGGTCAACGAGGGGGCGATCGTGCAGGCGGGCGAGCCGGCCGAGCTGTTCCTGTCACCGGCGCACGAGTTCGTCGGGCACTTCATCGGCTCGCCCGGCATGAACATGCTGCCCGCCGAGATCGCGGGCGGCGTGGTCCGGGTGGCCGGCGCCGACGCCGGCGCAGCCGTGGCCGACGGCGAGAAGCTGCCGCCCGGCCCGGTACGGATCGGGGTGCGGCCCGAGTTCGTGGAGCTCGGCGCCGCGCCCGGCGTGCCGGCCCGCGTCTCCGGCGTCGATCGCATGGGCGCCTACGACCTGGTCCACGCCCTGGTCGGCGAGCATCCGGTGATCGCCAGGACCGAGGCGGGCACGGCGTACGAGCCGGGCGCGTCCGTGTGCCTGCGCTTCCCGCCGGAGCGCGCGTTCCTCTTCCGCGACCAGGTGAGATGCGGCTTGCTCGGGCCGCTCACCGGAAGGGGGGCGGCGTGACGCGCCCCGATCCGCGGCGCCGCGCCAACCGGGCCTGGCTGCTGGTGCTGCCGGTCGTCGTGTCGGTGGCGTTCACGGCGGTCATCCCGCTGATGACCGTGGTCAACTTCTCCGTCCAGGACGTGTTCAGCCCCGCCGACCGGGTGTTCGTCGGCCTCGACTGGTTCTACGAGGCCGTGCGGCGGCCGGAGAACCGCGAGGCGTTCGTCCGCACGCTGCTGTTCTCCGCCCAGGTGCTGCTCGTGGAGATCCCGCTCGGGGTGGCGATCGCGGTGGCGATGCCGCGCCGCGGGGTCTGGGTGTCGGTGGCGCTGGTGCTGGTGGCGCTGCCGCTGCTCATCCCGTGGAACGTGGTCGGCACGATCTGGCAGATCTTCGCCCGCCCCGACATCGGCCTCGGCGGCTGGACGGTCGCCAACCTGCTCGGCGTGGACTACAACTACACGCTCGACTCCACCGACGCCTGGATCACGATCCTCGTCATGGACGTGTGGCACTGGACGCCGCTCGTCGCGCTGCTCGCCTACGCGGGGCTGCGGTCGATCCCGCAGCCGTACTTCCAGGCCGCGCAGATCGACGGGGCCTCGGCCTGGGCGACGTTCCGCCACATCCAGCTCCCGAGGCTGCGCGGGGTGCTGACGATCGCGATCCTGCTGCGGTTCATGGACAGCTTCATGATCTACACCGAGCCGTTCGTGGTGACCGGCGGCGGGCCGGGCAACGCGACGACGTTCCTCAGCATCCTGCTGTCGAAGATGGCCGTCGGGCAGTTCGACGTGGGGCCGGCGGGGGCGTTCTCGCTGATCTACTTCCTCGTCGTGCAGATCCTCTGCTACGTCTTCTTCACCGCGCTGACCAGGTCGGGGAGGTGAGCGCGATGGCGCGGACCACCGGCGGGCGGCTCCCCTGGGCGCGCACGGTCTTCTGGCTGTACGTGGCGACGCTCATGCTGCCGCTGCTGTGGATGTTCGGCATGTCGGTCCGCCCGAACGACGACATCCTCGGCAGTTTCTCGCTGATCCCGCAGCGGGTGACGTTCGAGAACTACCAGACCTTCTTCGGCGACCCGTCGTGGTATTCGAGCTATCTCAACTCGATCGTCTACACCTCGATGAACGCGGTGATGTCGCTGGTCGTGGCGCTGCCGGCGGCGTACGCGTTCTCGCGCTTCCGCTTCGCCGGCGACAAGCACCTGTTCTTCTGGCTGCTGACCAACCGCATGGCGCCGCCCGCCGTGTTCCTGCTGCCGTTCTTCCAGATCTACCAGGCCGTGGGCCTGTTCGACACGCATCTCGGCGTGGCCGTCGCGCACATGCTGTTCAACGTGCCGCTCGCGGTGTGGATCCTGGAGGGCTTCATGTCCGGCATCCCGCGCGAGATCGACGAGACCGCGGCCGTGGACGGCTACTCGCTGCCGCGCTTCTTCGTCCGGATCTTCCTGCCGCTGATCCGCTCGGCCATCGGCGTGACGCTGTTCTTCTGCTTCATGTTCAGCTGGGTCGAGCTGCTGATCGCGCGGACCATCACGTCGGTGGACGCCAAGCCGATCGCCGCGACCATGACGAGGACGGTCAGCGCGGCCGGGGTCGACTGGGGGCTGCTGGCCGCCGCCGGGGTGCTCACGATCGTGCCCGGCGCGGTCGTCATCTGGTTCGTGCGCAACTACATCGCCAAGGGCTTCGCGCTGGGGAGGGTGTAGCCGGATGTTCGAGTGGATGGTGTGGACCCCGCCGACGGCGCTGGTGTTCGCCGGGCTGGCGCTGCTGCTGGTCGTCATGACGGTCTGGGGGCACTTCTCCCCTCCCGTGGCCAGGCGGGGGTTCCTGCGCGTCGAGACCGACCGCGGCGACCGGCTCTACATCGGGCTGATCGGCGCGGCGGTCGTACTGGTCGGCTGGATGGCCGTCACCGACCTGTCCATGTGGCTCGCGCTCGGCTGCGCGGTCCTCGTGGTGGTCGTGATCGGGATATGGGGCTGACAGGAGAGGAGCCCAGCGATGACGCATCGGGCAGGCAGGTCCGTGGCCGCGGCACTGGCCGCGCTGACCCTCGCGGCCACCGCCTGCGCGCAGGGCGCGCAGCGGCCGTCGAGCGACTTCCGTGAGGCCGACGGCAAGGCGGCGGCGCAGCGGTGGGTGGCGCGGGAGTTCACCCCGAGCACGCTGTCGAAGGACCAGCAGCTCGCCGAGATGGACTGGTTCATCAAGGCCGCGGCCCCCTACCGGGGCATGCAGATCAACGTGGTGTCGGAGACGATCACCACCCACGAGTACGAGTCCCAGCAGCTCGCCAAGGCGTTCACCGAGATCACCGGGATCAGGATCAAGCACGACCTGATCCAGGAGGGCGACGTCATCGAGAAGCTCCAGACCCAGATCCAGGGCAACCAGAACATCTACGACGCCTACGTCAACGACTCCGACCTCATCGGCACCCACTCGCGCGGCACGTACGTGCTGCCGCTGTCGGACTACATCGCCGGCGAGGGCAGGGACGTCACCTCGCCCACCCTCGACCTGAACGACTTCATCGGCATCAGCTTCACCACCGGCCCGGACAAGAAGGTCTACCAGCTCCCCGACCAGCAGTTCGCCAACCTCTACTGGTTCCGCTACGACTGGTTCACCGACCCGGCGATCAAGAAGCAGTTCAAGGACCTGTACGGCTACGACCTCGGCGTCCCGGTCAACTGGGCGGCCTACGAGGACATCGCCGACTTCTTCACCAACAAGGTCAACGGCGACGGCACCATCGACGGCAGGAAGGTCTACGGCCACATGGACTACGGCCGCAAGGACCCGTCGCTGGGCTGGCGCTTCACCGACGCCTGGCTGTCGATGGCGGGCAACGGCGACCCCGGCATCCCCAACGGCCTGCCCGTGGACGACTGGGGCATCCGGGTCGAGAACTGCCGCCCGGTCGGCTCGTCCGTCACCCGTGGCGGCGACACCAACGGCCCCGCCTCGGTGTACGCGCTGGTCAAGTACATCGACTGGCTGAAGAAGTACGCGCCCAAGGAGGCCGCGGGCATGAACTTCAGCGAGTCGGGCCCGGTGCCCGCCCAGGGCGCCATCGCGCAGCAGATCTTCTGGTACACCGCGTTCACCGCCGACCTCACCAAGCCCGGCCTGCCGGTGGTCAACGCCGACGGCACGCCGAAGTGGCGGATGGCGCCGAGCCCGCACGGGGCGTACTGGAAGGACGGCCACAAGCTCGGCTACCAGGACGCGGGCGCGTGGACGTTCCTGAAGAACACCCCGAAGGAGCGGCGGGCCGCCGCCTGGCTGTACGCGCAGTTCGTCACGTCCAAGACGGTGTCGCTGAAGAAGACGATCACCGGGCTGACCTTCATCAGGGACTCCGACATCAGGAGCGCGTACTTCGACGACAACGCCAAGAAGTACGGCGGCCTCATCGAGTTCTACCGCTCCCCCGCCCGCAAGCAGTGGACCCCCACGGGGACGAACGTCCCCGACTACCCCAAACTCGCCCAGCTCTGGTGGCAGAACGTGGCCACCGCGGTGACCGGCGAGACCACGCCGCAACAGTCGATGGACAACCTCGCCAAGCAGCAGGACGAGATCCTGTCCCGGCTGGAGCGGGTCGGCTACGGCGGCGCCTGCGCGCCCAAGCTCAACCCCGAGCAGCCCGCCCAGCAGTGGCTGGACCAGCCGGGCGCGCCGGTGGCGAAACTGGCCGACGAGCGCGGCAAGCCCGCCACGGTCGACTACGACAAGCTCCTCGCCCAGTGGAAGAGCGGCAACTAGGCGAGGGCGCCGGCCAGCCAGTCGAAGGCCCGCTCCTGCATCGGCACGTCGAAGCTGTGCGGCACGTCGGCGAAGACCGCCTCGTACGCGCCGGGCGCGTCCCGGTAGCGGGCGGCGATCGTCTCGTGGGCGCGGCGCATGCCCGCGGCGGGGAACAGCTCGTCGCGGGTGGCGTACTGGACCATGAGCGGGGCGGGCGCGCGGGCGGCCATCAGGTCGGGCCAGTCGGCCAGGCGCGGCAGGCCCGGCGGGTAGAACATCCAGGTGTGCCGGGCCACGTGCCCGTCCAGCAGGTCGCGGTAGCTGCTGGCCATCGCGGCCACCACGACCGCGTCCATGTGCTCGTCGAACGCGCCGAGCAGCCCGGCGCGCAGGCCGCCGCCCGACAGGCCCGCGCAGCCGGTCCTGGACACGTCGGGACGGGAGCGCAGGTACGCCGCGGCGGCCAGGTCCTCGCCGGCGACGACCCCGGTGAACGAGGTGCCGAGCACGGCGCAGTGCTTGGCCACCACGTGCTCGTGGGCGCGGGCGGCGGCGTCGTAGCGGTCGGCCTCGCTCTCCGGCCCGGGCGGGAGGTCGAGCGGGAAGCGGCGGCTGCCCCACACGAACACGTCGTGCGCGAGGACCACGAAACCGCGGCGGGCCAGGGCGTTGGCGAACGCCCGGCCACCGTAGAGCTCCGCGCGCAGCCGCGCCACCTCCGGTGACGGGCCCTCCGGGGCGTCGGCGATCTTCTCCTTGCCGGCCCACTTCATGCCGGCGTGGCAGTGCAGGGCCACCACGCCGGGGAGCGGGCCGGTCGCGTCGGCGGGCTTGAGCAGGAAGGCGCGGGTGCGCGGGCCGAAGCCGACGGACCAGGACAGCTCCTCGCCGTACAGGTCGCCGTCGGTCCAGGAGCGCTCCACCCGCACGTCCTCGGCGTGCAGGTCGAGCACTCCCATCGCGTCCCGCGCCGCCTCCCGCAGCCGCGGGCCGGGCTCGGGGTAGAGCCCGAACTGCGCCCCGGCGACCCCGGCCAGCTCCCGGAACACCGCCCCCTCCCCTCGGACGACCGGAGGCGGGGTGGGAGGGTCAGCTGACACGGGTGCCGTGGTCCGACAGGTGGACCGGGGCGCCGGTGCGGGCGGAGACCGTGGCGGCGACGCCGGTCAGCACGCTGCGGATGCCGTCGCGGTAGCCCGCCTGGCGGGCCAGCGGGTCGTTGTCCGGCCCGCGGAAGACGTCGTTCAGCAGCAGCCGGTCGCCTCCCCCGTGGCCGCCCGCGCCGCTCTCGATCGGGATCTCCTCCGGCTCGCGCCAGTGCCGCCGCAGCAGCAGCCGCTCCGACGAGCCGGTGGCGTGCTCCTTGGCCGCCGCGCTCGGGTCGATGGCCGCGTGCGGCGGCGTCCACTCCCGCTCGACGACGTCCAGCTCCAGCCGCCCGGCGGTGCCGTTGAAGGCGACCCGGTAGCCTTCCCACGGAGCGTGGGCGTGCAGCGAGTAGGTGAGGACCGCCCGGTTGGTGTAGCGCACCAGCACCGACATGTTGTCGTCGATGTCGATGCCCTCGCCGAAGACGTCCTGGTCCCGGACGTAGCCGTCCTCGTGCTCGGCGTCCAGGTAGAGGCGCTTGAGCCGTTGGTCGGCGGAGATGTCCAGGATGAACGGGTCCGAGCCCAGCCCCGGAGCGCCCTGCCCTCGCGCGGGACGCTCGCCGAGACCGCGCTTCCTGGCGTTGTCCGCGCCGTAGAACCGCAGGTCGGTCTGGGCGAAGACGAGCTCGGGCGCGGCGTCGAGCCACCAGTTGACCAGGTCGAAGTGGTGGGTCGACTTGTGCACGAGCAGCCCGCCCGAGCTGGCCCGCTGCCGGTGCCAGCGGCGGAAGTAGTCGGCGCCGTGGATGGTGTCCAGCGTCCACTCGAAGTGCACGGAGGTCACCTCGCCGATCGCGCCCTCCATGAGCAGCCGGCGCACCGCGGAGTTGCGCGGCGAGTAGCGGTAGTTGAAGGTGACGATCAGCTTGCCGCTGCTGCGCTCGGCGGCGGCGGCGATGGCCGCGCAGCCCTCGGCGTCCACGGTGAGCGGCTTCTCGACGATGACGTCCCGACCGGCGTCGAGCGCCGCGCACACGTAGCGGGCGTGCGTGGCGTCGACGGTCGTGACGATGACCGCGTCGGCGAGCTCGAGCACCTTGTCGAACTCATCGGGCGCGAAGCACGGCACCTCCTGGCCGATCCGCTCGACGTAGTAGTCCATGCGGGTCCGGTTGAGGTCGCACAGGGCGACGATGGTGCCGGCGTCACGCCACTCTCCGAGCAGCGCGTCGACGTACATCTGCGCGCGGTGCCCGAGCCCGACGAACGCGTACCTCATGTCTCTCCTTAGCCGGCGATGGAGGCGTTCGCCTCCGTGATGAACTTCTGGGCGGCGTCGTCAGGCGTCATCCGGCCGAACATGACCTCCTCGGAGTACCGGGTGAGGATGTCCTCCATGGCGCTCGCGCCCTTCGGCGGGGCGGCCGGCGGGTCGGACATCTCGCCGCGGGTCTTGTCGAGGAAGTCGAGCGTCTTCTTGTCGGCCTCGGGCAGCTTGTCGCGGACCGCCGCCAGCACCTTGGAGCTGGCGGGCAGGCCGCGGTCGCTGAGGATGATCTGACCCGCCTCGGGGTCGTTGACCATGAAGTCGATGAACTTGGCCGCCTCGGCCGCGTGCGCGGACTTGGAGGAGGCGGTGTAGAACATGGCGGGCTGCAGGAACATGCCGCCCGTCGTCGCGCCCTGGACCTTCGGCATGCGCAGCAGCTCCAGGTTCTGGCCGGACGCCTTCGCCGCCGCGCCGAGCTGGTTGCTCCACCACATGCCCATCGCGCCGCTGTTGGTGCCGAGCAGCGACTGGTCGATGCTGGTGGCGCCGATCTCGGAGCTCTTGGCAGCGTCGGGGGCGCCCTTGGTCTTGATGAGGTTCTGCATGATGCCCCACCAGTCCTTGATGGTCTGGGGGCTCAGGCCGAGCTTGTTGCCGTTGTAGAAGGGCTCGCCCTTCTGCGCGGCGTAGATCTGGAGGTAGGCCGGGTTCCAGCTGAGCTGGGTGCCGATCTGCTTGCCGCCGCTCCCCGAGGTGATCTTCGAGGCGAACTGCACGAAGTCGTCCCAGGTCCACGAGGTGTCGTCGGGCAGCTTGGCGCCGCTGCTCTCGACCGCGGCCGGGTTGACGATCAGCGAGAACGCGTTCACGCCCGTGGGGATGGCGAACTGCTTGCCGTCGATCGCACCCGTGGACAGGACCTTGGCGTCGATGTCGGCCGTGTTGACCTTGCTGGCCAGGTCGGCCAGCGTGCCGCGGTCGGCGTACTCGCGCAGGCCGCGGATCTCCAGGGTGATCACGTCCGGGGCGTCGCTGCCGGCGACCTTCGTGGACAGCGTCTCGTAGTAGCTGGCGAAGTCGGAGAACTCGCCCTCGACGTCGATGTTGGGGTTCTTGGCCTCGAACTTCTTGATGGCCTCTTCGGTCATCTTCTGCCGAGCGTCGCTGCCCCAGTAGGAGAAGCGCAGCTTGATCTTGCCGTCGGCGGTCTCGCCGCCGCTGCCGCCACTGCCGCACGCCGCGGTGACCGCCAGCACGGCGGTGGCCAGCAGCGCCGCCGACCACATCTTCTTGCCAGAGCTCACGGCTCTACCTCCTAGGGGGTGTTCGGTTGGGGGGTGGGGAGGAAAGGACTACTTCAGGCCGGTGGTGGCCACGCCGCGGATGAGGTACTTCTGGCCGACCAGGAAGAAACCGAAGATCGGCCCCAGCGCGAGGATCGACATGGCGAACATCGGCCCCCAGGACGAGTCGCTGCTGGCGTCCAGGAACGTACGCAGTGCCACCGGAACGGTGAAGTTGTCCGGATTGTTGAGGTAAAGAAGCTGGCTGAGGAAGTCGTTCCACGTCCAGATGAACGTGAAGATCGCGGTCGTGGCCAGGGCCGGCAGGCAGAGCGGCATGACGACCCTGAGATAGATCCGCCAGTATCCCGCCCCATCGATCTCGGCCGCCTCGTCCAGTTCTCTGGGCAGTGTACGGATGAACTGCACCATCAGGAAGACGAAGAACGCGTCCGTCGCCAGCACCTTCGGCATCACCAGTGGCCAGATGGTGTTGATCATGCCGAGCTCGGAGAACATGATGTACTGCGGCACGATCACCACGTGGTGCGGCAGCATGATCGTGCCCAGCATGAGGGCGAACCAGAGCTTCTTCAGCGGGAAGTTCAGCCGGGCGAAGGCGTACGCGGCCAGCGAGCAGGCCACCAGGTTCGCCACCACCGACAGCGCGGTGATCACGGCCGAGTTCCACAGGTAGTAGCCGAAGGGGTGCTTGAGCGCGTACCAGCCCTCGGTGTAGTTCTCCAGCGTGACCGTGCTGGGCAGCAGGCCGGGCTCACGGAAGATCAGCTCCTCCGGCTTGAGCGAGCTGGAGATCATCCAGAGCAGCGGGTACAACATGACCAGGCCGAAGCCGATCAGCAGCACGTGCTTGACCAGCGGTCCGCCCTTGAGCGGGCGGAACAGGACCGGGACCGGCCGCCTACTTGTCGTCGCCATAGAAGACCCAATACTTGGAAGCGAGGAAGTTCACCCCGGTGAGGGCCGCGATGATGAGCAGCAGGACCCACGCCATAGCGGCGGCGTAGCCCATGTCGTAGCTCTTGAAGCCCTTGAGGTAGAGGTAGAGGGTGTAGAAGAGCGTCGAGTCGGCCGGGCCGCCCTTGCCGTTGCTCACGATGAAGGCCTGCGTGAACGACTGGAACGACTTGATGATCTCCAGCACGAGGTTGAAGAAGATGATCGGCGTCAGCAGCGGCATCGTGATCGACTTGAACTGGCGGAACACGCCCGCGCCGTCGACCGACGCCGCCTCGTAGTAACTCGACGGGATCTGGCGCAGGCCGGCCAGGAAGATGATCATCGGGGCGCCGAACGTCCAGACGTGCAGGAGGATCAGCGTGCCGAGCGCGGTGTCCGGGTCGCCCACCCAGCCCTGGCCCTCGATGCCGAAGATCCCGAGCACCGCGTTGACCAGGCCGTCCGCGCCGAACACCTTGCGCCACAGGATGGCGATGGCGACGCTGCCGCCCAGCAGGGAGGGCAGGTAGAAGATCGAGCGGTAGAACGACAGACCGCGCAGTCCGCGGTCGAGCACCAGTGCCAGTGCGAGGGCGAAGGCCAACTGCAACGGGACCGAGACGACCACGTAGATGGTGGTCACCTTGAGCGAGGCGATGAACCTCGGGTCCTCGGTGAACCTCCTGACGTAGTTGTCCAGCCCGATCCACTTGGCCTCCTGGAGGAGGCTGTAGTCGGTGAAGGAGAGGTAGAGCGAGGCGAAGATCGGACCGATCGTGATGACGAGCAGGCCGACGAACCAGGGCGCCAGGAAGAGGTAGGCGGCCCGCGCCTCACGGCGGGAACGTTGGGTGGAGCGGTGACCGCCCTGCGCGGGTGGACTCGCCGCCTTCCGGGGCTTCACCGCCACCGAGTCAGCCATGACGGAACTCATTCGTCATCACGGACCTTCCGGCGAAATGTGAATGGATAGCGCTTTCCTATAGCTGCCGGGAAAGTTACGTCAACCCTTTGCAGGCGTTACATAGCCGTTACCGATATATCGCCACAGCGTTTCCCCTGGTGACACGGGTGCCCTCCGGAGAAGTCAGACGAATTTACTTCTGAGTTAGTACAACCGGTTGCAGCAGGCACGCTATCGTGGCGCTGCCGTCGAGTCCCTGACGACCAGCCTGGTCTCCAGCGACGTCGTGGCGGCCACCTCCTGGATGAGCAGGTCGACCGCCAACCGCCCTGCGGCTGCCGTCGGCATCGCCACGGTGGTGAGCTTGGGCCGATTGAGCCGTCCTGGAACGATATCGTCGATTCCCACCACGGAGACGTCCGCCGGCACCTCCAGCCCGAGATCGCCGAGCCCCTCGATCAGCCCGATGGCCACGAGGTCGTTGTAGGCGAGCACGCCGGTCACCCCCGACTCGCGCACCCGCTCGGCGGCGCCGAAGCCGCCCCGCTCGGTCGGCGCGTTCGGCCCGATGACCACCAGCTCGACGCCGCGCACCTGCTCGGCGGCGGTGCGGATCTCGTCGCTCGTCCACGAGCCGGCCGGCCCCGTCACCAGCGCCACCCGGCGGTGCCCGAGCCCGGTCAGGTGCTCGACCGCGAGCCTCGCCCCGTGCCCGACGTCCATCAGCACCGTGGCCGCGCCGCGCAGCCGCCGGTTGATCACCACGAACGGCACCCGCTCGGCCAGCCGCTCCAGCACCTTGTTGGAGGAGCGCGGGCTGCACAGCACCACGCCGTCCACCTGTTTGGAGAAGGCCTGGATCAGCTCCTCCTCGGCGGCCGGCTCCTCGTCGGTGTCGGCCACGAACAGGTGGTAGTCGCGCTGCCTCGCGGCCGCGTGCGCCGCTTTGATCAACGGGGGGAAGAACGGGTTGGCGATGTCTGCCACGATGAGCCCGAGGTTGTGCGTACGCCCGGTCGTGAGCGCCCGCGCCGCCCTGTTGGGGCGGTATCCCAGCTCCTCGGCCACCGTCAGCACCCTGCTACGGGTGGCGGCGTTGACCATGTGGGGCGCGGAGAACGTCCGCGACACCGTGGACACATGCACGCCGGACGCCCGGGCCACATCACGAATCGTCACTGTCACAAAGGCTCACCCTAACGCAACCGCTTGCAGAACCCATGGGTACGCTGAAAGCGCTTGCCGGTCCACCCCATGCCCGGGTCGGCCGGAAACCCCCTGGTAGCACCAGCGCCACGAAATCCCCTCTTGACGCCCCGGCCCTGGGGACACAAAGGTTTAGTGCAACTGTTTGCAGTCTTGAAGGAGCCCCTCACGGTGAGCAGAGTCCTCGTCACCGGAAGCGCAGGACGCCTCGGCCGCAGTGTGGTCGCCACGCTGGCGGCGGCCGGGCACGAGGTCATCGGCGTCGACAGCGCCCCCGGGACACCGGCGGAGGCCGCGGCCGTCTTACCGGCCGACCTCACCGACACGGGAGAGGCGTTCGAGGTCGTCGCGCGTTTCCGCCCCGAGTCGGTGATCCACCTCGCGGCCATCGCCACGCCGTTCAGCCGCCCCGAGTCGGTGATCTTCAAGGTCAACACGCAGCTCGCGTTCAACGTGTGCGAGGCCGCGGTGACGCTCGGCGTGCGGAACGTGGTGATCGCCAGCAGCCCCACGGTGATCGGCTACGGGGCGCCGGGCGGATGGGCGCCGGCGTACCTGCCGATCGACGAGGAGCACCCGGTGCGGCCCTGGAACGCGTACAACCTGTCCAAGGTGGCCGCCGAGCAGACCATGAAGACGTTCGCCGAGGCCGGCACCACGCACTTCGCCGCCATCAGGCCGTGCTTCGTCATCGCCCCCGAGGAGTGGGCCGGCGCCCCCACGCAGTCGGGCCACACGCTCACCGAGCGGCTGGACCGGCCCGAGCTGGGCGGGGTGTCGCTGTTCAACTACGTGGACGCCCGCGACGCCGCCGAGTTCACCGGCGTGCTCATCGAGGCGCTTCCCGAGCTGCCGAACGGCGAGGTGTTCTTCGTCGGCGCCGCCGACGCCCTCGCCAGGGAGCCGCTGGCCGAGCTGCTTCCCCAGGTGGTGCCGGGCACCGAACCGTACGCGGCGGGGCTCACCGGCGCCTCCCCCGCCTTCTCGACCACCAAGGCAGAGCGTCTGCTCGGCTGGCAGGCCAAGCGGAGCTGGCGAACCGAGCTCAAGGAAGACTCAGAATGAATCTCAGCGGTGTGCTGTTCTTCCCCGTCACCCCCTTCGACGCCGAGGGCGGGCTCGCCGAGGAGGTGCTGGCCGAGCACATCAGGCAGGGCCTGGAGCACGGGCCGGGCGGCGTGTTCGCCGCCTGCGGCACCGGCGAGTTCTCCGCGCTCTCCGAGGCCGAGCACGAGCGCGTGATCCGGGTGGCGGCCGACGTGGTGCGCGGGCGGGTGCCGCTGTTCGCGGGCGCGGGCGGGCCGCTCGGCGCGGCGCTCAGCCAGGCGCGGGCCGCGCGGGCGGCCGGGGCCGACGGGCTGCTGCTCATGCCGCCCTACCTGGCGCAGGGGCCGGGGCACGGCTTCCGCGCGTACGTCGAGGCGGTCGCGGCCGAGCTGCCGGTGATCGTCTACCAGCGCGGCTCGGTGGTGCTGGAGCCGGAGGCCGTGGTCGAGCTGGCCGGCGTCCCCGGCGTGATCGGGCTCAAGGACGGGCTCGGCGACATCGACCGCATGCAGCGGACCGTGCTCGCGGTGCGCGAGACCCACCCGGACTTCCTGTTCTTCAACGGGCTGCCGACCGCCGAGCTGACCATGCCCGCCTACCGGGGCATCGGCGTGGAGCTCTACTCCAGCGCGGTGTTCGCGTTCGCGCCGGAGATCGCCAAGGCGTACCTGAACGGCGACGAGCGGCTGCTCACCGAGTTCTACGCCCCCCTCGTCCGGCTGCGCGGCAAGGTCCCCGGCTACGCGGTCGCCCTGGTCAAGGCCGGCGTACGGCTGCGCGGCCTGGACGCGGGCCCGGTCCGCCCGCCGCTCGTGGACGTCACCGAGGAGCACCTGGCGGAGCTGGAGGCGCTGATCAAGAGCGGCCTGGAGCTGACGGCGTCATGACGGTCGCCGACCTGCGCACCGAGCTGCGCACCGCCCCGCTCCCCCGCCCGTGGGGCGCCGACGTGCCGGCCAACCACGTGATCGTCACCCACGTGACGCTGAAGGACGGCCGCACCGGCACCGGGTTCGCGTGGACGCCGCAGATCGGCGCGCACGCCGTACGGGCGCTGCTCGACCACGACCTGCGCGAGGCGCTGATCGGCCTGCCCCCGCACCCGGAGGTGGTGTGGGACCGGCTCTGGCGGCACACGCGCGAGGCCGGACCCGGCGGGATCACCACGATCGCCCTGGCCGGGATCGACCTCGCCCTGTGGGACCTGCGCTGCGGCGAGGCCGCCCTGCCCGACGTGCTCGGCCGGCGGCGCGACGAGGTCCCGGTCTACGGCAGCGGCGTCAACCTGCACTACTCGCTGGAGGAGCTGGTCGAGCAGGCCCGCCGCTGGACGGCCGCCGGGCTCCGGGGCGTCAAGATCAAGGTGGGCCGGCCCGACCTGGCCGAGGACGTCGCCAGGGTCGCCGCCGTCCGCGAGGTCATCGGCCCCGACCGGCTGCTGATGATCGACGCCAACCAGCGCTGGGACCTGCACCGCGCCCGGCGGGCCATCGCCGCGCTGCGCGAGTTCGGCCTGCACTGGATCGAGGAGCCGCTGCCCGCCGACGACGTGGCCGCGCACGTGGAGCTGCGCCGCTCCATCGACGTGCCGATCGCCGTCGGCGAGAACGTCTACACCACCTACGGCTTCCGCGACCTGCTGGCCGCCGGGGCCTGCGACGTCGTGCAGCCGAACGTGGTCAGGGTCGGCGGCATCACGCCGTTCCTGCGGATCGCCGAGCTGGCGAGGACGTACGACGTGCCGGTCTACCCGCATCTGCTGAGCGAGCTGTCCGGGCAGCTCGCGCTGGCCCTGCCGCTGCCGGCCATGGCCGAGGACGTGGAGGACGCCTCCTTCGCGGCACTCGGGCTGCTGCGGGAGCCTTACCCGGTGGAGGTTTCGGGAGGAATGTTGCGCGCGGGCGGGCACGCCGGACTCGGACTGAGGTGGACGTGGTGACTCCTCCGCTCCCTGAAGGGAGCGGCTTCTCGCTAGGCCGCTTGCGCAGCCTGACGAAGGGCAAGCCCTGCCCCGCGGATGTTGACCGCGCCGTTCACGTCGGCGTGCGCGGTATGCCCGCACGCCTGACATCGAAACTCGGCTTGGGTGACACGGTTCTCCTTGGCGACGTGGCCGCATTCGGCGCACGTCCGGGAGGTGTTGGCGGGGTTCACCGCGATCCGCTCTCGACCGGCGCTTTCAGCCTTGTACGCGAGGACCCGCAGGAACACCCCCCAGCCCGCGTCCAGGATCGATTTGTTGAGACCGGACTTGGCCGCGACGTTGCGGCCGGGTGCCTCGATCGTGCCGGACGCGCTGCGGGTCATGTTCGTGATCCGCAGGTCCTCGTGCACGATCACGTCGTAGGCGCGCACCAGCGCCAGCGCGACCTTGTGCGCGGTGTCGAGGCGCTGACGGCGTACCTTGGCGTGCAGCGCCGCGACCCTGGCCACCGCCTTACGGCGGCGGTTGGAGCCGCGCTTCTTGCGGGTCAGGTCCCGCTGGGCCACCGCGAGCCGGTCGGCGCAGGCGGCCAGGTGCCGCGGGTTGGCGAGGTGCTCGCCGTCGCTGGTGGTCACCAGCGACGCCACGCCCATGTCGATCCCGCCCGCCGCGCCCGTCGCGGGCAGGGGCTCGGCGGGCACCTCGTCACACGACAGCACCACATACCAGCGCGAGCCCTCCCGCGTGACGCTGATCGTCTTCACCCGGCCCTTGACCGGCCGGTGCTGATGCACCCGCACATGCCCGACACCCTGCAACCGGACGAAGGTGGCAGTGGGATGTTCGGGCTGGGAATCCCACCGGCAGCCGTCACCGTCCTTCGGCCACTGCACCGTGTCGAACCGGCCCCGGCCCTTGAACCGCGGGAACCCAGGCGTGCGCCCAGCCTTGACCCGGTCGAAGAACGCGCCAAACGCCCTGTTCAGCCTGCGCAGCGTGGCCTGCTGAGAGGAGAACGACCACCGGGCCTGACCCTCCGGATCGTCGGCCCGGATGTGCTTCAACTCGCCCGACTGGTCCCTGTATCTGATCGTGACGCCCGCCTTGGCGTAAGCGGTGCGCCGGTGTTCAAGAGCGGCGTTGTACAACTGCCGGTGGTCTTCCAGGCAGGCCGCGAGCGCGATCTCCTGGTGACGGGTCGGACGCAACAGGAACTTGAACGCCCTACGCACGGTCATCCCCGCCGGGGGCGCGCTCGTACTGTGTCTGACTGTTGGGCTGCACCGCGGCGCGCAGGTGGACAGAGGTGAACCCCTTGCCCTTGAACTGGCCGGCCACGTACGAGCGCCAGAGCTGAGGATGTGGCTGGACGAACAGGTGCACGTGGCTGGGCATCACCTGCAGTTCCCCTACCTGCCTGGGGCGCTCGTTCGGGCGGCGGTACGCCGGGCGCCCGGTTGCGCCAGGGCAGGTTCCTACCTGACGAGTCACACAACCAGCATCCAGTACCGCACCTTTGCCATGCTGACGAACGGAGAACTCTGATGCGTGAAGCAGACGGGTCACCACACGCTTGGGCCTTGACGGCCCTCCCGCTCCCGATTTCCCCGTCGCCTGAGGGCGACGGTCCCGACGGGAGGACATGATGGAGAAGGTCGTTCTCGCCGGGGCCAACGGGCACGGCCGGCACCACCTGGGCAACCTGCGCGCGCTGGCCGCCCAGGGGCTCGTCGAGCTGGTCGGGATCTGCGACGTGCGGCCGGTCGAGGTCGACTTCGGCACGCCGCTGCAGTCGCCCGACCTGGGCGAGCTGATCGAGAAGACCGGCGCGGAGTTCACGATCATCTGCACGCCGATCCACACGCACGCCGACCTCGCGGTGACCGCGCTCCGCGCCGGCTCCCACGTGCTGCTGGAGAAGCCCCCGGCACCGAGCCCGGAGGAGCACCGGCGGATCGCGGCGGCGGTCGAGGAGACCGGGCGGGCGCTCCAGGTCGGCTTCCAGTCGCTCGGCTCGGCGGCCGTCCCCGCGCTGCGCGAGCTGATCGCGAGCGGCGCGCTCGGCACCGTGCGCGGCATCGGCGGCGCGGGCGCGTGGGAGCGGCCGGCGGCGTACTTCACCCGCTCGGCCTGGGCCGGCAAGCGCCGGCTGAACGGCGTGGACGTCGTGGACGGGGCGCTCACCAACCCGTTCGCGCACGCCGTCGCGACCGCGCTGGCGCTCACCGACAGCGGCGTGGCCGGCATCGAGACCGAGCTCTACCACGCCAACCCGATCGAGTCGGACGACACCTCCTGTGTGCGGATCCGGCTCGACGACGGGCTGACGATCACGATCGCGGTGTCGCTGTGCGCGGCCGAGCGACACGAGCCGTACCTCGTCGTGCACGGCGACCGGGGCCGCGCCACGCTCGTCTACACCCAGGACCAGCTCCGGGTCGAGCGTGCCGACGGCTCGGTCACCACCACCGTCCACGAGCGCGCCGGCCTGCTGGAGAACCTGATCGACCACGTCAGGACGGGCGCGGAGCTGCTGGTGCCGCTGGCCCGCACCGAGGCGTTCACCCAGGTCCTGGACGCCGTGCGGCGGGCCCCCGAGCCGCTGCCGATCCCCGAGCGGCACCAGGTGGCCGAGCGGGACGCGGCGGGCGAGGTCGTCCGCAGGCTGCTGCCCGGCATCACCGAGCTGACCGCCCGCAGCGCGGACGAGCTGGCGCTCTACTCCGAGCTGGACGCGCCGTGGTCGCGGGTGAACCTGCTGGTCGGCGGCACGGTCGGCGGCACGGAGGTGGCCGCGTACGAGATCCGGCCCGACCTGCCGGCCACCGACTCGCCCCGGCCCTACCTGCACCGGGTGCGCACGCTCGGCGGCGTCGAGGTCACCGAGGTGCGGCCCGAGGACCACGTGCACCACCTGGGCGCGGGCGTCGCGATCTCGGACCTCGGCGGGGTGAACTTCTGGGGCGGGCGCACGTACGTCAAGGACCAGGGGCCGACCTGGCTCGACGACCACGGCACGCAGCGGCACCGGGCCTTCACCCGGCTCGCCGACGACGGCTTCACGGAGGAGCTGGAGTGGGCGGGCCCGGACGGGCGGGTCGTGGCGCGCGAGGAGCGCGTCGTCGCCGCCCGGCCGCTGGGGGACGGCGCCTGGGCGCTGGACTTCGCGTTCACGCTGACGAACCTCACCGGGGCGCCCGTCGAGGTCAACAGCTCGGCCACCAAGGGGCGCGCGGGGGCGGGGTACGGCGGCTTCTTCTGGCGCGCGCCCGGCACGTCCACGGACCGGGCGACGCTCCCGGGCGGCGAGGAGGCCGTGCACGGGAGCCGCGACCGGTGGGTGGCGCTGTCCGGCACCGACCCGGACGGGCGGGACTGGACGCTGGTGTTCGTCCAGGACGACGGGGACGCCTGGTTCGTGCGCAACACGGAGTATCCGGGCGTGGGACAGGCGCTGGCCTGGGACCGGCCGCTGGTCGTCGAGGAACGGCTGAGCCGTAGGGTCGTCACGATCGTCGCCGACGGCCGCCTGACCACCGACCAGGCCGCAGCTCTCGCCGCCCAGGTCTGACCCACGCCCCTCGCCGTCCGTCGGCCCCGGCGCTCGCCGCCCTTCGCCCCCTAGCCGCCGGCTTCGGGGTCGGCGGGCGCGGGGCGGTGGGGGTCGGCGGGCTCCGGCCGGTCTCTCGGCTCCGGCCGATCGGGGTGGCGGGGGGTGGTGGACTCGTGGCGGAGGAGGCGGAGGGCGCCGCGGGACAGGGCCGTCAGGATGTCGGCGCACTCGTCCAAGTCGGGGTAGCGGCCCTCCAGATGGCCGATGGCGAGGGCGTTGGTGGCGGCGTTGATGCCCTCGGCGATCATCTCCAGCCGCCGCCGGTCCCGCTCGTCGTCGGCGGTGTAGCCGAGCGCGGCCAGGTCGGCGGCGTGATGGTCGCGGTAGGCCGCCGCCGTCCGCACCGCGAAGTCCCGGAGCGACGACGACGGGTCGTGCCGCGCCCGCAGCTGGATGCGCAGCAGCTCGGGATGCCGGCAGCTCGCCTCCAGCGGGATGCGGAAGGTCTCGCGGTGCCGGTCGAGGTCGCCGGGCTCCTCGCGGGCCTTGCGCCGGGCCTCGCGCATCGCGCCGCGCAGCCGTTCGCCGCCCTCCTCGGCCAGCACCCGCAGCAGCTCGTGCATGTCCTTGAAGTGCACGTAGAAGCTGGACTGGGCGATCCCGGCCGCCTTGGCGACCTTGACGGTGCTCAGTCCCGCCTCGCCCTCCTGGTCGAGGATCGCGAGCGCGGCCCGGATCAGCCGCCGCCGGGTCTGGTCCTTCGCCTCGCTCCTGCTGAGCGGCGGTGTCGTCATCACGCGGTCCTCTAGGGTCTTGTGCGATTTTTCACCGATAGTACTATCGGTGAAATTGCTCTCGGGGGACGATCCGGGAGGAGGCGTGAATGAAACGCTGGAGAACGCCGGCCACGCTGTTACTGGCCACGGCCGTGCTGCTGGCCTGCAGCGGCCAACGCCCGGTCGCCGGCCCGCAGGGCGGGGCCCCCTCGGCGGCGTCGTCGGGGCCGGCGCAGGGCGGCCGGCTGGTGTACGGGCTGAGCGCCGACGCCAACGGGTTCAACCCGGTGACCGACCAGTTCGCGGCGCAGAGCTACAGCATGGTCACCACGATCATCGAGCCGCTGGTGGCGGTGGCCGCCGACGGGAGCTGGAAGCCGTACCTGGCGGAGTCGGTCACCCCCAACGACACCTACGACGAGTGGACCATCAAGGTCAGGTCCGGCATCGCGTTCACCGACGGCATCCGGCTGACCGGTGACATCGTCAAGGCCAACCTGGAGGCGCAGAAGGCGTCGCCGCTGACCGCGGCGGTGTTCGTGCCCATCAAGTCGTTCGAGCTGGCCGACCCGATGACGGTCAAGGTCAAGCTGTCGCAGCCGTGGGTGGCCTTCCCCTACTACCTGACCACCCAGACCGGCATGATCGTGCCGCCCGCCTCACTCGCCGACCCGAAGACGGCCAGCCTCAAACCGGTCGGCACCGGGCCGTTCCTCTTCAAGGAGTACGTGCCGGACAACCGCATGGTCGTCGTCAAGAACCCGCACTACTGGCGGAACGGGCTCCCGTACCTGGACGAGATCGAGTTCCGCATCCTGCCCGACAGCCAGACCCGCGCGCAGACCCTGGAGGCCGGCGGCATCGACGTCATCGGCACCTCCCGGGACGAGGACCTGACCAAGTTCGGCGCCATGAAGGACGCCTACAGCGTGCACCGGGCCGAGGGCATGGCGGTCGCCGAGTACTTCTTCCTGCTCAACACCGCCGTCGCGCCGCTCGACGACGTACGCGTGCGCAAGGCGCTCGCCCACGCCACCGACCGCAAGACGGTGATCTCGACCCTGCGCGGCGGGCTGACCGAGCCGGCCGACGGCCCGTGGTCGAAGGACTCCCCCTGGTACGCCCCCGGCGGCTACCCCGACTACGACCTCGCCAAGGCCACCGCGCTGGTCAAGGAGGTCGAGGCGGAGAAGGGCCCGATCCGCTTCGAGCTGATCTCCACCCCCGACCCGAACACCATGCAGGGCGTCGAGCTGGCCCAGGACATGTGGCGCAAGGCCGGCATCGAGGTGTCGATCAAGCAGGCCGACCAGGCCGACCTGATCAACCGCGCGATCACCGGCGGCTACCAGGCGACCGTGTGGACGCAGTTCTCCGCCCAGGACCCCGACGGCGAGTACATCTGGATGCACCAGGCGTACGCCAAGCCGGTCGGCGCGATCTCGCTCAACATGACCAGGCTCAAGGACGACCGGCTCAGCAAGGCCCTCGACGTCGGCCGGATCAGCCCGGACGAGGCCACCCGCAAGCAGGCGTACGCGACCGTGCAGGAGCGCCTGCGCGAGCTGGTCCCGTACGTGTTCGTCGACCATCTCAACACCGGTGCGATCATCGCCAGGTCGCGCGTGCAGGGCATCGGCGAGCACACGCTGCCGGACGGCGAGAAGGGGCTGCCGCTGACCGGCTCGCCCATCCCCTACCACCCGTTCACGCAGATCTGGGTCACCCAGCGGTGATCGTCGTCCACCGGCTGGTCCGGCTCCTGATCGTGCTGCTCGCGGTCACCTTCCTGTCGTACGCGCTGCTCAACCTGCTGCCCGGCGATCCGGTCACGCAGATCCTGGGCCTGTCGGCGACGGAGGAGGCCCGCGCGCAGGTGCGCCAGGAGCTGGGCCTCGACCAGCCGCTGCTGGTGCGCTACCTCGACTGGCTGGGCGGGATCGCGACCGGCGACTTCGGCACCTCCTACATCACCAGGATGCCGGTCGCCGCCGAGCTGGCCGAACGCCTGCCCGTCACCCTGGAGCTGCTGGTCGCGGCGCAGGTCATCGCGCTCGGCCTGGCGATCCCGATCGGCGTGGCCGCCGCCCGCCGCGCCGGCCGGGCCCTCGACCAGGCGCTCACCGCCCTCAGCTTCGCGCTGCTGTCCACGCCCGTGTTCGTGCTCGGCGTGCTGCTCATCCTGGTCTTCGCGGTGACCTGGCAGGTCGTGCCGGCGACCGGGTGGACGCCGATCTCGCTCGACCTGGGGTGGAACCTGACGTCGGTGATCCTGCCGGCGGTCACGCTGGGCTGCGGGCAGCTCGCGGTGTACGCGCGGCTGCTGCGTACGGACCTGATCGCCACCCTCCAGGAGGACTACATCACCCTCGCCCGCGCCCGCGGGCTGTCGCCGCGCCGCATCCTGTGGCGGCACGCGCTGCGCCCGTCCGCCATCACGCTCATCACCGCCGTCGGGCTCAACCTGGGCGCGCTCATCGGCGGCGCGGTCATCATCGAGACCCTCTTCGGGCTGCCCGGCGTCGGGCGGCTCATCGTCGACTCCATCTTCTCCCGGGACTACCTGGCCGTTCAGGGAGGCGTCGTGCTGATCTCGGTCGGCTACGTGGCCATCAACGTCGCGGTGGACCTCGTGTACGCCGCCGTGGACCCCAGGATCCGTCGTGCGTAGGGGCCGGCTGAGCACCCGCCTCGGGCTGGGTTTCTGGCTGGCGACCGGCTGGATCCTGCTGGTGCTGCTGGCCGCGCTGCTGGCGGACGTGCTGCCGCTGGCCCGCTACGACGAGACGCTGGCCGGCCCGCCCCGCTCCGGGCCCTCGCCCGCGCACCCCTTCGGCACCGACGGGCTCGGCCGCGACGTGCTGAGCCGGGTGGTGCACGGGGCCCGCGTCTCGCTCGGCGTCGGCCTCGGCGCGGTGCTGCTCGGGCTCGCCATCGGCGCGCCGCTCGGGCTGCTCGCCGGCTACCGCAGGAAGGCCGCCGACGCGGTCATCATGGCGCTGAACGACGTGGCGCAGGCGTTCCCGGCGCTCGTCTTCGCCCTCGCCGTGGTGGCGTTCGCGGGCGCGAGCCTGCGCAACGTGATCATCGTGCTGGGCGTGCTCGGCGTGCCGTCGTGGGTGCGGCTCGTCCGCGGGTCCACGCTCACCTACGCCGGGCGGGAGTTCGTGCTGGCCGCCCGGGTGCTCGGCGCCCGCGACCGGCGCATCCTGTGGCGCGAGGTCGTGCCGAACGTCGCCGTGCCGGCCTCCTCGTACGCCTTCATCGGCATGGCCGTCGTCATCGTCGCCGAGGGCAGCCTGGCCTTCCTCGGCCTGTCGGTCCAGGCGCCCACGCCGACCTGGGGCGGCCTCATCAACGAGGGCCGCACCATCATGGAGGACGCCCCCAACGTGGTCCTCGCGCCGTCGGTCGTGATGTTCCTGACCGTGCTGTCGTTCAACCTGGTCGGCGACCGGCTGCGGGCGCTGACCGACGTGCGGGAGATCGGCCTGGAGCCGGTGCGCCAGGCGGTCGCCGCCGTCCCCGCGCCCGCCGCGCCGCACC
Source organism: Nonomuraea sp. B208 (assembly GCF_057536035.1). NCBI lineage: Bacteria > Bacillati > Actinomycetota > Actinomycetes > Streptosporangiales > Streptosporangiaceae > Nonomuraea > Nonomuraea sp. B208. Next base: position 201,504 of record NZ_BAAJOU010000031.1, read on the forward strand.
CGGTGCGGGACTGCCTGCTCCAGGCCGAGGACGTACGGACGCATTTCGTCACCCCGCGCGGCCTGGTCAAGGCCGTGGACGGGGTCTCCTTCACGCTGGAGCGCGGCCGGACGCTCGCCGTCGTGGGCGAGTCCGGGTCGGGCAAGTCCATGCTCATCCGGTCGATCCTCGGCCTGCTGCCCGGCACGGCGGTGCGCGGCGGCACCGTCTACCTGTCCGGCGACGACCTGACCGCCCGCTCGCCCGTCGAGATGCGCTCGGTGCTCGGGCCGCGTCTCGGGACCGTCTTCCAGGACCCGATGACCGCGCTCAACCCGGTGCGGACCATCGGCGCCCAGGTGGCCGAGCCGCTGCGGGTGCACCTGCGCATGGGCCGGCGGCAGGCGCGCGAGGAGGCCGTACGGCTGCTGGCCTCGGTCGGCATCCCCGATCCCGCCCGCGCGCTGCGCCGCTACCCGCACCAGCTCTCCGGCGGGATGCGGCAGCGGGTGACGATCGCCATGGCGCTGTCGTGCGGGCCCGACGTGCTGTTCGCCGACGAGCCGACGACCGCGCTCGACGTCACCATCCAGGACCAGGTGCTGCGGCTGCTGCACCGGCTGCGCGAGGAGCGCGACATGGCCGTGGTGCTGGTCAGCCACGACCTGTCGGTGGTCGCGCGCTGGGCGGACGAGGTCGTCGTCATGTACGCGGGGCGGGTCGTCGAGCGGGGGCCGGCGGCCGAGGTGTTCGGCCGGCCGCGCATGCCGTACACGGAGGCCCTGCTCCAGGCCGCGCCCCGGCTCACCGACCCGGCGCACCACCGGCTCCGGGTCATCTCCGGCCGGCCGCCCGACCTCGCCGATCTGCCGGCCGGGTGCGCGTTCCGCGCGCGGTGCGCGTACGCCGGGGACCGCTGCGCGACCGAGCAGCCGCCGCTGACGGAGGCGGAGGGGCGCGCGTACGCGTGCTGGCACCCGCTCCCCTTGACCGGGACCACTCTGGAAGGGACGCACGCCGATGGCCGGTAGCGGAAACGCGCACCTGCGCCCCCGTGACGAGGTGCTGCTGCGGGTGGAGGATCTGGTCGTGGAGTTCCCCGCGGGCCGCGCCGGCCGTACGGTGAGCGCCGTCGCCGGGATCAGCTTCGACCTGCGGAGGGGCGAGACGCTCGGCATCGTCGGCGAGTCCGGGTGCGGCAAGTCGAGCGCGGCCCGCGCCCTGGTGCAGCTGCCGCCGCCGCGCTCGGGCTCGGTGCTGCTGGACGGCCAGGAGCTGACCGCCCTGCGCGGCGAGGCCCTGCGCCGGACCCGCCGGCGGCTCCAGATGATCTTCCAGGACCCGATCTCCTCGCTCAACCCGCGGCGCCGCGTCCGCGACATCGTCGGCGAGGGCCCCCACGTGTGGCGGCTGCCCGGCGACCGGGTGGACGAGGTGCTGGAGGCGGTCGGCCTCGACCCGGGGACGGCGGCGGAGCGGCGGCCGCACGAGTTCTCGGGCGGGCAGTGCCAGCGCATCTCCATCGCCCGCGCCCTGATCCTGGAGCCCGAGGTGGTGATCTGCGACGAGCCGGTGTCGGCGCTGGACGTGTCGGTGCAGGCGCAGATACTCAACCTGCTGGAGGACCTCAAGGCGCGCTACCGGCTGACGCTCGTGTTCATCGCCCACGACCTGGCCGTGGTGAAGAACGTGAGTGACCGCGTCATGGTGATGTACCTGGGCAAGGTGTGCGAGCTGGCGCCGGGCGAGGACCTCATCTCGCGGCCCGCGCATCCGTACACCCGGGCCTTGATCGCCTCCATCCCGAGCAGCGATCGGCCGGCGGAGACCCTCATCACCGGAGAGCCGCCCTCCCCCGTCGACCCGCCCTCCGGCTGCCGCTTCCGTACGCGCTGCCCGCGCGCCACGGACCGCTGCTCGCTGGAGGAGCCCCAGATCCGGCAGATCGGCGAAGACCACTGGCTGGCCTGCCACAACCCCGCACCGAACCACTGAGAGGCGACATGGCCATCGACTTCACCCTCGCCCCCGAGCACGAGGAGATCCGCAAGCGGGTCCGCTCGTTCATCCAGGGCACCGTCATCCCCGCCATGGAGGAGGTCCAGGAAGGCGACCGGGACGCCTACCTGCGCGCCATCTTCCGGCTCCGCTCCCAGGCGAAGGCCGAGGGCCTGTGGCTGCCGCACATGCCCAAGGAGTGGGGCGGCATGGGATTGGGACACGTCGAGCTGGCCATGGTGCAGTCGGAGGCGGCCAAGACCCGCATCGGCCCGTGGGTGCTCAACTGCCAGGCCCCTGACGAGGGCAACATGCACACCCTGCTGCACTGGGCGACCGACGAGCAGAAGGAGAAGTACCTTCGCCCGCTGCTGGAGGGCACCCAGATGTCCTGCTTCGCGATGACCGAGCCCGAGGTCGCCGGCTCCGACCCGACCCTCATCCGGACGACCGCCGTGCGGGACGGCGACGAATGGGTGATCAACGGTCACAAATGGTTCATCTCCAACGCCCGCCGGGCCAGCTTCGCCATCCTCATCGCCCGCACCGAGCAGGACGTCCCCGAGGGCACCCGGGGCGCCACCACCGCCTTCCTCGTGGACCTGCCCAACCCCGGCTGGAAGGACGTCCGCGAGGTCGAGACCATGCACGGCTCCACCGGGCACAGCGAGATCGTCATCGAGGACCTCCGCCTGCCGGACAGCGCCGTACTCGGCGGCCGGGGCAACGGCCACCGCCTGGGGCAGTACCGGCTCGGGCCGGCCCGCCTCGCCCACTGCATGCGCTGGATCTCCCAGGCGGAGACGGCCCTGGACATGATGGTCGACCGGGCGCTCAACCGCTACAGCCACGGCTCGCTGCTCGCCGAGAAGCAGGGCGTCCAGTGGCTGATCGCCGACTCGGCGATGGAGCTCTACCAGTGCAAGCTGATGGTCCTGCACGCCGCATCCAAGATCGACAAGGGCGAGGACTTCCGTACGGAGGTCTCGATGGCCAAGCACTTCGTGGCCAACAGCCTCAACCGGATCGTGGACCGCGCCATCCAGGTCCACGGCGCGCTGGGCTACTCGACGGACACGCCGCTGGCGGACATGTTCCAGCACGCCCGCTGGGCCCGCTTCGCCGACGGCGCCGACGAGATCCACCAGATGCGCATCGCCGAGCGCACCATCGCCGCCTACCAGGCCACCGGCTCCACCAGCTCCGCCACCGGCGGCCTGCCCATCTGACCCCGCCCTGCCGGCGGCCCTCCGGGGCCGCCGGATTCGTCTTCATGGGCAAGGTCGTCGTTACCGTGTGACAGCGGACGGTTCCGGGCAGTAACCGCACTATGATCGACGATTTCCTGGGCCACTGGTGGGCCCTGGCGCTGCGCGGGGTGCTCGCCCTGATCTTCGGCATCCTGGCCGTCGCCTGGCCGGGGATCACCCTGCTGGTGCTCGCCGTCGTGTTCGGCGCGTACGCGTTCGTGGACGGCGTCCTCGCCGGCGTCGCCGCCACCCGCGCCGCCAAGGGGCGGCGCGCCCCGCTGATCCTGCTGGCCGTCGCCGGGGTGATCTTCGGCATCCTGTGCCTGATCTGGCCCGGCGTGACGGTGCTGGTCGTCACGCTGCTCATCGGGATCTGGGCCATCGTGACCGGCATCGCGGAGATCATCGCCGCGATCAGGCTGCGCCACGAGATCCGGGGCGAGTGGCTGCACGTCCTCGCCGGCGCGCTGTCGGTGCTGTTCGGTGTGCTGGTGCTGACGTGGCCGGCGACCGGGGCGCTCACCATCGCGCTGCTCATCGGCGTCTACGCCATCCTGGCCGGGATCATGCTGATCGTCCTGGCCTTCCGGATGCGGCGGCTGCGGACGCACGCCGCGGCCTGAGGCGCGTTAGGCGGTCCGCCCCACGGGCAGACCGCTCAGCATGCCGGAAACCACACCACCACAGCAGAACCAGCAGTACCCCGGCCGTACGGGCGAGATGTCCCCGGAGCCACGCGACGAGATGCGCGACTACGTCGGCCGGAACCTGCTGGAAGGCAAGAAGGCGCTGATCACCGGAGGCGACTCCGGCATCGGCAGGGCCGTCGCGGTCGCCTTCGCGAAGGAGGGCGCCGACGTCGCGATCGCGTACCTGAGCGAGCACGAGGACGCCGCCCACACCCGCAAGCTGGTCGAGGAGGCCGGCCGCCGCTGCGTGCTGCTGCCGGGCGACCTCGCGGACGCGGCGCACTGCGGCTCGGTCGTCGCGCAGGCGGTGTCCGAGCTGGGCGGGCTGGACGTCCTGGTCAACAACGTGGCCTACCAGGCGCCGGTGGACGGCCTGGAGGAACTGTCCGACGAGCAGTGGGAGCACACGTTCGCGGTCAACATCCACAGCTACTTCCGCGTCACCAAGGCCGCGCTCCCCCACTTGCGCGAGGGCAGCGCGATCATCAACACGTCCTCGATCAACGGGCTGCGCGGCAACAAGACGCTCATCGACTACGCCGCCACCAAGGGCGCGATCAACGCGTTCACCTACTCCATGGCCCAGAACCTGACGGAACGCGGCATCAGGGTCAACGCCGTCGCGCCGGGCCCCGTCTGGACGCCGCTGATCCCGGCGACGATGCCGGAGGGCAAGGTGGAGAAGTTCGGCGAGCAGGTGCCCATGGGGCGGGCCGCCGACCCGGACGAGATCGCCCCCTCGTACGTCTTCTTCGCCGCCAACCGCATGTCGTCGTACTACACCGGCGAGGTTCTCGCCCCGATCGGCGGCGAGACGCTGCCGGGCTGAGCCCGTCCTCGCGGGCTCCGCCGGGGGCCCGCGAGGTTTGCCGATCGCCCACGGCGGTACGGTCCCCATCAGGGGGAACATGAAGAAGATCGCCGCTGTAGCAGGGCTCGTGGTGGTGACCGTGATGGGTGGTCCCGCCGCCGCGGGTGACGGCACCACTCAGCAGGAAGTCAGCCGAGAGCAGTATCGGACCCTGGTCTCCCAGTGCCGTTACGCCGACACGGCGAAGGCGCGGGCGCGCTGCCGCGCCGAGGTCGAAGAGCTGTACCGCGTCGGCCGGACGGACAAATCGCTCGACTGCCGGACCTACTCCGGCATCACGGTGTGCGGCAAGCTCAGGCTCAGCAAGGCCGAGCGCCAGTGCGTACGGGACTCCGTCCGGCAGGGCCTGCCGTACCGGCGGGCCGAGGTCGAGTGCTACGCACTGTCATGATCCTCGTCGGGGTGGACGGTTCGCGGGCCGGGCTGGAGGCCGCCGCGTGGGCCGGGGCCGAGGCGGCGCTGCGCCGTACACCGCTGACCGTCGCCCACGCCGTCGCCCGCTGGGTGGCCGAGAACGACAGCGGCCGCTACGCCGAGGTCGGCCGGTGGCTGCGCGAGGGCGGCGCGACCGTGCTCGCGGCGGCCGAGGACCGGGTGCGGAGGGAGAACCCGTACGTCGAGCTGCACACCGAGCTGCTGCCCGGCGACCCGCGCGCCGCGCTCGTCGAGGCCGCCGCGGACGCCGAGCTGCTGGTCGTGGGCAGCCGGGGGATCGGCGGCATTCGAGGGCTGCTGGTCGGGTCCGTGGCGCACGGGGTGGCCGCGCACGCCCGTACGGACGTGGTGCTGGTGCCGGCCCGGCCCACGGCAGGAACGCGCGGTGAGATCGTGGCCGGCGTCGACGGCTCCCCTCACGGGCTGCGGGCGCTGGACTTCGCCCTGGCCGAGGCGGGCCGGCGCGGTGTGCCGCTGCGGGCGGTGCACGGCTGGGCCTGGCCGCAGGTCACCGGGTTCGGGCCGGCCGACCCCGACAGCGAGCAGGACGTGCTGCGCGAGCTGCGGACGCTGGTGGCGGAGCGGCACGAGCGGCATCCGGGCGTCACGGTCGTGACGGAGGTCGTCCACGGCCATCCGGTCGAGGTGCTCAAGGAGGCGGCGGCGGGGGCGGACCTGCTCGTGGTCGGCTCACGCGGGCGCTCCTCCTTCGCCGGGCTGATCCTCGGCTCGGTCAGCCAGGCCCTGCTCCATCACGCTCCGTGCCCGCTCGCCGTCGTCCGCTGAAAGTTACATGCTTCTCTGCGGCAACGCCGCAGGTCGCGGCTCCTTGACCGGTTAGCCGCTTTCCGTCGTACGGACGCGCTCTTACGATCGGCGCCAGACGACGACGGGAGAGCGGACGATGCGGAAGACCAGCGGTGCGCTGGCGGCGTTCCTGGCCCTGGCCGCGGTGGTGATGTACCTGACCGCCACGCCGGCCAGCGCGGCCGCCATCAGGATCATGCCCCTGGGAGACTCGATCACGGGGTCGCCGGGCTGCTGGCGAGCACTGCTCTGGAACAGGTTACAGAGCACCGGCTACACCGACATCGACTTCGTCGGCACGCTGCCGCCCCAGGGCTGCGGGGTCGCCCACGACGGCGACAACGAGGGCCACGGCGGCTACCTGGCCACGAACGTGGCCAACCAGAACCTGTTGCCGGGCTGGCTCTCCGCCACCAGGCCCGACATCGTCATGATGCACTTCGGCACGAACGACGTGTGGAGCAACATCCCGCCGGCGACGATCCTCGGCGCGTTCACCACGCTGGTGAACCAGATGCGGGCCAGCAACCCCGCCATGAAGATCCTGGTCGCCAAGATCATTCCGATGAACCCGTCAAGTTGCGCCGAGTGCGGCCAGCGCGCGCTGAACTTCAACAACGCCATCCCCGCCTGGGCCGCGTCCACCTCGACCGCGCAGTCTCCCGTCACCGTGGTCGACCAGTGGACCGGCTTCAACACGGCCACCGACACCTACGACGGGGTGCACCCGAACGCGGCCGGCGACCAGAAGATGTCGGACAAGTGGTATCCGGCGCTGGTGAACGCCCTGTCCCGCGTCACCCCGACCCCGACCATCACCCCGACCGTGACCCCCACCACGAGTGGCGGCTGCACCGCCACCTACCGGACCGCCGGCCAGTGGCAGGGCGGCTTCCAGGGCGAGGTCACCGTCAAGAACACCGGCACGACGCCGATGACCGGCTGGACCGTGCGCTGGACGTTCGCGAACGGCCAGCAGGTCACCCAGATCTGGGGCGGCACGCTGAGCGCGAGCGGCGCGAACGTCACCGTGCGCAACGAGAGCTGGAACGGCTCGCTCGCACCCGGCGCGTCCACCACGTTCGGCTTCCTGGGCTCCTCCAGCGGCACCAACACCGCCCCCAGCCCCACCTGCTCCTGACCGTCCCCGCCGGTGGCCCGGCAGGTCGCTCAGGACGTGGCCTTCACCACCGGCGGGCCCTCACTGGCCTGCACCAGCACGAACCCCTGCCCCCTGAACGCGAGCTGCATGGCCTCCCCGCTCCCCCGCCCGATGAGCGCCCCCATCTTGACCGTACGGTTCACGCCCACCTCAAGCTGGGTGCTCCAGCACACGGCCGACTGGGCGTCCGCGTACGTCGGCATGCGCGCCGCGTCGAGCAGCACCGGCTCGCCGTGCGTGGTCACCGCCACCCACCCGGTGCCCGTGACGGTCGTGTTGAACAGCCCGCCGGCCGCCATCCCGGCGCCCTGAACCCGCTTGATGTCCCAGGCGAGCGACGGCTGGAAGGCCAGCAGGTTCCGCCCGTTGACCGTGAGCCCCTCGTTCTCCAGGTAGAACAGGTGGATGTCGTCGGCGTTGTCCGCGAGATACAGCAGCCCCTGGCCGCGCACCCGCATCAGCGCGGCCCCTTCGCCCGTCACCGCCTTCTTCAGCAGCTTCCCGAGCCCGCCGCCCTCGTAGTCGAAGTCCATCTGCCCCTGGAAGGCCACCATGGACCCCTGCTTGGCCAGCACCTCGGAGGGCAGCTCGACCCGCAGCATCTTGCCGTTCTGCAGGACGAACCCGCCAGGCAGCCCCTGCCCCTCCAGATTGCCGAACACCGAGCTCCGCACGCCTCGAACCCCCCGCCACTCCGGACTGTTGCCGCCAGCGTACGGAACAATCCGGGCATGCGCGCACGGCGGATCAGCTCCTGGCGGCCAGCTCCCGCACGACCTCGATCAGCTCCGCCGGATCGAACGGCTTCGTGAGGTAGGCGTCCACCCCGATCCCCAGCCCGCGCCGCCGGTCGTCGTCCTGCGCCCGCGCCGTGACCAGCACCACCCTGATGTGGCTGGTGTCCGGCTCCGCCCGCAACTTCTCGGCCGTGGACCAGCCGTCCAGGCGCGGCATCATGACGTCGAGCGTGATGACATCCGGTTTGACGTCCCGTACCCGATCCAGGCAGTCCTGCCCGTCGGTGGCGGTCTCCACCTCGAACCCCTCCAGGTTGAGGTTGACCGCGATGAGCTGCCGGATGACCTCGTCATCATCAACGACCAGTACTTTCCCAAGAACCTCGGCCACGGCCGCCAAGCTAACTCCTGAGGCGGTGCCCGCGCGGGGTTTCGCGGGATGTGTTCGACGAGCGTTATCTGGTGCAGACCAGTCCCCAGATGCTGGTAGCCTTTTCCCTTGTTGAGCCCCCTTAGCTCAGGGGATAGAGCACCGGCCTCCGGAGCCGGGTGCGCAGGTTCGAATCCTGCAGGGGGCACTCACGATCTCTCCAAGGACCTGCGGAAACGCAGGTCCTTTTTGTCGATACGCTCACGCCTGTGCCTGTCGACCTGAACGCATGCCACTGCGTCCTCTGCGACGCCCAAGGCGACCTGGACCGTCGCACTCAGGCCACGATCGAGAAGGTTCAGGAGCACGGCTGGCAAGTCGTGATGATCCCCCCTGATGAGCACGGGCCGGGCTGGGCCTTCACCATCGGGCTGTGGCACAACTACCGTTCGCCCGAGTTGGCCATGTTCGGCCTGGACATCTACGACATGCAGACCTGCCTCAACGCCCTCGGCGAGAAGGCGGCCGCGCGCCTGGCGCTGGTGGCCGAACAGGAATGGCCCGACATCATCGACCGATACCCCATCGCTCTCAAAGCCGTCGACTATCACTGGTACCGGGCCTTCTTCGGCACGGCCATCGGGTTCTACCGACGACCGCCCTTCCCGTTTCTCCAGGTCGTCTGGCCCGGCCGGGACGGCACTTTCCCCTGGCACCCAGATGGGGACGACCGCTACCGCGACCACCAGCCGCACCTGTGGTTGAGGCCCGACGAACACTCTCCCGGCATCTGGACACAAGACCTGTGAAGGCCGGCACCTGCGCCTGTGGCGTGCCCGAAGTCGTTCAGAAGAACGGGTGCCGGTACCGGCGGTCCCCCACCTGGTCATAGACGGCGCGTAACCACGGCTGACGAACCTCCGGCAGGCGCGCCAATGTCCTGAGGAACATCTCCCAATCGGGCCGGAACGGCCTCCACGGCAACAACGGCGGCGGATCATCGCGGCGGACGCCGTCCGGCATCCCACTCGCCGCCGGGGCGAGCCGCCGATCGTCGTGGAAGGCCATGTACATCACACGTCAGCGGCCATCGGCACCACCGCCCGTGCACCCGCCGGCCACACCTCACCCGTCTGCGGATGCTGCGGCACCAGGGCTATGTCCATGATCGTGGCGGGCAGGCCAGGTCCGGCCAAGCCCACCTCGCGGGCCGGCGGCCCCGGCGGGAGCAGGATGTCGATCGCCCTGCGAAACGCCTCGGCGACCGGCCCGTCGGGGACGGCCACTCGCTTGCCGCCCGACACCGCCAGCAGGTGGGCCAGCGCCACCGCGACGGCCGCCGTCCACACCGGGCTCCACCATCCGGGCTGCTCGACCGGTGGCGTACCCGGATGTTCCTCCCGTAGCGCCTCCCAGCCGACCACCCCGCGAGCGGGACCCGCAGCGCCGACCTGGCGCACGGCGCGCGGGTCGAGCCACACCACCTGCCAGAGCGTGCAGTCGTCGATCCGGGTCCCCACCGCCTGCCCGCATCCCTCACAGGCCAGATTCGGGCCGTCCCGGCCGTCCAGCCCCAAGCAGTAACCGTCGCACCGATCAGGGATCAGCACGGTTCCGCGGACATCGCCCGGCGCGACTCCCACCCTTCCTGGCGGCCCGTACGACAGGGAGTACACCGGTGCGTACACTCCGCGGGCCGCCGCTTCGTCCGCACCCACCTCGTCCCACCGTCGCCAAGGCGGTCCGGAAGGTTCCGGGTTCACCGCGTACGTCCCGGGCTCCAGGAGCGCAGGCAGCAGCTCATGGCCGAACCGCTGATCAGCGTGGACGGGGAGCGCGACCCGTGACACCGGCGCCGTCAGCACGGCACCGCACCCCGTACACGCGAACACGACCATCCACCCTCCCCACCACAACGACTGGATCATGCTGACTCAACTCCGGCCCTGGAGGAAGGGCCCGGACCAATTACGAAACTGGAGTTGCGCAATCCCGGCACGAGGAGTAACTTCTTTTTTCGCTACCTGAGTTTCGAAAGAGGAGGGGGCGGCACAGTGCCTCGGGGACGACCACGCGACACGCAAGTTGACGAGCGAGTGCTGCGGATCGCCGCCGCCCTGCTGCTCGAACGCGGCTACACCGGCCTGTCCATCGACGAGGTGGCCGAGCAGGCAGGAGTGGCCAAGACGACGCTGTACCGCCGCTGGCCGACCAAGGACCACCTGGCCGTCGCGGTGGTGGCACGGCTGCAGGCCGACCATGAGATCACCGAGACCGGCGACATCCGGGCCGACCTCGTCGACAATCTGGAAGAGATCGCCGCCGCGCTCAACCGCATGCGCGCGGCAGGCGGCCGCGAAGGCCCGTCCGCGGGGACCGCCGGCGAGCTCGTGGCGGCCGCGGCCAGGCACGAGGACATCGGCAAGCTGGCCCGCCGGCAGTACGCCGAGCGCAACGCCCTCGGGATCGCCCTGATCGAGCGGGCACGCGTGCGCGGCGAGCTGCGCGCCGACCTCGACGCCGAGGTGCTGTTCGACCAGCTGGCCGGCGCCCTCTACTACCGAGTACTGATCACAGGAGCGCCGGTCGACCGGGCCTACGTAGAACGGCTCGTGTCCTCCGCGCTCGAAGGGAACCTGACATGTCTCTGATCGTGGAAACCGCCATCGTCCGCGAAGTCGACGCCGAGGCCATCGTCTCGCCCACGGCGACCGGGCGGCTGCTGCTCGACTCCAGCGACACCGGCGGCGCGCTGAGCACCATCCGGATGACGCTCACCGAAGGCGCGGACGGCGCCGTACCCCACCACCACGCCACCTCCACCGAGCTCTTCTACATCCTGGGCGGCAAGGCCCGCATCCTGGCGGGCGAGCAGATCGTGACCCTGGAACAGGGCGACGTGGCGGCCGTGCCCCCGCTGACGCCCCACGCGTTCGCCGCCGCCCCCGGCCACACCGCCGACCTCCTCATCGTCGTCGCCCCCGGGATCCAGCGCTTCGAGTACTTCCGCCTCCTCGACCGCCTCCGCCGGGGCGAGGCCACGCTCGACGAACTGCTCGCCTCCCAGGACCTCTACGACAACCACTTCCTCGACAGCCCCACCTGGACCCGCGACCGCCAGGCGTCCTGACCCTCACCCCCTGCAGGAGACTCTTCATGCCCACGAAGCTGCCGTCCCGCGCCACGATCGGCACCGTCCTCTCTGTGATCGGCGCCCTCTTCATCGCCTACGTCGGGGTCATGTATTTGCTGGCTCCCCAGTCCATGGCGCCCGATTTCGGCCTGCCCACCTGGCCTCAGGGTGAGGGCGCGGGATTCCTCGCCGTCAAGGGAATCCGCGATGTGGCGTCCGGCCTGGTGATCGTCGCGGTCGCCCTGACGGGGAACCGCCGTGTCCTGGGCTGGGTCATGCTGGCCACGGCGCTCACCCCGATCGGCGACATGTTCATCGTGCTGTCCTCCGGCGGAGCGCCCGCCACCGCCTTCGGCGTCCACGGCGCCACCGCCCTGGCGGTCCTGGCCGCCGGCGCCCTGCTGCTTACCAGTCCCCGCCCCCAGCCCCGCGCCGCAGGTGACAAAGCGTCCGCCGCGCAGCAAGCTGCTCCACTGCACGTCCACCCCGTGGGTCGATGACTCCCACGCGAGTGTCGAGCCGCAGGTCCAGCCCGATCGGAATGTGCGGGGCCTGTCTTACAGGCGGGCGGCTCAACCCCTGCCGCCCGAATCCGCCACTGCCCGAACACGCGACGGGTCACGGCCAGCGCACCTCCGGGGTGCGTTCCACGAACTGCGCGTACGGCTCGAACGCCCGCTCGACCTCCGCCCGGTCGTTTCCGTGGAGTGGCGCGAGCGGCTGCACGGCGATCCGTACCGCGCTCTTCGTGAGGGTGCGTTTCCAGGTGGCCACGACCCGGCCGGCGCGCACGACGGTGGACTGGAAGATCCCGTTGTTGCCGGGGATGATGGCCGCCTTGTGCTCGTCGGCGACCATGAGCGAGCGGTCCTTGTAGCCCAGCAGGTATTCGTCGAACCCCGGCAGCACGAGCACCTCGTCGTCGCCGGCCGGGAGCGGGGCGGCGTCGAGGAGCGCGCCGTCGAGGTACGTCTCCACCCCGTCGACGGTCACCCGGGCCAGCGCGCCGCCGGCCACGGCGATGCCGCGTCTGGCGTCGGCCGCGGTCAGGCCGGTCCAGCCCGCGAAGTCCTGCCGGGTGGCCGGTCCGCGGCCGCGGAAGTAGCGCAGGGCGATGGTGCCCAGTGCCTCGTCGCGCTCCGGCCGGTGCGGGTCGGGGACCCACTCGTCGAGCAGCACGAAGCTCTGCTCGTTGCCGATGTTGGGGGCGATGCAGAGCAGGCCGCGCTGGCTGGCGTACCACAGCAGGTGGTAGCCGCGCTGGCCACCGGTGTCGATGCCCTTGTCGGCCAGCACGGCCAGGCACTCCGACCGGGTCAGCCGCCCGCCGCCGCTCAGGGCCGCGCCCAGCACCTCCATGGCCTGAACGGCGGTCTCCTCCGAGAGGCCGAGTTGTTCGCGCCGCCTCGCCGCGCCGTTCAGCACTCGGACGCCCATCAGTTCGACCATCCAGCGGGCGTCGCGGGACGGGACGAAATGGATGGTGCCGCGCATCGGCCAGGTGCGCAGCGCCTCACGCCGCTCCAGCGCGGCGGTGACGTCGGCGGCGGTGTGTCCGGGCAGCCGCACGCCGAACGACCACAGGCCGCTGGCCAGGTCTTGCGCCTGCATCGCCCCGAGCCACGTCACCACCTCGGCCACGCCCTTCGCCCGGCCGGCGCCGCCGGGCGACGCCCGGAGCAGCAGGCTGGACATCCGCAAACCGAGCGCCTGTCGGGGGGTGAGTTCCACCGGCCAACCGTATCCTTCGCCGCCGACAATTCCGCCGAGGTGATCAACCGACCTGGGGAAGCCACTCCTGAAGTCCGGCGAGATGCCCGAGTTCCGACTCGACGCGCTGCCTGTCGGCGACGGTGAGCTCCAGACCGCGCAGATCAGCGAGCCAGGGATCGGTGGGCTCGCCGAGAACGGTGGCCAAGTCGATGAGATGACACAGGGCGATGGCCCGCTCGACCGCTGAGGCGTTCGCGTGGTGTCTGCGCATCGCGGACTTGAGCGCGCGGAAGGCCTGCAGGTCATCGTTCTTGAACTCGCGCAGGATGCGGGCGTTGTCGAGTGCCTTGGCCAGGCCGGTCAGCTTCTTCGAGCCGCCGTACTCCAACTCGGCGGGCTCGTCACGCTGGATGAAGAGGATCGAGTTCCCGGACGGATCGATCAGGGTGAACCGGGACGCGCCGGGCCGGTAACGGGTGATTCGCGGAAGGCCGGAGGCGAGCACCTTCCCGTAGACCCGGCGCATCGCGGCGACGAACGCCGCGTGGTACGGCGCCACGGCGTCGACCATGACCAGGCAGCTTCCCGACTCCTCCCGCGCCGGATCCAGGCCCTTGGGCGCCGGGCCGAAGTGCAGCTGGAATCCGCTCCACTGCAGCGCCAGATAGACGTAGGGCTTGCTCTGTTTGTAGGTCGCCTCGAACCCCAGCGCCTCATAGAACGCCAGGGTCTCCTCCACTGACGCGCACGGCATCAGCGGCACTGTCGTCTCGTTCGGCCGAACCTCGGGTTCGCTCACGTCGTTCTCCTTCCGGGTCGCCCGGCGATGTTTGCACCCTTTGGAGAGACTCGCCTATGGATCGTTCCAACCAAGCCCACGTCGCCGCTCCCCGCTCCTCCGGTGACGCCATGATCCGGACGGCGGGGCCGGGAGGCCGCCGGGGCAGGCTTGGGCGTCCTGTTGCCGATGCCGGCTCCGTCCCCCATTAGGTTGGGGTCATGAGCGACAGCACTCCCTTGGGTGACTTCCTCAGAGCGCGACGCGAAGCCCTGAAGCCGCAGGACGTGGGCCTGCCGGAGTACGGGCGCAGGCGGGTGCCGGGGCTGCGCCGCGAGGAGGTCGCCATGCTCGCGGGCGTGAGCTCCGACTACTACATGCGCCTCGAACAGGGCCGGGAGACCAGCCCGTCGCCCCAGGTGATCGACGCGATCGCCGCCGCACTCCACCTCGGCGGCGAGGCGCACGACCACCTGCGCAGGCTCGCCAGGGCGCGTCAGGAGCGTCGCGGCATCCCCGCCGGTCACGACCGGATCAGCCCCCAGCTTCGGCGGCTGATCGACGGCTGGCCCGACAATCCCGCCTTCATCCTGGGGCCGGCTCTCGACATCCTGGCGCACAACGCGCTCGCCGCGGCCCTGCACAGCGGGTTCCAGAGGTTCGACAACCTGGCCCGCATGGTCTTCCTGGACCCGGCCGGGCACGCCTTCTACCGGGACTGGGACAAGGCCGCGAGCTCGTGTACGGCCGAACTGCGCGCGGCCTACGGGCACGACCCCGACGCGCCCCGGATCGACGAGGTCGTCGGCACGCTCCGCGCGAAGAGCCCCGAGTTCGCCGAGCTGTGGGCGCGGCACGAGGTGAAGGGCAAGACCCAGCAGGCCAAGCACCTCGCGCACCCCGAGGTCGGCGCTCTGGAGATCGAGTTCTCGGCGTTCACCGTCAATGACGCCCCGCATCAGCAGCTGGTCGTCTATCAGGCCGAGCCGGCGAGCGCCACCGCGGCCGCCTTCGCGGAGCTCCGGGCGCGCGCCGGTCGAGGGGAGACCGTACAGGTGGTGCAGGCGGCGAGCCACCCGTCCTGGGACTGAGCGGCCCTGGCGAGAATCCCCCGACCGCTCAGCCGCGCGGCCGCACGCGCGGGTCGCTCTCGCGGTACAGCACGAGGTGCTCGTGGAAGAGAACGCCGTCGCGGACGTCCCCGGTGGCGGTGAAGCCGGTGTCGTCGATGTAGTCGATGTGGTCGCCGGTGACGCTGTAGCGGCCGGTATAGGCGCTCTGCCGGTTCCCTCGGGCCTCGTCGTAACGGCCGTCCGGCAGCAGTTCCTGGCGGATGTAGCCGTCCGCGGTCACCCACATCCCGACGTACGGGTGGGGATCGCGGAGCGTGTCGTCGCTGGTCATGGCTCCATGGTCGGCCCGGCGGCCGGCCGGCGGCCAGGCCGCCGTGTCCCCAGGTACGGGCTTCCTGGGTGCGGCGCACCTAGGGAAGCGGCGGCCTGGTAACGACGCCGCGGCACGACGAACCTGATGGTCACACACCTACGAGCCCCGTGAGGAGCACCATGACCATCACCGGCACGGCGAGCTGGAACCCGAAGGCCCTCCACGAGATCATCTCGGACGACGGCGGCCGTCCCGTCCTGTTCACCAACGCCCGGATCGTGACGATGGACCCGCTGATCGGGACCATGACCGGCGCCGACATCCTGTTCGTCGGTTCCCTGATCGTGGGGGTCGGCCCCGGCATCGTCACCGCGGCGGAGGACGACAACGCCATCGTCGTCGACTGCACGGGCATGACCGTCGTCCCGGCCGTCGTGGACGCCGTCGCGCTGGCCGGCGGACGCGGCAGCCGTCCGGAGTACGTCGCGACGCTGACCCCGGGCAACGCCGCCGATCTCCTGGTGGTGCCCGACGAGCTCGCCCCCGATGTGCCGAGCGCGATCGCCGTCCTCGGGTCCCGGCCGGAGCAGGTCCGCGCGCTGGTCGCGGCCGGTCGGCCCGTCCTGTGGGCCGGCGCCGACGCCCCCGGCCGGGCCACCGCTCCCGAAACGGGCATCCCGGCCGCGCCGGACCTGACCGGCAGCCCGCGGGTCGGCGTCTGGGTCGACCGCAAGGGCTTCCTGCACCAGGAGCTCACCGCCGACGGCCGCTACGACGAGACCCGGGGCGGTCGCCCGCACGCCTACCAGGGCCGGTTCTGGATCGACGGCGACCGCATCGACTACCTGGACGACCTCGGTTTCTGGGCCTACGGGGAGTTCAGGGGCGACGAGCTGCACCACGCGGGCTACGTCATGACGCTGGGCTGACCCGTCCCGGCGGCCCATCGCCGCCCTCTCCCCCACGTACGCACAAAACAAGGACATTTCATGAACGTCAACGCCACCGTCCTCGAACAACTCCTGCGCCGCCCCGCGAGCGAGCGGCGCATCCTGTTCACCGGCGCGACCATCGTCACCATGGACCCCGACCTCGGCGTCATCGACCAGGGCGACCTCCTCGTCGAGGGCGATGCCATCGCCGCCGTCGGCCCCCACCTCAGCGCCGACGACGCGGTGGTCGTGGACGCCACCGGCGCCGTCCTGAGCCCCGGCTTCGTCGACACCCACCGGCACGCCTGGGAGGCTCAGCTACGCCGGATCATGCCGGACGTCGACGACCTCGGCGGCTATGTCATGTCCACGCTGGCCGGTTACGCCCCGGTCTACCGGCCGGAGGACATGTACGTCGGCACGAGACTGGCCGCGCTGACCGCGATCGACAGCGGCATCACGACCATGCTCGACTTCTCCCACAACTCCCGCACCCGGGAGCACTCGGACGCCGCCATCGAGGCCCTGCGCGACACCGGCATCCGCGGCGTACACGCCTCCATGGGGCCGCACTTCGGCGACTGGGACCGGCAGTGGCCGGGTGATCTGGCGCGCATCAAGGACCAGTACTTCAGCGGCGACGACCAGTTGCTGACCCTGCGCCTGGCGGCGCTCGCCACCGACGAGATCGCCGGACCCGCGCTCGCCTACGGTCCCGAGCTCGCCCGCGTCGCGCGGGACCTGGGCATCGGAGTGAGCGTGGACGCCGTCTTCGGCACGTCCTCCTCCGAGGCGGTCCTGCGCTGGGCCGAGGACGGCATCCTCGGCCCGGACGTCACCCTCATCCACGCCACCGGGCTGACCTCGGAGGCGTGGAAGGCGATGGGCGAGACCAGGGCCACCGTGGCGCTCGCCCCCACCTCCGACGCCCAGATCGGCCTGGAGACCGCGATCCCCGCCGTCGACGAGGCCCTGTCGGTCGGCATCCGCCCCGGGCTGAGCATCGACGTCGAGGTCGCCCTGGCCAGCGACATGTTCACGCAGATGCGGGCCCTGCACGCCATCCAGCGGATGCGCGCCGTCAACGCCGCGTACGGCACCGGCCGGCAGCCCCGCCGCATCACCACCCACGACGTCCTGGACTTCGCCACTCTCCAGGGCGCCCGTACGAACGGCCTGGCCGCCGTCACCGGCTCGCTCACCCCGGGCAAGAAGGCCGACCTGCTGGTCATCCAGGCCGAGGACCTCAACAACATGCCGCTCAACGACCCGATCGGCACCGTCGTGCTGGGCTCCGACGCCCGCAACATCAGCGCCGTCCTCATCAACGGCGAGCCCCGCAAGTGGAACGGCCACGTCCTCGACGTGGACCTGCCCGCCCTGCGGCGCGAGGTCCACGCCTCGCGCGAGTACATACTGAACCCTGCTTAGATGATTCTCTAATTTGACATGTACCTAAGTAGTAGCGCAGACTCGGGGCTGATTAGACATCCGTCGAAACCACGAGAGCGGAGATCGCCATGTCTCGCGTCCAGCTCGCCCTGCGCGTCGCCGACCTGGAAGGCTCGATCGCCTTCTATTCCAAGCTGTTCGGCACTGAGCCGGCCAAGCGTCGCCCCGGCTACGCCAACTTCGCCATCGCCGAGCCGCCGCTCAAGCTGGTGCTCATCGAGGGAGAGGAGGGGGAGGCGACCCGCCTGGATCACCTCGGCGTGGAGGTCGAGGACACCGCCCTGGTCAACGCCGCCACCCAGCGGCTCAAGGACGCCGGTCTCGCCACCTTCGAGGAGAACGACACCTCCTGCTGTTACGCGCTCCAGGACAAGGTCTGGGTCCACGGCCCGGGAGCGGAGCCATGGGAGGTGTACGTGGTCAAGGGCGACGCCGACACCCTGACCAAGGAGCCCGTCGAGCCGGGCGGCTGCTGCTGACCACAGCGCCGTGGAGCGCGGCCGGTGCTCACGTCTCGAGTACGCGCGTCATCCAGATCGTGTCGCCATGTTCGGCGTCCTCGGTGATGCGGCCGCTTCGGCGGAATCCGAGCTTCTCGAGGACGCGGAACGAGGGTGCGTTCCATTCCCGCACGGTCGCCCAGAGTCGTCGGCGTCCTGTTCGAGTCGCGGCTTCCATGACCGCGCGGGCGGCTTCCGTCGCGTAACCATGGCCGTGAGCTCGTTGTGCCAGCTCGTACGCGATCTCCGGTTCGTCGAAAGACCCCTGGCCGACAGTCAAGCCGCAGTACCCGATGAACTCACCGGTGGCTCTCAGCTCGACAGGCAGCAGCCCGAGCCCCGGGGCCGCCGACAGCGGATTGTCGAGGAGCCAGCCGCGGACGTCCTCGACCGTCGGGTGGCCCTCGGCGTCGATCCGCCGTGCCGGCGGTACTCGTGGATCCCGCTCAAGCCACAACCCGCGGTAGTCCTCGGCGTCCGACGGCACCCACCGCCGCAACCGCAGCCGCTCGGTCATCAGCTCCGCCGGCAGATCCTCGTAGACGCCCACCCGAGCAACCTAGCCCAGTGCGGCGGCGGCGAAGTCGGGCAGCTCGGTGGACAGCAGCCCTTCGGCGGCGCCGTCGAGGAGCCGGGCCGTTTCCGTGGAGCGGGGCAGCATGGTCTGCTCGTAGGCGTGGATCGCCTCGTCAACCGTGTCGTGGCGGGCGAGGGCGAGGGCCAGTTCGCAGGCGTCCAGCAGGGCGAGGTTGACGCCGACGCCGAGCGGGGGCATGAGGTGAGCGGCGTCGCCGAGCAGGGTCACCGTCGGGTTGTGCTCCCAGACGTGCGGGACGGGCAGGGCGAAGATCGGGCGGTCGACGTACGGGCCGTCGTTGTCGGCGATCAGCCGGCGCAGGCGGGGCGACCAGTCGCGGTAGCGCTCCAGGAGGAGGGCGCGGATGTCGTCGGTGGCCTCGGGGGTGAGGCCGCCGGCGGTGATCCAGTCGGCCGGGACGCGCTGGATGATGTAGACGCGGATGTGGTCGCCGCCGTTGCGCTGGGCGAACAGGCCGCGTTCGCCGTCGGCCGCGGCGGCTCCGCCCTGGCCGACGAGCTCGGCGATGTCGGGGTGCCGGGTCTCGACGTCGTGGAACCAGGCTTCCAGGAAGCTCACCCCGGTGTAGCGGGGGGTGGCCGGGGAGACGGCGCGGCGGACGCTGGACCAGGCGCCGTCGGCGCCGATGACGAGGTCGGCTTCGACGGTGGTGCCGTCGGTGAAGTGCAATTGCCGGGGGCCTTCGGCGGGGCCGGTGACGGCCCGCAGGGTGTGGCCCCAGCGCACGGTGCCGGGCTGAAGCGAGTCGAGCAGCAGGTCGCGCAGCAGGCCGCGGTCGATCTCCGGTTTGAACCGTTCGTCCTGGCCGGGGACGTGGTGGAAGAGCATCGTGCCGGCCGGGTCCAGCTGGCGCATCTCCTGGCCCTCCGGCCGGGCCAGCCGGAAGAACTCGTCGAGGAGGCCGGCTTCGCGCAGGGCGATCTGGCCGTTGTCGGCGTGCAGGTCGAGGGTGCCGCCCTGGTCGCGGGCGGCGGGGCCGGCGTCGCGGTCGTGGACGGCGACGGTGATGCCGTGCCGCTGGAGGATGCGGGCGCAGGTCAGGCCGCCGGGGCCGGCTCCGATGATGGCGATGCGGGGTGCCGGAGTCGTGTTCATGGTGGTGCTCCGTTCGTTCCGAAGGTGGCGGTGTCGCGGCCGCACCACAGAAAAGCACACCAACTCAATAAGTGCAACAGTTCAACTTTTGAAGTCGTACCACCGAGTTGGTAGGGTGCGGGCATGTCTCACCCGCCGATGGGGCGCCGCGAGCGCAAGAAGGCCGCCACCCGGCAGGCCATCGCCGACGCCGCGCTGCACCTGTTCCTGGAGCGCGGATACGACGAGGTCGGCATCCGCGAGATCGCGGACGCCGCCGACGTGTCCACCACCACGCTGTTCAAGCACTTCCCGGTGAAGGAAGCCCTCGTCTTCGACGAGGACTCCGGCCAGGAGGCGCGGCTGCTCGCCGCCGTACGCGAGCGGCCCGAGGGCCAGTCCATCCCGGCCGCGCTGCGCGAGCACGCCCTGACCACCCGGGTGGCCGCCGGTGAAGGCGGCGACGCCCGTTTCGCCGCCTTCGCCGACCTGGTGGCCAGGACGCCCGCGCTGCGGGACTACGCCCAGAACATGTGGCTACGCCACGCCGCCGCGCTCGCCCGGGTCATCGCGGAGGAGAGCGGCCTCGCCGCGGACGACCCTGTTTGCGGTGCCCTGGCCCACTTCGCCCTCGAAGCCCCTCGCGCGGCCTACGCCCACGAGAATCCCCGCGAGGCCATCGTCCGGGCCTTCGACCTCCTGGAGCACGGCTGGAGCCATCAGCTCAGCGGCACGCGCCGGCGGTAGACGACGTACGGCCGCCACAGGTACGCGATGGGCGCCGACCAGACGTGGACGAGCCTGGTGAACGGCCAGATCGCGGCGAGCAGCCAGGCCGACAGCGCGTGCAGCTGGAAGACCGGCGGCACGCCGGCCATCAGGGAGGGGTCGGGGCGGAGGATGAGGACGCCGCGGAACCAGACGGCGATCGTGGCGCGGTAGTCGTAGCCGCCGCCGAACAGGTTCGCGCCGATGGTCGCGCTCATGCCGAGCAGGATCACCACGGCGAGGACGGCGAACAGCACCTTGTCGGCGCGGGTGGTCGTCCGGCGCACCCGCGGGCTGGTGAAGCGGCGGGCCAGCAGCAGCGCCAGGCCCGCGACCACCATGAGCCCGGCCACGGTGCCGGCGACCACCGACACCAGGTGGTAGAGGTGCTCGTCGATCCCGACGGCCGCGGTCCACGACTTGGGGACGAGCAGGCCGAGCACGTGCCCGCCGATCGCGGCGAACGCGCCGAGGTGGAACAGCGGCGAGCCGAGCCGCAGCAGCCGGCTCTCCAGCACCTGCGTGGTGCGCGTCGTCCAGCCGAACTGGTCGACCCGCCAGCGCCAGACGTGCCCGACGACGAACACCGTCAGCGCGACGTAGGGGACGACGACCCAGAGCGCGACGTTCACGGTCTGACCTCCAGTTCGGTGAGCGGCGGGCCGTACGGCGCCAGCCCGACCTCCTCGGCGGGCGGCCCCACCAGGGCGAGGTCGGCGACGGCGGACTGCTCGGCCGCCGACAGCTCCGGCAGCTCGCCGCAGAGCGCGTCGAGGACGAGCGCGTACGGCGAGCCGCCCTCGTGCAGCGCGGTACGGATGAGCTCCAGGCCCTTGCGGTGCTGCCGGAGCGGGGCCTCCCCGGTGGCCGGGCCGGCCAGGGCGGCGAACTCGCAGACGACCGGCAGGAAGTCGGGCAGCTCGCCCTCCGGCGGGGTGAGCCCGGCGACCCGGTAACGCTGCTTGAGCGTGAGCAGGGCCATGCCGCGGCGGCGGGTGTCGCCGTGCAGGTAGTAGGTGAGGTAGAGGCTCGACCTGCGGCGCAGGTCGAAGGTCTGGACGTAGTGGCGGGCCGGTTCCATCGGCGGCTGGTCGCCGAACCAGGCCACGAAGGCGGTCAGCGACGTGCGGGCCCTCGATTCCGGCAGGGCGCGTACCGCCTCGGCCAGCTCGTCGCGGGCGGCGAGCAGGGCGGGGTCGGGGTACTGGAGCAGGAGGGAGACCAGCCGGAGCAGGGACGCGCGCTGCCGGGGGACGTGGTTCATGCCGGGCCTCCCTTGCCGACGAAGAGCTTCAGGCCCAGGCGGCCGTCGCCGCGCCGGCCGGTGACGCCGGTCGGGTGGAAGTCGCTCATGCCGGGCCCGCCGTCGCCGTCGAGGCTGCACCCGCCGGCCTGCGCGGACAGGGCGGCGGCGTCCTCGCGGTGGGCGGCCGGCACGACGTAGCGCTCGTCGTACTTGGCGATGGCGAGCAGCCGGTACATGTCCTCCATGTCGGCGGCCGTCATCCCGGCCGACTCCAGCAGGTCCGTGGCGACGGTGCCGTCGATGGTGCGGGCCCGCATGTACGCCCGCATCGCCGACAGCTTCATCAGCACCCCGGCCACCACCTCGGTGTCGCCCGCCGAGAACAGGCTCGCCAGGTACTCCAGCGGGATGCGCAGGTCGGTGATCGCGTGAAAGACGTTGTCGGGGTCGTCGGCGTCGGCGCCGACGCCGGTGACGGCGTCGAGGACGGGCGAGAGCGGCGGGATGTACCAGACCATCGGCAGCGTCCGGTACTCCGGGTGCAGCGGCAGCGCGACCCGGTACCGCATGGCCAGCCTGTAGATCGGGGAACGCCGCGCCGCCTCGATCCAGTCCTCGCTGATGCCGCTCGCGCGGGCGGCGGCGGCCACGGCGGGATCCTCGGGGTCGAGGAAGACCCGGCGCTGCGCCTCCAGCAGGTCGCGGGGGTCGGCGACGCGGGCGGCGTCGAGCACGGCGTCGGCGTCGTACAGGATGAGGCCGAGGTAACGCAGCCGGCCGACGCAGGTCTCGGCGCACACGGTCGGCTGGCCGGCCTCGATGCGGGGGAAGCAGAAGGTGCACTTCTCGGCCTTGCCGGTCCTGTGGTTGACGTACACCTTCTTGTACGGGCAGGACGAGACGCACATGCGCCAGCCGCGGCAGCGTTCCTGGTCCACGAGGACGATGCCGTCCTCCTCGCGCTTGTACATGGCGCCGGACGGGCAGGCGGCGACGCAGGCCGGGTTGAGGCAGTGCTCGCAGATGCGCGGCAGGTGGAACATGAAGGTCTTGTCGAACTCCATCGCCACCTTCTCCGCCATCGCGGCGAGGTTGGGGTCGGCCGTGGCGTGCTCGGGGGCGCCGCCGAGGTCGTCCTCCCAGTTCGCGCCCCAGGTGATGGCCATGTCGCGGCCGGTGATGGCGGATTTGGGGCGGATGACCGGGGTGTGCGGTCCCGCGGGGGCGTTGACGAGGGTGTCGTAGTCGTAGGTGGCCGGCTCGTAGTAGTCGTCCAGGGCGGGCAGGTCGGGGTTGGAGAACAGGTTGAGCAGGCGCTTGACCCGGCCGCCCGCGCGCAGCTTGAGCCGGCCGCGCCCGTCCAGCTGCCAGCCGCCGTGCCAGCGGTCCTGGTCCTCGTAGCGCTTGGGGTAGCCGACGCCGGGCTTGGTCTCGACGTTGTTGAACCAGACGTACTCGACGCCGTCCCGGTTGGTCCAGGTCTGCTTGCAGGTGACCGAGCAGGTGTGGCAGCCGATGCACTTGTCCAGGTTCATGACCATCGCGACCTGTGCCATGACGCGCATCAGTACGTCACCTCCTGGCCCCGGCGGCGGATCACCGTGATCTCGTCACGCTGGTTGCCGGTGGGCCCGTAGTAGTTGAAGGCGTAGGTGAACTGCGCGTACCCGCCGATGAGGTGGCTGGGCTTGAGCAGCAGCCGGGTGAGGGAGTTGTGCACGCCGCCGCGCCGGCCCGACCTCTCGGTCAGGGGGACGTTCACGTTGCGGTCCTTGGCGTGGTACATGTACACGGTCCCGGCGGGCATGCGGTGCGAGACGACGGCCCGCGCCACGACGACGCCGTTGCGGTTGTACGCCTCGATCCAGTCGTTGTCGGCCACGCCGATCCTGGCGGCGTCCTCGACGCTCATCCAGATCGTCGGCCCGCCGCGCGACAGCGCCAGCATGTAGGCGTTGTCCTGGTACTCCGAGTGGATGGACCACTTCGAGTGCGGCGTCAGGTAGCGCACGGTGACCTCGGCCCCGTCCTGGCCGTCGCCCTGCTCGCCGTAGTGGCGGCGCATGTTGAGCGGCGGCCGGTAGGCGGGCAGCTGCTCCCCCAGCTCGATCATCCAGTCGTGGTCGAGGAAGAACTGCTGGCGGCCGGTCAGCGTGTGCCAGGGTTTGTCGCGTTCGACGTTGATGACGAAGGCGGAGTAGCGGCGTCCGCCGGTCTCCGACCCGGACCATTCGGGCGAGGTGATGACGGGCTGCGGCCTGGACCGGGTGTCGGCGAACGTGATCCGCTTGCCCTCGTGCTCGGCGGCCAGGTCGGCGAGCCGGGTGCCGGTGCGCCGCTCCAGCGTCTCGAAGCCCTGCGTGGACAGGCGGCCGTTGGTGGTGCCGGACAGCGCGAGGATGGCCTCGCACATGCGGTCGGCCGTGGCCAGGGAGACGCGGCCCTCGGGGGTGGTGCCGTTCCTGGCGCGCAGGTCGTCCAGCTCGGGCCCGACCCGGTACGTGATGCCCTTGGTGGTCAGGCCCAGCTCGGCGAAGAGCGGCCCGATGCCGCGCATCCGCGCGCCGACGGCGGCGTAGTCGCGCTCGATCGTGACGATCTTCGGCATGGTCTTCCCGGGGATGGGCTCGCACTCGCCGTGCTTCCAGTCGCGTACGCGGCCGCCGGGCTGCGCCAGCTCGTCCGGCGTGTCGTGGGCGAGCGGGACGGCGAGGACGTCGGTCCGCCTCCCGAGATGGCGGGCGGCCAGCTCGGAGAAGGCGTCGGCGAGGCCGAGGAAGACGTCGTAGTCGGCGCGGGTCTGCCACGGCGGGGCGATGGCCGGGTTGAACGCGTGGACGAACGGGTGCATGTCGGTCGAGGACAGGTCGTGCTTCTCGTACCAGGTGGCGGCCGGCAGCACGACGTCGGCGAACAGCGCCGTGGACGTCATGCGGAAGTCGATCGTGGTCAGCAGATCGAGCTTGCCCTCGGTGGCCTCCTCCCGCCAGCGCACCTCCGTGGGGTGGACGCCTTCCCGGTTGCGGGTCTCGGCGTCCGCGCCGAGCAGGTGCCGCAGGAAGTACTCGTTGCCCTTGCCGGACGAGCCCAGCAGGTTGGCCCGCCAGACGGTGAGCACCCGCGGGAAGTTCGCCGGGTCGCCCGGGTCCTCGGCGGCGAACCGCAGCCGGCCGGACCTGAGCTCGTCCACCACGTGCTCGGCCACGCCGACGCCCTTCGCGGCGGCCTCGTCGGCGAGCGTGAGCGGGTTCCTGTTGAACGTCGGGTGCGACGGCAGCCAGCCCAGCCGGGCCGCCTGGGCGTTGCAGTCGGCGAACGAGCGCCCCGCGAACAGGCCGTCCCCGAGCGGGCTGGACAGCTCGTCGGCCTGGATCTGCTCGTAGCGCCACTGGTCGGTGGCGAGGTACCAGAACGCCGTCCCCGCCATGTGCCGGGTCGGCCGCTGCCAGTCGAAGGCGAAGGCCAGGTGCTGGAAGCCGGTGATCGGGCGGACCTTCTCCTGGCCGACGTAGTGGCCCCAGCCGCCGCCGTTGACGCCCTGGCAGCCGGTCAGCAGCACCAGCGTCAGGAAGGCGCGGTAGATCTGGTCGGAGTGGAACCAGTGGTTGGTGCCCGCGCCCATCGCGATCATCGACCGGCCCTCGGTGACCTCGGCGTTGCGGGCGAACTCCCGGCCGATCCTGGCGATCGTCGCGGCGGGGACCGAGGTGATCTCCTCCGCCCAGGCCGGCGTGTACGGCTGCGCCGCGTCCTCGTAGCCCTGCGGCCACTGGCCGGGCAGGTCGCCGCGCGCCACTCCGTACTGGGCCATGAGCAGGTCGAACACCGTGGTGACGAGCCTGCCGCCCACCTCGGTCGCGGGCACGCCGCGGCGCATGACCGAGCCGCCTTCGGTGGCGCCCTCGTCGAAACGCGGCAGGTCGACCTCGACGGCGCGGCCGGCGCGGCCGAGCAGGGTCAGGGCGGGGGTGGCGCCGGCCAGGTCGAGGTTCCAGCGGCCCGCGCCCTCCTCGCCCCAGCGGAAGCCGAGCGAGCCGTTCGGGATCGTCGGCTCGCCCGTCTCCTCGTCCAGGAAGACGGTCTTGAACGCGGCGTTCTCGGTCTCGTCGCCCCCGTCGTCGAGCAGGTCGGCGGCGGTCAGGAAGCGGCGCGGGACGTAGGCGTCGCCGCGCGGCTCCAGCGTCACCAGGAACGGCAGGTCGGTGTATTTGCGTACGTAGTCGGTGAAGTACGGCACCTGCCGCTCGCGGAAGAACTCCGTCAGCACCACGTGCCCCATCGCCATCGCGAGCGCGCCGTCCGTGCCCGGATGCGGCGCGAGCCAGTCGTCGGCGAACTTGACGTTGTCGGCGTAGTCGGGGCTGACCGCCACCACCTTGGTGCCCTGGTAGCGGGCCTCGGTCATGAAGTGGGCGTCCGGGGTGCGGGTGACCGGGATGTTGGAGCCCCACATGATCAGGTAGCGGGAGTTCCACCAGTCGGCCGCCTCGGGCACGTCCGTCTGGTCGCCCCACACCTGCGGGGAGGCGATCGGCAGGTCGGCGTACCAGTCGTAGAACGACAGCAGCGTGCCGCCGATCATCGACAGGAACCGCGTCCCGGCCGCGAACGACGCCATCGACATCGCCGGGATGGGCGAGAACCCCACCACCCGGTCCGGCCCGTACTCCTTGACCGTGTGCACGTGCGCGGCGGCCATCAGCTCCAGGACCTCGTCCCACTCCGCGCGGACGAACCCGCCCTTGCCGCGGGCCCGCTTGTACGCCCGCGACCGCTCCGGGTCGCCGGTCAGCTCCGCCCACGCCAGCACCGGGTCCCCCAGCCTGGACCTGGCCTCCCGCCACGCCTCCAGCAGCACCCCGCGCACGTACGGGTACCGCACCCGCGACGGCGAATAGGTGTACCAGGAGAACGACGCGCCACGGGGGCAGCCGCGCGGCTCGTACTCGGGGGAATCCGGCCCCACCGACGGATAGTCGGTCGCCTGGTGCTCCCACGTGATGAGGCCGTCCTTGACGAACACCTGCCACGAGCACGATCCCGTGCAGTTCACGCCGTGCGTCGAGCGCACCACCTTGTCGTGCGCCCATCGGTCCCGGTAGAAGCGGTCCCAGCCGCTCGGGTCGACCTGGTGCAGGGTGCGGCCGTCGGCCGACACCTCCGACCTGGTGAAGAACGTACGGGCGGCCAGCAACGGCCCCATCCCGGGAACCGCATCGATGTCGGTCATGGAACCTTCCTCGCCACAGGGGATACAGGGCTCACGAGGAAAGACTTCCGGCATAGGCACCATGTCGGGCAGGGACCAAAGTCCCGCCTGTCGGGCCGATCGGCCCTCAGGTCCTTATGTGGCGGGCAGGGCGGTGGCCAGCAGGACCACGCCCAGCGAGCCCACCAGCGACGTCACCGCCATCACCCGGGCGAGCCGCGGCCGGCCCGCGCCGGTCAGCCACCCGTGCGCCCCGGCGGCCGCCATGACGGCGCAGAACAGCAGCAGCTTGGCCGCCAGGATCCGGCCGTAGCCGGGCTCGGCGAGCGAGGCCCACGTCACGCCCTTGTGCCAGGCGATGGCCACCCCGGTGGCGAGCTGCACCGGCAGGAACACCGCGGCGGTGAGCAGCCCGAAGCGGCGGCCCACGGCGCTCAGCACCTGGCCCCGCCGCTGCTCGTCCAGCAGCCGCCGGGCCGGCGGCAGCAGCACCAGCGACACCGACAACTGGCCGCCGACCCACAGCGCCGCGCCCAGCACGTGCAGGAACCGCACCACCGACCACCACGTCATGACGCGCTCACCTCGAACAGCCCGTGCGCGCCCGCCTCGGCCTGACGCATCGTGTGGTCCACCACCGGATACCGGCCCGGCTCGGGAAAGACCAGCTCGGCGAAGCCGCCCTGGGCGGGGGCGAGGTCGAGCGTCTGCGCCCCGCCGGGGTCGCCGGATCGCAGCGCGTACGCGCCCTCCTTGTAGACCGTGTCGAACGGCGCTCCGACCACGTGCAGCGACGTGCCCGAGCTGGGCCCGGCGGCCACGGCCCACAGGCGTACGCGCTCGCCCGCCTCGGCGCGCAGCGGGGCGTGGTCGTAGCCGGCGGCGGCGCCGTTGAACATCCAGCCGTCCGGCTCGCCCGCCCGCAACTTGGCGACCTGGGCCTCGCTGCCGGGCTCGCCCAGGTGGAGCTCGCCCTGCACCAGGAGGTATTCGCGGTCCACCGGCAGCAGGCCGGGCGGGTCGATGACGACCGCGCCGTACATGCCGTTGGCGATGTGCTGCGTCATGGGCATGGTCGAGCAATGGTACAGCCAGGCCCCGGCGAACTCGGCGCGGAACCGGTACGTCAGCCGCTCCCCCGGCTGGATCGTCCGCATCGGGCCGTCGGGCGCGGTCGCCCCGGCATGGAAGTCGATGCCGTGGCCCATCGTGCCGCCGTTGACGAACGTCACGACGAACACGTCACCGACCTTGCCGCGCAGCACCGGGCCCGGCATGGTCCCGTTGAACGTCCACACGCGCTGCCGCACCCCGGGCGCGACCTCCTGGACGGCCCTGTCGTCGGCGCGGATCTCGACGTGGTGCTCGGTGCCGCCGGGCGCGGGCCGCAGGGTGGCGTCGTACGGCTTCCAGCCCGGTGACATGGGGGCGGCGAGGTCGAGGCGGGCGGGGCCGGACGGGTGCGCGGCGGGGTGCGCGGCGGTATGGGCGGAAGTTCCTGTGGGGACGATCCGCATCGTCATGCCCGCCGCCCGATGCCCGGCCACCGTGCACCAGCCGTCCACGGCCGCGCCGAGGGCCGCCAGCTTCAGCGTCGCGCTCTGGCCCGGGGCGAGCGCCGGGGTGCGCTCACCGGTCTCCATGCGCAGGTCGTGGCGCTGGGCGTCGGCGTTGGTGACCCGCAACGTCAGGACCGTCCCCGGGGGCGCCTCGATCACCGCCGGGCGGACGCTCATCCCGGACAGCGTCACCTCGACCGTACGGGAGCCGGTCACGGTCACGGAGGCAGGACCCGATCCGCCCGTCGTGGCGACGACGACCGCGGCGGCCGTCAGCAGGCAACCGGCGACGACCCCGGCCACGGCCGGCGACGGCCGCCACGACGCTGGGCGGGCCCGGACCAGGGCGGTGACCGCCAGCGCGACGAACGCCACGGCCGAGCCCAGGACAAGCGCCCACCCCAGCAGCACCACCGGGGACGGCACCGGCAGGACCAGCAGCGGCACCCCCACGTTGAGCGCCGCCAGCCGTACCGCCCAGCCGCGCTCCAGCAGCGCCGCGTTCTCCTTGAACCGGGCCGGCCCGCCGCCCAGCACCGCGGGCAGCAGGTGCAGCAGCGAGCCGAACAGCACCTGGGCGACGAACCCGACGAGCACCAGCGGCAGCAGCGGCTCCAGCGCCGCCGCCACCCCGGCCGCCGGGCGGGTGGCGACGACCACCGCGTTCGCGGCCAGCGCCACCTCGAACCAGCCGATCGCCGCGCCCAGCATCCAGGCGGCCCCGGTGTGCGGCCGTCTGCGCCGCAGCGCGTCGGCCGGCGGCACGAGCGCCGCCAGCGCTCCCATCCCGTACGCCACCAGCCCGGCCAGGGCCGCCCACCGCCAGCCCGCGAGCAGCCCGCCGGTCGCGACCGCCAGCCCGGGGACGGCCAGCCGCAGCCCCAGGCGCGAGGCCCGGCGCGTCCCGTCCGCCATCCGGGTGCGCAGCACCGTGGGCCAGAGCGTGAACAGCGTGCCGAGCACGGTCAGCCCGACCCAGCCGAACAGGTTCACCACGGCGTGCGCGGCCTGCGTCCGCTCGTGCGCGGCCCCGTGCCCGACGTCCGCGGCCAGCAGCCCGCCGAGGACGCCGCCGGTGGCGAGCGCCCCTGCGGCGGCGACGTACCAGCCGATGACGTGGCCGAACCGGCCGGGCAGCGCCTGACGTACCAGCCTCACGAGCACAGCGGCGTGCCACAGCACCACCCCCGCCACCACCGCCGCGCCGGCGGCGGCGACCTGCCACGGCCCCACGGAAACCCCGGCCAGCACCGCGACCGTGGCCGCGTTGAGCAGGCCGAGCCGGGCGAGGCTGCCGCGGCGCGGCGGGGTGCGGACGCGCAGCAGCGCGACGGTGAAGTGCTCGCTCCAGATGAGGATGGCGGTGCTGATCGCGCCCAGCAGGAAGACGTGGATCAGCAGCCAGCGCGGCGCCGGCAGCACGTCGCCCGCCAGGGCCGCCACGACGGTGAGGGCGAGCCAGCCGACGACGACCGCGTTCGCGCGCAGGTGCCACGAGGCGCGGGGACGCGGCGGTCCGCCGCGCTCCACCCGGATGTCGACCGGACCCACGTCACCGACCTCCTATCGGGCGCCGGCCGTGCGGCGGACGGCCACCGAGCGGATCACGGTCACCGTCAGTGCCAGGGTGAGCGCGGCCGTGACGGCCAGCAGGCCCAGGCCGAGCCCGTACGAGCCGAGCCGCCCGTAGACGAAGCCCATCAGCAGCGGCGGGACGAACCCGCCGAGCCCGCCCGCCGCGCCGACCAGTCCGGTCACCGTGCCGACCTTGTCGGCCGGCGCGACCTGGGCGACGAGGGCGAAGGTGGCGCCGCTGCCCGCGCCGAGCGCGGCGGCCATGGTCAGGAAGGCGACCGTGCCGACCGGCATCAGCCCCGGCGTCAGCGCCTGCACCCCGGCCGAGACGGCGATGACGACGAACACCCCGGTCAGCACGGGCACGGGACCGACCCGGTCGGACAGCCAGCCGCCGAGCGGCCGGGCCAGCACCGCCAGCACCACGAACCCGGCCATGCGGTTGGCGGCGTCGGCCTGTTCGAGGCCGTAGCCGGTCTGGAGGTAGGCGGGCAGGTAGACGGAGAAGGCGACGTAGCCGCCGAACGCGACCGCGTACAGCACGCACGCCTGCCACGTGATCGACAGCTTCAGCGTGGCCGCCATGCGCGTCATCAGGGGCTGGTTCGCGACGCTGCGGCCGGGCGCGTCCCGCAGCACCAGCCAGGCGGCGATCGCGTAGGCGGCGAGAACCCCTGCGGTGATCAGGAACGGGGTGGCAGCGCCGCCGGCGCGCACCAGGGGCACGGTGGTCAGCGCGCTGATCGCGGTGCCACCCATCCCCGCGCCGAAGACGCCCACCGCGAAACCGCGGCGGTGCGGCGGGAACCACGCGTTGACGAACGGCACGCCGACGGCGAAGACGGTCCCGCCGACGCCGAGGAAGAACCCGCCGACCAGCAGCGCGGCCAGCGAGGTCTGGCCGGCGACGCCGATGAACAGCACGGGCACGATGGTGGCCGCGGAGATGAGCGGGAACATCACCCGCCCGCCGAAGCGGTCGGTCAGCGCGCCGACCGGGATGCGGCCGAGCGAGCCGACGATCACGGGTACGGCGACCAGCAGCGCCTGCTGCCCGGCCGACAGCCCGAGCAGCTCCTTGAAACGCGGCCCCAGCGGGCTGAGCAGCGCCCACGCCCAGAAGTTCACCGCGAAGCCGAGGGTCGCCATGCCGAGCATCAGCGCGGGTACGCGCGCGTGAGGAGAGGCTGGTGCGTTCGTCATGAACCCCAAGATCCCGCCCTCCCCCGGGTCGTCGGCAGGGACCAAAGTCCCTTGAAACCCGTCCGATGGCCCGTCTTCCGCCGCCCTGCGGAGCAGGAGAACGTAAAGGGCGGCCATGAAAACAATCGCGGCCGATAAAGGAGATGTGCTGCGCATGTTTGGCCGGAGAATATGCGTGCGGCGCCGGAACAATAATGTCTGCCGCCCGTCTTGACGCCGCTCGGAGAGAGGGGTTCACGATGGAGGGGTCAGCGGAGAACGCGAACCGCGGGAGGAACCATGCTCAAGGAAGCCTGCGCTGTCAGCGCCCTTGTGGCGGCCGCCCTCGTCCCTTCGATGCCTTCGCAGGCGCAGGCCGCGAACGCCGGCGCCACAACCTCGTCCATCGATTCCTCCAGCTCGCTGGCGCCGAAATGCAAATGGCTCCAGGAGGGCGACAGGAGATGTTATTACTGCCGCGCCAAGAAAGGCAGCGGATACAAGAGGCAGTACTGCGAGCGACGGCGCGGCGAGTCCCAGAAGCAGGGCAGCCAGTCTCGCAAGCCGATGGACCTCGAATGCGTGACCACCAAGAAGCCGACCACGAACAGCCCGAACCGCACCTGCAAGGTCTGCACGGACGCCAGCACCGGCAAACGCGCCTACCAGGAGTGTGACAGCTAGCGCCCGCGGGACGCCCCGCCCGGATGGTCACGCCCCGGGCGGGGCTGCGGTCAGGGGAGCTGGCCGGGCTCGTCCACGATGCCGGAGGAGAGGACGGACATCGCCGCGGCGTCCTCGCCCTGCCCCACCACGACCCCCAGGTAGTGGTAGTCCTCGGGGTCGAGGATGTAGGAGCCCTTGCCGGCCTCGCCGAGGTCGAGCACGACGCCGATGCCGGTGCGGCCGTCGCCGTCGGTCGCGTTCTGCTCGATCCTGACGTTCGGGATCCTGGCCAGCGCCCGGTACATCGCGGCCGCCGTGTCCGGGGGCACCAGCGGGCCGTAGCTCATGTACCAGCCGATCGCGCCGAACGCCTTCACGTCCTGCTCGGTTCCCGCCGGGCACGCGGGGGCGCAGATCGACAGCGGCGTCAGCTCGCGTGGCAGCGAGCGGAAGTGCCGGAGCAGCGCGTCGGGGTCGGTGGGCAGCCGCCGCAGCTCCGCCATCGTCTTGCCCGGGTGTGTGGGGCCCCGCTCGGCGGCGGCGACCTTCAGCTTTCCGCCCTCCGTGCGGATGGCCGTCCGGGTGCCGTCCAGCTTGTCCCAGCTCTCGTAGGTCGGCAGGTCGCCGCCGGGCATGTGCTGCGACTGCTGCCGGTAGTACCACTGGTCCGGGCTGGGCTCGGCGGCCGTGCTGGACGCGGCGGCGAGCGCGGCCCGCTCCAGCACGGTCGCGGTCGGGCGGTGCGCCACGGGGGGCCGGGCGCCCTGCTCGGCGCCGCCCCGCGTGAGCTGCCAGCCGCCCACGCCGACGACGCACGCGGTGGCCAGCGCGAGCCCCCACCGGAGCCGGGGCAGGCGATTGCGCCGGGGCGGGTTCACGGGCCGGGCACGGAGCTCGGCGAGGCGGCGTTCCACGCCGCTCAGGTCCTGCTGCGCGGGCACCTCCGCGCGCATCCGCTTCACCAGGTCGAACTCGTCGTGGATCTTCGTCACCAGCCCGCTCCTTCGTCCTCCGCCGCCGCCGGGTCCAGCCCGCGCAGCGCGCGGCGCAGCGCGAACCGGGCCCGGTTGATCCGCGAGCGCACTGTCCCGACCGGGACCCCGAGCGCTCCCGCCGCCTCCTCGTACGTCAGCTCCGCCCACATGACCAGCAGCAACGTGTCTCGATGCGCGCGCGACAACCCGGCCAGCGCCTTGGCCAGCCGTTGCCGCGCCGCGCCCGCCACCACCCGCCGCTCCACCTCGTCGGTGAACGGCTCCACCACCGGGTCCGTCCCGGTACGGCTCAGCGCCCGGTAGAGCGCGATCTCCCTGCGGCGGTGCTGGCCGATCAGGTTGGTGGCGATGCCGTACAGCCAGGAGCGCTCGTCGCCGCGCGCCACGTCGTACGACTCCAGGTGCTGGAACGCCTGCGCGAACGTCTCGGCCACGACGTCGTCGGCGGGTTCGACGCCGAGCCGCCGGATGACGTACCGCTTGAGCCCCGGTCCGTGCTGGGTGAACAGCTCGGCGAACCGGTCGGAGAGTGGCCGCGCGGGCGCGTCCGTCCAGCTCTCATGTCGCATCTCGTGCCTCTCATGTCATCGTGCTGACAGAGATAATTGGCACGAGCCGGGCCGGCGGTTCCATGATTTCTCAGCGGTTGCGCCAGCGCGGCGGGCGTTTCTCGGCGAACGCGGTCAGGCCCTCCGTGACGTCCTCGCTGACCATGAGGTCGTCCAGCGCGGGCGACGGGTGGGTGACGGCGTCGACGACGTCCGGGATGCCCTGCGTCTCGGCCATGATCTGCAGGGACGCCCGTACGGACGTGGGCGAGCTCTCCAGGATCTCCCCGGCCAGCTCCCGCGCGCCGGCCAGGGCCTGCCCCGGCTCGGTCACCCGGTTGACCAGGCCGTGCTCCAGCGCCTCGGCGGCGGTCAGCCGGCGGCCGGTGAGGATCATCTCGGTGGCCAGCTTGCCGGGCAGCGCCCTGGGCAGGCGTACGAGGCCGCCCGCCGCCGCGACCAGGCCCACCTTGACCTCGCTCAGCGCGAAGCGGGCCGTCTCGTCCGCCACGACCAGGTGGCAGGCGAGGGCGATCTCGAACCCGCCGCCCATGGCGAAGCCGTTGACCGCCGCGATGACGGGCTTGGTCGTGTTCCGGCGGCTCGTGAGGCCGGCGAAGCCGTTCTTCGGCACCCACATCGGTTTGCCGGAGGCCGAGTAGAGCAGGTCGTTGCCCGCCGAGAACGCCTGGTCGCCCGCGCCCGTGATGATCGCCACCCACAGGCCGGGGTCGGCGAAGTAGGCGTCGAAGACCGCGTCCAGCTCGTCGTTCGCGGGCGGGTGGAGGCTGTTGCGGCTGTCCGGGCGGTTGATCGTGACCTCCAGGACGTGGCCGTCGCGGCGTACCAGCACGTGCTCGTAGTCGTCGCGCAGCACGGCGGCCCTGGGCGGAAACAGCTCGTCCATGAGGGCGTCGTCCACCGCCACCCGGTTGCCGAATCCGAACGAGCGGACGTAGACCCGCCGCCCGATCGGCTCGCCGGTGGTGAGCAGGCCGAGCGTGCGCTCGTCGTCGCTCGTGGCGATGAACCGGCGGCCGTCGGCCTCCAGCCGGCCCACGACGATCCCGGTGCGCTTCCCGCCCCTGCCGTGCTTGACGGTGTAGGTCTCGATCGTGGCCCAGCCGTCGGCCTGGAACGCCTGCTCGACGCCGGGCCGGGAGTCGAGCTCGGCCTGGATGGCGGCGCTGCGGTCCGGCCGCCATTCGGCGGGCGTGGTGGAGTAGACGCCGGCCGAGTACTTGCTGAGCGAGCCGCCGTTCGCGCCGACCAGCCCGTACGCGCCCGGCTGCGCCCGCAACCGCTGCACGGTCTCGGCGATGGCGTGCATCGAGTAGTTGTTGCCCGCGCCCCCGAAGAACGGCAGCCCGCCGGTCACGGTCAGCTCGCGCGAGCCGTCGGCGGGCAGGCCGAGCCCGTCGCAGACGGCGGACACGGCAATCGGGAAACAGGAGTAGAGATCGATCACGGCCAGCTCGTCCGCCCCGATCCCGGCCTGCTCCAGCGCGTGCCGCACGGCCAGCACGGCAGCGGGACTGCCGCTCAGGTCGGCGCGCTCCAGCAGGCCACGCTCGCGCAGGTCGGCATGTCCGTGCAGGAACACCCACCGCTCGGGTGGCACACCCAGCCGCCGGGCCTCGCCCACGGACATCAGCAGCACGGCCGCACCCTGGTTGACCTTCTCGCGGGCCACTATGTAACGGGTGTAGGGCTCGGCGATGTAGCGGTTCTTCTCGCTGGGCGTGACCAGCTCCTCGGCGGTGCGCTCGACGGGGGCGGCGGCGTGCGGGTTGGCCGCCGCGACCTTCGTGAACGGCGCGAACAGCGCACCCATGCCGGCCGCGTACTCCTCCCGTGTCTGGCCGAGTCGGGCGCGGCGGGCGTTGTCGAACAGGGCGTACTGGCTCGGCGCGTCCGTCAGCCCGTGAGCCGCCTGCTGCCGCGAGACCAGCCCCTTGAGCCCGTAACCACGATCCTCCAGGTCCCCTTCAACGCTCTCGCTGAAGTCCGGCTTGTCCTCGACCTTGGCGAGATGCTGCGCAGTCGAGATCGCCTCGGACCCGAAGACCAGCGCCACCTGCGCCTCGCCGCCCGCGACGGCAGCCGCCATCTCGTTCACCAGATGCTGCGGCCCCTGCCCCCCGACAACTTCGAGGATCGCCCGCCGAGGGGCGGCCCCCACCCGTGCGGCGACCGACCGCGGATAGTTGGTGGACCTCCCCAGCGGCGACGGAATGCCGGGAGCCGAGATCTCGAACTGCCGCACACCCGCGACCGTGTCCACAGCGGCAGCCACCTCGCCGGGGTCCGCCCCGGTGTCGACGAGCGCCTCCCGCGCCGCCGCGGCGGCCAGCTCGACGGCCGACAGACGACGGTAACCGGGCTCCCCGATCCGCTCCGACACCTGCCCCACGCCCACGATCACCGGCGTGCGCGGATCAAGATCCTGGTACGTCATCCACCTGCTCCCGCCATTTGCAGACGCACATCGTCTCAAACACGGCCGAGAGTATCCCCGCTCAACAGGGCGGACAACCACGGACCACCGCGATGCGCCCGTGCCTGGAACACGGACGCCGACCGCCGCCGGGTGCGGTCGGCGGGCCGCGACGCGACTCTCCCGCCGGTCGCGGCCGGCATCGGCCATGCGATCTCGATGATCAGCTGCCTGCGACGCATTGGTCAGACTGGCGCGTATCGGGTTCGGCGAATGAACGGCGCTGAAGTGGTGGCGCTGGACGGATGAGGGGCGAGTTCGATCGCCCGTACAGCTTCGGACCTCGTTTTCACCTAGTCAATTTCTGCCCAGCCCAGTTCAGAAAATTTCGGCCGCTCTGACCCGTAGTTCAGCGGCCTGATGCTCCGATTCCAAGGCCTGGCGGGCAAGCTGCCGGGCCACTTCGACCAAGGTCAGCTCCTCGGCCACCGATCCCTCGTCGATCGCCGAGCCCTGCGGCCCATGCTCAGGTTTCGCCACTATTGTCTCCTTTCGAAAGTGGTGGCCCTCCCGAGATTCCTTGCTCACTCAAAATAGCCTGCAGCCTCCTCCATCGTCAGCCCAACAACGCCAGGTCCATGGCGGTCTCGCGAGAGACACATTTCATTCGTCGCCGTGCAGAAGCCTGCGGATGTCGTCGCGGAGCTTCCGCGTCCGCAACGTGTCCGCGTGGCGGTCCCCCAGTACGCGGGCACGGCGGGCGAGCAGCGACTTCGCCTGCTCATAAGCCATGTCGAACTTGTGCAACTCAAGAAGAACGGCGATGTAGGCGAAGGTCAGCGCCATGGCATGGACCTCGTCGAGACGTTCCTCGTTGCGCGCCAGGGTGGCCTCCGCCTCCCTCTTCGCATCGTCGATGCGTCCTTGGGCGTGCAACGCCCGCACGAGCGTGCCCCGGACAAAAAGGACCTCGTTGAGGGGCGAGATCCCCTCAGGATCCCACTGCCGCAGAATTTCCTGGCACATTTTCTCGGCCAGCGCGGCGCGGCTTCCGTCCTGGGCCAGGATGGCACGGGCGAGGCTGTGCTTCACGACCATGCTGTCCGTGTGGTGCGGATCGAGGGCGTCTTCGGCCTCAAGAATTCCCCACAGGAGTTCTTCCGCTTCCTGCCAACGGTCGTTCTGCACCAGAATCGCTTTCGCGAGCTTGTGCCGACTGGCCCAGGTGTCTCGATCGTTCTCGCCGAGCACGCGTACACGGTCCGCGATCAGTTCACGTAGTCGCGTCTCCGCGACCTCGGGCTGACCGATCTCGATCAGCATGCGTCCGTGCTCGTGCCGCAACTCCATGATCTCCCTGTCGTCCGGGGAGAAACCGTACGAGGAGCAGTGATCTATGAGCCTCGGAAGGAATTCGTTCGCCGGCGACAGAAGTCCGGCGGCGATGAAATACCTGCTGGTGCGGCGGGCGAGTCTCAATGCCTTGCGGATGAGGTCCTGATCACCTGGGAGCTTACCGACGACGGTGTTGGTGATCTGCACGACATGCGGCGCCACCAGCCGCCAGAGTGCGCGGTCCTCGCTCTGGTCCGGATCGGACTCCCCCAGCGCCTCCTCCAGCATCCGCAGCGCGAAGCCGTAGTAGGCGTGCTGCCGGGTCGTCACGTCACGGTCGTCACGCAGGACGAGATGGACGGCCGGATGCATGGACACCGTCTGCGTCACGTACTTGCCCAGCCCGCTTCGCTGACCACCGATCGCGTCCAGGGAGACGAGGCCGACATCCTTCAATCGCTGGACTATCTTGTCGATCTCCGGTGTGGGATGGCCGTCGAAGAGATCCGCGTGAGCCAGCCGGGTCGCGATGCCGACCGGATAGGGAATCGCGCTCGCATTCATGCACGCCAGCACTTTCAGGAACGGCCCCGCCTGCGGCATTCCGGCCTTAGCAAGCGCCTCGATCGAGATCTTGAAAACCTCGTGCACAAGATCCAGGCCCAGCTGCTGATCCAACGGGCCACTGCCGGGCACCGCGGTCAGACGGGACTCCAGATCTCTCCGATAGGCGGTGAACGTCCGTTCGGCGCCGGTGGGGTGTTCATAGCCGTTCTTGATGTACCGCGCGGCGCACCACAGCGCGAGCGGTAACCCGCCCAGCGCCTTGGAGAGCAACCGTGCGTCTTCCCGCGTGCCCGCCACGGACTGACCGACGATTTTGGTCAGCATTGCGATGCCGTCGTCCTCCGACAACGGGTTGATCGGCCGGACCTGGCACCAATGCCCCCACGTGGCCTCGTTCCGGTCGTGGCTGATGACGATCACCCGTCCGTTCTCAGTGGCCGGCGCGCGCAGCCAGCCTCTGCCGTTGGCGACCGGCTCGGCACCGGCGGCGAGAACGTCAGCGTTGTCGGCGTCGTCGAAGACGAGAAGCCATGGGCGCTCGTAGGTCTCCAGCGCGTGCCAGATCACGTCTGGAACGTTCCGCGTACTCGTCGCCTCGATCAGCGCGCTCTTTGGGATACCCAGGCGCAGCCCCAGTTGCTGCATAGCGGTATGCAACCCCGAGGTGTTGATCCACCACACTTCGCGCTGATTACGCATACGGTAGGCCACTTCGAGCGCGACCCTGGTCTTTCCCACGCCGCCCAGCCCGGCGAGGACGCAGACTTTCGCGTTCCCGGCCAGTATGGCTTCGACTTCTTCGGCGCGCCCCTCCAGATCGGTCACTTCTCGTTGCGGCCACGGAGGTCTGATCGACACCTGCTCGGCGCCTTCGAGGGACGGGACTCCGGCGGCAGCGACGACCGGCGCTGCCAGCGGGACGTCGCGTTCGCCCGCCGATGACCACGCCTGGCGCACCAGCCGTTTGAACAGCAGATAGGACTCATCGTCAGGGCCACGAGGACGGATGATCGACTTGTGGTCACCGGGCACGGTCTCCCGATTGCGAAAGGGGTAGGTGGCGTCGACGTTGGGTGCCACGCCGTCGGTCGCCCCGCCACAGGCGGTGATGGAGAAGGGGCAGTTGTCCTCAAGGGTCTCGATGGCCGGGACATCCGGCTGCATGCGGCGGTGCAACCACTCCTGCGGATGACTGCGAAGCAACCGCCTTCTCAGCCCCAACGCGATTCTCGAACCCGCGTTTGGGCATGCGTACATCAGCAAATGGATGATCTTTGAGAGATCATATTGGCCCTCGCCCCGCAGCACCCTGGAAAGGAACGTCTGGACGACTATTCCTCCCTGGCTGTGCGTCACCAGGAACACCTTTTGACCTTCCGGGATCTTGAGACGAA
Source organism: Nonomuraea sp. B208 (assembly GCF_057536035.1). Taxonomy (NCBI): domain Bacteria; kingdom Bacillati; phylum Actinomycetota; class Actinomycetes; order Streptosporangiales; family Streptosporangiaceae; genus Nonomuraea; species Nonomuraea sp. B208. Next base: position 240,849 of record NZ_BAAJOU010000031.1, read on the forward strand.
GCCACGATCCCAGATTGTCGGCGATGTCACTAAATGTCGGGATCCGACGGGAAAAGCTGGCAAGGAAGAACGGTGACGAGTATTGGAAGCGCAGCACCGTTGTCATGCCAGAGAGATCAGGATCTGTCCGAATTGTCCACTCGAAACGCTTCCAGGTCCTTGGGCTTGAGAAGAGGCCATGGACGAAGACCACGCAGATACGATCACGCCTGTTCATGCCACGCCTCCATCTCGAGCCATCGCTGGACAACCGATGTTCATCACGATAGTCCGCAAACCCACGGTTAAGTCCAGACCCAGGAGAAGATGCCTGGACTATTCGTGATCGCGATAACGCCGCGTGGAGTGGTCGAACTTGCGGAAGTATAGGTAGATTCGGACATTGAACAAAATGCTTCACACTGACTACACGGACACGTATGTTGTTGTCATGAGAAGGGCATCTCCTGCGAGAAGACTCGCAGAACTCGGCCTGAAGCTTCCGCCCGTCAGCCCGGCGAAAGGTTCTTATGTCCCGGCTGTAGCGGCCGGGGACCTCCTGTTCGTGTCCGGCCAGGTTCCCATGGCCGATGGAGAAGTGGTCGTCACCGGCACAGTGGGCGACCGGGTCACGGTGGAGACCGCGGTCCTGCTGTCGCGCCAGTGCGCGCTTGCCGCGCTCGCCGCTGCCGACGCGATCGTGGGGCTCGACCGAATCGTGCGGGTGGTCAAGGTGGTGGGCTATGTGTCCTCAGCGCCTGGCTTCACCGCACAGGCCAACGTCGTCAACGGTGCCAGTGACCTGTTGTTCGAGGTCTTCGGGGAGGCCGGACAGCACGCCCGCACGTCGATCGGGGTCGCGGCGCTGCCCCTTGACGCTCCCGTCGAGATCGAACTGACCGTGCAGATCGCCCCCGAGGAGTCGTCCGTCACGGCGGCCGGCGGCACACCATGACCGCGCACAGACCCGCCGTTCACAACCGGACCGCGGTCCCCGTCACAGCTATGCCGACGGCCGGATCCGCAGGAATGGAAACGGTGATGGTGCTGGGGCGGCCCATGTCCTGCCCTTGAAGGACGGTCACCGCCGCCGGGAGCGCGACAAGACCCAGCGCGCGCAGGTAACCCCCGAAAGCGGCCGCGGCCGCACCGGTCGCGGGATCCTCCGTCACGCCCCCTGGGGGGAACGGGTTTCTGGCGTGGAACACCTCGTCGTTCTCGCGCCACACCAGGTCGATCGTCGTCCACTTGGCACGGTCCATCAGGGTGGCGAGGAGCGGAAAATCGTACGAGAGGTGAGCGAGGCGTTCACGGGTGCGAACTGCAATGATCGGGTGGGAAGCGCCCGCGTACGCGACCCGAGGGGGAAGCGCCGCATCGAGATCGGCGTGCGACCAGTGCAGGGCGTTGAGGAGTTCGTCGAGGAGCGCCGCCTCCATGTCCTCCACCCGTGGCGGCACGCTGACGAGCGTCGCGACCGTGAGTCCGGCAGAGGTCACCGACGTGGACACCTCGATCGGGCCGGCTTGGGTCTGCAGCAGAAGGTCTCCGGGTCCGTGCAGATCAGCGAAAGCCACCGCCGTCGCAATCGTGGCGTGGCCGCAGAAGGGCACTTCGACCTTGGGACTGAAGTAACGGACAGTGAGCGCCCTGTCTGCTCCCTCAGTGATGAAGGCCGTCTCCGAGTAACCGACCTCCGCAGCGATCTCGAGCATCCGGCCGGAGGTGATCCCCTCGGCATCGAACACCACCCCCGCAGGATTTCCGCCGTCAGCGCGTTCGCTGAAAGCCACGTACCGCAGCATTCTCATGGTGGCACGCTAATCCTATTCCGAACGGCCGACAACCGATTCCACAGAACCCGCTCCGATCGGAATCGGGATCAGCCCCAGGTGAGAAGCTGTCCGGTATCCGTCATTGAAACGGAAAAGCCGAGAGCTATCCTACGTCCACCGCCGCTAGGCCGTACCGCGTGAAAGTACCTCGGTTCCAGCAGCACCGCCTCGCCGATACGCGGAATCATCTGGAACGATTCGGCGTCGCCGACCACGGACTCCTTGAACCCGTAGGATCCGGCGGGTTTGTGCTTGTCGTCGGCCGGGTGCCAGCGATGGCGCCATACCACCGTCTCACCCCCGGAATCGGGCACGCTGAGATACAGGTTGAAGGCGAACTGGCAGATGACGTTGGCGTCCAGGAAGCCGTCCGAGAACTCCCGCTGCGCGTCGTCGAAGTGCACGAGGAACCCTTGGTTGGGTTCACGGGCGACTCCGGCGCCCATGACGCGGCCATCGTGCCTGGCCACTTCCACGGGTTGGGGCAGATCGGCGCCCAGCCTCGTCCGGCACAGCTCGAACGGGTCGAACGGCAGACTCAGTTCTTCCCATGCACGGCGGCTCTCATCCACCGCGGCCCAATACTTCTCGGATATCGTGCCGTTGTGGCGATGGTCGCTGACCCCCACGCCGAATCGCATCACCTCCGGCCATACTCGGGCCCGGCCGTATGCGGCGAACTCCACCTTCAGCAGAGCATTCATCACCAGCGCGCACTCGTCCGGAGAAAAGAAATCGGGCACCCTGATCGCGGCACATCGCCCAGCCGCGAGATCAGCGATCAATCGGCGCTCGAACCGGCCGGAGACCGCCGGGACAAAGAAGCGATCATGTTCATTGGCTGTCACCACAGGTACCCTCCGACCCATTGGACGGCCTTATGCCCGGATTATACTGAAGGCTATGAGTAGCGCCTAGCCCTAGAACTGCCGGGGCATATTTGAAGGACCCTCAAAATGTTCTGCCGGGTGCGGCCAAAATGCCGCAGGGCGCGGTCGCGAGACTGTTTGCAGCATCCGATCGCCATGGCCGTCATCACCCGACCGACCAGCCGCCTACGTAGCGGGTCCGGGGGTTCGGCAGAATGCTCGTGTGCGCGTGGGATTGCTGGGGCCGTTCGAGGTCAGGGGCGGCGATGGGGGCCTCGTGGAGGTTCCCGGGGTTCGGTTGCGGGCGTTGCTGGCGGCGCTCGCGCTCGAACCTGGCAAGATCGTCAACCGGTCGAGGCTGGTCGAGTGGATCTGGGGGGAGCGGCCGCCTGCGGACGAGGTCAACGCTCTGCAGGCGCTGGTGTCCCGGCTGCGCAGGGTGCTGCCGGACGGTGTGGTCGAGGCGGACGCCGGCGGTTACCGGCTGGTCCTGAGCGCCGAGGCCGTGGATGTGTGCCGGTTCGAGGACCTGGTCGGGCGGGCGCGGGCCGCCGAGCCGGCGGAGCGGGCGGAGCTGTTGCGTGCGGCTCTCGGGCTGTGGCGCGGGGCGGCCATGGCGGAGATCGGGCCACGGGACAGCGAGCTGTTCGAGGCCGCCGTCGCGCGCCTGGACGAGCTGCGCGTGGCCGCGCTCGGTGACCGGGTGGAGGCGGACCTCAAGCTCGGGCGGGGCGCGGAGCTGGTGTCCGAGCTGACCGATCTGGTCGCCACGTACCCGTTGCGTGAGGGGTTCGTGGCGGCGTTGATGCGGGCGCTCGCCGAGGCGGGGCGCGGGAACGAGGCGCTGACCGTCTACCAGCGCACCCGTGAGCGGCTCGCCGACGAGCTGGGCGCCGATCCGTCGGCCGAGCTCTCCGCCCTGCACACCGCGCTGCTGCGGGGCGAGCTGGGCGGGCGGGCGGACACGCGCCGGACGAACCTGCGCGCCGAGCTGACGAGCTACGTCGGCAAGGACGACGACCTCGCCGCGGTCGCCGGGCTGACCGCCAGGCACCGGCTGGTCACGCTGACGGGGCCGGGCGGCTCCGGCAAGACCAGGCTGGCCGCGGAGACCGCGAGGGCCGTGCTCGGCGAGCTGCCGGACGGCGCGTGGCTGGTCGAGCTGGCCCCGTTACGGGCGGGCGGCGACCTCGCCCAGGCCGCGCTCACCGCGATCGGCCTGCGCGACCAGGCGCTGCTCGGCGGGGCGCGGGCCGGGGAGCCGATGGACCGGCTCGTCGTCGCGCTGCGGGAGCGGGCGATGCTGCTCGTCCTGGACAACTGCGAGCACGTGATCGAGGCGGCCGCGGCGTTCGCGGACCGGCTGCTGGGCGAGTGCCGCGGGCTGCGGATCCTCGCCACGAGCAGGGAGCCGCTCGGCATCACCGGCGAGGTGCTGTGGCAGGTCGAGCCGCTGGCGCTGCCCGAGGACCCCGCCGGGGCCGGGTCCTCGCCCGCGGTGCGGCTGCTGCGGGACCGCGTCGAGCTGGTACGCCAGGACCTCGGCGGCGACCCGCGCACCCTGGCGGCGATGGCCAGGATCTGCCGGGCGCTCGACGGCATACCGCTGGCGATCGAGCTGGCGGCGGCGCGGCTGCGCACCATGTCCGTCGAGCAGCTCGCGCACCGGCTGGACGACCGGTTCCGGCTGCTGACCGGCGGCAGCCGTACGGCGCTGCCCCGGCACCGGACGCTGCGCGCGGTCGTGGACTGGAGCTGGGACCTGCTGAGCGAGGCCGAGCGCGGGGTGCTGCGGCGGCTCTCGGTGTTCGCGGGCGGGGCGAGCCTGGAGGCGGCCGAGGCCGTGTGCGGCGACGGCCCGGACGGCGAGCCGGCACTGGACCTGCTCAGCGCGCTCGTGGAGAAGTCGCTGCTGCTCGCCGACGCGGACGCCGGGGGCACGCCGCGCTACCGGATGCTCGGCACCATCAGGGAGTACGCCGCCCACCGGCTCGCCGAGGCCGGCGAGGGCGAGCGGACGCTCCGGGCGCATCTCGCGTACTTCACCGAGCTGGCCGAGACCGCCGATCCGCACCTGCGCCGGGCCGGGCAGTTGGAGTGGCTGGCCCGGCTGGACGCCGAGCGCGACAACATCGGTACGGCCCTGCGCGGCGCGATCGCCGAGGGCTGGGCCGAGGAGGCGATGCGGCTGGTCGGGGCCGTGGGCTGGTACTGGTTCCTGCGCGGGCAGCGGATGGAGGCCATCGAGCTGAGCGTCGCGGCGGCCTCCCTGCCCGGTGAGGTGCCGGACGAGGTGCGGGCGATGGCGTACACGATCGTGGCGATCTTCGTGACCTCGGGGCCCGGCCGCGACCAGTTCCAGGCGGCGGAGTGGATCCAGGGGGCGCACCGGCTCGGCCGGCGCGGCCGGCGTCACCCCCTGGTCGGGTTCGTCGAGCCGCTGGAGCGGCTGGTACGGGAGCCCGCGGGGTTCCTGCCCGCGTTCGAGCCGCTGATCGCCGGCGACGACCCGTGGGTACGCGCGCAGGCCCGGCTCTCGCGCGGCCGGCTGCGGCTCACCCTCGGCGGCGACGAGACCGACGTGGACGCCGACATCGAGACCGCGCTCGCCGAGTTCCGCGCGCTGGGCGACCGGTGGGGGATCTCGCTGGCGCACACCTATCTGGGCGACCGGCTCGGCATGCGCGGCGAGTTCGGCCGCGCGTGCGAGCACTACGAGGAGGCGAGCGCGGCCCTGGAGCAGGTGGGCGCGGCCGAGGACGTGATCGGCCTGCGGGCGCGGCAGGCGCAGCTCTACTGGCTGCTCGGCGACGAACGGTCCAGCGCGGCCGCGATGGCCGAGGCGGAGCGGCGCGCGGGCGGGATCGCCTGGCCGGACGTGCTCGCCGACCTGGCGCTCGCCAAGGCGCACCTGGCCCGCTGGCGCGGCGAACCGGACCGGGCGCGCCGCCTTCTGGAGGCCACGGATCCGGAGCTCACCGTTTCGACCCGGGCCTCGGTCATGGATCTGTACGGCTATCTCGCGGAGGACCTTGAGGAGGCCCGCGCGTGCCGCCGTACGGCGTTCGACGCGGCCGTGGAGTCGGCGTACCCGCCGCTGATCGCTGGGGCGCTGGTCGGGATCGCGGATCTCGCGCTGCGCCGGGGACGCCACGAGCAGGCCGCGTGGCTGCTCGCGGCGAGCGAGGGCGTGCGCGGCACGCAGGACCACTCGCGGCCGGACGCCTCCAGGATCGCCACGGCCGCGCGGGACCGGCTCGGGGAGGCCGCGTTCGCCGAGGCGGCCGGCGAGGGCCGGCGGCGGGACTGGCGGGAGCTGGCCGAGCTCGCCCTCGCTCCGTGAGCGCGCGTCAGAGACCGTGCTCGCCGGTGTAGCGGGCGGCCTCGACGCGGTTACGTACGCCGATCTTGGCGAAGGCGTTGTTGATGTGCGTCTTCACCGTGGCCTCGCCGATGAACAGCGTCCCGGCGATCTCCTGGTTGGTCAGGCCACGGGCGATCAGTGCGAGCACCTCGGCCTCACGGGCGGTCAGCCCGTCGGGCAGCGCGGCGCGGGCGCGCGGGGGCGGCTCGTCCAGGGCGGCCACCAGGCGGGCGGACACCCTGGCGTCGAACGTGGACTGGCCCGTGGCGGCCGAGCGGAGCGCCGCCCCTATCTCGGCGCGGCCGGCGTCCTTGGTGAGGTAGCCGCGCGCGCCCGCCTTGAGCGCCTGGACGATGGACTCGTCGTCGGTGTACGTGGTCAGGACGACGACTGCGGTGCCCGGATGCTCCCGGGTGATCCTGCGGGTGGCCTCGACGCCGTCCAGCACGGGCATGCGCAGGTCCATCAGGACGACGTCCGCGGGCCGGTCCGCGAGCAGGTCGAGCGCCGCCTGGCCGTCCGCCGCGGTGCCCACCACCTCCACGTCGCCGAGCAGCCCGAGCAGGGCGGCCAGCCCTTCGCGGATAAGCTGCTGGTCGTCCACCACGGCCACCGTGATCATTCCGGCACCTCGGCCGTCACCAGCCACCGCTCCCCCTCCCGGCCGCAGGTCAGAGCGCCGCCGGCCAGCGCCAGGCGCTCCCGCATCCCGGTGAGGCCGAACCCCGGCGTCCCTGGCGGGCCACCGGTGAGCGCGTTGGCGACGCGGAGGCGCACCCGGTCGGCGGTGAAGGCCAGCTCCAGGTGGACGGGGGCGCCGGGCGCGTGTTTGGCCGCGTTCGTCAGGGACTCGCGCGCGGTGGCGAGCAGCGACACGGTCGCGGCCGACGACAGAGGCCGGGGCGGGCCGCTCCGCTCGAAGCGTACGGGGGAACGGTGGTCGTCCTCGTGTGTCCTGGCGAGCCCGCCGAGTGCGTCGGACAGCGTGGGGACGTCCTGGCGCAGCGCCGCGACCGCGTTGCGGGCCTCGGCCAGCCCTTCGCCGGCCAGTCTGCGGGCGCGGGCGATCGTGTCGATCGCTCCCGGGACGTCGCGGCGCTCCTCCAGCACGGCCTGCGCGAGCTCGAGCTGGACGCCGAGCGCGCCGAGCGAGTGGGCCAGCACGTCGTGGATCTCGCGGGCGATCCTGGTGCGCTCGTCGAGCGCCGCCGCGCGGGCCTGGACGGCCAGCGTGCGGCGGGTCTGTTCGAGCAGCAGCTCCGCCTGGCGGGCCTGGACGACGTGCTGGCGGTGGTTCACGCCGATGAGCGCCACCGCGAGCAGCAGCACCGCCTGCTCGGAGGCGTCGGCGAGCATGTCCTGGCCGAGGATCGCCAGCACGATGGCGACGCCGGTCGTCATCATGATCACGGTCACCGGCGGCGCCGCGAGTGCGGCGAACCTGGCCAGGAAGATGCAGGTCAGGATGACGGCGGAGCTGTCGGCGGCCGGGCCTAGCGCCGCCGCGGACACCAGCGTGGCCGCCGCCAGGAACGCCGCCGCACGCGCGGGGCGTCGCGGGTCGAGCGCCACGAACGCCAGCCAGCAGCCGGCCGCGGTCCCGTACAGGACCCAGACCAGGGGCGTCCCCTCGCGCGCGGTGAGCAGGGTGGCGGCCACGATGAGCGTGCCGAACACCTGCACGACCAGCCAGCCGGGCGCAATGGTGTCGGGCAGCGCCCACCTTCTCCGGATCTCGGGCATCTGCTGATTCCACCAGATCAGCGCAGGCTGGTGATGAGCTCGACGAGGATCAGCCGGTACGCGATGAACCCCACCACCACGACGATCCCGAGCGCCGCCAGTGCGATCCAGCTCCTGCCACCCATGTGGTGCCTCCCTGTATGCCGGGTCGTTCTCCTTCGTGACCTGGAACGTTAGGGATCGGGGCGGGTGGAGCGGCACCACCGGATGGTGGAGACGGGGGTGGAGAGGCGTTGGGGCTATATTCAGAAAGGGGGACAAAAGCCCCGAGGAGGGAGAATCCTCATGCCGGGCAACAAAGGAGTCAAGTACGAAGGCCCAGGCAAGGTCGAGGTCCACGACATCGACTATCCGGAATTCACGCTGCAGGACGGCCCCGGCGTACACCCGGCCAACGTAGGCCGCAAACTGCCGCACGCCGCGATCATCAAGTCGGTCGCCACCAACATCTGCGGCAGCGACCAGCACATGGTGCGCGGGCGCACCACGGCGCCGCCCGGCCTCGTCCTCGGCCACGAGATCACCGGCGAGGTCGTCGAGACCGGCTCCGACGTGGAGTTCATCAAGAACGGTGACCTGGTGTCCGTGCCGTTCAACATCGCCTGCGGGCGCTGCCGCAACTGCAAGGAGCGCAAGACCGGCATCTGCGAGAACGTCAACCCCGACCGGCCCGGCTCGGCGTACGGCTATGTCGACATGGGCGGCTGGGTGGGCGGGCAGGCGCAGTACGTGCTGGTCCCGTACGCGGACTGGAACCTGCTGAAGTTCCCGGACAAGGACCGGGCGATGGAGAAGATCCTCGACCTGGCCATGCTCGCCGACATCTTCCCGACCGGCTTCCACGGCTGCGTGACCGCCGGGGTGGGGCCTGGCTCGACGGTCTACATCGCCGGCGCGGGCCCGGTCGGGCTGGCCGCCGCGGCGTCGGCGTTCCTGCTCGGGGCCGCCGTGGTCATCGTCGGCGACCTGAACGAGCAGCGCCTCGGCCAGGCCCGCAGCTTCGGCTGCGAGACCGTGGACGTCTCGAAGGGCGACCCGAAGGACCAGATCGAGCAGATACTCGGCGAGCCGGAGGTGGACTGCGGCGTGGACGCGGTCGGCTTCGAGGCGCGCGGCCACGGCCGCGAGGCGGAGAAGGAGCGCCCCGCCACTGTGCTCAACACGCTCATGGACGTCACCAGGGCGGGCGGCGGGCTCGGCATTCCCGGCCTGTACGTGACGGGCGACCCCGGCGCGGCCGACGAGGCGGCCAAGCAGGGGTCGTTGTCCATCCGTTTCGGCCTGGGCTGGGCCAAGTCGCACAGCTTCGCCACCGGCCAGTGCCCGGTCATGCGCTACAACCGGCAGCTCATGCAGGCGATCCTGCACGACCGGGTGCAGATCGCCAAGGCGGTCAACGCCACGCCGATCCCGCTGGAGGAGGCGCCGCGCGGGTACCACGAGTTCGACGAGGGCGCGGCACGCAAGTACGTCCTCGATCCGAACGGCATGCTGTCCACGGCGGCCTGACACCCGTATTGGACAGATTTAGTCATGCTTTTCCCGACGAATCATCAATAACAGCCTCATTGCATTGCATTTCCGGCATTGCTTCGGGGGGATTCGTACCACTACAACCCCTTCAGAGAGCTGGAGGGGTTGTATGGCGGGAATGACTGGCCGGCGCGTGGTCCGGGTGCTGGCGGCGGCCGTGGGGGGCGCCGTCGTGGCCGGAGTCGTGGGCGGCGGAGCGGCGCGGCTGCTGATGAGCCTGATCACGATCGCGGCGGCCGAGGAGAGCACGTTCACGCTGGGCGGCACGCTGGGCGTCCTGATGGTGTTCGCCGTGCTCGCCGTGCCGGCGGCGCTGACCGCGACCGCCCCGGCGGTGGTGCGGGTGGGCGGCCGGTGGGTGACCGCGGCCCTGACCGGGTTCGGCGTGGCGAGCACCGGGTTCTCCGACGGCGCGGCCATCATCCTGGCGCCCGACTCGCGCATGACGCTCATCGCGGTCCTGGTCGTCGGCTTCGGCGCGGTCGTGGCCGCGCACGGCCAGATCGCCCAGTACGCCTCCCGCCGCCTCGCCGGTGACGCCACCCGCCCCGCCGCCACCGCACCGGAGCCCGCCCTGGCCTGACCGGGTCCCGCCGCCGCCGCGCCGGAGCCCGCCCTGGCCTGACCGGGGCTCCCGCGATCTGTCGGTGGCGGTCGTTACCGTCGCGCCCATGATCGCTTCTTTGGCAGCGCGACGCGGCGAGGTGGCCGCATGAATCCCTGGCAGGAGGCCCTCGACCGCATCGAGGCGGGCGACGACCGGGACCTCGCGACGTTCCTGGACGGCCTGAGCGACCTCGGCCGGCGGGCGATCGCCGTGCAGCTCCCCGGGCACATGACCGAGGAGCTGCGCGGCGGCTTCCCCGCCCGGGCCGACATCGAGGGCCTGGCGACCGGCTTCCGGCTGGCCGGAGCGGCCTGCCTCACCGGCGCCGAGCAGGTCGCGGCCTGGCTCGACCGCAGGGAGCTGCGCCGGCCGCGCGACCCCGAGCTGGACGCCGCCCTCCTCCTCCCCCTGCTGCGCCGCCGCCCCCCGGAGTGGCGGCGCGACCTCGCCGTCCGGCTGGCCGCGCGGCTCCGGCCGGCGACCGGCCGGCGGCGGTGGCAGCGCGCGGAGGGCGTGCCCGGCTGGGACCTCGTCGCCGCGCTGGTCACCGACACCGGCCTGGAGCCGCCCGACGGTGACGCCTTCGTCGTCGGGTGGGCCTGGCGGCTGGCCAGGCGGCGGCCCGGGGAGGACCTGGAGCTCGACCGCGACCCGCTGCTCGACGCCCTGCTGCCGCGCCTGTTCCAGGCGCAGGGCGTGGCCGAGCCGCTGGGGCGCAGCACGGCCATGACGGAGCTGGCCGCGCTGGCGCGTACGGGCCGGGTGCCGCGCGCGACGCTGGTCGACGGGTGCGCCTCCCGGTTCCTGGGCGGGGGCCCGGACGCGGAGATGATGCCGTTCGTGTGGCTCTGGCGGCTGCTCGCGCCGGAGCCGCCGGAGATCCCGGTGCTCGATCTCGTACGCCTGCTGCCGTCGGCCGGTCCGACGGTGACCGAGCTGGCGGTGGAGGAGCTGCGGCGGGCCGAGGAGGCGGGGCTGCTCGACGACGAGCTGTTCGCCGAGGCCGTGGGGGCGCTGGCGTACCGGCCGGAGAAGAAGCTGGTCGAGGAGGCGGTGCGGTGGGCGGCGCGGGCGTCCGGCCCCCGTGGCGGCGGGGCGGTGCCCGCGCTCGCCGCCGTGTTCGACCTGGACGATCCCGCCCTGCGGGGGCGGGCGGTGCGGCTGGCGGTCCGGCTGGCCCCGTACGCCGGCGAGGCGGGCCGGGACGCGGTCCGCGAGGCCGCCGCCCGGCTGCCCGCCGACCTGCGCGAGCGCGTCGCGGCCGGCTACGGCGAGCTTGCCGCGGCCGAGCCGGAGCGGCCGGTCGCCGCCGTGCTGCGCGCGCCCGCGCCACCCGTTCTCGCGCCGCCGATCGCCTCGCCGGACGAGCTGGTCGCGGAGCTGCGGGCGCTCAATTGGCGGAGCGAGCCGGCGCGGTGCGAGCGGGTCCTGGGCGGGCTCGTCGAGCTGACCCATCGCGACCGGGCGGCGGTGGCGGCGGCGCTGCGGCCGTGGTTGGAGGAGAGGCCTGCTGGAAGGGGTCGCCGGGCTCGATCCCGATGAGGAGCCCACCGAGCACCACCTGTACGGGTTCAGGGACAGCAGGATTCCCTTCCTGGTGCGCCGCTTGCGCGCTGGCGGTCGTCGCGCCGAAGTGGAGCCGGCGGCTGACCACGGGGCCGGACGACTACTACGCCTCCTCGGAGTGGGTCTGCCAGCGGCTCGTCCGGCGGCGGCTGGCGGAGGTGATCGAGCTGTTCGAGGACGGGCGCACGGTGCCCGCGCTGCTCGCCACGCCGACCTCGGCCACCGGGCACGTCGACGCGACGGTCCTGGTGGAGCGGATGGGGAGCGGCTGGAGGGCGGCGAGCCGCTGCCGGCCGACTTCGAGCAGGCGCTGCTGCGGCTGCCCCGGCGCTGCGATCCCGAGCTGGTCGTACGGGCGGAGAAGCTGCCGGGCGAGGCGGGGCGGCGGCTGGCCGCCTGGCTGCGGGACGGCGGGTGGCCGGATCCGGCGGTGCGCGTGACGCCGTACGAGGAGGAGCGGTCGCCCGACAGCTACAGCTCGCGGAGCTGGTCGCGCCGGGTGCGGGTGGAGATCGTGGCCCCCGAGGGCCTGCCGGCGTGGCTCGCCGCGTTATGGGGCGTCGACCATCGCGGCCCCGACTACCTGTCGTCTTCGGACGACCCGCTGTGGGGGCCGCTGGTGCTGCCGTCGCACCGCGAGCTCGTCGCCGCCGCCCTGCTGCGCTTCCGGCCCTGGGTGTCCGACGGCAACGACGCCAGGATGACCGCCCTCGCGGCCCTGGCCCACGGCGACGGGCCCGTGGGCGCCGCCACCGCGATGCTGATCGCGGGCGGGCTGGGGCACCGGCGGGACGCGCAGCGGGCGGCGGCGGCCGAGGCGGCGCTCACGCTCGCGGCGCGCGGGCAGCTTCCGGCCGCCGACCTCGGGCGGGCCGTCGCGCGGCTGGTCGACGTCGAGTT
>NZ_BAAJOU010000032.1:0-66839 GCF_057536035.1 Nonomuraea sp. B208
GCCGCTCCCGCTCCGGTACGCCTCGCTCTCCTTCAGCCCGTCGACCCGCGCCGCCAGCGCCAGCTCCCGCGACTCCTCCCCCCCCAGCCGCAGCGTCGCCGCCCGCAGCTCCTCCTCGGCCTCGCGCAACGCCGCGCGCCGGGCCGTGGCCTCCTCGGCCCGCGCGTCCAGCTCGGCGCGGCTCGCCAGGACGCCGGCGGCGGCCGCGCGCAGGACGCGGCGGGCGTAGTCGCGCTGCCGACCGGCGAGCCGGTCGGTCTCCGTCACGTCCCGGTCGAGCCGCCGCAGCTCCTCGCGCTGCCGTTCCAGCCGCTCGAAGCCCTCGGCGAGGTCACGGAGCTCGTCCTCGCCGAGCGGCGGCAGCGCGCTGGACAGCAGGTCGGACAGCAGGCCGGGGTCGAGGCGTTCGGACAGCTTGGGGGTGCGGAGCTGGCGCAACGCGGTCAGGAGCGTGTCGTAGCGCTGCTCGTTCAGCCCCGCGTAGAGGGTCCGGCGCACCACGGTCCGGTACGCCTCGGCGGATTCGTACACCGTGCCCGCCTCGCCCAGCTCCTCGGCGAGCTGGGGGCGGGTGAGCGGGTGGCCGCCGTCGCCGGTCAGCCGGATCCCGCCGGGCACGCCGATCCTGGCGTGGGTGAGGGTGAAGTAGGAGGCGGTGACGTTCTTGGTGTGAACGGTGGCCTGGAGCCGGGCGCCGCAGGTGAACCAGCGGCCGTCGGCGTGCCGGAACTCCAGCCACACGAAGCCCGCCCGGGTGACGCCGCCCGCGCCGTCGCCCATGAGGTTCCAGTGCATGGTGCGCTCGCTGCCGCCGAACGTGGACAGCCAGCTCGGCTTGAGGCTCGCGTCCAGCACGTACGGCAGCAGCAGCTCCAGCACCTTGGACTTGCCGCTGCCGTTGGGGCCGCGCAGCAGCAGCCGGCCACGGTGGAACTCGAACACCTCGTCGTAGTAGCGCCAGACGTTGAGTATCCCGGCGCGCTCGGGCGTCCAGCGGGCCTCGCCGCCGCGCGCGGCCCGGGCCCTGGTCAGCTCGGTGACGGTCATGCGTCCTCCACCAAGTCGGCGTCGGGGTGGTCAGGGGCGACGCGGTAGCGGGCGGCGGCGGGCAGGGCGGTGACCCGGTCCCCCGTACGGCGGGCCAGCCCGAAGCGCGCGAGCACCTCCAGCGCGTCGGCGGCCAGGCGGGCGGCGCCGTCCCGCGACTGGTAGGACCTGGCCCACTGGGGGAAGCGGCGCAGCAGGCCGGCGGCCTCGTCCGCCAGTCGCGCGGTGGTCAGGGGGCCGCCGGTGATCAGCGGGTCGAGCAGGAGCAGGGCGCCGACCTTGGCGGGGCTGCCGTCGTCGGGGAAGCGGTCGTCGGTGGCGATGGCGTCGGGGTCCACGAGGAGGAAGCCCTCGGCGCGTTCCTCCAGGACGAAACCGGCCTCCTCGGCGGCGCGCCGGATGGTGCGGCGGCCGGTGGGCGAGGCGGCGTAGGCGTGCTGGTCGGGGGTGAGGTCGTCGTGGTGGACGACCGGCTCGTCGAGGAGGCGGCGGACGAGGGAGTGGCGGGCCCACAGGAGGCGCTGGGTCTCGGTCGGCTCGTTCCCGCCGTAGCGGGGCTCGGCGGTGAGCGCGGCGAGGTCGGGGGCCTGGAGGGTGGAGGGCGGGACGGGGGTGGCGAGCAGCCGGGTCAGCAGGGTGGTGTCGGCGCGGTAGAGCACGTCGGCGTCGCGAGTGGAGGGCTCGTGGAGGGGGGTGAGGGCGCCGTACTGCTGCAGGAGGGCGAGCGCGTCGGCGAACGCGGCCCGCTCCTCCCCCCGTACCGGGTCGAACGGCGGCACGCCCGGTTCGGCGGCGGCCGCCCGCGCCACCCGGCGGGCCAGCAGGCCGACCGTGGTGACGGGCGCGGCGAGCAGTTCGGCCGCGCACAGGCACAGCAGCGTGTAGCGGCGGCGGTCGAACGGGGCCCCGGAGCCGCGCGTACGCCGGGCCGGGCGGGTGGCGTCGGCGCGCGGGGAGACCTTGGCGAGCCGGGCGTACCCCTGGCGGAGCTCGACGACCAGCCGCCAGCCGCAGAAGTAGTCGAACCACTGGACGAGCGGGCGGCGGCGCTTCCTGACCAGGTCGAACGCGGCCGGATCGGCGTGCCGGGACACCAGGGGGCGGCCGAGCAGGGTCCTGACGGCCCGTGCGATCTCCTCCTTCTCGGCCCGGACGAGCTGGTTGGCGCGGCCGTTCACGCCCCGACCGCCCGGCCGTGGGCGGTCGGGGTCGCCTCGCGGCCGTGGCCGGGGGTGCGGAGGTCGATGAGGTAGTCGGGGGCGCGGAAGCAGCCCTCCGGGGTGCGCAGCTCCGCCATGGCGCCGTCCTCCGGGTCGCGCAGGACGATCTCGATCCGGCCGTCGGCGGTGGTGGCGCGGCGGAACCCGGTGGAGTCGGGACGCTCGGCGAGGGCGCGGCCGAGGAGGTCGAGCAGGCGGCCGAGGCCGTCGTGGTCGAGCTCGCCCAGCCGCGACAACCGCACCGCCCCGATCCCGGAGGACCCCACCCCGCCGGCTCCCGCCGCCCCCAGCGCGACGGCGCCGGACGATCCCGGCTCACCGGCCCCGGAGGACCCCGGCCCGCCGGCCCCGGACGACGACGGTCCGCCAGGGCTCGGTGACGCGGGTCCGGCGGTGGAGGGCGGGGTGGAGCTGGTGGTGGTCAGGGAGGACCAGGCGGCCTCCAGGGCGGCGCGCTCCCTGGCGGCGCGAGCGCGGCGCTCGGCGCGCAGGGCCGTCACGTCGCGGACCTTCCCGGTACGGCCCACCCGCTCGGTACGCCCCCGCGCCCGCAGCAGCGCCGACACCTCGACCGGCTCCGCCCGCGCCCACGGCACCCCGGCGGGGACGAGCTCGGCGTCGGCGTGCCCGAGATGCGCGTGCCGGGCGGGCCCGAGCCCGAACGCGGCGTCCCACAGCCGGTGGGCGTCCTCCTCGGTGGGGGCGGCGGCGAACCAGCGGGCCAGCGCCCGGAAGTCGGCGGCGGCTCCGACCGGGCGGCTTCGTGCCTCGGCGATCCGGTCAAGCGACTCCAGCAGCGCGACGACGGCCTGCCTTGCCTGGTCGTGCAGCCGCCTCGCCCCTCCGTCCTCGGCACCGAACCACGCCCGCAGCTCCTCCCACCGCACCGCCCGCTCCTCCAGCCATGCAGCCACCGGGTCCCGCCCGGCCTGGAACGGGGACAGATCCACCCGGGACGGGGACAGGTCCGCCCGGGGCGAGGGCAGCTCCGCCCGGGACGAGGACAGATCCACAGCGGACGGGGGCAAGTCGACGCCGGACGGGGACAGGTCCGCCCGGGGCGGAGGCAGCTCCGCCCGGGACGAGGACAGATCCACAGCGGACGAGGGCAAGTCGGCGCGGGACGGAGCCGGATCCGCGCGCGACGGGCGCAGGCCCGCGCCGGTCAGGGCGCGGGTGTGCAGGAGGTGCACGCCGTGTGCGGCGACGCCCTCCAGGGCCCGGGTGACGGCGTCCCGTCGCTGGTCCAGGTCGGTGACGTACTCCTGCAGGTACGCCACCGTCTCCCGTAGATACACCACATCCGCGTCCGGCGCGGGCTCGCCGGGGCGCAGGAGGCGGCGCAGGCCGGCGGTGAAGCGGCCGGCGTCGGTCCGGAGGTCGTCGAAGTGGCGTTCCAGTTCGCGCAGCGCGGTGAAGACGCGCCGGTCGCGGCCGGGGTCGGGGTCGCGGAGCAGGTCGGCGAGCTCGCGCAGGCGTTCGGCAATGGCGTCGAGGACGGCGGCGTGCAGGGCGCCCGAGGGCGGCCCGGAGGACGACAGGGCCGCCGTGGCGTGACGGAGGGCGGCGAGCGCGGCCTCGCCACGCGGGGTCAGGGCGTACTGGATGCTCTCGCGCCGGTACGCCTCAGCCGTGCCGAAGCCGCCCCCGTGGTCGAAGACGACGTCGAGCAGCCCCCAGGCGGTGAGTCTGCGGAGCGCGGCGGCGAGGTCCCGCTCCCCGCAGGCCCCGGCGGGCAGGAGGGCGCGCAGCCCGGCCGGCGTGAGTGCGGTCTCCAGGCGGCCGGCGGCCGCGGCGAAGGCGTGGAGGACCGCGGTGTGCAGGTCCGCCCGTTCCGTCGTGGCGAACCGGAAAAGCTCCGGCGGCATCCTCGGCGGCTCAGCCATCGCCCCGCTCCTCTCGCGCGATTTCCGGACCACGCAAACGGTAGCGGGGAACGGCCGGAGGAAGGCCCCGGTTTGCGAGCGGATCACCCGGGTACTGCGGCAGATTGGAAACAACCCAGGAACGGATATCGGAGGGTCGAAATGGCGGAATTCGAGGCATCTCGCGGCATGCCGGCCGAGAGCACGATCGTGTTCGGCGTGGCCTCCGACGTCGCGGTGATGGACCGCTGGCTGCCACGCGGCCTGCACGTCTCCGACGCGGGCCCCGACCGGGTGGAGGCCGAGGGCGACCTGGTGCCGGGCGAGGGGACCCACGAGGGGCTGTTCCGCGCCCAGGAGGACCAGCTGCGCGTCGAGTGGGGCGGCCGTGACCACCCCGACTACGCCGGCTGGCTCCAGGTGTCCGACTCGGCGAGCGGGACGAGCGAGGTCACGGTGCACATCTCGCTGCTGGACGAGCCCGAGGGCGGGGAGCGGTCGGCGGAGGTCCGCGAGCTGCTCGACCGTTCGCTCGATCGGCTGGCCGACGAGGTGAACCGGCGCGTCGAGGGTTCCGGCTGAGCGGCGATCGGGCCGCGACTGAGCGCCGAAATCCCCATTTCCGCCGCGCCGCCGGATTTTTCCGATCACTGCTCTTATTCTTGCAAATGATCTAATACAGCATTATTAAAGGGCACCGCAAGCTTTCACGTTCAGCGTTTGAGCATGCGACGCTCATTCTTTGTCATTTCAGCGGTCCTCACCGCTTTGCTCACCATGACCGGTCTCGCCGGTGCCGCCACCCATGACGGCCGGCGGCCGGCCTGGACGTCGTGCGGCGGCGGTTTCCAGTGCGCCACGTTGCGGGTCCCGCTCGACTATGCGAAGCCGGACGGCCGGCAGATCGAGATCGCTCTGATCCGGCTGCCCGCCACCGGGAAGAAGATCGGCTCCGTGGTCCTGAACTTCGGCGGCCCCGGCGCGTCCGGCGTGGACCTGCTGCGGGCCGACAGGACGGTCCTGTCGGCCGCGCTGCGGCAGCGTTTCGACGTGGTGTCGTTCGACCCGCGCGGCGTGGGCCGGTCGGCCCCGGTGCGCTGCCTCGGCACGCTCGGCATGGACGCCTACCACGCCGCCGACTCCACGCCCGACGACCGGCGTGAGCGCGCCGCGATCACGCAGTGGAGCAAGGCGCTGGCCACGTCCTGCGCCGCCGGCTCCGGCAAGGAGCTGCTGCGGCACGTCGGCACCTACGAGGCCGCCCGCGACCTGGACATGATGCGCTCCGCGCTCGGCGACGCCCGCCTGACGTACCTGGGCTGGTCCTACGGCACCTACCTGGGCGCCAGGTACGCCGACCTCTACCCGAGGCGGATCAGGGCCATGGTGCTCGACGGCGCCGAGGACCCGCAGCAGACGGGGGCCGAGTTCCAGCGCTCGCAGGCGCAGGGGTTCCAGGTGGCGATGAACGCGTTCCTGCGCGACTGCTTCAGGCGCGCGGACTGCCCGTTCAGGAAGCACACCCTGACCGCGGCCGGCGAACGCCTGGACACGCTGCTCCGCAGGGCCGACCGGGCCCCGCTGCGCAACACCATGGACGGGCGGCAGGTCACCGAGTCGATCGTGCGCACCGGCGTCATGGCCGCCCTCTACTCGGCCGACTCCTGGAAGTACCTGCGCGGCTCACTGGCGATGGCGTTCAAGGGCGACGGCACCGCCCTGCTGGTCCTCGCCGACGTCTACAACGGCCGTAACCAGGACGGCACCTACAAGAACGAGTCCATGGCCCGCCTGGCGATCTCCTGCGTCGACCACCCCGAGACGCCGTGCCCGTACTGGCCGGTCAAGGGCAGGAAGTTCACCAAGAAGGTGACGGCCCCCGGCTCGCCGCCGATCGTGGTGGTGGGCACGACGCGGGACCCGGCGACGCCGTACGCGCTGGCCAGGTCGCTGGCCGCGCAGCTCGACCACGGCGTGCTGCTGACCAACGACGGCGACGGCCACACGGCCTACCACGGCGGTTCCTCCTGCGTGGAGCGCCAGGTCGACCGCTACCTGATCACGGGCCGCGCGCCGGCCCGCGGGGCCTGCCACGCTTCCGCCAAGGTCTGATGCCGCCAGCCCCTGCCGCTGGTGAGGGACTGGTCAACCCCGGCCGTGCCTGCGCGGCCGGGGTCGCGGCGTGGGCGAGATTGGGCGGACGAGACCGGTATGCCCGCCCCCGCCCGAGGAGCCCATGGAGTCGCTGCTGATCCTGCACGCGGTGGCGGCGGTGTGCGCTCCCTGGCTGGCCCGCCGGATCGGCGGGCGGCGCGCGCTGCCGGTGCTGGCGCTGGCTCCGGCGGCGGGGTTCGGGTACACGGCGTGGCTGGGGCTGAGCGGGCGGGTGCCGGCGGAGGAGGTCACCCGGTGGGCCCCGTCGACGGGGCTGGAGCTGGCCTTCCGCGCCGACGCGCTGGCGATGCTCATGATGGCGCTGGTCACCGGTGTCGGCGTGCTGGTGCTGGTCTACAGCGCCCGCTACTTCCCGGCCGGCGACGAGGGGCTCGGCCGCTACGGCGGCGTGATGGTGGCCTTCGCCGGGTCGATGCTGGGCCTGGTGACGGCCGACGACCTGCTCCTGCTGTACGTCTTCTGGGAGCTGACCACCGTCTTCTCGTACCTGCTGATCGGGTACGACCCGGAGAGCCGGATGAGCCGGCAGGCGGCGATGAAGGCGCTGACGGTCACCACGTTCGGCGGCCTGGCCATGCTGGCCGGGTTCGTGCTGGTCGGGACGGCGGCGGGCACGTACCGGATCTCCGAGGTCGGTCCCGGCGCCGTCGGACCGGCCGCGATCGGGCTGATCCTGGCCGGCGCCCTGGCGAAGTCGGCGGTCTTCCCGTTCAGCTCGTGGCTGCCCGCGGCCATGGCCGCGCCGACGCCGGTCTCGGCGTACCTGCACGCGGCCGCGATGGTGAAGGCGGGCGTGTACCTGGTGGCGCGGCTCGGGCCGGCGGCCGGGGACCTGACGGGGTGGCGGGTGCCGGCGGTGGCGCTCGGGCTGCTGACGATGGTGCTGGGCGGCTGGCGGGCGCTGCGCGAGAGCGACCTGAAACGGCTGCTGGCCTACGGCACGGTCAGCCAGCTCGGCTTCCTGATCGCGCTGTTCGGGTACGGCACGCAGGGGGCGGCGCTCGCGGGCGTGGGCATGCTGCTCGCGCACGCGCTGTTCAAGGCGGCGCTGTTCCTGCTGGTGGGCGTGATCGACCACGCGACCGGCACCAGGGACCTGCGCGAGCTGAGCGGGCTCGGACGGTCGATGCCGTGGGTGTGCGCGGCGGCGGTGCTGGCCGGGGCGTCGATGGCGGGGGTGCCGCCGCTGGCGGGGTTCGTCGGCAAGGAGGCGGCGTTCGAGGCGCTGAGCGGCGCCCCGTGGCCGCTGGCGGGCGCGGTGGCGGGGTCGGCGCTGACGGCGGCGTACACGTTGCGCTTCCTGTGGGGGGCCTTCGCCACCAAGCCGGGGCTGGAGGAGCGGCCAATGGAGCGGCCGGCCGCGGCGATGTTCGTGCCCGCGGCGCTGCTGGCGGCGCTCGGGCTGGTCCTGGTGCCGTTCTCGTCCTGGTACGGCCACACGATGGAGACCGGCTACGCGGCCTTCTTCCGCGACCCCGGGCACGCCGCCCATCTGGTGGTGTGGAGCGGGTTCGGTCTGCCGCTGCTGCTGTCGGCGGCGGCGCTGGCGGGCGGCGTGGCGCTGTTCCTGGCCAGGGAGCCGGTCGCGAGGATGGGCGCGCGGCTGCACCTGGTGGACTCCGGGCAGGCGTACTGGGCGCTGATCCGCCGCCTCGACCGGCTCGCCATCCAGGTCACCGGCGTGATCCAGCGCGGCTCGGTGCCGGACTACCTGCTGCTCGCGCTGCTGGCCACGATCGGCGTCGGCGTGTTCTCGGTCATCTACGGCGGCACGCCCCGCCTGGAGTCGCCGGTCGTGTGGTGGGAGCGGCCGGAGCAGCTCGTCGTCGCGGTGCTGACGGTCGCGGCGGCGGTGGTGGCGCTGTTCGCCCGCGCGTCCATCCTCCTGGCCGTCATCGTGGGCTTCACCGGGTACGGCACGGCGCTGCTGTTCCTCGTGC
This sequence comes from Nonomuraea sp. B208, assembly GCF_057536035.1. Lineage (NCBI taxonomy): Bacteria > Bacillati > Actinomycetota > Actinomycetes > Streptosporangiales > Streptosporangiaceae > Nonomuraea > Nonomuraea sp. B208. Next base: position 8,248 of record NZ_BAAJOU010000032.1, read on the forward strand.
ACGGCTCCCCCGACCTGGCGCTCACCCAGTTCCTGGCCGAGACGCTCAGCCTGGTGATCTTCGCGCTGGTGCTGCGGCGGCTGCCGATCGACCCGGTCAGGGGGCGGCTGGCCCTGCCGCTGCGCGCCGCGCTCGGCCTGGCCGTGGCCGTGGTGGCGATCGGCGCCGGCATGGAGGCGATGAGCGCCCGCACGGCCGCGCCGGTGGGCGGGCTCATGGAGGCCGCGGCGCGGGAGGCGGGCATCGCCAACATCGTCAGCGCCGTCATCCTCGACATCCGCGCCTGGGACACCCTGGGCGAGAGCTCGGTGCTGATCGTGCTCACGCTGGGCGTGACGAGCCTCGTGTTCCTGCGGCGGCGGTCGTACGCGATCGAGCGGGGCGAGCAGCCGCCCGCCGAGCGTACGCACTGGCTGGCCTCGACCCGGCCGGCGGAGAGGCGGATCGTGCCGTTCGAGATCGCGGCCAGGCTGACCTTCCACACGGTGCTGCTGCTGTCGGTGTTCCTGCTGTTCATCGGGCACAGCGGGGTGGGTGGCGGGTTCGCGGGCGGCATCGTGGCCGGGCTCGCGATCACCGTGCGCTACCTGGCGGGCGGACGCAACGAGCTGGCCGTGGCGCTGCCGGTGCACGCGGGCGTGCTCATGGGCGTCGGGCTGTCCCTCTCGGCGGCGACGGCGCTGATCGGGCTGCTGGCCGGGCGGGCGGCGCTCGACATGCTGGCCACGGACGTGACCGTGCCGGTGCTCGGGCACGTGCATCTGTCCACGGGGCTGCTGTTCGACATCGGCGTCTACCTGTCGGTCATCGGGATGGTGCAGGACGTGCTGCGCGGCCTCGGCGCGGAGCTGGACCGGCAGATCGACGCCGGGGAGGGCGCGGAGCCGGACGCCGGGGAGGAGGGGTGAGCGCGCCGCTGCTGCCCTTCGCCGCCTCCTGCGCCCTGATCGCGGCCGGGGTGGCGCTGCTGCTGGAGCGGAGCCTGGTCCGGGTGCTGGCCGGCGTGATCATGCTGGGCAACGGGGTGAACCTGCTCATCGTCACCGCCGGCGGCAACGCGGGCGTGCCCCCGTTCGTCGGGGCGGCGGGCAAGGCCGATCCGCTGCCGCAGGCCATGGTGCTCACCGCGATCGTCATCACGCTGGGGGTGACCGCGTTCGTGTTGGCCATGGTGCACCGCTCGTGGCAGCTCACCGGCAGCGACGAGGTCCAGGACGACACCGAGGACCGGCGGGTGCGGCTGCGCGCCCGGCGCGGCGCGCTGAGCCAGGCCCTGCACCGCCGCAACGACGCCTACCGGCGGCTGATCGCCGAGCAGCGGGCCGAGCTGGCCCGGCTGGAGGCCGAGCAGGCCGAACGGGAGCGGCTGGAGGAGGCGGACCTGGAGCGGCGCATCGACCGCGTCCACGTCGAGCTGGAGCAGTGGGCGCGGCGGCTGCGCGAGCGGGGCGCCACGGAGGAGGAGCTGCAGCGCCGCCTGGAGGAGGCGTCGCTGCGCGAGCCCGCCGTGGACAACGCGCTGCGCATCGAGGAGCTGCGGGAGGAGCACGAGCGGCGCCGCGTCACCCAGGCGGCCAGGGAACGCGACCTGCGCAGGCAGCTCAAGGCGCGGCAGCGGGACGCGCGCCGGGAGCTGCGCGCCGCCATCCGCCGCGAGCTGGAACGGCAGGCGCTGGCCCAGGACCCGGAGCTGGAGGGCGAGGACTCGTGATCCTCGCCATCCCCGTGAACAGGGCCGTGCTGGAAGGGCTGGTGTGCGTGCCGGTGCTGCTGCCCCTGCTGGCCGCCGGGGTGAAGCTGGCCATCGGCGGGCGGCTGCGGCGGCTGCAGTCGCTGCTCAGCATCGGCACGATGAGCCTGACGCTCGCGGTGTCGGTGCTGCTGCTGGTGGCGGCCGACTCCGGCGGGCCGCTGGTGACCGAGCTCGGCGGCTGGCCCGCGCCCGTCGGGATCTGCCTGGTGGCCGACCGGCTCTCCACGCTGGTGCTGGTGGTGTCGTCGGCGGTGACGCTGTGCGTCATGGTCTACTCCATCGCCAACGCCTACGACGAGCAGGAGCACGACGCGCCGATGGCGATCTTCCATCCGGCGTTCCTGGTGATGGTGGCGGGGGTGGCCGACGCGTTCCTGTCGGGCGACCTGTTCAACCTGTTCGTGGGCTTCGAGCTGCTGCTCAGCGGCTCGTACGTGCTGCTGACCTTCGGCGGCACGGAGGCGCGGATCCGGGCCGGGGCGACGTACACGCTGATGGCGCTGGCCTCGTCGATGTTGTTCCTGATCGCGCTGGCGATCACGTACGCGGCCACGGGCACCCTGTCGCTGGCCCAGCTCGCCACGCGCTTCGCCACGCTGCCTGAGCAGGTGAAGCTGCTGGTGGAGCTGACGCTGCTGCTGGTGTTCGCGATCAAGGCGGCGCTGTTCCCGATGTCGGCCTGGCTGCCCGACTCCTACCCGACCGCGCCGGCCCCGGCGACGGCGGTCTTCGCCGGTCTGCTCACCAAGGTCGGCGTGTATGCGATCATCCGCCTGGAGGCGCTGCTGTTCCCCGGCGGCCCGGTCTCGACGCTGCTCATGTGGGTGGCGCTGGCCACGATGCTGACCGGCGTGCTCGGCGCGGTGGCGCAGACCGACATCAAGCGGATGCTCTCCTTCACGCTGGTCAGCCACATCGGGTACATGGTGTTCGGGGTGGCGCTGTCCACGGTCGCCGGCATGGCGGGCGCGATCTTCTACGTGGTGCACCACATCACCGTGCAGACCAGCCTGTTCCTCGTGACCGGGCTGATCGAGCGGCGGACCGGGACGACGTCGGTGAACCGGCTGGGCGGGCTCATGAAGGCGGCGCCGCTGATCGCCGTGCTGTTCTTCGTGCCCGCGATGAACCTGTCCGGCATCCCGCCGATGTCGGGCTTCCTCGGCAAGCTGATGCTGGTGCAGGCGGGGCTGGCGCACGGCGGGCCGCTGCCGGTGGCGCTCGTGGCGGCCGGGCTGGTGACGAGCCTGCTCACCCTGTACGCCGTCGCGAAGACGTGGGCGAAGGCGTTCTGGCGGGAGACCCGGGAGGAGCGGGCGGGCACGGTGGTGGAGAGCGAGGAGGACACCGGCGAGGAGCCGACGGTCACCACGACCACGCTGCCGGCGGCGCTGGCGGGGCCGGTGGCCGCGCTGGTGGCGCTCGGGCTGGCGTACACGGTGCTGGCCGGGCCGCTGTCGGCGCTGACCTGGCGGACGGCCGGCGAGCTGATGGAGCGCGAGCCGTACGTCTCGGCGGTGCTGGGAGACCGGCGGTGAACGGGCGGCCGCTGGCCCCGCGCGTGCTGGGCCGCAGGGTGCCGCTGCCGCTGGTGGCCTGGCTGACGCTGGTGTGGGTGACGCTGTGGGGCGACGTGTCGCCGGGCAACGTGCTGGGCGGGATCGCGGCGGGCGCGGTGGTGTCGTGGCTGCTGCCGCTGCCCGCCCTCGACCCCGGCATCAGGGTCCGGCCCGTCGCGCTGGCGCGCTTCCTGCTGTACTTCGGATGGGACCTGGTGGCCTCCACGGCGCGGGTGGTGTTCTACGTGTTCCGGCCGGGGCCGCCGCCCGCGCAGCTCGTCCGGGTGCGCCTGCGCACGTCGTCGGAGCCCATGACGGTGCTCATCATGACGGCGCTGTCGAACGTGCCCGGCAGCATCGTGGTGGAGGCCTACCTCGCCGAGCGGTGCCTGATGCTGCACGTCCTCGGCATCCCTGGCGACGCGACGGAGAAGGTGCGCGGCGACGTGACCGCGCTGGAGTCGCGGGTGGTGGCCGCGTTCGGCACCCGCGCGGACCGGGAGGAGCTGGGGACGCCGTGACGCTGGTGTACGCGCTGACGCTGGCGCTGCTCGGCGTGGCCGCCGTGCTGACGCTGTACCGGGCGGCGCGCGGCCCGTCGATGCTGGACCGGGCCGTGTCGCTGGACGTGATGACGTCGCTGTCGATGTGCGGCGCGGGGGCGTTCGCGGTGGCCAGGGACGACTACTCCGACCTGCCGATCCTGCTGGTGCTGTCGCTGCTGGGGTTCGTCGGGTCGGTGTCGCTGGCCCGGTTCTTCACCGCCCGGTCCGGCAGGAGGCCCGAATGAGCTCGCTCGATCCGCTCGCCGGGGCCTGTCTCCTGCTGGGCGCGGTGCTGGCGCTGTCGGCGGGGGCGGGCCTGGTGAAGTTCCGTCACACGCTGGAACGCATGCACGCCGGGACCAAGCCCCAGGTGGCCGGGGTGCTGCTGGTGCTGCTCGCCATGTGGCTGCACCGGCCCACCTGGGCGACCGCCGGGCCGCTCGCGCTGGTCGGGCTCTCGCAGGTGATCACTGTGGCGGTGGCGGCGTACACGGTGGCGCGGGCCGCCTACGCCCGCGACTCCTCACGGGAGGACGAGGACGACGGCACGTCGCTGCCGCCGGAGGAGCCGTCCGGCACCTCACCGGAGTCCTGATCGTCGCGGTCCTGATCGTCGCCGTTCGCCCGGTCGATCGCCGCCTGCCCGAACCACGTCCAGAGGGCCAGCACGGCGATCGCGCCGGCGACGGGCCAGGCCAGCCGGGGCCCGAACAGGTAGTCGATCACCAGTCCGGTGGCCGCCGTCATCGACACGATCAGCGCGAGCGCGCCCAGGATGCCGTAGAAGTTGGAGCGCTTCACCAGCAGCTCCTTGCGGCCCTGACGGAACAGCACCCGGTGCTGCGCCGTGGGCGCGATGTAGCAGATCGAGGCCACCGCCGCGCCGACCAGCGCCGCGAAGAACAGCCACCGGTCGGCCGGGGCCAGCCTGTCGAACTGCTGCGAGAACGGCACGGTCAGCAGGAACGCGAACAGCACCTGCACGCCCGTGACCGCGACGCGGGCCCCCTGCAGGAGCTCCACGAAATTGCGGTCCGCCCGCTCCTTGTCCGATTCTCGGCTCACGCGCCCTCCTGTGCCGTCGCCGCGGAATGCGGCAGTGAAGAGCGATCTACTTCCACGTGAAGAAGCGTCAAAACCTGGTCATGACGATCTTGGCCGGGGTGATCGGCAACTCCCTGACGCGGTGGCCGGTGGCGTGGTGGACGGCGTTGCCGATGGCGGCCGCGGTGCCGACGATGCCGATCTCGCCGATGCCCTTGCTGCCCATCGGGTTGAGCCGCTCGTCCTCCTCCTCCAGCCAGACCGCCTCGACGTCCGGGACGTCGGCGCAGGCCGGGATGTGGTACTGGGCGAGGTCGCGGCGCAGGAAGCCGCCGAACTCCTCGTCGGTCAGCGTCTCCTCCATGAGCGCCATGCCGAGGCCCATGGTCATGCCGCCGATGAACTGCGAACGGGCCAGCCTGGCGTCCACGATGCGGCCCGCGGCGAACACGCCGAGCAGCCGCGACACGCGGATCTCGCCGGTGACGGCGCTGACCCGTACCTCGGCGAACTGCGCGCCGAAGGCGTGCCTGGCCAGCTCGGAGTCCTGCCCCACCTCCTCGGTGGTGTCCGCGCGGCCCTCCCTGCCGTCCTTCTTCAGCTCCTCGCAGGCGCGTACGACGGCCGACCCCCAGGAGGCGGTGCCCATCGAGCCGCCGGCGACCGGCGCGGCCGGCAGGTCGCTGTCGCCGAGCTCGACGTGCACCCGGTCGGGGGCGACGCCCAGCGTCTCGGCGGCGATCCTGGTGAGCGCGGTGCGCGCCCCGGTGCCGATGTCGGCCGCGGCCACCTGGACGAGGAAGCCGCCGTCTCGGACGCACGCCACGGCCTGGCACGGGCTCCGCTTCGCCGGGTAGGTGGAGGCGGCCACGCCGGTGCCGATCAGCCACTCCCCGTCGCGCCGGACGCCCGGCTCCGGGTCGCGCCGCTCCCAGCCGAAGCGGCGGGCACCCTCGCGCAGGCAGCCGGCCAGGTTACGGGAGCTGAACGGCAGGCCGCTCTCCGGCTCGGTCTCGGGCTCGTTGCGCAGCCGCAGCTCGACCGGGTCGACGCCGGCCGCGTAGGCCAGCTCGTCCATGGCCGACTCCAGGGCGTACATGCCGGGGCACTCCCCCGGGGCGCGCATCCACGACGGCGTGGCGACGTCCAGCCGGACCAGGCGGTGCGCGGTGCGCAGGGCCGGGGTGGCGTACATGACGCGGGCCGGGACGGCGGTCTGCTCGGCGAACTCCTTCAGCGTCGAGCTCTGCTCGTAGGCGACGTGCTCCAGCGCGGTCAGCCGGCCCTCGCCGTCCGCGCCGAGGCGCAGCCGCTGGATGGTGGGCGTACGGTAGCCGGTCACGTCGAACATCTGCTGCCGGGTCAGCGCCACCTTGACCGGCCGGTCCGTGACGCGCGCGGCGAGGGCGGCCAGCACGGCGTGCGGCCGGGTGGTGCCCTTGGAGCCGAAGCCGCCGCCGACGTGCCTGGCCACCACGCGGACCCGGCCGGACGGCAGGCCCAGCGTCTTCGCGATCATGTCGCGGTCCGTGGTGGCGCCCTGCGTGGAGTCGTAGACCAGCAGGGTGCCCTCGGCGTCCCAGACGGCGAGCGCGGCGTGCGGCTCCATCGCGTTGTTGTGCAGGACGGGCGTCGTGTACGTCACGTCCACGACGGTCGCCGCCTCCGCCAGCCCGGCCTCGACGTCGCCCTGCTCGGTGTCGGAGGGGAAGTTCGGGTTGACGACCTCCGGTCGGTAGAGGCCCGGGTGGTCGGCGCGCAGGCTGACGTCGTGGTCGGCGGGCTCGTACTCGACCCGGACGGCGTCGGCGGCGGCGCGCGCCTCGTCGTAGGTGCCGGCCACGACGGCGGCGATGATCTGGCCGCGGTAGGCGACCTCGCGCCGCTGGAACAGCGCCAGCTCGGCGTCGGCGTCCTCGGCCAGCTCGGGCGGGTGGGCCACGGACAGCACGGCGAGCACGCCGGGCATGTCGAGCGCGGCGGCGGCGTCCACCCGGGCGACCCGGCCCTTGGCGATGAGCGACTGGACGGGATAGGCGTACGCGACGCCCTCGACCGGGTATTCGGCCGCGTACGTGGCCAGCCCGGTGACCTTGACGCGGCCCTCGACGCGATTCACGGTGCCAGCTCCTCCAGCGTGTTGACGATCAGGTCGCGGGCCATCGGGACCTTGTAGGCGTTGCGCGGCAGCGGCCTGGCCTGCTCCAGCTCGGCCTCGGCGGCGGCCAGGAAGGCCCCGCCGGTCGCCGGGCGGCCGATCAGCTCCCGCTCGGCGCGCTCGGCCCGCCAGGGCACGTGCGCGAGGCCGCCGAGCGCGATCCGGCACCCGGCCACGGTCCCGTCGGCGGCGACGTCGAGCACGGCCGCGATGGACACCAGCGCGAAGGCGAACGAGGCCCGCTCGCGCACCTTGCGGTAGAGGGACGCGCCGGGCGGCGGCGCGGGCAGCTCGACGGCGGTGATGAGGTCGCCGGGCTCCAGCACGGTGTCGCGTTCCGGGGCCTCGCCTGGCAGGCGGTGCAGGCCGGGCATGGGGACGATGCGGTCACCTCCAGGGCCGGTGACGTGCACCTCCGCCTCCAGCGCGGCCAGCGCCACCGCCATGTCGGACGGGTGGGTGGCCACGCACGCGCCGGAGTGGCCGAGCACGGCCAGGTTGGAGTGGTCGCCCTCGATGGCGGGGCAGCCGGAGCCGGGCCGGCGTTTGTTGCACGGCCTGCTCACGTCCTGGAAGTAAGCGCAGCGGGTGCGCTGCAGCAGGTTCCCGGCCACGGTCGCCATGTTGCGGATCTGGCCGGAGGCGCCGGTGAGCACCGCGCGGGCGAGCATCGGGTAGCGGGCGCGCACCAGCGGATGGGCGGCGAGGTCAGTGTTGCGGACCGCCGCGCCGACGCGCAGCCGGCCGCGGACCTCCTCGACCGCGTCGAGCGGCAGCCGGCTGACGTCCAGCAGGTGCTCGGGGCGGGCCACGCCGAGGCGCATGAGGTCGACGAGGTTGGTGCCGCCGCCCAGGTACATGGTGCCGGGGCGGTAGCGGCGCACGGCGTCGGCGGCGCTGGTGGCGCGGGCGTAGTCGAACGGCCTCATCGGGCGACCTCGGAGATGGCGCTGACGATGTTGACGTACGCGCCGCAGCGGCACAGGTTGCCGCTCATGCGCTCCCTGATCTCGTGCGGGGTGAGCTCGGGGTCGTCCAGGAGGTTCTCGGTGACGGCGCTCGGGCCCGGCTCGCCGAGCATGCCGGCCGCCGAGCAGAGCTGGCCGGGGGTGCAGTAGCCGCACTGGAAGGCGTCGTGCTCGATGAAGGCGGCCTGCAGCGGGTGCAGCTGCTCGCCGTCGGCGAGGCCCTCGACGGTGGTGATGGAGAGGCCGTCCATGGCGACCGCCAGCGCCAGGCAGGAGTTGGCCCGCCGCCCCTCGACGAGGACGGTGCAGGCGCCGCACTGCCCGTGGTCGCACCCCTTCTTCGAGCCGATCAGCCCCAGCCGCTCGCGCAGCAGGTCGAGCAGCGACATTCGGGGGTCGACGTCGAGCGGGTGCGGCCTGCCGTTCACCGTAAGGCGGATGTCCATGAGCGCTCGCTACCCGACCTGATCGCCGGGCAACCTCCGGGGGCGGTAAAGCGCCTTCGTCCGCAGCCGTCCGTTTTGCGCGGGCGGTGGCGGGTAGCCGGGGGCGCATGGGCCTGGCGTTCGACGAGCGGATGAGCGAATCGGCGGCGGTGCTGACCGTCAACGCGGGCTCCTCCAGCCTGCGTCTCGACCTGGTGCAGGGCGGCTGCGTGCTGGACAGCGCGCACGCCGAGCGGGCCGCCGACCCGGCCGCGGCGCGGGAGGAGCTGGCGCGTTTCCTCGGCGGGCACTTCGACCGGGACATCCGGGCGGTGGCGCACCGCCTGGTGCACGGCGGCGAGGCGGTGCGCGCCCCGGCGGTCGCCGACGACGAGACGGTGGCGGCGCTGCGCGGCGTGACGAGTCTCGCGCCGCTGCACCTGCCGCCCGCGCTGGCGCTGCTGGAGGCCGCCCGCGAGCAGCTTCCCGCGGTGCCGCACGTGCTCTGCCCGGACACCGCCTTCCACGCGGAGCTGCCGGAGGAGGCGGCGACGTACGCGCTGCCGCGCGAGTGGCGCGAGAAGCACGGCCTGCGCCGCTACGGCTTCCACGGCCTGTCCTACGCCTGGGCCGCCGACCGTACGGCGGAGCTCCTCGGCCGGCCGCTCGCCGAGCTGGAGCTGCTGATGACGCACCTGGGCGGCGGATGCTCGGCGTGCGCGCTGTCGGGCGGGCGCAGCGTGGACACCTCGATGGGGTTCACGCCGCTGGAGGGCATGCCCATGAGCAAGCGCTCGGGCAGCGTCGATCCCGGGATGCTGACCTGGCTGCTGGCCGAGGGCCGCCTGAGCCTGGACGAGCTGAGCGAGGGGCTGGAACGGCGTTCCGGGCTGCTCGGCCTGTCCGGACGCTCCGGCGACACCCGCGAGCTGGTCGCCGCCGAGCGCGACGGCGACAAGGACGCCGGGCTCGCGCTGCGCGTGTTCGCCCACCGGGTGGCGCGGGAGATCGCCGCCGCGGCCACGTCGCTGCCGCGCGTGGACGCGCTGGTGTTCACCGGCGAGATCGGCTGGGACCAGCCCGAGGTGCGCGAGGCGGTCTGCCGGCGGCTCGGGCCGCTCGGGATCGAGCCGCCCGCGCTCGGCAATCGCCGCGACGACGGGCCGGTCAGCGCGGACGGGGCCGCCGTACCGGTCCTGGTGGTGCAGGTGCGCGAGGAGCTGCAGCTCGCCCGCGAATGCCTGCGCGTCCTCGGCGAGGACGACCTGTGACCCGGTGACCTGCCCCGGCACCGCATGACCTGCCCCGCCCCCTCTCCCGGTGGTTTGTCGGTGCGGGATGGTTGGATCGTCCGTGTGGAGGCGTCGGTCGAGCAGCTCGTCTACGTCCGCGAGGACTCTTACACCGTCGCGCGCATGAGCGCCGACGGCGAGCCCGGCTTCGTGGCGACCGGCCGGGCGCTGGCCGGGGTGCAGCCGGGCGAGACGCTGCGCCTGCACGGCGAGTGGGGCCGGCACGCCCGCCACGGGCGGCGCTTCGCGGTGTCCGGGTGCGAGCGCGTCACCCCGTCGTCGGTCCGGGCCATCCGCATCTATCTCGGCTCCGGCCTGGTCAGGGGCATCGGGCCGCGCCTCGCGCACGCCATCGTCGAGCACTTCGGCGAGGCCACGCTCAAGGTCATCGACGCCGAGCCCGATCGGCTGACCGAGGTGGTCAACATCGGCCCGCTGCGGCAGGCGCAGATCGTGGAGGCCTGGCGGGAGCAGAAGGCCATCGCCGCGCTGATGGTGACGTTGCAGGGGCTCGGGGTGAGCCCGCTGCTCGCGGCCAAGATCTACCAGGCGTTCGGGCAGGACGCCGACGAGGTGCTGGCGACCGACCCCTACCGGCTGATCGGGCGGGTGCGGGGCATCGCGTTCCGGGTGGCCGACCGCATCGCGCTGCAGTCGGGGGTGCCCGAGCGCAGCCCGCAGCGGGTCAGGGCGGCGCTGCTCGACCGGCTGGAGGCGGCGGGGAGCCGCGACGGCCACTGCTACCTCCCGGTCGCCGCCCTCGTCCGCGAGACGGCCGAGCTGATCGAGCAGGACCAGGACCTGGTGCATCCGCAGCTCGACGCGCTGGTCGCCGAGCGCCGCCTGGCGGTGGAGACCTCGCCCGCGCAGCCGGGTCAGCTCGTGGCCTACGCCAAGCACGTGCACGCCCGCGAGCAGGCGCTGGCCACGCACCTCGCCCGGCTGCTCAGGGCCCGTTCGACGCTGCCGCTGCGCGCCTTCCGCGAGGACGACTCGCTCCACGACGACCAGCGGGCGGCCGTCACCATGGCGCTGACCAGCACGGTCGCGGTGATCACCGGCGGGCCGGGGGTGGGCAAGAGCCACACGGTCCGGGCCATCGCGACCGCGGTGCGGCAGGCGGGCGGCACGGTCACGCTGGCCGCGCCGACCGGCAAGGCCGCCAAGCGGCTGTCGGAGCTGACCGGGCTGCCGGCGATGACCGTCCACCGCATGCTGGCCCAGCAGCCCGACCCCGAGCCCGGCACGCTGTTCGACGAGCGGCCCTCGCGGGCCGACCTCATCGTGGTGGACGAGGCGTCCATGCTCGACCTGCACCTGGCCACCCGGCTGGTGGCGGCCGTCCCGTCCGGCAGCCACCTGCTGCTCATCGGCGACAGCGACCAGCTCCCGAGCATCGGGCCCGGCGACGTCCTGGCCGACCTGCTGCGGGTGCCCGGCGTCCCGCGCATCCAGCTCACCCACGTCTTCCGGCAGGCGGGCGGCAGCGGCATCGTCGAGGCGGCCCACCGCATCCGCGCCGGGCGCATGCCGGTCACGCCGGGCCGGGGCGGCTTCTGGTTCGAGGAGCTCGACGACCCCGCGCAGGTGGCCCAGCGGGTCGCCCATCTCGCCATGGTCGCGATCCCGCGCAAGCAGGGCGTCGAGCCCAGCCAGGTCCAGGTGCTGTGCCCGATGCGCAAGGGCGAGACCGGCGCCACCGCGCTCGGGCGGCTCATCCAGGACCGGCTCAACCCGGCCGCCGACGACAAGCCCGAGCACTGGTCGGGGGCCACGGTGTTCCGGGTCGGCGACCGCGTCATGCCGATCCGCAACAACTACGACAAGGGCGTCTTCAACGGCGAGACGGGCACGGTGACGGCCGTGACCCCGGCCGAGCGCACGATCACCATCCGCACCGACGACGGCGAGAGCGTCGCCTACGGCTTCGACGAGCTCGACGACCTCACCCACGCCTACGCGATCAGCGTGCACCGCTCCCAGGGCAGCGAATACCCGTTCGTGGTGGCGCCGATCGTCGCCGAGTCCGGCGGCATCATGCTGCGCCGCAAGCTCCTCTACACCCTGGTCACCAGGGCCAGGGCGTGGGTGGTGCTGGTGGGGCAGCGCGAGGCGCTGGAGCTGGCCGTCCACCGGATCGGCGCCCGCCGCAACACCGGCCTGGCCCGCCGCCTGGCCCTGACCCTGGAGACCCCGCCGACGGAGACAGCGGAGACCTGAGAGTGGACGAAGACGTGATGCGGCGCCGCCTGGTCCGCGTATCGAAATTCCTGGCCCGCCACCTGCGCCACGACCCCGGGCGCATCGGCCTCACCCTCGACCCGGCCGGCTGGGTGCCGGTCGAGGAGCTGCTGTCGGCCGCCGCCGCGCACGGCTTCCCGATCACGCCCGCCGAGCTGGCGCGGGTGGTGGAGACTAATGACAAGCGCCGCTACGTCATCGAGGACGGCCGCATCCGCGCCAGCCAGGGGCACTCGGTGCCGGTCGACCTGGGCCTGCCGCCCGCCGAGCCACCCGAGGTGCTCTACCACGGCACGGTGGGCCGCTTCCTGTCCGCGATCCGGCGCGAGGGGCTGCGCCCGATGGGCCGCCACCATGTGCACCTGTCGCCCGACCGCGACACCGCCGTCCGCGTCGGCGCCCGCCGGGGCGCGCCCGTCGTGCTGGTCGTGCGAGCGGGCGCGATGCACGCCGACGGCCACGTCTTCCACCTCAGCGCCAACGGCGTCTGGCTGACCGGCCACGTCCCCCCGGCCTACCTCGCCTTCTGAAGCGTGGCGCGGGCGGCCATGAGGGCGAAGCCGAGCAGGTTGAGTCCCTGCCAGGTGGCCGGGGAGGCGGCGCGTTCGTCGGCGGCGGCCAGGCCGATGCCCCACACGCGGTCGCGGGGGCTGGCCTCGACCAGCACCCGCCCGGAGGTGCCGAGCAGATAGGCGGCCAGGTCGGCGTGCTGGCCGAACTTGGCGGCGTTGCCCCGCGCCACGATGGCGAAACGCTCCCCGGCCCAGGTGGCCTCGTCGAAGCCGCGCACACCTCGGCCGAGGTCCTTGGCCTCGGCCGGGTGCCCGGCCGCGAGGATCCGCTCGGCGGTCTCGCCGTCGCCGAACAGCCACGCCTTGTGGGCCATCATGTAGTGCTCGGCCGAGGCGTAGACGTGGCCGTCCTCGGTGAACGTGACCGGCCACCACTGGCTGAGGCAGCCCGGCCCGACGCCGCCGCCGCGCGGCGGCCGGTGGCCCCAGAAGTAGAGGTACTTCAGCCGGAGACCGGCGCGTTCGGCGGCGACGGCCTCCTCGACGGTCATGGGCAGGGCGGGTTCGTCGGACATGAGAGTGACTGTCCCACAGATCACGGTTGTTCAGCCGAGTGATCGGCGGCACGGTGCAGCCGGGCGGCGAGGGTGCGCAGGGTGGCCGCCAGTTCGGGCGGGCCGAGCACCTCGAAGTCGAAGCCCTTGGCGGCGACGTACGCGGCCAGCTCGTCGAGGGAGTCGGCGCCCGCCGTGAACAGGCAGCGCTCGCCGTCCACCGGCTCCAGCCGGCCCGCGCCCGGCGAGGTGCGCGGGGCGACGGCGGCGAGCGGGGCGTGGAAGAGGATCCGGGCCTGGTGCCGGTAGGGGGCGGTGGTGATGCCGCGCGAGACGTACGCCGCCGCGTCGTCCCCCGGCGGCGTGCGCGGCGTGAACCGGGCGCCGGGCAGGCCCAGCAGCTCCTCGACGCGGTCCATCCTGAACGTCCGCCAGTCGCGCCGCCCGACGTCCCACGCCAGCAGGTACCAGCGGCGCGGCGTGTGGACCAGCCGGTGCGGCTCCACCTCCCGCTCGCTCGCCCCGTCGCGGCCCCGGTAGCGCAGCCGCAGCCGCCGGTGGTCGCGGCAGGCGGCGGCGACGGCGGTGAGCAGGTCGGCGCCGACGCCGGCGCCGGGGACGGCGGCCCCGGCCAGCGGGACGGTCGCGGCCTCGAACGCCGACACCCGGTGCCGCAGCCGCGACGGCAGCACCTGCCGCAGCTTGGCCAGCGCGCGCAGCGCGGCCTCCTCCAGCCCGGCGACGCTGCCGGTGGCGGCGGTGCGCAGGCTGAGCGCGACGGCCACCGCCTCCTCGTCGTCGAGCAGCAGCGGCGGCAGCGCCGCGCCCACGCCCAGCCGGTAGCCGCCGGCCACGCCGGGAGCGGCGTCCACCGGGTAGCCGAGCTCGCGCAGCCGCCCGACGTCGCGCCGCACCGTGCGCAGGCCCACGCCGAGCCGGTCGGCCAGCTCGCTGCCGGTCCAGTCGGCCCGGGACTGGAGGAGGGACAGCAGGCGGAGCAGCCGCGCCGAGGTTTCCAGCATGGCCGACATTCTGCCGCGCATCGGTGCCCGAACCTGTCACCGATTCCTTCTAGCGTGCTGCGCATGGAGACCTCGCGCATCGCGCCGTACCGCATCGACATCCCCCAGACCGCCCTCGACGACCTGCGCGACCGCCTGCGCCGCACCCGCTGGGCCCCGGAGCTGCCCGGCACCGGATGGGAGCGCGGCGTGCCGACCGGCTACCTGCGGGAGCTGGCCGCGTACTGGGCCGGCGACTTCGACTGGCGCGCCCAGGAGGCGGCGCTCAACGCCTTCCCGCAGTTCACCACCACGATCGACGGCGCGAACGTGCACTTCCTGCACGTACGCTCGGCCGTGCCCGAGGCGACGCCGCTGCTGCTCCTGCACGGCTGGCCGGGATCGGTGGTGGAGTTCCTCGACGTCATCGGGCCGCTCACCGATCCGGCCGCGTACGGCGGCGCCGCGTCCGACGCCTTCCACCTGGTGATCCCGTCGCTGCCCGGCTACGGCTTCTCCGGCCCGCTGCCGGACACCGGCTGGACCGACGGCCGCACCGCCGCCGCGCTGGCCACGCTCATGGACCGGCTCGGCTACGACCGCTACGGCGTGCAGGGCGGCGACGTCAGCGCCTTCATCGCGCCGCTCATCGGCCGGGCCGCGCCGGAGCACGTCATCGGCGTGCACGTCAACGCGCTGCTCACGTTCCCGAACGGCGACCCGGCGATCATGGGCGCGCTCACCGGCGCCGAGCGGGCCCGGCTGGCCGGGATGGAGGAGTGGCAGCAGAAGCTGGGCGCGTACATGAACCTTCAGGGCACCCGCCCGCAGACGATCGCGGCCGCGCTGCACGACTCCCCCGCCGGTCAGCTCGCCTGGATCGCGGAGAAGTTCAAGGACTGGACGGACCCGGCGGCGAAGCTGCCCGAGGACGCCGTGGACCGCGACCGCATCCTCACCGACGTGAGCATCTACTGGTTCACCGAGACGGCGGGCCCGGCCGCCCACACCTACTACGAGCGCTTCAACGACGCGGCCGCGTGGGCGCCGAAGCCGCGCGGGACGGTGCCGACGGGCGTGGCCGTCTTCCCGACCGACTTCTCGGTCCGGCCGCTGGCCGAGCCGGTGCACAACGTCGTGCGCTGGTCGGAGTTCGACCGCGGCGGCCACTTCGCCGCGCTGGAGGCGCCGGACCTGCTCGTGGCCGAGCTGCGCGCCCTCTTCGCCGGGCTGCGCTAGCGAGGCGGCCCTGACCTGCGGTTATCCCCCCGGGGTGCGGGTAGCCGCAGGTGCATGCCGAAGAAGAAGGACCAGCCGAAGAAGGACGCGCTCGCCAAGGGCGACCAGGTGAGCTGGCGCAGCCACGGCGGCACCGCCGAGGGCGAGGTGGAGAAGAAGATCACCAAGCGGACGAAGGCCGCCGGCCGCACCGTCGCCGCCTCTCCCGAGGAGCCCCAGTACGTGGTGCGCAGCGACAAGAGCGGCGGCGAGGCCGTGCACAAGGCGTCGGCGCTCAAGAAGCGGAAGAGGAAGTGAGCGACGACCGCCGCGAGATCGCCGCCGAGTTCGACCGGGCCGTGAACATGACGGTCAAGGAGCTGGAGCACTGGCTGACCACCGAGGAGTCGAGGTCGGTCGGGCAGAAGGAGGACGGCGCGGGCGAGTCGACCGGCCACGAGTCCGGGCGCCGCATCGTCGCGCTGCTGCGCCGCCGCAGGTCGGAGTGGGGCGACGACGACTACGCCCACATGAGGAAGGTCATCGGGTACGTGCACCGGCACCTCGCCCAGCGCCCTTCCGGCGACGTCAGGGAGACGCGGTGGCGGTACTCGCTGATGAACTGGGGGCACGACCCGCTCAAGTGATCGGGGTCTCCCGGGCGTTCGCGCCCGTCCGGGACCGCTGCCGCGCACGCGGGGGGTATGGTGGGGCGCGGTGAGCCGGGAAGTCTGGTCGGCTTTGGATCGGCGACCGAAGTGTCCCGGAGGGTGTTGCGCGATGCGCTGGAGTGATGGCGGCGATCGATGATGCGCGCGACCTCGACGCTCTTAGCGAGATTCCAGCATCCGGCCCAGGTCGTGGCCGCGGGGTTCGCCGTGGCGATCGGGCTGGGGGCGCTGCTGCTGTCGCTGCCCGCCGCCACCGCCGGGGACGTGTCGGCGGGATGGTTGAACGCGCTGTTCACGGCCGCCTCCGCGGTCTGTGTGACCGGGCTGGTGCTGGTCGACACCGAGGCGCACTGGTCGGTCTTCGGCGAGGTGGTCATCGCCGGGCTGGCCCAGGTGGGCGGCCTCGGCATCATGACGATGGCCACGGTCTTCACCCTGCTCGTGTCGGGCCGCCTGGGGCTGCGCGCCCGGATCGCCGCCCAGACGGAGACCAAGACGCTCAGCATGAGCGACGTGCGCCGGCTCGTGCTGAAGGTGGTGGCCTTCAGCCTCGTCTGCGAGGCGGTGGCCGCCGCCGTGCTCACCGGCCGGTTCGTGCTCGGCTACGGCGAGTCGTTCGGCCGCGCGCTCTACCTGGGCGTCTTCCACGCGGTCACGGCGTTCAACAGCGCCGGGTTCGCGCTGTGGCCGGACAGCCTCATGCGCTTCGTCACCGACCCGTGGATCTGCCTGACGATCGCGATCGCGGCCATCGTCGGCGGGCTGGGGTTCCCGGTGGTGTTCGAGCTGGCCCGCCTCTGGCGGCAGCCGAGCAAGTGGACGGTGCTGACCAGGATCACCGTCGGCACCAGCGTGATCCTGCTGGTGTCCGGCACCCTCGTCTTCCTGGCCACCGAGTGGCGCAACCCGGCCACGCTCGGCGGGCTCGACGACGGGCACAAGCTGATGGCCGCCTTCTTCACCGCCGTCATGCCGCGTTCGGCCGGGTTCAACGTGCTGGACATCGGGCAGATGTACCCGTCGAGCTGGCTGGCGACCGACCTGCTGATGTTCATCGGCGGCGGCAGCGCCGGCACCGCGGGCGGCATCAAGGTCACCACGTTCGGCATGCTGGCCTTCATCGTCTGGACCGAGATGCGGGGCGAGAGCCGGGTCAACATCGGCCGGCGGCGGCTGCCGGAGACCACGCAGCGCCAGGTCGTCACGATCACGGTGCTGGGGGTGGCGCTGGTGGCGGTCTCGACGTACGTGCTGCTCGCGCTCACCCCCTACAAGCTCGACCAGGTACTGTTCGAGGTCATCTCGGCCTTCGGCACGACCGGGCTGTCCACCGGCATCACCGCGAGCCTCGGCACCCCCGGCCACGTGCTGCTCGCCGTGCTGATGTTCATCGGCCGGATCGGGCCGCTCACCCTGGGGTCCGCGCTGGCACTCAACCGGCGCACCCGCCGTTACGAGCTACCGGAGGAGCGAGTCATCGTTGGCTGACTACAAGAGCAACCCCGTCGTGGTCATCGGGCTGGGCCGGTTCGGCACCGCGCTGGCGCTGGGGCTGACCCGGCGCGGCACCGAGGTCCTGGCCATCGACCACCGGCCCAAGATCACCCAGGCGCTGGCCGGGCAGCTCACCCAGATCGCCACCGCCGACGCCACCGACATGGAGGCGCTGCGCCAGCTCGGCGTCCCCGACTTCTACCGGGCGGTGGTGGCGGTCGGCAGCGACATAGAGGCCAGCATCCTCACCACGTCGCTGCTGGTCGAGCTGGAGATCAACGACATCTGGGCCAAGGCCGTCAGCTCCCAGCACGGCCGCATCCTCGACCGGATCGGCGCCCACCATGTCGTCTTCCCCGAGCACGACATGGGCGAGCGGGTCGCTCACCTGGTCAGCGGCCGGATGCTGGACTTCATGCAGGTCGACGGTGACTTCGCGCTCGCCAAGATCAAACCGCCGAAGGAGTACGTGGGCGTGCCGCTCGGCGAGTCCAACCTGCGGCGCAAGCGCGGCGTCACGATCGTCGCGGTCAAGCCGCCGGGCGAGGCGTTCACGTACGCGACCGCCGAGACCGAGCTGTCCTACGGCGACGTCATCCTCGTGTCGGGGCGTACGGAGGAGGTCGAGCGCTTCGCCGAGCTGCCCTGACGGGCGCGCCCGCTAGGCTTTGGGGGGAGGACACCGATGCGCGCACACGAGCTCGCCGTCGACTTTCCGACGGTCACCCCGGACACCCCGGCGCTGGAGGCGGCCAGGCTGCTGGCCGACGGCGACCTGCCGGGCCTCATCCTCGCCGACGCCGACGGCCGGCCGATCAGCATCCTGCCCGGCACCGAGGTGCTGCGCCTGGCGGTGCCGCCCTACTGCCGGGACGACCCGGCGCTGGCGCGGGTGGTGGACGAGGCCCACGCCGACCTGTTCCTGCGCCGGCTGGGCGAGCGTACGGTCCGCGAGTGCCTGCCCGAGCAGCCCCGCGAGCTGCCGGTCGCCGACCGGAAGGCGACGGTGCTCGAGCTGGCCGCGCTGATGGCCCGTACGCACAGCCCGCTCGTGGCGGTCGTGGACGCCGATGGGCGGCTGGTGGGCGCGGTCACCCTGCGGGACCTGCTCGACCACGCCCTCCGGCGCTGACCCCGGCGAGCGTGTCGCCCGGCCGGCCGCGGCCGGCGTCGTAGGGTGGTGCGCATGGTGAGGACCGCGCCCCGACAGCCCGTACCCGCTCGGCGGGCCGACGCCGAGCGCAACATCGCCGCCATCCTGGAGGCCGCCACCCGCCTGCTCAGCGCCGACCCGGCGGCGAGCGTCGCCGACATCGCCAAGGCGGCCGGGGTGGGCCGGGTCACGCTCTACGGGCACTTCCCGTCCCGCGAGGCGCTGGTGGACGCGGTGCTGGAGCACGCGGTCGGCCTGGCCGACGCGGTGCTGGACGACCCCACGCTCGACGAGCGCCCGGCGCCGGAGGCGATGGCTGCGCTGCTGCGCTCGTCGTGGGAGGTCCTCGACCGGCACCGCCGCCTGTTCGTGGCCGCCGACCGGATCATGGCCACCGAACGCATCCGTGAGCACCACGAGCGTCCGCTGCGGCGGGTGGAGCGGCTGATCGAGCGAGGCCGCCGGGAGGGCGACTTCCGTACGGACCTGCCGCTGGCATGGCTGGTGACGACGTTCTTCTCGATCATTCACAGCGCCGCGCAGGAGCGGGAGTCGGGACGGCTGCCGGCGGAGGACGTCGAGCGGGTGCTGGTCACCACGATGCTGTCCCTCCTGGCCTCCCCCGCCTGACGCCCGCGCGCCCTCGGGGGCGATCTCCAGGGAACCGTACCCGGGTACGGTTGTGCGTGCTAACTTGAACACCACTGTTCGAGTTTAGGGGTTGGAACGTATGGAGATCGACGTTTCGCGCGGCGGAGTCCGCGCGCCGGGCGGGTGGGGTGTGCTGGTGCTGCTCTGCCTGGCCCAGTTCATGCTCATCGTGGACATCACGGTCGTACAGGTCGCGCTGCCGTCCATCGGCGCGGACCTGGCGCTCGGCCGCGAGGCCCTGACGTGGGTGGTGACCGCGTACACGCTGTGCTTCGGCGGGCTCATGGTCCTCGGCGGGCGGCTCGCCGACGTGCTCGGCGCCCGCCGGACGCTGCTGGCCGGGCTCGCCCTGTTCACCGTCGCCTCGCTGCTGTGCGGGCTGTCCGGGAGCGGCGCGACACTGATCGCGGGCCGGGCGCTGCAGGGCGTCGGCGCGGCGCTGCTCTCCCCCGCCGCGCTGGCCGTCATCACCACCGTCTTCCACGGCGAGCGACGCGGGCGGGCGCTCGGCGTCTGGGCGGCCGTCGGCGGCAGCGGCGCCGCCCTCGGCGTGCTCCTCGGCGGGCTGCTCACCGCCGGTCCCGGCTGGGCCTGGGTGTTCGTCGTGAACGTGCCGGCCGGCCTGCTGGTGCTGGCCGCCCTGCCCGCCGTGACGCCCGCCGTGCCAGGGCGGGCGGGGCGGGTGGACGTGCCGGGCGCGCTGCTCGTCACGGCGGCGACCGGCCTGCTCGTCTACGGGGTGGTCACCGCGGGCGAGACCGGCTGGGGCGCGGCCGCCACGCTGCTGCCGCTGGCCGCGGCCGTGCTGCTCTACGCGCTGTTCGCGGCGGTCCAGCGGACCGCGCGGGCCCCGCTCATGAGGGCCGCGACCCTGGCCAGGCGGCCGGTGATCTCCGGGATGTTCCTCATGCTGACGGCCACCGGCCTCATGCTCGGCCTGTTCTTCATCGGCTCGCTGTACCTCCAGCACGCGCGGGGCTTCGGCGCCCTGGAGACCGGCCTGCTCTTCCTGCCCGTGGCGCTGGCGATCACGATCGGCGCGCAGGCCGGCGGGCATCTCGTCCCCCGGCTCGGCGGGCGGCCGGTGGCGGTGGCGGCGTTCGCGCTGACGGCGGCCGGGGCGGCGTGGATGACCATGATCTCGCCGGAGACCAGCCCGTACGCCACGCTGCTGCCCGGGTTCACGCTGGCCGCGCTCGGGATCGGCCCCCTGTTCGTGACCGCCACCACGACCACCATGGCCAACGTGCCGCCCGGCGAGAACGGCGTGGCCTCCGGCGTCATCAACACCTTCCACGAGCTGGGCGGCTCGATCGGCGTGGCGGTGGCCTCGGCCGTCGTCGCGCCGAGCCTCGCGCCGGGTGCGGCGGGGATCGGCGGCTTCGTCTCGGGGTTGACCGTGTGCGCCGTGACGGCCGGGGCGGCGGCGCTCGTCTCGCTCCGGCTGGTGCCGCCCGGCCGGCCCTCGGGGGCGTTCGTCGGTCACGGGCACGGCCACTGACGACGGCTCCTCCGATGAGGATGTCGCGGACGCCTCCCGCCCACTATCCTTCATTGATGGTCCCGAACCGCCGGCGAGACCGGTGACAAGCTGAATGCCCATGTTGACGCTGGCCCACGAACGCCGGCCGGGGGTCACCGTGATCACGGTGTGCGGCGAGCTGGACGCCACCAACCGCGCGCAGCTCGACGACTACGTCAAGGACCTGACGGACGCCCCGCTCGTGTTCGACCTGTCCCGGGTGCCGTTCATGGACAGCTCCGGCCTGCACGTCCTGCTGATGTGCGATGTCCGCTGCCGTCGCGAGGGCGGGGCCGTGCACCTGGCCGCCGTGCAGTCGCTGCCGGCCCGCCTGTTCGAGATCACGGGCGTGCTGTCCCACGTGCCGATGCACGCCACGGTCGAGGAGGCCGTGACGGCGGCGCTCGGCCGGGCCGAACGCTCCGTCTGACCCCGTAGGGCGCCGGTGCCACGCGGATCGCGACGCGCGACCGGCGGACGGGGCGTCCGCGGCGGGTTAGTCTCTGCGTCACCGGAACCACCGGCCCCGGGCGGCTGCCGCGTCACCTCGACGCGCGCGTCCGGCGTCGGCCGGTCGTCGGCGGACTCGTGAGGAGGGCGGAACGCGTGGACGACCCGGCAGCCCCAGCGGGCGAGGCCGCCGCCGACCTCGGCAGGCTCGCCGCGACCGTCGAACGGCTGCGGCGCGAGCTGGCCGGCGCGCGCCGCGCCGCCGACGACCGCGCCCTGGTCGAGCTGGCCAAAGGCGTGCTGGTCGGGCGGCTGCGCTGCGGCCCCGCGCAGGCGGCCGAGCAGCTCACCACGCTGGCGGGCCGGAGCGGCCTGTCGCCGGTCGAGGTGGCCGCCGACGTGGTCAACGCGGCCGCGTACGACCGCGTCAGCGTGACCGCGCAGGCCCAGCCTGAGGCCGCGGTGCCGCTGCGCGCCGCCGAGAGCGCCGTCCTCGACGCCGGCGACACCCAGGCCGTGGCCCGCTCCCTGCTGGAGCACGCGCTGCCGCCGCTCGGCGCGACGGCCGTGGCCGTGTGGGCGGCCGGGCCTGACGGGTCGCTGTCGCTGGCAGGGCACGCGGGTTTCGGCCCGGAGGAGGCCGGGAGCTGGCGGCACGTGCCGCCCGGCGTCGACACCATGGCCGGGCGGTCGCTGGCCGGGCGGCGGACGATCTGGCACTCCGGCGACCTGCCGTCGATCGGCCGCCGCCGGGCCGACCCCGGGGGCCGGGTGACCATGCCGATGACCAGGGGCGGGCGGGTCGTCGGCGTGCTGGAGGTCTGCTGGCCGTACGCGCCGGCGGCGGCGGACGCGTCCCGGGCCGAGCGGCAGATCGAGGCGCTGGCCGAGCTGTGCGCCCACACGCTGACCGCGCCGCCCGGAGGGCCGGCCTCCGACCTGCCGGAGCTGGCCGGTCTGGCCGACGCGCTGCCCGATCCCGCGCTGGTGCTGCGGGCGAGCATGGACCCGCGCGGCGGCCTGGCCGACTTCGAGGTACGGCACGTCAGCCGGCGGCTGCGCGGGGCGCCGGCGCTGGAGGCGTACCCGTTCAAGGCCGGCGGGCTGCTGCTCGAGGCGTTCCCGCAGGCGGCGGCGGGCGGGCTGTTCGGGCACGTCGAGCGGGTGCACGCGACCGGCGAGCCGTTCCGGTCCGAGCGCATGCCGCTGGCGCTGAGCATGACGGGCGTGGCCGACGTGAGCCTCACCCGGCACGGCGAGAACGTGCTGCTGGTGTGGCGCGACCATGACGAGGACGCCCGTCTGGCCGGGCTGCTGGAGCACGCCCAGCGGCTCGGCCGCATCGCCGGGTTCGAGGAGAACGCCGCCACCGGCGAGATCACCTGGACCTCCCAGCTCTACGCGCTGTACGGCCTGTCGCCGGGCGAGCCGCCGGTGCCGCTGGAGCGGCTGCGCGAGCACGCCCACCCCGACGACGGGGTCGCCGTCGGCCGTTTCCTGCGCACCGTGCTGCACCATCGGCGCTTCGCCGCCGCCGCGTTCCGGCTGCGGCGCGCGGACGGCATGGCCAGGCACCTGCGGGTGGTCGCCGAGCCGGTCTTCGGTCCGGGCGGGCGGCTCATGGCGGTGCGGGGGGCGTACCAGGACATCTCCTCGCAGCACTGGACGGAGGTGGCGCTGGCCGTCACCCGGGACCAGCTCGCCCACAGCGAGCAGGAGTCCGCCGAGCGCAACCTGCTGGCGCTGCGGCTCCAGCACGCGATCATGCCGCCGTCGCACGGCACGACGCGCTCCGACGGGCTGCGCATCGCCGTGCGCTACCGGCCCGCGCAGAAGGACCACCTGGTCGGGGGCGACTGGTACGACGTGGCCACGCTGCCGTCCCGGCAGATCCTGCTGTCGGTCGGTGACGTGGCCGGGCACGGGATGGAGGCGGCCACCGGCATGGTGGTGCTGCGCAACGCGCTGCGCGGCCTGGCCGCCACGGGCGCCGGGCCCGCCCGGCTCATGTCGTGGCTCAATCTGGTCGCCTGCCACCTCGCCGACCCCATGACCGCGACGGCGGTGTGCGGCCTGTACGACCCGGCCACCCGGGTCCTGACCTGGGCCAGGGCCGGTCACCTGCCGCCGATCCTGCTGCGGGAGCCGGACGGCCGCGAGCTGCCGATGATCAAGGGGCCGCTGCTGGGGGCGTTCCCCGACGCCGCGTACGAGGAGGGGCAGGTGCAGCTGCGCGCGGACGACACGCTGCTGCTCTACACCGACGGCCTCATCGAGCGGCGCGACCGCAACCTGCGCCACGCGCAGGACCGCCTGCTCGCCATCGCCACCCGTGGCGCCGCCTCCCTGGACGACCGCCTGGACGACCTGCTCATCCACTGCGGCTCCGACACCGACGACGACACCTGCCTCATCGGCGTCCAGCTCACCTGAGACGATCAAGAGCGTGACCCCCATGCGCGCGATCCTCGTCTTCGACCCGCCCTCGCAGGTCGGCCGTTTCTTCACCCCCGAGCTGCTGGCCGAGCTGCGGCGGCACGTCGAGCTCGATCCCACGCTCGTCCTCACCCGGTACGAGGGGCCGGCGCTGGCGCGGGCCGAGATGCTGATCACCGGCTGGGGCGCTCCCCCGCTGGACGCCCGCGCCCTGGAGAACGCGCCGCGCCTGCGGTACGTGGTGCACACCGCGGGGACGGTGAAGGGGCTGGCCGGGCCGGCGGTGTTCGCCCGCGGGATCCAGGTCAGCTCGCAGGTGGCGGCCAACGCCGTGCCGGTCGCGGAGTACACCCTGGCGATGATCCTGCTGGCGAACAAGCAGGTCTGGCAGCTCTCCCGCGCCTACACCGAGAGCCGCCGCCCGCCCGGGCTGGAGGCGATCTGGTCGGCGGGCGGCAACGCGGGCCGTACGGTGGGCGTGATCGGCGCCTCGGCGGTCGGGCGGCGCGTGCTGGAGCTGCTGCGCCCCTTCGACCTGCGCGCCCTGCTGTACGACCCGACCCTCGCCGATGCCGAGGGGCTGGACGCCGAGCTGGTCGGGCTGCCCGAGCTCATGGCGCGCAGCGACGTCGTGACCATCCACGCGCCCGCGCTTCCCGAGACCCGGCACTTCGTGGGGGCCGCCGAGCTGGCCCTGATGCGGCCGGGGGCGACGCTGATCAACACCGCCCGGCCGTCGCTGGTGGACCAGGACGCGCTGGTGAGGGCGGTGGCCCGGGGCCGGATCCACGCGGTGCTCGACGTGATCGAGCCGGACGACGCGCTGTTCGACCTGCCGGGGGTGCTGCTCACGCCGCACGTGGCCGGGTCGGTGGGCACCGAGCTGCACCGGCTGGCGGCCGGCGCGGTCGCGGAGGTGGCCGCCGTGGCGGCGGGCCGGCCGCTGCGGCACGCGGTGGACCCGGCGACCCTGCACCTGCGGGCCTGACCCGGCGCTCAGTCCTTCGCGGGGCGGCACGATAACGTGGCCGTGAAACGATTCATAGCGATCACGCGGAAGGTCACCTTGGACTACGAACGCCAGCCGTACCGCAGGTGCGGCCGCAGCGGACTCCTGCTCCCCGCCGTCTCGCTGGGCCTGTGGCACAACTTCGGCGAGGGCAAGCCCGTCGAGAGCCAGCGAGCGATCCTGCACAAGGCCCTCGACCTCGGCATCACCCACTTCGACATCGCCGACCGCTACGGGCCGCCGATCGGCGCCGCCGAGGCCGCGTTCGGCCGCATCTTCCCCGCGTCCCTGCGGGACGAGGTGGTCGTCACCACCAAGGGCAGCAACCCCATGTGGGACGGCCCGTACGGCAAGGGCAACTCCCGCAAGCACCTGCTCGCCACCCTGGACCGCTCGCTCGCCCGGCTCGGCCTCGATCACGTCGACATCTTCTACCTGCACCGCGACGACGAGGACACGCCGCTGGAGGAGCAGGCCGCCACGCTCGACCACATGGTGCGCACCGGCCGCGTGCTCTACGCCGGGGTGTCCAACTTCTCGCCCGAGCGCACCGCCCAGATCGCCCGGCTGCTGCGCGGGCTCGGCACCCCGCTGCTGGTGCACCAGCCGCCGTACTCGCTGCTCAACCGGGGCATCGAGGACCGGCTGCTCGGGGTGCTGGAGGCCGAGGGCGCGGGCTGCGTGGTGTACTCGCCGCTGGCGCAGGGGCTGCTCACCGACCGCTACCTCGACGGCATCCCGGCCGACTCGCGGGCGGCCGAGGGCCGCTTCCTCACGGCCGACCGGGTGACGCCCGAGGTCCTGGCGTTCGTACGGGCCCTGGCCGGGATCGCCGCCGGGCGGGGGCAGACGGTCGCGCAGCTCGCGCTGGCGTGGGCGCTGCGCGACCCGCGCGTCACCTCGGTCCTGGTGGGGGCGTCGAGCCCCGAGCAGCTGGAGGCCAACGTGGCGGCCGTGGACAACCTCGACTTCACCGACGACGAGCTGGCCGCCATCGACCGGGCCGCCAAGGAGGCCGGGGTCGCGGCGTAGCGGCGGGCGCGGAAGGTAAAAGTCGGGCCGGGAGATCCTCCGTTCAACGGCGAACGCGGGGCCCCGGCCCCCGTCGCGGCTCTAGGTTTCGGGGTTCAGCCCACCCGCGAAGGAGCTGCCCCATGCCCGAAGCCCCCGCATCCGGTCCGTCCCTGTTCGTGACGCGCCGGGAGGTGGCCCGCCTGCTCGCCGGGGTGGGGGCCGCCGCCGCGTGCGCCGGGGCCCTCCGGGCCGGGCCCGTACGCGCGGACGTCCGGCCATCCCGGGTGGACGCTCTCCTGCGTGGCCTGACGCTCCGGGAGAAGATCGCGCTGCTGCACGGAGCCGCCGACCCCGCGGCCAAGGGGGCGGCCGGGTACGTGCCCGGCGTTCCCCGGCTCGGCATCCCCGAGCTGCGCCTGGCCGACGGCCCGGCGGGCGTGCGCGGCGCTGTCCAGGCCGGCGGGCGGGCCACGGCGCTGCCCGCGCCGGTCGCGCTCGCCGCCACGTTCGACCCTGGCCTGGCCCGCCGGTACGGCGCGGTCCTCGGCCGCGAGTGCCGGGCCTTCGGCATGGACGTGATCCTGGCGCCGATGGTGAACATCGTCCGCGTCCCGCAGGCGGGCCGGAACTTCGAGACCCTGGGCGAGGACCCGGTGCTCGCCGCCGCGCTGGCCGCCGCCGAGGTGCGCGGCATCCAGGGCGAGGGCGCGATCGCCACGGTCAAGCACTACGCGGCCAACAACTTCGAGAACGAACGCCAGAACGTCGACGTGCGCGTGGACGAGCGGACGCTGCGCGAGGTCTACCTGCCGGCGTTCGAGGCCGCGGTGGCGGCCGGAGCGGGGGCGGTCATGGCCGCGTACCCGCGCGTGAACGGCCGGTACTGCGCCGAGAACCGGCACCTGCTCACCGAGATCCTGCGGGACGAGTGGCGCTTCGCGGGCTGGGTGATGTCCGACTGGGGCGGCACGCGCAGCGGCGTCCCCTCGGTCGAGGCCGGGCTGGACATGGAGATGCCCTCGGGGGCCCACTTCTCCGGCCTGGCCTCGGCGGTGGCCTCGGGGCGGCTCGCCGGCTCCGTCGTGGACCGGTCGGTGCGCAGGATCCTGCTCCAACTCGACCGCTTCGACCTGCTGACCGAGCCACGGAACGAGGTGACGGGCGGGGTGCTGGGCGGGCTGACGAGCGGCCGGGTGGACGCGCTGACGGGCGGGGGGACGGGTGCGCTGACGGGCGGACTGCCAGACGGACTGACGGGCGCGCCGTCGGCTGGGGACTCCGCGCGGCCGGTGTTCGACGCCGCGGCCGGGGCGGTGGTGGCGCGGGAGGTCGCGTTGGCGGGGGCGGTGCTGTTGCGCAACGAGCGCGGCCTCCTGCCGCTCCGCCGCGCCGACCTGGCGGACCTGGCCGTCATCGGCCCCACCGCCGCCGTCCCGCTGGCCGGCGGGGGCGGCAGCGCCCGGGTGCTGCGCTCGGGGACGGAGAGCCCGTTCGCCGCCCTGCACCGCCGGGCGGGCGGGGCCGCGCGGGTGCGGTTCGCCACCGGCGTGGACCTGGACGGCGTCCCGGTCCCCGCGAGCGCCCTGTCGCTGACCCGCACCCGCCGGGGCGGCGACCCGGAGACCGTGACGCGGGTGGACCACACCGGCGCCGCGGCCCTGCCCGCGGGATCGTCCTGGACCTGGAAGGGCACGATCACCGCCCCCGCGACCGGCGACTACGACCTGCGCGTCCAGGGCGCCGGCGCCCCGCCGTCGTCCGGCGGCTCGATCACGCTCACCGTGGACGGGACCAGGATCGGCGCGGTCGAGGCGCTGCTCGGCGGCAACAGCAGCCTGATCGCGACCGCGGACGGCCTCACCAACGCCGGGGCGGTCGTCCGGCTGGAGGGCGGGCGGCCCACGCCGCTGCGGATCTCCGCCACCGGGGTCGCGGGGAAGCCGCTGGAGGTCCGGCTGGCCTGGGTCACGCCGGCCCGGCGGCAGGAGGCGCGGGAGGCCGCGGCGGCCCTGGCACGCGGCGCGCGGGCGGCGGTGGTGTTCGCCTTCGACGAGGGCACGGAGGGGGCCGACCGGACGAGCCTGGCGCTGCCGAAGGAGCAGGACGCGCTGATCGCGGCGGTGGCGGCGGCCAACCCGCGGACCGCCGTCGTGCTGAACACCGGGCACCCGGTGCTCATGCCGTGGCTGGCGGACGTGCCGGCGGTGCTGCAGATGTGGTACCCGGGGCAGGAGGGCGCGGACGCGACCGCCGCGCTGCTGCTCGGCGCGGCCTGCCCCGGCGGGAAGCTGCCGGTGACGTTCCCTGCGCGGGCCGCGGACGCGCCGGCCGCCGCGCCCGAGCGTTACCCCGGCGTGGCCGGCACGGCGGTCTACGACGAGGGCGTCTTCGTCGGGTACCGGCACTACGACGCGTACGGGATCGAGCCGCTGTTCCCGTTCGGGCACGGGCTGTCGTACACGCGGTTCGCGTACGCGGGGCTGTCGGTGCGGCCGTCCGGGGACGGGCTGCGCGTGACGTTCACGCTGGCGAACGTGGGGCGGCGGGAGGGCGTGGAGGTGGCGCAGGTGTACGTGACGCCGCCCGCCGACCCGCCCGTGCCGATGCCGCCGCGCGTGCTCGCGGCCTTCGCCCGGGTCCGGCTCGCCCCCGGCGAGCGTCGGCGGGTCACGGTGACGGTGCCCGGCCGGGCGTTGCGGCACTGGGGCGGCCAGGGGTGGGTGCTCGCCGCCGGGAGGCGGGCCGTGCAGGTCGGCTCGTCGTCGCGGGACCTGCGGCTGCGACGGGAGGTCACGGTACGGTGAGCGAGGGGATGAATCGTTTCAGCGTGGCCGATGATCGCATAAGCTAGGGGGCCACGCCGCTGGACGCGGTGGCGACTGACACTGAGGAACGATGTCGAGCATCAAAGAGGTCGCCCGCCTCGCCGGGGTCTCCGTCGGCACCGTGAGCAACGTGCTCAACCGTCCCGACATGGTCGCTCCCGAGACCCGCGAGCGCGTGCAGGCCGCGATCACGCGCCTCGGCTACGTCCGCAACGGCTCGGCCCGGCAATTGCGGGCCGGGCGCAGCAGGACGATCGCCGTCGTGGCGCTCGACCTGGCCAATCCGTTCTTCATCGACGTGCTCAGCGGCGTCGAGAGCGCCGCGCAGCGCGACAGGCTGACCGTGATGGTGTTCAACAGCAGCAAGGACGCCGACCGGGAGGAGCGGCTGATCGAGGAGCTGGCGGAGCAGCGGCCGCTCGGCGTGCTCATCACGCCGGTCAACGACCGGGGGCAGCGGGAGCGGCTGGAGCAGCTGGTGTCGCGGGGCATCCCGGTCGTCGTGTTCGACAACTCCTCCCGGTTCAGCCACGGGTGCGCGGTGGCGGTGGACGACGTGCTCGGCGGCCGGCTGGCCGGGCGGCACCTGCTGGAGCGCGGGCACCGGCACATCGCCTACGCCGGCGGGCCGTTCAGCGTCCGGCAGGTGGAGGACCGGCACGACGGGCTGGCCGCCGTACTGGGCGAGCGGGAGCGGCTGACCGTCATCCGGCTGCCCGACCTCAACGTCGCGACCGGCCGCACGGCGGGCCGGGAGATCGCCGAGCTGTCGCCCGGGGCGCGGCCGACCGCGGTGTTCTGCGGCAACGACCTGGTCGCGCTGGGGGTGCTGCAGGAGCTGACGCAGCGCGGGCTGCGGGTGCCGGACGACGTGGCGATCCTCGGCTACGACGACATCGACTTCGCGGCGGCGGCCGCCGTGCCGCTGTCGTCGATCCGGCAGCCGCGCGAGCAGATCGGCGACACGGCCACGCAGATGTTGCTGGAGGAGTCCGGCCGGGTGCCGGGCCATCAGCACCGGCGGGTGATCTTCCAGCCGGCGCTGGTGGAGCGGACGTCGACGGCCGCACAGGCTCCCGCGGCCCCCTGACCCGGCCTAACCGCCCGGCCCGACGCGACTTGGCCATGCGTGGCGAGGCGCGGTCTGACCGCCCGGCCCGGCCTGGGTAGGCGCGGTCTAGCCGCCCGGCCTGGGTAGGCGCGGTCTGGCCGCTCAGCCCGGCCTGGCGAGGCGCGGTCTGGCCGCCCGGTCCGGCCGTCCCGTCCGGTTCGGCGCGGGCGTCAGGAGTCGTCGTCGGCCCGGTCGAGGCGCTGGTGGAGGCCGTAGACGAAGCGGGCGCGGTAGTGGGTGCCCTCGTGGGCGAAGCCGACCGTCCAGTGGTGAGGGGCCGCGCCCTCGATGTGCGAGGCGCCGGGGAAGCCGGCCCCGACGTCGGCGACGACGCAGCTCCACGGCGTCAGCTCGGCGAACGGCAACGCCCGCCCGCCGCCCGGCCGGACGAACCGTTGGTTCCACACCTCGCCGCCCGGCCCGGACAGGACCTCGAACCGCAGTCCCGGCCAGGACGGCAGCGCCCAGCGGGCCACGTCGCAGGTCAGGCTGCCCACGCGCCGCTCGCCCTCGTACGCGGGCGGCCCGAGCGCGGCCAGGAACGCCCGCCGCCCCTTCGGGGCCCGGGCCGAGTGCGCCATGGCGGTCCACCGGGTGTGCGCCTGCCGCAGCTCGGCGCGGGTGGCGCCCATGGCCTTGAGCGCGTCCTCGACGCGGGCGGCGGCGAGGTCGCGCATGCGATGCATCAGCGCCAGCTCGAACTGGCGCACGCCGAAGGTCATGATCCGCTCCCCCGCGCCCCATGATTCCACACGGGAGCGTTCTTGATACGTTGTGCAGAGGTGTGCCGGGAAGTCTGGTCGGCGAGTCGTTCATCCGTCGTGAGCAGAGGATGTGCCAGTGCGCCTCACTGACCGGTTTCCCGCGTGACCGCGCTCTCCTGGGCGAGCGTGGCGGTCTTCCTGGCCGCGTACGCGCTGATCGCCACCGAGAAGGTCCACCGGGTCGCGGCCGCGCTCGGCGGGGCGGCGATCATGCTGCTGATCCACGCCACGGGCGCCGAGGCGGCGTTCTTCTCCGAGCGCACCGGCGTCGACTGGAACGTCATCTTCCTGCTCCTCGGCATGATGATCATCGTCGGGGTGCTGAAGGAGACCGGCGTCTTCGAGTTCCTGGCGATCTGGGCGGCCAAGCGGGCCCGCGGGCGGCCGTTCCGGCTCATGGCGCTGCTGGTGATCATCACCGCGTCGGCCTCCGCGCTGCTCGACAACGTGACCACGGTGCTGCTCATCGCGCCGGTGACGTTCCTGGTGTGCGAGCGGCTGGCACTGCCCGCCGCGCCGTTCCTCATCGCCGAGGCCATGGCCTCCAACATCGGCGGCGCGGCCACCCTGATCGGCGATCCGCCGAACATCATCATCGCCAGCCGGGGCGGGCTGACCTTCAACGACTTCCTCGTGCACATGGCGCCGATGGTGGTCGTGCTGATGGCGGTGTTCGTCGCGCTGTGCCGGCTCATGTTCGGGCGGCACTTCCGGCACGACCCCGAGCGGGCCGCGGAGATCATGGCGCTGGACGAGCGGGAGGCGCTCGGCGACCGGACGCTGCTGTGGCAGTCGCTGAGCGTGCTGGTGCTGGTCATGGCGGCGTTCGTGCTGCACCCGGTGCTGCACTACGAGCCGTCGGTCGTCGCGCTGCTCGGCGCCGGGGTGCTGGTCGCGGTGACGAAGGTGACCACCGAGCAGGCCATCGCCGAGGTCGAGTGGCCCACGCTGGTGTTCTTCGCCGGGCTGTTCGTCATGGTGGGCTCCCTGGTGGAGACCGGGGTCATCGGCGAGCTGTCGAAGGCCGCCGTGGAGGCGACCGCCGGGCGGCCGGAGCTGACCACCCTGGGGCTGCTCGGCGTGTCCGGCGTGCTGTCGGCGATCGTGGACAACATCCCGTACGTCGCCACCATGAGCCCCATCGTCGAGCGGCTCGTCGACGCGAACGGCGGCGACCAGGCGCTGTGGTGGGCGCTGGCCTTCGGCGCCGACCTGGGCGGCAACGCCACCGCCGTCGGCGCGGCGGCCAACGTGGTCGTGCTCGGCATCGCCGCCCGCAACGGCACCCCGATCAGCTTCTGGCAGTTCACGAAGTACGGCCTCGTCGTCACGGCGGTCACCATCGGCCTGGTCGCTCCTTACCTGTGGCTCCGTTACCTGCTGTGATGTTCTCCTTCCGCAGCCGGTAGTGTCG
Source organism: Nonomuraea sp. B208 (assembly GCF_057536035.1). NCBI lineage: Bacteria > Bacillati > Actinomycetota > Actinomycetes > Streptosporangiales > Streptosporangiaceae > Nonomuraea > Nonomuraea sp. B208. The sequence goes on from NZ_BAAJOU010000032.1 coordinate 40,032, forward strand.
TCGGCGGTGTGCCGGGAAGTCCGGCCGGTGATGCTTCCGTAGCGCCTTGGAGAGCCAGCGAACGATGACCCCGACCGCGCCCGCAGACCCGACGGGCCCTTCCGCCGCCGGCGACTTCTCCCTGCGGATCCGCAGCCGCGGCGAGGTCCTGCTGATCGAGCTCGGCGGGCCGTTGTCCGGCGCGCCGGTGGAGATCCTGCGGATGTACCTCGCGAAGACGCTCGCCACGCTGGCGGTCCCGGCACTCGTCGTGGACCTCGCCGGGCTGACCGGCCTGGACGCGGCCGGCCTTGAGGTCCTGCGCTCGGCCACCCGCGACGCCGCCGCGGCCGGCGGGCGCCTGGTGGTCACGGGCGGCCTGCCGCTGCTCGGCACGGCCGGCGCCGCCGGACTGGACCTGCTGCCCACGATCGACGCCGCACTCGCCGCACTCGACCCGCCCTGACCGCGGAGAGCGGCGGTGAGGGGTTTGGGCCCTCCCCCTTCTCCCTCCCGGAGGCCAAGGTGGAGGGTGGCCACCGTGCTCCCTGGCGAACGAAGGAGATCACCATGGACGCCCGCCACGCGACGATCCCGCTCCAGGCCCCCGTACCGCCGTCCGACCTGCCCGAACGGGTCGAGGTCGCGCACGCCGGCGGCGAGTCCTACCTCATCACCGTACGGGGCCACACGCTGGTCGCCGGCCAGCCGGAGCAGGCGGGCGGCGACGACGCCGGCGCGACCCCGACCGAGCTGTTCGTCGCCTCCCTCGCCTCCTGCGTGGCCTACTACGCCGGCCGCTTCCTGTCCCGCCACGGCGCCTCGCGGGAGGGGCTGCGGGTGAGCGCGGACTTCGGCCTGGCCGCCGACCGGCCCGCCCGGATCGCCGCCGTACGGCTGCGCGTGACCGCGCCCGGCCTGCCCGCCGAGCGGCGGCCCGCGTTCCTGGCCGTGATCTCGCGCTGCACCGTGCACAACTCGCTGCGCCGGCCGCCCGAGGTGGTCGTCGAGCTGGCCGGGGACGCGTGACCGCGCGCCGCGACGGCCCGCGGGCGACCTCGTCGTGGCGGAGAACTGACCCGGCGCGCCGATCCGTCACCCGCCACCGGGGCGCGGCCTGACCACCGCGACCGGGCAGGTCAGGCGGTGCAGGACCGCGTGGCCGACGGACCCGAGCAGGGCCGAGGCGAAGCCGCCCCGCCCGCGCGAGCCCACGACCACGAGGTCCGCCGCCCGGCCCGCCTCGATCAGGGCGTGCACGGGGTGGCCGTGCACCTGCGCGTCGGTGATCCGGACGTCGGGGGCGCTCTCCCGCCACGCCGCCGCCCGCTCGGCCGCGGCCCGCGTCAGGTACTCGTAGCCCTCCTGCGCCAGCGTGTCGTACGCCGCCGCGTACGGCGAGTACACCGGCGACTGCCAGGCGCAGACCACGTGCAGGGTGACGTTACGGGCCCTCGCCTGCTCGATCGCGTACGCCACGGCCGCCGCCGCCTGCTCCGAGCCGTCGTCGCCCACGACCACCCGGCCGTGCCGCACCACGGACGTCTCCCGTACGATCACGACGGGCCCGGGGGCGTGCCCCGCCACCCCCATGCCGACCGAGCCGAGCAGCATCCCGGCGAACCCGCCGAGCCCCCGGCTGCCCAGCACCACGCTGTCCGCCGTCACCGACTCCGCGAGCAGCGCCTCGACCACGTCGCCGGTCAGCAGGGCGGCCTCGACCTCGACGTCGCGGGTCAGGGCGAGCGCCCGGTCCCGCGCCACGTCCAGCGTCTCCTCGCAGGGCTCCAATCCGTCCTGACCCGGGGGCCGCCGCTCGCACACGTGCACGAGCCGCAGCGCCAGCCCTCTCAGCTGGGCGTCGGCGGCGGCCCACTCCACGGCGGCGGCGGCCGGGGCGGAGCCGTCCACGGCGACCAGGACGGGCCCGGTCATCGCGCGCCTCCCCCGCTCCCGTGCCGTCGCGGCCCGGCCGCGCGGGCGGGGTCGCCCGCCCACGCGGTACGGCAGCAGCCGGGCGGCACCCGGACCAGCCGCGACCTGGGCATCCGGGTCATCCTCCCGGCGAGCCACGCCCCGGAGCCGGCGGCACCGCGGTCACCGGGCTCCGGCGACGACCCGGGCGTCGGGGCCGGGGAACACCAGGGTCTCGTGCCCGTCCTCCAGCCACCGCACGATGTACGGCGGCGAGCCGTCGTCGTGCTCGACCCGTACGATGACGCCTTCCTTGCGGAGTTCGCCCCCGTACGTGCCTTCGACCACCAGCCGATCTCCCACGCTCGCCCTCATCACAGACCTCCTCGTCCCGCTCCTTCTCCCAGGTCAGATGCCCCGTACGGGCTCCTAGTCACAGGAACGACCGGCTCCTTTCCGCGGGACGTCCGGGGCCCCGGCAGGTTCGGGGATGCGGGCCGGCGTGGCGTGGTCCGGACGGGTTTCGGCAGGCGCCTGTCCGGCGATGGGACGGGGGAAGGAGGGCCGCGAGGTGACTCAGAGCCGGGACGAGGTGCTGCGGCGGCTCGTACGTGAGGGCACGCTGACGGCCGCGCAGGCGTTGGCCGTGCACCAGGCGCTCGACGAGGCGGAGCGGCCGGCGCGGGCGCGGTGGGCGGAGGTCGCCGGATACGTCGGCGGCGCGTTGCTGCTGGTGGGCGCGGTGTCGCTGGCGGGGACGTCGTGGCCGGTCCTGTCCACGACGGCCCGCGTCCTCATCCTCCTGGCCGCGACCGCCGCCCTCCTGACCGCCGGCCTCCTCCTGGCCGACCTCGGCCCCCGCCTCCGCTCCTCCCCCGCCCCGCACGGGACCGCCGCGCACGGGCCCGCCGCGCACGAGACCGCCGCACACCAGGCCGCCGCACACGAGACCGGCCCGCACGAGAGCGCCGCGCACGAGACCGGCCCGCACGAGACCGGCCCGCGAGGGGCGGCGCGCTCTCGCCCGTCGTCGGGCGGGGGGCCGGGTGAGCCACCGTCCCTCGTCCACTTGGGTGCCGGGGAGCGCTGGCGGGCCTGGTCGGAGGGGGCCGGGCGGGCCGGGCCCGTGCGGCAGCGGATCGGGGGTGTGGCGCTGGCGCTGGCCGCCGTGACCGGGGCCCTGGCCGCCGCCGAGCTCGCCGCCGTCGTCACCGGACGTCAGCTAACGGCCGCCTCCGTGACAGGGCTGGTCCTGGCCGCCGCCGGGTACGTGGCGCTGCCGGGCGGCCCCTGCGTGGTGGCGGCCGCCGGGTTCGCGGCGCTGACCGCCGGGGCCGTCGCCGGCGAGCTGGCCGGCTACGGCTCCATGACCGTGGGCCTGACGCTGGTCGGGACGGGCGTCGCGTGGACGGCCCTGGTGATGGCCGGGGTGATCGGGCAGCGGCGGCTCGGGCTGGGACTCGGCGCGGTCGTGGCGCTGTTCGGCGCGCAGCACGGCGCCGGGACCGGCGACAGCCTGGCCTGGTCGTACGTGACGACGTTCGCCGTCGCGGTGGCCTGCCTCGTGCTGTACCGGTGGGAACGGGCCTGGGTGCTGCTCGTGGCGGGCGTCGCCGGGTTCACCCTGGCCGTGCCCGAGGCGGTGTGGGACTGGACGGACGGCGCGGTCGGCGGCTCGCTCGCGTTGATGATCGCGGGACTGGTGCTGGTGGCGTCGTCGGTCCTCGGCCTGCGGCTGCACCGCGCCTCCCGCCCGGACCACGCGCCATAGCCACGAGCCGCCACTCATAGGCTCCGCGGAACGCCCGGCGTCCCGATCCGGCCGGCCGGGCGTTCCCGTGTGAACGGTTTCAAGCGGCCGCGGTCACGGCCCGCTCTCAGGACCCCGAGCGGCGTCACCGCACCCGCTCATCCGGGCGTAACGGTATCGATCACCTCCTCCGGGGGTCGGGTGACCGAGTCCACCATCATGCGGATGCAGCTCACTTGGATCTTCTTTGCGACCCAGTTGGAACCCCGCTGACTGGGAACGATGACCAGCGGCAAGCGCCCAAGGTACGGGCGACATGCCCTTCATCCGACACAAAACGTGTCTGATGTGATGGGAGCGCTCCCAATCCTCCCTTTGCACGCTTCATCCCCTTAAATCCGCTTTCACGGTCACAAATCACCCCATCGGTAACGGTTGCGTTTCGGTGGATTGACGTGAACAGCGGGCAAGTGCACCCTTTGTGGGAGCGCTCCCAAAGACTCCCACCGCGGCGGAGCGCGTGCCGCGGTGCACTCCCCCAACATTCACCCGAGAAGGGGTCCACCATGATGATCAGCAAGCGTCGCGGCGGTCTGGCCGCGGCCTCGGTGCTGGCCGCGGCGGCGCTGACGGTCGCGTCCTGCAGTTCCGGCGGCGGCACTTCGCAGTCCAGCGCTCCCGCCTCGTCCGGAGCGGCCGAGCCGGTCACGATCCGGGTTCAGACCTTCGGCGGCGGCACCAACTTCGGCTACAAGAAGGCCATCGAGAAGTGGAACGCCGAGCACAAGGACATCCAGATCAAGGAAGAGCACCTGACGGACCAGTTCGAGCAGCAGTACTGGCCGCAGATGATCCAGTGGCTCACGTCCGGCACGGGCGCGGGCGACGTGGTCGGCATCGACGAGGGCGGCATGGGCCTCGCCAAGGCGCACCCCGAGTGGTGGGCCGACTTGAAGGAGTTCGGCCTGGATTCCCGTAAGGCCGACTTCCCCGCCTGGAAGTGGGAGAACGGCGTCACCGCCGACGGCAAGCTGTTCGGCCTCGGCACCGACATCGGCGGCATGAGCGTCTGCTACCGCGCCGACCTGTTCAAGAAGGCCGGCCTGCCGAGCGAGCGCGACAAGGTGAGCGCCCTGTGGCCGACGTGGGACGACTTCATGAAGGTCGGCCAGCAGTTCCAGGGCAAGGTCAAGGACACCAAGTGGGCTGACGGCACCAACACCCTCTACCAGGTGTACCTGTACCAGGAGGCCGCCAAGAACGGCAACGTCACCTACTTCGACCAGCAGAACAACCTGATCGTCGACAAGAACCCGGCGGTGAAGAACGCCTTCGACTTCGCCTCGAAGATGAGCCAGCAGGGCCTGACCGCCAAGCTGCGCAACTTCACCGAGGAATGGGCCGCGGGCACCCAGAAGGGCGCCTTCGCCACGGTCGGCTGCCCGTCCTGGATGCTCGGCGTGGTCAGCGACAACGCCGGCGACAGCGGCAAGGGCAAGTGGGACGTGGCCTCGGTGCCCGGCGGCGGCGGCAACTGGGGCGGCTCCTGGCTGGCCGTGCCCAAGCAGTCCAAGCACCCGAAGGAAGCGGCCATGGTGGCCGACTACCTGACCCAGGCGGAGACCGAGGCGAGCATCTTCACCGACTTCGGCAACATGCCGAGCAACACCAAGGCCCAGCAGGACCCGGCCGTCCAGGGCGCGAAGAACGAGTTCTTCAACGACGCCCCCATCGGTGAGATCTTCGCCAAGTCCGCCTCCTCCCTCCAGCCGGTCTTCCTCGGCGTGAAGCACGCGCAGGTGAAGAACGCCATCGAGTCGGTCATCCAGGGCATGGACGACGGCTCGGTGGCCTACGACAAGGCCTGGCAGCAGCTGGTCGACGACGCGGTCAAGGCCGCGGGCTGATCCTTCTGCCCGGCCCGCCACGAGCGGGCCGGGCACTCTGCCGCCGAAAGGTCTGTTATGAGCCTCGACACCCTCCCGCGGGCGTCACGGAGCAACCACCGTCGTGCCCGTCCGCCCGGCCGCCGCTGGACGTCGCGATTCGACGTCAAGGGGATGCCGTACGCCCTGGTGTCTCCTTACTTCCTGCTGTTCGCCGCCTTCGGGCTCTTCCCGTTGGCCTTCACGCTCTACTACTCGCTCTACGACTACGACCTGGCCGGGACCACCGAGTGGATCGGCCTGGGCAACTACACCGCGCTCCTCACCGACGACGACTTCTGGCGCGCGGTGATCAACACGGTCGGCATGTTCGTCCTCGCCACCGTGCCGCAGATGCTGCTCGCGCTGTTCCTGGCCAACGCGCTCAACAAGCGCTTCCGCTTCCGCCTGGCGATCCGGATGAGCGTGCTGCTCCCGCTGGTCACCTCGGTGGTCGCGGTCGCGGTCGTGTTCACCCAGCTCTTCGCCCGCGACTGGGGCCTGGTCAACTGGATCCTCGGCTCGTTCGGCGTGGAGCCCTTCAACTGGCGGGCCGAGCGCATCCCGTCCTGGATCGCCATCGCGACCATGGTCGACTGGCGCTGGACCGGCTACAACGCGATCATCTTCCTGGCCGGCATGCAGACGATCCCGCGCGACCTGTACGAGGCCGCCGCGATCGACGGCGCCTCCCGCCGCCGCCAGTTCTGGCAGATCACGCTGCCGATGCTGCGCCCGACCATGATCTTCGTGGTGCTGAACTCCACGATCGGCGGTCTGACGCTGTTCGCCGAGCCGACCACCTTCTACGGCGGCAACGTGGACGGCGGCTCGCAGGGCCAGTTCCAGACGGTGGCCATGTTCATCGTCAAGGAGGGCTTCCGGGAGTTCGACTACGGCTACGCCGCCGCGGCCGCCTGGCTGCTGTTCCTGCTCATCCTCATCGGTGCCGCGATCAACTTCCTGTTCGTGCGCAGGATCGGAGGCACGAAATGACCAACTGGTCTCCGACCGTCTTCACCAGGGTCATGCTGGGCCTGGCGGTGTTCCTGTCGGCGTTCCCGCTGTACTGGATGGTGGTCATCGCCTCGCGCACGAACTCCGACGCGGTGTCCGTGCCGCCGCCGTTCCTGCCGGGCGGCAACCTCGGCGAGAACATCATCGCGGTGCTCAACAACGAGGACGCGAAGTTCCTGCTGGGCCTGACGAACTCGTTCATCGTCGCCGCCACGGTGACGGTCTCGGTCGTCATCATCTCCACGCTGGCCGGCTTCTCGTTCGCGAACCTGCAGTTCAAGGGCCGCAACGTGCTGCTGGTGCTGGTGCTGCTCACGATGGCGGTGCCGCTGCAGCAGATGGGCGTCGTGCCGCTCTACCGGCTCATGGTGAGCCTGGAGTGGACGGGCACCCTCAAGGCGGTCATCCTGCCGTACCTGCTGAACGGGTTCGGCGTGTTCCTGATGACGCAGTACACCCGCCAGGCCGTGCCGATGGAGCTGGTCGAGGCGGCCCGCGTGGACGGCGCGGCGACGCTGCGCATCTGGTGGAACGTCGTGCTGCCGGCCGTGCGGCCGGGCATGGCGGTGCTCGGCATCAACACGTTCATGCTCATGTGGAACGACTTCATGTGGCCGCTGATCGTGCTCACCCCGGACAACCCGACCGTGCAGATCGCGATCACCTCGCTCAACGCGAGGTTCTCCACGAACTACACGTTGATCTTCGCGGGCACGGCGTTGTCCATCATCCCGCTAGTCGCTGTATTCATCGCATTCGGCCGTCAGATCGTGGGCGGACTCATGGAAGGTGCGGTCAAGGCGTGACGACACAAGAGGAACAGACGCGTTCCGGGCTCCGCTTCCCCACGGGTTTCACCTTCGGCGCGGCGACCTCGGCGTACCAGATCGAGGGGGCCGTCGCCGAGGACGGGCGGGGCACCTCGATCTGGGACACCTTCACCAGGACGCCCGGCAAGATCCTGAACGGGCACAACGCGGACACGGCCATCGACCACTACCACCGCTTCCGCGACGACGTCGCGATCATGGCGGATCTGGGCCTGACCGCGTACCGGTTCTCGGTCTCCTGGCCGCGGATCCAGCCGACCGGCTCGGGCAAGGTCAACCAGAAGGGCCTGGACTTCTACAAGCGCCTGACGGACGAGCTGCGCACGCACGGCATCGACCCGTGGCTCACCCTCTACCACTGGGACCTGCCGCAGGAGCTGGAGGACAAGGGCGGCTGGCCCAACCGGGACATCGCCTACTGCTTCGCCGACTACGCGGCGACCGTCCACGAGGCGATGAAGGATCACGTCCACACGTTCAGCACGGTCAACGAGCCATGGTGCGCCGCGTTCCTCGGCTACGCCTCCGGGGAGCACGCCCCCGGCAGGCGCGAGCCGGAGAACGCGATCAGGGGCGCGCACCACCTCAACCTGGCGCACGGGCTGGCCGTCCAGGCCATGGGCGCGCGCCGAGTCGGCGGCTGCGTCAACCTGTACGCGATCACCCCGGAGACCGACAGCGCCGCGGACCTCGACGCGGCCCGGCGCATCGACGGCCTGCAGAACCGCTTCTTCCTGGACGCGATGCTGCTCGGCCGCTACCCGGAGGACGTGCTCGCCGACCTGCCCGGCGACACGGACTTCATCCAGGACGGCGACCTGAAGATCATCAACGCGCCCCTCGACGTGCTGCTCGTCAACTACTACAGCCGCTTCACGGTCTCGGGAGCACCAGGCGGCCGGCAGTCGGCGGCGGCGGCCCCCACGGACGCGGGTTCCCCGTGGGTCGGCAGCGAGCACGTGTCCTTCGCCAACGGGGGCCGCCCCGTGACGGCGATGGGCTGGGAGATCGACGAGGGCGGCCTCGTCGAGGTCCTCACCCGCGTCGCGCGCGACTACCCGCCGATCCCGATGGTGGTCTCCGAGAACGGCGCCGCGTTCGACGACGTCATCGAGGACGGCCGCGTGCACGACGGGCAGCGGCAGGCGTACGTGGAGGCACACCTCGGCGCGTGCAAGGCGGCCATCGAGGCCGGCGTGCCCCTGGAGGGGTACTTCGCCTGGTCGCTGATGGACAACTTCGAGTGGGCATGGGGCTACGGCAAGCGGTTCGGCCTGGTGCACGTGGACTTCGACACCCAGGAGCGGCTGATGAAGGACAGCGCGCTCTGGTACGCGGAGATCATCCGGCAGAATAGGACCCATGAACCGACCGACTCTTGAGGCCGTCGCGGCCCGCGCGGGTGTGGGCCGGGGCACGGTGTCGAGAGTCATCAACGGCTCGCCCAATGTCAGCGCCAAGGCCCGCGAGGCCGTGGAGCTGGCGATCCGCGAGCTGGGCTACGTGCCCAACCGTGCGGCGCGCGCCCTGGTGACGCGCCGCACGGACACGGTGGCGCTGGTGGTGTCGGAGTCACAGCTCCGGGTGTTCGACGAGCCCTACTTCGCCGGCACCATCCGCGGCATCGGCTCGGCGCTGGCGGAGACCGGGTTGCAGCTCATCCTCGCGATGGCGCGCACCCCGGAGGAGCACGCGCGGCTGGAGCACTACCTGACGGGGCAGCACGTCGACGGCGTGCTGCTCCTGTCGCTGCACGGCGCCGACCCGCTGCCGGGGCGGCTGGAGGCGATGGGCGTGCCGACCGTTCTCGGCGGCCGCCCCGTCGGCCTCGACCCCTACAGCTACGTCGACATGGACAACAGGGCCGGGGCCCGGCAGGCGGTCAAACACCTGCTGAGCCTCGGCCGCGGCGCGATCGCGGCCATCGCCGGCCCCCAGGACATGGGCGTGGGCGTCGACCGTCTGGCCGGCTACCGCGACGCGCTGCTGCCCTCCGGCCTGCCGGAGATCGTGGCCTTCGGCGACTTCTCCGAGCAGAGCGGCTCGGCCGCGATGATCGAGCTGCTGGAGCGCCACCCCGAGCTCGACGCGGTCTTCGCCGCCTCCGACCCGATGGCGCTCGGCGCGATGCGGGTGCTCAAGGCCGAAGGCCGCCGCATTCCGCGGGACGTCGCGGTGATCGGCTTCGACGACTCCAAGGCCGCGCTGCACGCCGATCCGCCGCTCACCACCGTCCACCAGCCGACGGAGGCCATGGGCCGGCAGATGGCGCGGCTCCTGGTCGCCCGCATCAACGGCGAGGAGCTCCGGCAGCCCGTCGTCATCCTCGACACCCACCTCGTCCGGCGGGAGTCGGCCTGAGAGGAGCCCCCGTGGACAGCAGGACCAAACGTCGCTTATCGGCGGCCGAGCTCGACGCGCTGGCCCGGCGGGCCCTCGGCGCGGGGGTCACGGCGTCCGCCGAGCTGACCGACGGGTTCGCCAACGCCGTGTGGCGGCTGTCGCTCGACGACGGCCGCGAGGTGGTGCTGAAGCTGGCGCCGCCGCCCGAGCTGGATCAGCTCAGCTACGAGCGCGACCTGCTGCGCATGGAGGCGGCCGCCATCGGGCTGGCCGCCGCGGCGGGCGTGCCGGTGGCCGGGCTGCTGCGCGCCGGGTTCGACGACCCGGTGCTGGGCGGCGACTACCTCATGCTGGCCGCGCTCGACGGCGTCTCCTGGAACGCCTGCAAGGACGCCCTGCCGCCGGGCTGCGGCGACGACCTGCGCCGCGAGCTGGGCCGCCACCTCGCCAGGCTCAACGGGGTGACCGGCGAGGTGTTCGGCTATCCGCACGCCGGCATCACCGGCGCGACCTGGCGGGAGGCGTTCCTCGCGATGGCGCGGGCGCTGGTGCGCGACACCGAGCGCTATCCGACGCCGCTGCCGCGCCCGGCCGGGGAGATCCTGGCCGTGTTCGAGGCCGCCGCGCCCGCGCTCGACGAGGTGACGACCCCCCGCCTGGTGCACTTCGACGTCTGGGTGGGCAACGTCTTCCTGGACCTGCGGGGCACGCCGCGGATCCAGGCGCTCATCGACCACGAGCGGGCGTTCTGGGGCGATCTGCTCGCCGAGTTCGTCACGCCGACGATCTTCGGCGAGCTGCGGGAGGACGATCCGCTGCTGGCGGGCTACCGCGAGGTGACGCCGCTGGAGCTCACGCCCTCCGCGCTGACCAGGCTCGACCTCTACCGGGCCTACCTGTCGCTGATCCTGCTGGTGGAGAACGGACCCCGGCAGTACCCCGAGGAGGAGTACGCCGGGCTCCGCGACGCGGCCTTCTCCTCACTCGCCGAGGTGCTGGACCGCCTCGTACGCGCCTCCCTGGACACCGTGGGCTAGCTTCGCGCACTGCCCCGCCCCGGTGCCGGACAGCTCGTTCGGCACGCCGAGGTCGGCGGGGACGGCGGTGTTGCCCGAGCAGGCGAGCGCACCCTTCACCGTGGTGCCCGACAGGATCGGGGCCGTGCTGCCGGTGAGCTGCGCGGCCCCCCGCAGGTCGGCCCCCACGATCACCAGCTCCTTCGCGCCGGTGACGGTCACCGCGCCCTGGACGCCGGTGCCGAGCAGGTGGACGGCGGCCGGGTTCGCGGCGGCCAGCGCGCCGGTGATCCGGCCGCCGGTGGCGACCAGTCCGGCGCCCGCCCGTACCGTGACGGGTCCGGTGACCCTGGCCTCGTCGAGGCAGGTGACGCCGTCGGCGACGACCAGCGGGCCCCGGTGCTCGCCGGTGACCGTACGGGTGCAGGCGGGCGGCGGGGCGATCGTGGTGACGGTGAACCTCCCGGCCTCGCCGATGTTGCCGGCCGCGTCGATCGAGCGGTACTCGACGGTGTGCCGGCCGCGCGGCAGCTTGCCGTAGACCAGGGAGTCGATGACGGTGCCCTGCTCGGTGAAGGTCCACGGCAGCTCGGAGGAGGTGGGCCAGCCGAAGTAGTTGAACCAGCCGTCGCCGTCCACCCGCGACTCCGAGACGACGTAGCCGTCGCGGTCGTCGTCGCCGGTCAGGCGCATGGTGAACGGGCCGTTGTAGACGTAGGTGTCGCCGGCGCGGGCCAGGGGGCGCGACAGCTCGTACGCGGTGGCCGGCGGCGCGGCGTCGACCTCCCAGGTGAGCGTCCGGCCGCCCACTGTGGCGGTGAGCGTGTGCGCGCCGGGCGTCAGGCCGAGCGCGCCGAGGTCGAGATCGGTGCCGCCGTCGACCTGCCCGCCGTCGAGCCGCCAGTCGATCCGGGGGATCTCGGCGGCCGGGTGGGTGGTCTCGACGTGGACGAGGTCGGCGCGGCCGACCGGCCGGTCCGTGGGCGTCGAGGAGACGACCTCGACCGCGACCCCGTCGGACGGCGTGGTGAGCGCGGTGTCCACGGTCCAGGTGCGGGTGCCGGTGAGCGCCGCCTTGATCGCCGGGTCGCGGACGAAGCCGGTCGGGTCGGCGACGGTGGCCGTGACCGTGTGCTTGCCCGGCGCGAGGCCGAGGGTGCGCAGGTCGAGGGCGTCACGGTCGCCGGGCAGCGTCCGGCCGTCCACGCTCCAGGTCGTCGTCAGGGAGTGGCTGACCGGGCGCATCGGCTCCACCCAGAGGACGCGGTCCGCGCCGACGGGCGCGGCCGTGGGCGTCGCGTCCTGGATCACGGCGGTCTTGGCGGTGATGCGCTGCGTCATGACCTCGCGGCCGACCTGGTCGTAGTAGTAGCCGAGGGTCTTCATCATCGAGTGCTCGCTCGGCCGCCACACGCCGCTGGTGTAGTAGAGGCCGCCCTCGTGGCGGCCGATCGTGCCGCCGGACTCGCTCGGCTCGCCCAGCCAGCGCCACCACTTCCTGCGCTGCTCGCGCATCTGCTGCTCGGTGAGCAGGGTGTGGTGGGCGCTGCCCGGCTCGCCGCCGGTGTAGGCGCCGCCGGGGACGCCGCGCTGGTAGTAGTCGTACTCGTCCTGGAGGCCGCCCAGCGAGTGGCCCAGCTCGTGCGGGCTGATCAGGGCCGACATGCTGTTGCTGCCGGAGGCGGTGGCGTAGGAGCCGCCGGCGCCGCCGTACGTGCCGCTGTTGGCCAGGGCGAGGATCTGCCGGTTGCCGGACGTCGTGCCGGTCACCATGTCGGCGTAGCGGGTGGCGGCGGCGTTGTCCATGGTGATGAGGCGCTGCACGCTGCCCGGGTTGCAGCGGCCCCAGAAGCCCATGCTCAGGGGGGTGGTGCGGCGGGGGGCGTCCAGGCCGGGGTCGCAGCTCACGCCGGACTCGCCGGAGACGATGTCGATGCGGTAGACGTTGACGTAGTTCCGGTAGGACTTGAACGGCTCGATCGACCACATGACGTTGAGGTGCCGGTCCACGTCGGCACGGAACTTCGCCTGCTCGGCCTCGGTGTAGCCGTCGCCCATGACGACGAGGTTGAACCGTTTGGCCGGCGGGCCGGTGACCTGCACGGGGACGACGGTGGCTGCGCCGGGGGCGGCCGCGTCGGCGGCTGCGGCGGGAGTGGCGGCGACGGGGACGTGCAGCAGGGCTGCGGCCGTGATCAGGGCCGCTAATTTACGCATGCCCTGCACTATCTCCCACAAGACCATCTTTTGCCCAGATCCCCCTTTTCCGACTTTCTCCGGTCAGGCTGCGGGGAGGTCGGCGAGGAGGATCGGGTCGGTGGTCGGCCGGGGTGAGCCGCGTGCCGGTTCGACCGTGAGTGCCACCCGCTCGTCGCCGCGTAGCGGCGTCACCACGACGGGAGCGGTGACGCCGCCCTCGGCGCGACCCAGCAGCCCGGCGGGGCGCGGCCCGCCCGGACCCAACAGCCACAGCTCGTACCCGCGCGACTCCGGCAGCGACGGCAGCCCGGACGAGGTGAACAGCAGGCGGCCCGCCGAGCGTGACACCACCACCGTCGCGGTCCCGCCGGAGGCGACGGGGCGCCGCACGGTCCGGGCGTCGGACGCGGCCAGCAGCACGGCGACCTGCCGGTTGACGCCGGCGAGCCGCTGATTGGCCTCCGCGACCTGCCGGTTGACACCCGTGAGCCGTTGGTTGGCGTCCGACAGCCGCTGGTTGACCTCGGCGAGCCGACGACTCTCGGCGGCCAGGCCGCCGGAGTCGCGGCGCGCGTCCACGGCCACCGCGCCGAGCCCGACGGCGGCCGCCGCGCACACGGCGGCCAGCCCGGCCAGCATCCTCGCCGGCCACCCCCGCCCCTGCCCAGGCCCTTGCTCCCGCCTCCGCCCCCATCCCTGTCCCCACTTCCGCCGCCGCTCTTCTCCCGGCCAAGGCCGTGCGACAGGGGGTGGCGCGAGACCGTCACCCCGCGCAGGGGCGTCGCCGAGCAGGGGAAGCATGGGGCGCGGGGAGGGGCGGCGGGCGGCGGCGAGCAGGCGTGGACGCAGTCCGGGCGGCGGGTTCACCGCCACGGCGCCGGCCAGCCGGGCGGCCGTCTCGCGCAGTCGCCGCACCTCCGTCCCGCACCCGGCGCACCCGCGCAGGTGCTCCTCGAACACCACCCACTCCGCGTACGGCAGCGCGTCCACGGCGTAGGCGCCGGAGAGGGCGTGGAGGTCGTCGTCCATGATCACTTCCGGGGTGAGAGGCGGCTCACGCATGTACTTCGGCCGCTCGGGCACGCCGGATGGCTCAGGCCCTTGCTTCTTTCCGTGGACGTGAGACAATCTCATCAGGTGATGAATTATGACTGCTGTGATCGCGGGCGGCGGCCCTGCGGGCGCGATGCTCGCCCTGCTGCTGGCCAGAGCGGGCGTGGAGGTCACGCTCCTGGAGAAGCACGCCGACTTCCTCCGTGACTTCCGCGGAGACACCATCCACCCCTCGACCCTTCAGGTGCTCGACGAGCTGGGCCTGGTGGACGAGCTGCTGAAACTGCCCCACCAGGAGGTGCGCGACGTCGGACTGGTCACCGACGCCGGCGAGGTCCGCATGGCGTCGCTGCGCCGGCTGCCCCGCCCGTACGACTACATCGCGTTCGTCCCCCAATGGGACTTCCTCACGATCCTCACCTCGGCCGCCCGCCGCTACCCCGGCTTCCGGCTGCTGATGGGGGCGGAGGCGTACGACCTGATCCGCGAGCGCGGCGCGGTGCGCGGGGTGCGTTACCGCGACGCGTCCGGCGAGCACGAGCTGCGGGCGGACCTGACCGTCGCGGCCGACGGCCGGCGCTCGGCGCTGCGCGAGCGGGCGGGCCTGGTGCCGCGCGAGCTGGGCGCGCCGATGGACGTGCTGTGGTTCCGGCTGCCCTGGCGGGACGGCGACCCGGCGGACACGTTCCTGCGCGTCTCGCGCGGCCACATGATGGTGGGCATCAACCGGGTGAGCTACTGGCAGCTCGCCTACCTCATCCCGAAGGGCGGCCACGACCGGCTGGTCGGCCAGGGCATCGAGGCGCTGCGCCGGCCCGTCGCGCGGCTGCTGCCGTTCCTCGCCGACCGCGTCTCCGAGCTCGGGAGCTACGACGACGTGAGCGTGCTCACCGTGGCGATCAACCGGCTGCGCCGCTGGCACCGGCCCGGCTTCCTGTGCATCGGCGACGCCGCGCACGCGATGTCGCCGGTGTTCGGCGTGGGCATCAACCTGGCCGTGCAGGACGCGGTGGCCGCCGCCAACGCACTCGCCGCCCCGCTGCGGTCGGGCGCGCCGGTCCCCGAGTCGCTGCTGCACCGGATCCAGCGGCGGCGCACGCCGCCCACCGTGATCACCCAGACGGCCCAGCGCGTGGCCCAGAACCTGCTCGTCCGCCGGGCCCTGCGCGGCAGCTTCGACCCCGGCGTGCTGCCGCGCGATCTGACGCGGGTGCCGCTGCTCAACCGGCTGCTTCCGCGCCTGGTCGGCGTGGGGATCCGGCCCGAGCACGTGGAGACGGAGGAGGTCCGTGGAGAGGCTACGCACCGGTAATGGCCAAAACGTGGACAACGAGGTCGGTAGGTAGGGGCTCCTTGGCATACCCTCGTATCTCGTGAGCAGCAATCTACTGGATCTCGATTCCTGGCGAGCCCTCCCCGCGGCCCAGCAGCCCGACTGGCCCGATCGCAGCGAGCTCGACAAGGTCGTCGCCGAGCTCGGCGGCCTGCCCCCCTTGGTGTTCGCCGGCGAGTGCGACCAGCTGAAGGACCAGCTGGCCGCCGTGGCCCGCGGTGAGGCGTTCGTCCTGCAGGGCGGCGACTGCGCCGAGACCTTCTCCGGCGCGACCGCCGACAACGTCCGCAACAAGCTCAAGACGTTGCTGCAGATGGCGATCGTGCTGACCTACGCGGGCAAGGTGCCGGTCGTCAAGATCGGCCGGGTGGCCGGTCAGTTCGCCAAGCCGCGCTCCAAGCCCACCGAGGTGCGCGACGGCGTCGAGCTGCCCGCCTACCGGGGTGACATGGTCAACGGGTTCGAGTTCACCGCCGAGTCGCGCACGCCGGATCCGTGGCGGCTGCTCAAGGCCTACCACTCCTCGGCCGTGACGCTCAACCTGGCGCGCGCCTTCACCAAGGGCGGCTACGCCGACCTGCGGCAGGTGCACGCCTGGAACCAGGACTTCGTGTCCGGCTCGCCGGCCGGCCGCCGCTACGAGCAGCTGGCCAGGGAGATCGACCAGGCGCTCGCGTTCATGCGGGCCTGCGGCGCCGATCCCGAGGAGTTCCACACCGTCGAGTTCTACTCCTCGCACGAGGCGCTGATTCTCGACTACGACCGGGCGCTCACCCGCATCGACTCGCGGACCGGCCTGCCGTACGACGTGTCGGCGCACATGGTCTGGATCGGCGAGCGCACCCGCCAGCTCGACGGGGCGCACGTCGACTTCTTCGCCCGCATCCGCAACCCGATCGGCGTGAAGCTCGGCCCGACCACCACGCCGCAGGAGGCTCTTGACCTGGTCGAGCGGCTCAACCCGGCCAACGAGGCGGGGCGGCTCACGTTCATCACCCGCATGGGCGCCACCAAGATCCGCGAGCACCTGCCCGCGCTGGTCAAGGAGGTCACGGCGGCCGGCGCGCAGGTGGCGTGGATCTGCGACCCGATGCACGGCAACACCTTCGAGGCGCCCAGCGGGCACAAGACGCGCCGCCTGGACGACGTCCTCGACGAGGTGGCCGGCTTCTTCGAGGTGCACCGCTCGCTCGGCACGCACCCGGGCGGCATCCACATCGAGTTCACCGGCGACGACGTGACCGAGTGCGTGGGCGGCGGCCACGGCATCGTCGAGACCGACCTCGCCACCCGCTACGAGACGGCCTGCGACCCCCGTCTCAACCGCAGCCAGTCCCTTGACCTGGCCTTCCGCGTCGCCGAGCTCTACCGCGGCTGACGCACGCTCACTCGCCCCGGCGGCGGGCCGCTCCCGGCCCGCCGCCCGGCGGCTGCCCGTCATGGTGATCTGCGTCTCAGTGGCTCCTGATACCGAACGGAATTCACGTTATTCGTGAGGTTCCGCCGCTATGATCGCCACGAAAGAGGGCGAAAACTTGGAGCCAATCGTGGACAGTGGTGCCCCGGAAGGGGTGGACCCCAACGTCCCCAACGTCGCGCGGATGTATGACTACTACCTCGACGGCAAGGACAATTTCGCGGCCGACCGGGCGGCGGCGGAGCAGATCCTGAAGACCTTCCCCCACACCAAGGAGGGGGCCCGCGCCAACCGCGAGTTCCTGCGCCGCGCGGTGCGCTACCTCGTGGACAACGGTGTGCGGCAGATCGTGGACCTGGGCGCCGGCCTGCCGACCCAGGGCAACACCCACGAGATCGCTCCGGAGGCCCGCGTCGTCTACGTCGACTACGACTCCGTGGTGTGCGTGCACGGGCGGGCGCTGCTGGCCAGGAAGGAGAACGTCGACTTCCTCCAGGCCGACGTGCGCGAGGCCGACGCGCTGCTGGACAAGCTGGCCGGGCTGATCGACTTCAAGCAGCCGGTGGCGTTCCTGGCGCTGGCGCTGCTGCACTTCATCCCGGACGAGATCGCCTACGACGTGGTGGCCAAGCTGCGCGAGGTGAGCGCCCCCGGCAGCTACCTCGTGATCAGCCACGCCGTGGACACCACGCCGGACACCACCGAGCAGGCGCTGGAGATCTACCGCAGGGCCACCGCCGCGCTCAACCTGCGCGACCGCGAGGGCGTCCTGCGCTTCTTCGACGGCTACGAGCTGGCCGAGCCGGGGCTGACGTTCCCGGCGGGGTGGCGTCCCGACGATCCGCTGGCGCCGGGCAACGGCGTCGACTTCGGCTACGTGGGCGTCGGCCGCAAGGCGTGACACCGTACGAGAAAAGCCCCGCCTGTGGCGGGGCTTTTTCTTGGGCCGGCTGCTAGTTCTGTTCGGCCTGCTTCAGCTCCTCGCTGAGCTCCTGCCTGATGGCGTCCATGTCGAGCGCCCTGACCTGCCGGATGAGGTCCTCCAGCGCGGGGGCCGGGATGGCGCCGGCCTGCGCGAAGACCACGATCCCGTCGCGGATGGCCATGAGCGTCGGGATCGAGGTGATGTCGAAGCCCTGCGCGAGCGCCTGCTCCGCGTCGGTGTCGATCTTGCCGAAGGTGATGTCGGCGTGCTGCTCCGAGGCCTTCTCGAAGATCGGCCCGAACTGCCTGCACGGCGGGCACCAGGTCGCCCAGAAGTCCAGCAGCACGATGCCCTTGTCGGCGATGTCGTTGAAGTTCTTCTCGGTTACTTCGATGGTCGCCACAAGTGGCTCCTCGCTGATCGTCGTCATTGTCGTGAGGTAGAACCCATACCCCGTCCGCGGCATTCCAGCTCCGGCCAGGGGCCGGCCGGGCGTGGGGGGCGTACAGGAGAGGGTTTTCGACTGCATATATCCGCATAAATGCGGATAGAACATTTAAACACCGATCCTTGACGGTCGGCGTACGCGGGTATGAGCAGTGCATGGACTGGGTCACCTGCGCGTATTCGGCTGCCTGCACCGGAGTCGCCACCAGGCCGTCCGGCCTCTGCCTCGCCCACCTGTCGCCGGAGGAGGTCGCGGAGACGCTCGCCCGCGTGGCCCCCGGCCGTCTGCTCGACCTGCGCGGCACGACGCTCACCGGCGACCTGCTCAGCAGGGTGCTGGAGGCGACCGGCGGCCGGCTCGGGCGGGCGCGGATGGAGCGGGTCAGGTTCACCGGCGACGTACGCCTGTCGGGCGTCACCTTCTGCGGCGACGTCTCGCTCGACGACGCCCGCTTCGACCGGCTGGCCTCGTTCTTCGGCGCCCGCTTCGAGGGCAACGTGTCGCTGGCCGGCGCCCGTTTTGCGCGGGAGCTGTCCTTCCACGGCGTCGCGGTACGCGGCCACGTCTCGCTCGACCGGGCCGTCATGTCGCGCGACGCCCTGTTCAGCCAGGCCGACTTCGGGCACGGGCTGTCGTGCGAACGGGCCAGGTTCGACGGCTACGCCACCTTCGACGGCGCCCGCCTCGGCGACGGAGGCGCCTTCCGCGGCGCGCGCTTCGGCCGCACCCTGTCCTTCCGCAAGGTGAGCGGCAACGCCGGGTTCGAGGCGGCGCACTTCGCGGCGGACGCGTACCTGTCGGCCACCGGGCGGCTGTCGCTGGCCCGCGCCCGCGCCGACGCGACCCTCGACGTCACGGTGACGCGCTGCGGCGTGGACCTGCGCGGCGTGGAGGTGGCCGGCGCGACCGCGGTCAAGCTGACCGACTCCTCCGCCGACCTGGAGGGCGCGGTGCTGCGCGGCCCGGCCGTGGTGAGCGGCCGGGGCCGGTCGGGGGTGAGCTCGCTGCGCCAGGTCCAGGCGGCCGACCTGACGCTGCACGGGCTGGACCTGTCGGCCTGCCGGTTCGCCGGGATCGTCCATCCCGCGGGGGTGCGGGTCAAGGACTGCGCGTTCGCGCTCACGCCGCGCGGGGTGCAGGTGAGCCTGCGCTGGCCGGTGCTGCGCTGGTTCGCCCGGCGCAGCGTCCTCGCCGACGAGCGCGGCGCGGGCGGCGCCGGCGGCGCGGGCGGCGAGCAGGCGTCCGGCGAGCAGGGCCTCTCCCCCGAGGCCCTGGCCGCGCTCTACGCCGGGCTGCGGCCCAGCGACCGCGCCACGGCCGCCGACTTCGCCTTCGCCGCAATGGAGATGCGCCGCCGGGCCGGCCACCACTGGTGGCTGCCGGTGTCGTGGCTGCTGTTCGGCTACGGCCCCCGGCTCGGCCGGACGGCGGGCTGGTTAACCGCTCTGGCGACGGTCGCCCTGGTCGCCGTGGTGTGGGCGTCGGCCGGCCACGCCTCCGCCGTCCATCCCTGACCGGCCACCCCCGTCAGAGCGCGTCGACGATCTCGGCGATGCGCCGGTAGGCCGCCGAGCGCCAGCCGCCGCCCATGATGCGGCGCGACATCTGCTGCAGCTCGTCTTCGGGGTCGAAGCCCTCGTGGTCGAGGAACAACCGGGTGCCGCGGCCCTCGGGCTCCAGCCGCCAGGTGACGGTCCAGTCGGCGCTCCCGCCGTCGCGCCAGCTCAGCTTCAGCAGCCGCTCCGGCTCCAGCTCCAGCACCTCGCAGTGCACCACGCCGTCGAAGCCGACGGACTTCTTCGGCGTCGTACGGAAGGTGAAGCGGTGCCCGACCTCCGGCCGGAAGTCGCCGGGCATGAGCCATTTGGCGATCAGGTCGGGCTCGGTCAGCGCCCGCCACACCTTGGCGGGCGGGTGCGCGATGAACTGGTCGAGCCTGATCGCGGTGCGGTCCTCAGCGGGAGCCGGCATCGTCGTCCTCCATCTCGTCGAGCAGGGTGGTCAGCGCGGCGAGCTTCTCGCGCCAGAAGCGTTCGTACGGCGAGAGCCAGTCACGGATCTCCATCAGCGGCGCGGGCTCCAGTCGGTAGAGCCGCTCCCTGCCCTGCCGTGTCTCGGCGACCAGCCCGGCGTCCCTGAGCACCTTCAGATGCTCCGACACGCTGGGCCGGCTCATGGCGAACCGCTCGGCCAGCCGCCCGGCGGGCTGGCCGTCCTCCTCCAGCAGCAGGCGCAGCAGCTCGCGCCGGGCGGGGCTGGCGAGGGCGGCGAAGACGTGGTCGGCGCTCATGCCTGAGTGACGACGAAGCCGTTGCCGAACGGGTCGTGGAACAGCAGTTGCCGTCCCCAGGGCTGCTCGCTCGGGCCCTCGGCCTCGACGCCGTGCTCGCGCAGCCGCGCGGCCAGCTCGTCGAGGTCGGGCGCGGCCAGGACGAGGCCGCCGATCGGGGCCATGCCGGGGAACCAGGAGGCGAGCAGGAGCGCGGTCTCGCCGCCCTTGGGGGCGACGGTGAGCCAGCGGCCCATGGGGAAGGGGTTGTCGGCGCGTACGTCGAAGCCGAGGACGCCGGCGTAGAACTCCAGCGCCCGCTCCTGGTCGGCGACGGGCACGGTGACGGTCTGGATCGCGGAAATCAGCATGTCCGCCACTATATGTAGGATTTTTCCTACATGACAAGCCCCGGCGGAGCCGCATATCAGGGAATTCCCGGAGTGACCGGCGGCAGGGGCCCTCCGTACAATCGGGATCATGCGCATCCACGACTACGTGGCCGAGCTGAACCGCGCGCTCGCCGGCCCGCCCGGTCCCAGGCGGGACCTGATCGTCGAGGCGCGCGACAGCCTCACCGACGCCGCCGACGCCCTGGAGGCCGAGGGCCTGGACCGGGCGGAGGCGGAGCGGGTGGCGGTGGCCGGGTTCGGGCCGGTCGAGGAGATCGCCCCGGGCTACCAGGCGGAGCTGACCTGCGCCGCCGGGCGGCGGCTCGGCACCCTGCTGTTCGTCGGCGTGCCGATCACCGTGCTCATGTGGTCGATGCTGTGGCGGCTCTACCCGGCGACCGAGACCGCCTGGCTGGCCAAGCCCGGCTGGTACGTCGCGGTCTCACGGCTGCTCGACGCCGCGCAGCTCGCCGTCGGCCTGTACGGCGGGCTGGTGCTGCTCGCCCTGGGCCGGGGCGCGCGGTGGATCCGCCGGCCGCGCCTGCTCACCAGATCGCTGGCGGTGACGGTGTGGGTCTCGCTGCCGGTCACGAGCGGGCTGGGCCTGCTGCTGACGTACGGCGCGGACCAGACCAGCACGCTCTCCCCTCTGCCGACGCTGCTGGCCAACCTGGTGACCGCCGCGCTGTGGGGGCTGCAGATCTATGGGGCGTCCCGCTGCCTGCGCCTCACCCGCCCCGTCGTGACGCCCTGCCCGTCAGTCTGAGCCCGCCAACCTGAGGCCGTCAGTCTGAGCCCGCCAGTCTGAGCCCGTCAGCCTGAGGCGGGGGTCTCGGGACGCAGCACGCCGCCGATCACGCTGGCGAACTCGCGCCAGGCCGAGCGCTCCCCTTCGAGCTGCCTCCTGCCCGAGTCCGTCAGCCGGTAGGTGCGCCGCTTGCGCCCGCCCACCGTCGCCCATTCGCTGGACAGGTGGCCGATGCGCTCCAGCCGGCGCAGCGCCGGGTAGACCGTGCCGGTCGGCACGCTCAGCGCGCCGCCGCTGCGCTCCTGCAGCGCCTCGATGATGGCGTAGCCGTGCAGCGGCTCGCGCTCCAGCACCGCGAGCAGGAGTGCGTCCATGTGCCCGCGCAGCGCGTCCGGATTCATGTCTCAGATCTTAGGCAACCGATCGTCACATAGACAGCCTACATGTAGGCCGTCTATATGTAGAGTGTCTATATGTAGGCAGACACAACTACGGATCGGACCGGAGCCGGAATGGACGTACTCGACCTGGCACGCACCCAGTTCGCCGTGACCGGCGGGCTGCACTTCCTGTTCGTCGTGCTCACGCTGGGGATGGCGCCACTGGTCGCGCTCATGCACACCCGATGGGCGATGACGGGCCGGCCGCTCCACGAGGCGATGACCCGCTTCTGGGGGCAGATCTACGTCATCAACTACGCGCTCGGCATCGTGACCGGGCTGGTGATGGAGTTCCAGTTCGGCCTGGCGTGGAGCGGACTGTCCCACTACGCCGGGGACGTCTTCGGCGCGCCCCTCGCCATGGAGACGCTGCTGGCCTTCTTCCTGGAGTCCACGTTCCTCGGGCTGTGGATCTTCGGCTGGGGCCGGCTGCCGCGGTGGCTGCACCTGGCGTGCATCTGGCTCGTGACGCTCACCGCGTACGCGAGCGCGTTCTTCATCATGCTGGCCAACTCGTTCCTGCAGAACCCGGCCGGGTCCGTCGCCCGCGACGGCCGGCTGGAGCTGGTCGACTTCGGGGCGCTGCTGACCAACAAGGCGCTGGTGTTCTCCTTCCCGCACGTCGTGGCGGCCGGGCTGTTCACCGGCGGCATGGTGCTGGTCGGGGCGAGCGCGTACATGCTGCGGCGGCGCACCGAGCAGGTCGAGTTCTTCACCCGCTCGATGCGGCTCGGCGTGGTGACGGCCGCGATCGGCATCACGTTCACGATGGGCTTCGGCTACGCGCAGTTCGCCGGGGTGCAGGACGGCAAGTGGGACAACGTCGGAGCGGCGATCGGGCTGGCCCTCATGATGGAGGTCGGGCAGCTGCTCGGGCTGGTCGTGCTGCTCGTCATGCTGCCGCTGATCCGCGTCCTGCCGCGCTGGCGGTGGACGTATCCGCTGCTCGTCGCGATGACGCCGCTGCCGTTCGTGCTGTCCATCGCCGGGTGGGTGGCCAGGGAGGTCGGGCGGCAGCCGTGGATGATCTGGGGCAGGCTGACCGTCGCCGACGCCATGACGCCCGGACTCACGGCGGGCATGGTCACCGCCTCGCTGATCGGGTTCGCGGGCGTGCTGGGGCTGCTCGCGGTCGTCGACTACGTGCTCATCGCGCGGACGATCAGGCGCGGGCCACGTGAGCCCGACCTCGGCGCCGGCGTGCCCGGCGAGACCCGCGCCCCCGCGCTGAGCCTCTAGGGAGGACTGACATGGAAGTGATCTGGTTCGCCTTCTTCGCGGTGCTGCTGGTCGGCTACTTCGCGCTGGAGGGCTTCGACCTCGGGGTCGGGCTGCTGCTGCCGCTGCTCGGGCGCACCCGCGAGGGGCGCGACCGCATGGTGGCGGCGATGGCGCCGTACGTGCTGGCCAACGAGGTGTGGCTGGTGGCCGTGGCGGGGACGCTGTTCGGGGTCTATCCGGCGCTGGAGGG
The DNA here is from genome assembly GCF_057536035.1 of Nonomuraea sp. B208. Taxonomy (NCBI): domain Bacteria; kingdom Bacillati; phylum Actinomycetota; class Actinomycetes; order Streptosporangiales; family Streptosporangiaceae; genus Nonomuraea; species Nonomuraea sp. B208. The sequence goes on from NZ_BAAJOU010000032.1 coordinate 63,501, forward strand.
CGAGGTGCTGTTCGCGCTCTACCCGGTCGTGGTGGCGATGCTGCTGAGCTGGGTGCTGCGCGACGCCGGCCTGTGGTTCCGCCGCCGCGCGGACGGGCGGGGGTGGCGCGGCTTCTGGGACGCGATGATCGCCTTCGGGTCGCTGGGGCTGTCGTTCGGATGGGGCATGGCGCTGTACGCCGCGGCCACCGGGTTCGCCGCCGGGCCGATGCACCCGCTGGGGCTGATGCTGGGCATGGTGGTGACGCTGCTGTTCGCCTGGCACGGGTGGACGTTCCTGGCCTGGAGGACGCCGGGCGAGTTCGGCGCGGCCCGGCCGGGGCGGGCGCTGGTCGTGTCGGGGGCCGTGGCGGCGCTGCCCGCGGCCGGGGTGCTGGCCGGGGCGATGCCGTACCTGGTCGAGCACAGTGCGTCGGCCGCTACGTTGAATGTGCTCAGTCTCATGGTCCTGCCGTTCGCACCCATCATGCTGGGCGCGCAACTATGGGTATGGCGCACTTTCCGCCCAGGGAAGGACGCCTTCCGGCTCCCGTCGTTCTTCTGAGGACACGTGCACAAGGATCTTCTGCGGCTCATGCGGGCCGAGCGGGCGGTACGCCTCCACCTGACCGTCACGCTGGTGGCGGCCGTACTGGCCGGGCTGCTCGTGCTGGTCCAGGCCGAGCTGCTGGCCGGCGTGCTGTCCGGCCGCTTCACCGCCGCCGCGCTGGCGGCGGTGGCCGCCGTCGTCGGGGTGCGGGCGCTGCTCGCCTGGACGCAGGGGGTCTTCGCCGGGCGCACCGCGACCGGCGTGAAGTCGGCGCTGCGCCGCCGGCTGCTGGCCCGGCTGCGCGAGCTGGGTCCCGGAGGACTGGCCGCGCACCGCTCGGGCGAGCTGGTCACGCTGACCGGGCGCGGCCTCGACGGCCTGGACGCCTACCTCACCGGCTACCTGCCGTCGATCGCGGTCGCCGGGGTGGTGCCGATCGCCGTGCTGGTCCGGCTGTTCGCCGCCGACCTCGCCAGCGCCGTCATCGTGCTCGTCACGCTGCCGCTCATCCCGATCTTCGGCGCGCTCGTGGGCATGACGACCAAGGCGGTCACCGAACGTCAGTACCTCGCGCTGTCGCGGCTCGGCGGGCACTTCCTCGACGTCGTACGCGGCCTGCCCACCCTGCGCGCCTTCGGCCGGGCCCGCTACCAGGCCGGCGTCATCCGGCAGGTGGCCGAGGCCCACCGGAGCGCGACCATGCGTACGCTGCGGGTGGCGTTCCTGTCGTCGCTGGTGCTGGAGCTGTGCGCGTCGCTGTCGCTGGCGCTGGTGGCGGTGCCGATCGGGCTGCGGCTGCTCGGCGGCTCGCTGGACCTCACGACGGCGCTGCTGGTGCTGCTGCTGGCGCCGGAGGCGTACCTGCCGCTGCGGGCCATGGGGACGCGCTTCCACGCCTCCATGGAGGGCGTGGCGGCGGCCGACGCGGCCTTCGCCGTGCTGGACACGACCGGGGACGACGCACGGCGTGAGGGCGCCGGCCGGGCCGCGCCGCGCTCGGCGGGCCCGCCGGAGATCCGGCTGGAGAACGTCACCGTACGCTATCCGGGACGCGAGGCCGCCGCGCTGGAGGACGTCACGCTCACCATCGCGCCCGGGGAGCGGGTGGCGCTGGTGGGCGAGAGCGGCGGCGGCAAGAGCACGCTGCTGCACCTGCTGCTCGGGTTCGTGGAGCCGGCCGCGGGCCGGGTGCTCGTGGACGGCGCCGACCTGCGGGAGCTGGACCCGGCGGCGTGGCGGGCGCGGCTGGCGTTCGTGGCGCAGCGGCCGCACCTGTTCGCGACGTCGGTCGCGGACAACATCCGCCTCGGCGCGCCCGGGGCCTCCGACGAGGACGTACGCCGCGCCGCCGAGGCAGCCCACGCCGACTTCGTGGCCGCGCTCCCCCAGGGGTTCGCGACCGTGCTCGGCGAGCGGGGCGCGAACCTGTCGGCCGGGCAGCGGCAGCGGGTGGCGCTGGCCCGCGCCTTCTGCCGGCCCGAGGCGTCCGTGCTGCTCCTGGACGAGCCCACGGCACGCCTGGACGGGCGCAGCGAGGCGGCGGTGGTGGCGGGCACGGCCGAGCTGGCGCGGGGCCGTACGGCCGTCATCGTCGCCCACCGGCCGGCGATGATCGACCTGGCCGACCGCATCATCCGCCTGCACGCGGGCCGCGTCGTCGCCGACACCGCGGACGCCGGGCCGGGCACCGGGCGGCAGGGTGGGCGCGTGGCGGTCGTACAGGGCGAGAGCGGGGGCGAGGCATGAGGCGGGTCATGGGCAAGCGGCTGGTGTGGGCCGTGCTGGCCGGGGCGGCGGCGGATCTGGCCGGGCTCGGCCTGATCGCGGCGGCGGCCTGGCTGATCACCAGGGCCGCCCAGCAGCCGCCGCTGGCCGCGCTGAGCGTGGCGATCGTGGCGACCAGGGCGTTCGCGACGAGCAAGGGCGTCTTCCGCTACGTCGAGCGCCTCACCGGCCACGACGTGGCCCTGCGCGCCCAGGCCGGCACCCGCGAGGACCTCTACGGCGCGCTGATCCCGCCGCAGCGGCCCCGTCACGGCGGCGCCGACCTGCTGAGCCGCATGGTGGACGACACCGAGGCGGTGCAGGACCTGCTGGTGCGCTGCCTGCTGCCGGCCGCCGCGGCGGCCGTGGCCGGGCTGGCGGCCGTGATCGTCGGACTGACCATCCTGCCGCTCGCGGCGCTGGTGCTGGTGGCCGGGCTGGCGCTGGCCGGGCTCGCGCTGCCCGCGGGCACGGCGGCGGCCGCCCGCCGCTGGGCGGCGAGGATCGCGCCGGCCCGCGCCGAGCTGGCGGGCCGGGTGGCGGACCTGGTGCACGGCTCGGCGGACCTGGCCGCGTACGGGGCCGACGAGGCGGCCCTGCGCCGGGCGGAGGCCGCCGACGAGGCGCTGGCCGCGCTCGAACGCCGTCAGGCCCGCGTGCACGCCGCCGCGCTCGCCGGGGGCACCCTGCTGCAGGGCCTGACCGTCGCCGCCGTGGTGCTGCTCGCCCAGGGCGCGCAGGTGGGCTCGGTCGGCACGGCGGTGCTCGCGCTGACCGCGCTGGTGTCGTTCGAGCCGGTGCTGCCGCTCGCGGCGGCGGGCGAGCGGATGGCGGGCATCACGGCGGCGCTGCGCCGGCTGCGCGAGGTGCGCGCCGCGGCCCCGGCCGTCGCCGACCCGGCCGCCCCCGCGCCGCGGCCGGAGTCCCCCCTGACCGTCGAGGTCGAGGACCTGGTCGTCCGCCACTCCCCCGCCCCCGAGGAGACCCGGCCCGCGCTGGACGGCGTGTCGCTGCGGCTCACGCCCGGCAGGCGGGTCGCGATCGTC
>NZ_BAAJOU010000033.1:0-388540 GCF_057536035.1 Nonomuraea sp. B208
GTCGCCCTCGACAAGCGGGCGGGGCGGGCCGAGATCGCCCTCGTGGGGGAGGCGAAGGCCACGCTGCTCCGGCGGAGCGTCGCGGACCTCGACCGGCTCGACCGGCTGAAGGCGCTGCTGGCCGAGCAGGGGCACGACGCGGGGAAGGCGGTGCTGGCGCTGTTCTCGATGGAGGGGTTTCAGCCGGACCTCGTGGACCTGGCGCGGCGCAGAGGAGACGTCCTGCTGGTCGATCTGGCCGCCGTCGCGGGCTGCGGCGAGCCGGCCGTCGTGCCGGGCGGGGTGTAACAAAGGGGCCGTTCGGACCACTTCGTGGTGTCAGTGGAACGCATCCGAACGAAGGGGCTGGGCGGTGGCGGATGATACGGACCGGTTCACCGGCATGTACGACGAATGCCGGCAACGCGTCTGGGCCTACGTGGTCAGCCGGGCGGGCCGGCAGGTGGCCGACGAGGTGGTGAGCGAGACGTTCGCGATCGCCTGGCGGCGGTTCGGGGACGTGCCGGAGCCGGCGCTGCCGTGGCTGCTCGGCGTGGCGCGGAACGTCCTGCGCGACAACGTGCGCGCCGAGGCCCGCAGGGAGGCGCTGGCGGCCGAGCTGCGCTCCTGGACCGAAGGGGACGTGGCCGAGCAGGTGACCGAGCGCCTGGGGGTGCTGCGGGCGCTGGCCGAGCTGTCCGACGACGACAGGGAGATCCTGCTGCTGGTGGCCTGGCAGGGATTGTCGCCGAAGGAGGCGGCCCGGGTCGTGGGCTGCTCGTCGGCGGCCTTCCGGGTACGCCTGCACCGGGCCCGCAAGCGGCTGGAGCGGGCCGTTCAGCATCCCGCGCCGGCGCCCCTGTCCCCCGTAAGGAACCTCACCCAGGAGTGGTCATGAACCCGATCGACGAGCTCAGGGCCGCCCGGCCCGCCCATCTCGGCGACCGTCCGGTGGACGGGCGCACGCGGGCGGCCGAGCTGGCGTACGCGATGTCCCGGCCGCGACAGGGGGAGCGGCGGCGACGTCCGGCCTTCCGCCCCGCGTGGGGGCTGGCGCTGGCCGGGGCGGCGGCGGCGGCCGTCGCGGCGGCGGCGGTCGTCCTGCCGGGCGGCGGCGCGACCCCGCCACCGCGGGCGCCCGCCGTCGCGGCGACGGAGAACGCGCCGGCCGTCGCGGAGAAGACGCGCCTGTCGGCGCGGGAGGTGCTGCTCGCCGCCGCCGCGAACGCCGGCCGGCAGGCCGAGGCCGAGGGCGACTGGTGGCACACGGCGACCGTGACCCGCACCTTGTTCACCGCGACCGGGGGTTACCGGGTCGAGTCGCGCGGCCGCGACGAGATGTGGACGCCCCGGGCCACGGGCGGCGAGCAGTGGAGCCGCGGCCAGTCCCTCGGCGCGGCCCCCGCCAGCGAGGCGGACCGTCAGGCGTGGGAGGCGGCCGGGTCGCCGGCCGAGTTCGAGGTCAAGGTGCCGGGCAAGCGGGGGGCGCTCACGATGCCGGCCGCTCCGGGGAAGGTCAGGACCGACCGCAGCCCGCTCGTGGACGGGGACAAGGTGTTCTGGCTGGGCCGCAACGTCACCATGAAGGACCTGCGCGGGCTGCCTGACGAGCCCGAGGCGCTGCGCGCGTGGCTGCTGCGCTCGTACGAGGGGCACGACACGGAGTCGGACGGCGTGCCGATGGCCTCGGACGTGTGGCTGTTCAAGGTCAGCGCCGGGCTGATCACCGACATGCCGGTGACGCCGAAGGTGCGCGGCGCGGCGTTCCGGATGCTGGCCGGGCTCGACACGGTGGAGGTCACCGAGGACATTACGGACGCCGAGGGCCGCACCGGCACCGCCGTCTCGATCGAGGAGCGGATCAAGGGCGGCGCGGTGCTGCGCAACCGGCTGGTCTTCGACGAGGCGACCGGCCGCGGGCTCGCCAACGAGAACGTCGTGGTCAAGCCCGGCGGGCTCCAGGCGGGCCTGGAGCCGGGCTCGGTGTTCAACTCGGTCGCGGTGCTGGAGGCGGGCTGGACGTCCGCCGCGCCGCGCCGCTGACCCCTCACCCCCAGGCGGTGAGGAACGTCCGCACCGCCGCCTCGGCCAGCTCGCGCAGCTCGGCGTCCTCCAGGGTGCGGGTGCCGAGCCTGGTCCTGGCCTCCAGGGGCCCGAGCAGCAGGGACGTGAACTGCTCGGCGGCCAGGTCGGGCTCGGCGGCGCGCAGCCGGCCGGCGAGCGTGAGCCTGGCCAGCCGGTCGGCGAGTGCCTGGTTGAGCCGGTCGGGACCGTACTGGGTGGTGATCTCCAGCAGGTCGGGGAAGTGGGCGATCTCGGCGTAGAGGAGGCGGCGCAGCGCGCACGAGCGGCCGCCGGCGTGCAGGCGCAGCAGCGCGTGGCCGACGTCCGTCAGGGTGGCGGCGAGGTCGTCCCCCGGACGCGCCAGCGGCTCCAGCGCGGCCAGCCGCTCCTCCAGCGCCGTGCGGGCGCTCGCCTCCATCGCGTGCCTGAACAGCGTGGCCTTGTCGGACAGGTGGTTGTAGACCGTCGGCTTGGCCACGCCCGCCTCGGCGGCGATCTCCTGGACGCACGCCTGCGCGTAGCCCTGACGGGCGAACACCGTGAACGCCCCCTCCAGGATCGCCTGCCGCTTGTCGATCCGGCCCCGCGTGGTGCTGTCCATAGCCTGATTGTACTCGTCGGTTCAAGTCAATGGACCGAGCTGTTGCATGCATACGCATGAGATCACTATGTTGAACCCATGAGTTCAAATACCGCCGACCGTCTGGGCGGTCGGCTGACGGCAGTGATCGGCGTCGTGCTGCTCGGCGGCCTGCTGGGCATCCTCAACAGCACGATGGCCGCCGTCGCCACCGGCACCCTCGCGCGGATCTTCGACACCTCGCTCAGCACGGTCGGCTGGACGTCCACCGGGTTCCTGCTGGCGGTGACCGCCACGATCCCGTTCACCACCTGGGCCGTCGACCGGTTCGGCGGCCGGCGGCTGTGGCTGGCCGGGCTGGTGCTGTTCGCGGCCGGCTCGCTCGGGGCGGGGCTGGCCTGGAACGTCGGCGCGCTGATCGGCTTCCGCGTGCTCCAGGGGTTCGGGGCCGGGCTGCTCGACCCGCTCGTGCTGATCCTGCTGGCCCGCGCCGCCGGGCCGCACCGCGCCGGACGGGTGATGGGGCTGATGGGCGTGGTCCTGTCGCTCGGGCCCGTCCTGGGGCCGATCGCGGGCGGAGTGGTGCTGAACGGGCTGTCGTGGCGGTGGATGTTCCTGCTCAGCGTGCTGCTGGCGGCGGTCGCGTACGTGCTGGCGCGGCGCGTGCTCCCCGCCGACGCCGCCGCCCCGGATGCGGTGGCGGGGCGGCTCGACGTGCTCGGGCTGGCAATGCTCGGGCCGGGCTTCGCGGCGGTCGTGCTGGCGCTGTCGCAGACGGCGGAGCAGGGCGGCGTCGCGGCCTGGCAGGCGCTGCTGCCGCTCGCGCTCGGGGCCGCGCTGCTGCTCGGCTACGGGCTGCACGCCCGGCGGGCCGCCGCGCCGCTGATCGAGCTGCGGCTGTTCGCCGGGCGGGGGTTCTGCGCGAGCGTCGCGATCATGGGGATCGGCGGCCTCGGCCTGTACGCCGCGCTGTTCGCCCTGCCGCTGTACTACCAGCAGGCCCACGGCCACGGCGTGCTCGCCGCCGGGCTGCTCATGACCCCGATCGGGCTCGGCGGCTCGCTCGCCATGCCGCTGGCCGGGCGGCTGTCGGACCGGATCGGCGCCCGCGGGCTGGCCACGGCGGGAGCGATCGGGTCCCTGCTGAGCGCGTTCGCCCTCACTCAGGTCGGGGCGGACACGCCCGAGGTGTGGCCGGTGCTCGCGGCCTTCGCGTTCGGCCTGGGGAGCGGCTGCTTCAGCGCGCCGACGATGGGCTCCCTCTACCGGACGCTGCCGGCGCCGCTGGTGGCGCAGGGCAGCTCCGTGCTCTACATGCTCAACCAGCTCGGCGCGGCCCTCGGCGTCGCCCTCGTCACGCTCGTCCTGCAGACCGCCGGCGACGCGATGACCGGCTTCCACCACGTCGCCTGGATGTCCGTCGTCATGATCGCACTCGTCCTGGCCGCCGTCCCGCTCCTGCCCGGCCGCCCTTCCGCCGTCCCCGCCGGCGGTCAGCCCGTGTAGCCGCGCGCGGCGTAGTCGTAGGCGTCGTTGAAGCGGACGTACGCCTTCTTGCCGACGAACGGCTCGAACGGGTCGGGCTGGAGCTTCTTCTTGTTCTTCAGGAAGTAGTTGTCGGACGGGCAGGTGCCGCGCGCCCAGAACGACGAGACCCGGTCCCGCCAGGGCCCCGTGAACTCGAACTTCTTGCAGTTCTTGGCCGAGGCGCGCCACGACCCCATGGCGCCGCGCCAGTACTGGTGCTCGTACACGCAGTAGTAGCCCTTCTTGCACGCCTTGGCGGTGGCGGCGAGCACCACGCGCACGTCGCCGCCGTCCCAGACGATCTCGTTGCTGCTCACCCTCGTTCCGCCGGGCATGGCGGCCAGGTACGCCTCGACCAGGGCGCTGTCGGCGGTGGCGGCCTGGGCGGGAAGCGCGCCGAAGACGATGATCGCGGTGCCGGCGACGACGCCGGCCGTCGTGAGGTGGCGGCGAGGCAGGTTCATGTCGGGTCCTCTCGGCTCGGTGACGAGAGGAACGTAGGCGACCAGGTGTTGAGCCTGCGTTGAGTCCGTGTTGACCGCGCCTAATTCGGTTGCGGCGGGTATGGGATGTCTGGCCTGATAGATCGCGTTCCAGTTGGACCAGCGAGAGGAGGCGACACGCGATGACGTACCACGAGGTGACCGGGACCAGGCATCCGCTCAGGATGTGGGCGGAGCCAGAGGCCGTCGATCCGCAGGCGATGCAGCAACTGCGCAACGTCGCGAACCTCCCCTGGGTCCACGGCGTCGCCGTCATGCCCGACGTCCACCACGGCAAGGGCGCGACGGTCGGGTCGGTCATCGCCATGCGCGAGGCCGTCTCGCCGGCCGCCGTCGGCGTGGACATCGGCTGCGGGATGAGCGCGGTCAAGACCTCGTACAAGGCTTCGCAGCTCCCGGACAACCTCGCCTACCTGCGCGGGAAGCTGGAGCAGGCGGTGCCGGTCGGCTTCTCGCACCACAAGCGCCCGGTCGACCCCGGCAAGATCTTCGGGATGCGTACGGCCGGCTGGGCCGAGTTCTGGAAGAGCTTCGACGACCTCGCCCCGGCGGTACGCGCCCGCCGCGAGCGGGCCGAGGCGCAGATGGGCACCCTCGGCGGCGGCAACCACTTCCTGGAGGTCTGCTCCGACGACGAGGGCACCGTCTGGGTCGTCCTCCACTCCGGCTCCCGCAACATCGGCAAGGAGCTGGCCGAGCACCACATCGGCGTCGCCCGCGGCCTGTCGCACAACCAGGACCTGGTGGACCGCGACCTCGCCGTCTTCCTCGGCGGCACGCCGGAGATGCACGCCTACCGCCGCGACCTCTACTGGGCCCAGGACTACGCCCGCCGCAACCGGGCGCTCATGATGGGCCTGGTCTGCGACGTCCTCCGCCGCCACCTGCCGGGCGTCACCTTCGACCAGCCCATCTCCTGCCACCACAACTACGTGGCGGAGGAGCGCTACGAGGGCGTGGACGTGCTCGTCACCCGCAAGGGCGCGATCCGGGCCGGCTCGGGCGACCTCGGCATCATCCCGGGCTCGATGGCCACCGGGACGTACATCGTCAAGGGGCTGGGGAACGGGCTGGCGTACAACTCGGCCTCGCACGGGGCCGGCCGCAAGATGAGCCGCAACAAGGCGAAGAAGACGTTCACCCTGAAGGATCTGCAGGAGCAGACGTTCGGGGTGGAGTGCAGGAAGGACGCGGGGGTGCTGGACGAGATTCCGGGGGCGTACAAGGACCTCGAGTCGGTGATGGCGGCCCAGACCGACCTGGTCGAGGTCGTCGCCCACCTGCGCCAGCTCATCTGCATCAAGGGCTGACCAGGACGTGGGCGGCGCACTCGGCGCAGGCCCGGGGAGAGAGCCGAGGGAACGGCACTGACCAGTGACAGACCGGCAGAGGTCGCGCCCGCTGCGCGCAGAGGGTGGTTGACGTCCCGACGGGTACGGCGTGCAAGGTGGCCTTGTGACCTCTGCCGGAGATCCCTGCTCGATATTCGGGTGCTGATGGCCTCCTCGGAGGGGGCTCGGGTTCGACGGCGAGGTCATCCACGTGTACGGACCAGCGACGGACTCCAAAGGGGAGGTCGTACTCGTCGCCGTCAAGGGCGATCAGGGCATGACCGCCGTGAGCATGGATGCAGGTCACTGTCCCGCGCCGCCCGATGAGGAGAGCATGGTAGGCGCGGGTTCTCGGATTGCTGTGGAGCAGGCGGACGATCGTTGTCCGGTTTCCTGCCTGTGGAGCCTGGAGGGTCAACCGGCCGGCTCGGAGAGAGGACTCCTGCGGAGTTCTGCGTATCGAAAGGCGACGCGGCGGGCAGCTCGTTCAGGCTCGAAGGCCGAGTGCCAGGCGTAGATGGCTCGCTTACGGTGTGCGTCCCAGCCTGTCCGCCACCAGTAGCGCTCGCCGTCGCACCAGACGACGAGGCCCACCCAGACGGAGACCAGGGCCAGACCGTACCCGGCGTGAACGTCGGCAGGGACACCGAGTGCCTGGAGGGCGTTGCCCATGTCGCGGGCAGCACCCAGGGGGAACGGGGGCGTTGTGATCGCAACTTGGTTTCGGGTCACGACGCAAGTGGACTTCGCTCGACACCTCCTCCATAAGCGTGTGCTCGGGACACGAGGTGGAGGGCTCTTCACACCCCGTGTGAATGCGACGGAGCTGTGACCTGGCCGACCGTGACCCCCTCTGTTCGTTGTGTGACTGACTGCTTACACTCCGGACATGGCGTCACCAGGCGGAGGGGGCCGGCAGTGGGTGAGCCGAACATCTTGCTGGACTCGTTGCTCATAGAGGCGGGCATCTCGCATGCGGGTCTGGCCGCGCGCATCAACAGAGCCACCTCGACAACGCGCCGGCCCACGCGGTACGACCACACCGCCGTAGCAAGGTGGATCAGGGACAACGCCACTCCAAGAGGCGATGTCCCTGAGATCATCTGCGAGATCATCGGAGCCAGGATCGGCAGGGTTCTTCATCTGGCGGATATCGGGATGGCGAGGACGGCGGGTGACGGCTTCGGGCTGGAGCTGCCCAAGGCCGTCGACCAGGCCGTGGCCTTATGGCGGGGCGACCTCACCGACAAGGTCCTTCCGGTGGGGGGGCCGATGGTCGAGGGAGCGGCGGCCATCGCACCTGTCTTCGAGTGGGAGAACCCACCGCATGAGATCGACGTGTCCCGGCAGGGTCCCCGATCGGTGTCGATGGATGATGTGGAGGCGCTCAAGAACGTGCGCGTGCGCTACGAGCAGATGTACCGCAGAGTGGGCGGCGTTCCCGTACGGCCTCGGCTCGTGACCTTTCTCAATGTCAGCGTGACGCCGTTGCTCAGGGGAAGCCATGACGACGAGGTCGGCAGGCAGTTGCTCAGGGCCGCCGGTGGGCTCGTCGCGCTGGCCGGTGTCTGCGCGTACGACTCCGACAGGCAGGCGCTGTCGCAGCGCTATCTGTTCCATGCGCTCAGGATGGCCAAGGCGTCAAGCAACCTGGCCTTCGGCGGCTATGTGATCGCGCTGCTGGCGAACCAGGCGATGGCGCAGGCGACCTACCCGCGCGTCATCCAGTACTGCGAGACGGCACTGCGGGGAGCGCGGGGTCATCTGAGCCCTGCCCTTGCGACGGACCTGCACATTCTCCAGGCGAAGGCGTACGCGCGTGTCGGCGATCGGGCGAGCTGTCACGCGCACATGCGCCTGGCGGAGACCACCGCCGGGCGGATTCAGCGAGGAGAAGAGCCGCCGGAGACCGGTTACGTACAGCCTGGTCTGCTTGAGTGCCAGCACGCCGAGGCCCTGCGGCGTCTCGGCGACCTGACACCTGCTCAGGAGTACGCCGAGGAGGCCCTACGGCTGGCCGGCGCCTGCCATCTGCGAGGGCAGGCTCATAGGCAGGCGACTCTCGCCTTGATCCTGGCCGAGCGCGGCGAGCTGGAGCAGTCAGTCTTCATCGCGGAGGCCATGCTCGACTGCACCGAGGGCATGGAGTCCGAGCGCCTTGCCGAGCGCATCAAGTCGGTGACGATGGCCTTGAGTGCTCACGACACGCGACCGGTCAACGCGTTCGTCGCCAGGGCGAGGCAGCAGGTGGGCATCCCCTTGTAGCGTGGTGCCGGTCCAGGTGTCCACCCAGGGGAGCGGCGGTATGCGCTGGCAGGTTCACTCGGAAGAAGCTCTCTACGCCGACCGTTGGCTCGACGTCCGGGTGGCCGACGTGGAGCTTCCGGACGGGAGGCATCTCGACCACCGGCTCATCCGTACCGCGCCCGGAGCGGGTGCCGTCGTCATCGACGAGCAGAATCGCGTACTGCTCATCTGGCGGCACCGCTTCATCACCGACACCTGGGGCTGGGAGATTCCCATCGGCAAGATCGAGGAAGGCGAGGAGCCGATCACGGCCGCCGCGCGTGAGGTCGAAGAGGAGACCGGCTGGCGGCCCGGCCCGTTGCGGCCCCTGCTCTACACCCAGCCGACCAACGGCATCTCCGACTCCGAGCACCACATCTTCCGCGCCGACAACGCACGGCACATCGGGCCGCCGACCGAGGCATGGGAGGCCGAGCGCGTCGAGTGGGTGCCGCTCGCGGAGATCCGGCGGCTGATCGACAAGCGCGACATCGTGGGCGGGACCAGTATGAACGCGCTGCTTTACGTATTGAGTGAGGGGTAGCGGTGCCTATCCCCTTCCACTGAGAGAGCGCTCCCCACAGCGGATCGGACCGGCCAAGGGGAGCGCTACTTGAGTATGTGCGGGTTTCATGGTGGTTAACGGGGTTCTTGACAGCCGTCAAGTGGGCGAGCAGTCTTCTGGTCAAGGGAGCGCTCTCTCGAAACGATCGCCCACCCCCCAAGGGAGCCGCCATGCGTGTCACGCGACTGCTCGCCCTCCTGTCCGTGCTGCTCGCCACGTTCGCCGTCGCCCCGCGGCCGGTGGACGCGCAGGTCGTCCGGGTCGCGGAGTTCCTCGCCGACTGCCCGTTCAGCCATCGGCTGCCGGACGATCCGATCGTCTTCCCCGGGCTGCCCGGGGCCTCGCACATGCACAGCTTCTTCGGCAGCCGGGTCACCAACGCCTCCACCACGCTCGCCGATCTGCAGAATGGTGCCACCAACTGCAACCCGGCCGTGGACAAGTCGTCGTACTGGGTGCCGACCTTCTACCGGGACGGGGCGCCGGTCGAGCCGGCCATCATCACGTTCTACTACCTGGGGGAGGGCGTCCGGGACGACATCGTCGCGCGGACGCAGCCGCTTCCGCTGGGGCTGCGGATCGTCGCGGGGAACGCCAAGGCGACCGGGCCGGGGGACGGGTCGTCCATCGCGCGGTGGTCGTGTCTGCACGCCGGGCAGGTGCCGCCGTCCAAGGACTTCGTGACGTGCCCGAGCGGGACGATGCTGGAGTCGTACCTGGACTTCCCGCAGTGCTGGAACGGGCGCGACCTCGACTCCGCCGACCACAAGAGCCACATGGCGTACCCGGTGGCGGGGGCGTGCCCGAGCACGCATCCGGTGCCGGTGCCGAAGTTGCGGCAGGTCATCCGGTATCCGGTCAGCGGGGACCCGTCGCACTTCCGGCTGGCTTCCGGCGGCGGGTACACGATGCACGGCGACTTCTTCAACGCCTGGCCGCAGGCGGAGATGGAGCGCCGGGTGCGTGACTGCATCCGTCCGGTCGTGAAGTGCGGCGCGGACGGGCGGCCGGTCTAGGTGCCGTGTTCCTCATGGTGAGGGCGTGGGTGTCGGCGGCGTTCGTGCTGTCGCTGCTGGTGGGAGGCTGCGGCGCCACGGCCGGCGGTACGGTGGCGAGCTCAGGCTCACCCTTCAACGCCACCGACGTCGCCTGGTTGCAGCTCGCCGAGGCGCTGCACGCGCGGGCGTTGCCGATGCTCGCGCTCGCACCCGGCCGTTCCGCCTCCCCTGAACTCGTGGAGCTGGCGGGACGGCTGGCGAAGGAGCACGGGGAGGGGCGGGAGCGGTTGCGTGCGCTGCTCCCCCGGAATGCGGGGGAGAATCCGCATGCCGGCCATGACATGCCCGGGATGCCGACCGCCGATGACCTGGAGGCGCTGCGGGGGCTGCGGGGGAAGAAGTTCGATCGGCGGTTCGTCCCGTTGGTACGGGCGTACCTCGATCAGCTCGTGCTGGTCGCCGAGGGGGAGCGGCGTTCGGGGGCATCCGAGGAGGTGCGGCGGCTCGCCGCCACGATGGCCCGAGCGCACGAGGCCGAGCTGGCCCGGCTGGCCGGCGCGGGGTGAGAGGGGGTCACTCCGACCAGGCGGTGGTGGTGTCGAGGCGGTGGAGCCAGAGTTTCTCGCCGTCGCCGCCCGGCTCCCAGCGCGCGCAGAAGTCGAGCAGTGCCCGGCAGCGCGCGAGCATGGCCGCCTGCCGCTCCGTCCAGTCGGGGACGAACCCGTCGTAGGCGGCGAAGAAGTGCTCCAGCAGCGGCACGTGCTCCGGGTGGTGGCTGCGGATGATCCACTCGCACCAGGCGAGGTCCTCGACCGGCCGGCCCGGGTGCGCCCACTCCCAGTCGAGGATCGCGGTGGTGCGGAAGGTGGCCGGGTCGAAGAGCATGTTCTGGGGGCCGTAGTCGCCGTGGACGATCCCCAGGCGGTGGATGCCGCCGAGGATCCGGCCGCACTCGGTGAGCACCTCGACGGCGTGGCCGTCGTCCAGGAGGTCCTGGCCGTGCTCGCCGGAGACGAAGCGGGTGGTCAGGCTGTCGGCGGTGATCTTGTGAACGCGGGGGACCGGGATGCGGCCGCGCAGGCGGCGCAGGTATCTGCTCTCCGTGCTCAGCCTGAACGCCGCCTCGGGGCCCTGGTAGCACTTCACGACCAGGGCCCCGTCGCCGAATGTGCTGTTGGTGTACCCGTGCTTCACAAGGGACGATTCTGGCCTACCCGGACCCCTCCCGGGACCCGCGCCACGCTACCTCGCCCGGCTCCGATACACGATGTAAGGACGGAACAAATACCCCACGGGGGCGGAAAGTGCGTGGACCAAGCGGCTGAACGGGAAGAGTACGACCAGCCCCATCCCCACGACCGTGTGCAGTTTGTAAAGACCGCTCGCGTTACTCATCGCCATCGTGTCGGGACTGAAGGTGAGCACCCCCCGGAACCACGGCGCGACCGTCGTCCGGTAGCTCTCCTCGCTCGGCGTGAACCCCGCCACCGTCGTCACCACGCCGGTGACGATCGCCGCCGCCAGCACCACGTACATGGTCTTGTCGTTGGCCGTCGTCGCGAGGAACACCGGCCCCCGGGTGCGCCGCCGGTAGATCAGCAGGACCAGCCCCGCGAGCGCGGCCACCCCGGCGATCCCGCCCCAGACCAGGGCGTTCGCGTGGTAGGTGGCGTTGCTCACGCCGATCGCGTCGGTCCAGGACAGCGGGACGAGCAGGCCGGTGACGTGGCCGACGATCACGAAGATCAGCGCGTAGTGGAACAGCGGGCTCGCCACCCGGAGCAGCCGCCGCTCGTAGAGCTGGGAGGAGCGGGTGGTCCAGCCGAACTGGTCGTAGCGGTAGCGCCAGACCAGGCCGCCGACGAAGATCACCGCGGTGACGTAGGGCGCCACGGTCCAGAGCAGGCTCTCGCTCGCGTTCACGCCTGCCTCCCGACGCTCTCGGCCGGCGGGCCGCCGGCCGCCAGCCGCCGCACCTCCGCCCGCTGTTCGGCGGTCGCGGGCGGCAGCGTGCCGCACACGGCGCCGACCACCAGCGCGTACGGCGACCCGCGCCCCTCCAGCGCCGCCCGCAGCAGCTCCAGCCCCACCCGATGCTCCCGCAGCACCTCGGCCCCCGCCGCGTCGAGCGCGGCGAACTCCAGCACCACCGGCAGGAAGTCGGGCAGCTCGTCCTCCATCAGCTCCCACCCGGCGGCCCGGTAGCGGCGCTTCAGCGCGGCCAGCGACGCGCCCCGGCGGCGGGTGTCGCCGTCGGCGTAGTAGGTCAGGTAGAGGCAGCAGCGCCGGTCCAGGTCGAACGTCTCCACGTAGTGCGCGGCCAGCTCGCCCGCCCCCAGCTCGGCGGCCCGGTCGAGGAACCCGGCGAAGTACGGCTCCGCCGCCTCCCTGATCAGCGGCAGCCGCCGCCAGAACCGCTCGTCCGGGTAGGCCAGCAGATGGGCCGCGGCCTGCCAGAGCACCTTCACGAGCGCTCCCGTCGCGGCGGGAACAGCCCCGCGGGCATGCCCCGGCCGTCCCAGTTGAGCAGGTTGACCCGCTTGTGGGTCACCTCGTCGCCGGTCTGGCGCTCCTTCAGCCCGTGGAAGCTCTCGACCGACACCGGCTGCGGACGGCCCGACGCCTCGCCGAACGGCCCCTGCATGCCGGGACCGCCGTCGTAGTCGAGGCTGCAGCCGGCCTCCTCCACCACGCCTGGCTGGTTGCCGTACGCGGTGGGGATGACGTAGCGCTCGTCGTACTTGGCGAGGGCGAGCAGCCGGTACATCGCCGCCAGGTCCTCCTCGCTCATGCCCGCCTCCGGGGGCAGGACCGGCGGGCGGCCCAGGTTGACGGCCCGCATGTACGACCGCATCGCGGCCAGCTTGCGCAGCGCCGCCGTCACCGGCGCGGGATCGCCCGCCGTGAACAGCCCCGCCAGGTAGCCGACCGGGATGCGCAGCGCGTCGATGGCGGCGAACAGGTTGACCGCGTCCTCGCCGTCGTGGCCGGTGCCGGCGAGCGCGTCCACGACCGGCGAGAGCGGCGGGACGTACCAGACCATGGGCAGCGTCCGGTATTCGGGATGCAGGGGGAGCGCGATGCGGTAGCGCTTGACCAGGTCATACACCGGCGAGCGCCGGGCGGCCTCCAGCCACTCGGCGGGCAGCCCCGCGGCCTGGGCGGCCGCCGCGACGACCGGATCGTGCGGGTCGGCGAACAGGTCGAGCTGGGCCTCGTACAGGTCGCGCTCGTCCGGCGTCGCGGCGGCCTCGGCGACCCGGTCGGCGTCGTACAGCAGGACGCCGATATAACGCAGGCGGCCGACGCACGTCTCCGAGCAGACGGTCGGCAGCCCCACCTCGACCCGCGGGAAGCAGAACGTGCACTTCTCCGCCTTGCCGGTGCGGTGGTTGAAGTACACCTTCTTGTACGGGCAGCCGGTCACGCACATGCGCCACCCCCGGCACCGGTCCTGGTCCACGAGCACGATGCCGTCCTCCTCGCGCTTGTACAGCGCGCCGGAGGGGCAGGAGGCCACGCACGACGGGTTGAGGCAGTGCTCGCAGATGCGCGGCAGATAGAACATGTACGCCTCTTCGAACGACAGCCTGACCTGCTCCGACACCTGCGCGAGCACCGGGTCGGGCGACGGGTCGCCGCCGAGGTCGTCGTCCCAGTTGGCGCTCCACTCGATCTTGGTCGGCTGGTTGCTCAGCAGCGACCTCGGCGGCGCCACGGGCACGTCGGCCGACAGCGGGGCCCGCGTGAGGTTCTCGTAGTCGTAGGTCCAGGGCTCGTAGTAGTCCTGGATGGAGGGCAGCAGCGGGTTGGCGAAGATGGTGAGGAGCTTGCGCAGCCGGCCGCCGGCCCGGAGCTGGAGCCGGCCCTTGCGGTCCAGCGTCCAGCCGCCCCGCCAGCGGTCCTGGTCCTCGTAGCGGCGCGGGTAGCCCTGGCCGGGCCGGGTCTCGACGTTGTTGAACCAGACGTACTCGACTCCGGGGCGGTTCGTCCACGTCTGCTTGCAGGTGACGGAACAGGTGTGGCAGCCGATGCACTTGTCCAGGTTCATCACCATGGCGATCTGGGCCATGATCCGCATCAGTAGCGCACCTCCTGGGAGCGGCGGCGGATGGTCGTGAGCTCGTCGCGCTGGTTGCCCGTCGGGCCGAAGTAGTTGAACCCGTACGAGAGCTGGGCGTGGCCGCCGATCAGGTGCGTCGGCTTGATCAGCACCCTGGTCAGCGCGTTGTGGATGCCGCCGCGGCGGCCGGTCGCCTCCGACAGCGGCACGTCGATCAGGCGGTCCTGGGCGTGGTACATGTAGACCGTCCCCGGCGGCATGCGGTGGGAGACGATGGCGCGGGCCACGACCACGCCGTTGCGGTTGACGGCCTCCACCCAGTCGTTGTCGGCCACGCCGAGCCGGGCCGCGTCCTCGTCCGACATCCAGATCGCCGGGCCGCCCCTGGACAGCGACAGCATGAGCAGGTTGTCCTGATACTCGGAGTGGATCGACCATTTGCTGTGCGGCGTCAGATAGCGCAGCCGGCCGCTCTCGCCGAACAGCGCGGCGAGGTCCAGCGGCGGGCGGTAGACCGGCAGCGCCTCGCCGTACTCGTGCATCCAGTCGTGGTCGAGGAAGAAGTGCATCCGGCCGGTCAGCGTGTGCCACGGCTTGCCGTGCTCGACGTTGATCGTGAACGGGGCGTAGCGGCGGCCCGACGACTCCTTGCCCGACCACTCCGGGCTCGTGGACACGTGCACCGGCCGCGCCTGGGTGTCGGAGAAGACGATCCTGTGGCCCTCGTCGGCCAGCCCTGACAGGTCGGTCCCGGTGCGTTCGGCCAGCTCACGGAAGCCCTGGACGGCGAGCCGGCCGTTGCTCGCGCCCGACAGCGCGAGGATCGCCTCGCACGCCTTGGCGTCGGTGTCCAGCTCGGGACGCCCCTTCGCCACGCCGCGCGGCACCAGGCCGCACCGCGCGCCGAGCCAGGCGACCTCCTCGTCGGGACGGAACGTCACCCCCTTGACCGGCACGCCCAGCCGCTCCGTCAGCGGGCCGAGCGCGGCGAGCTGGTCGGCGACCGCGCCGTAGTCGCGCTCGACGACGTGCAGGGCGGGCTCGCGGTCGTGGCTGAGCTCGCTCGGCGTGTCGTGCTGGTGTGCGGTCGCCACCACGTCCCTGCGCACGCCGAGGCGTTCGCGGGCCAGGTCGCTGAAGGCGCGGGCGATCGTGTGGAAGGCGGCGAAGTCCGTCCGGGTCTCCCAGGGCGGGCTGATCGCCGGGTTGAAGGCGTGGACGAACGGGTGCATGTCGGTCGAGGAGAGGTCGTGTTTCTCGTACCAGGTGGCGGCCGGCAGCACCACGTCGGAGAAGACCGTCGAGGACGTCATGCGGAAGTCGAGCGTGACCAGCAGGTCCAGCTTGCCGCTCGCCGCCTCGGGATCGGGGTGCTCCAGGTTGGAGGTCGCGCCGAGGAGGTGGTGCAGGAAATACTCGTTGCCCTTGGCGCTGGAGCCGAACAGGTTGGAGCGCCAGAGCGTGAGCACGCGCGGCCAGTTGCGCGGGTCCTCCGGGTTCTCGGCGGCGTAGCGGAGCCGGCCCGCGCGCAGCTCCTCCCGCGTGTACGCGACCGGATCGGCGGCCTCCCCGAGCTCCAGCGGATTGCGGTCGAACGCCGGAGCCATCGGTATCCAGCCGTTGCGCACCGCCTCGGCCACCAGGTCGGCGGTGCGCCTCCCGCGGAACACGCCGGGCCCCACCGGCGAGGCCAGCTCGCCCGCGTCGAAACGGTCGTAACGCCACTGGCCGGTGTGCAGGTACCAGAACGGCGTGCCGGGGACCATCCTGGCCGGCCGCACCCAGTCGGCGGCGCTCGCCAGCACCCCCCAGCCCGCCAGCGGACGGCACTTCTCCTGGCCCACGTAGTGCGCCCAGCCGCCGCCGTTGCGTCCCTGGCAGCCGGTCAGCAGCAGCAGCGACAGGAACGCCCGGTAGATCGTGTCGCCGTGGAACCACTGCGCCGCGCCCGCCCCCATGATGATCATGCAGCGGCCGCCGGTGGCCTCGGCGGTCCGCGCGAACTCGCGGGCCAGGCGGGCCGCCCGCTCGGCCGGCACGCCGGTGATCGGCTCCTGCCACGCCGGCGTGTACGGCCGCGCCGCGTCCTCGTAGCCCTCCGGCCAGTCGCCCGGCAGGCCGGGGCGGCGGACGCCGTACTGGGCGAGGAGCAGGTCGTAGACCGTGGTGACGAGATGCCCGTTGATCCTGGTCACCGGAACGCCCCTGACCAGCGGCTCGCCGCCGTCGAACCGGGGCAGCAGCACCTCGGCGGCCTGGCTCCAGTCGTCCATCACGGTGAGCTTGGGGTCGGTGCCGAGGTCGAGGTTCCAGCGGCCCTTGCCCGACTCGCTCCAGCGGAAGCCCGCCGAGCCGTTCGGCACCACCGGGCGGCCGTTGCGCGACAGCAGGACCGTCTTCCACTCCGCCGCCTCCTCCTGGAGGCCGAGATCGCGGGCCGTGAGGAACCTGCCCGGCACGTGCCGGCCGTCCCGCCGCTCCAGGCGGACGAGGAAGGGCAGGTCGGTGAAACGCTTGACGTAGCCGGTGAAGGACGGCGTGTCGCGCTCCACGAAGAACTCCTTCAGCAGCACGTGGCCCATCGCCATCGCGAGCGCGCCGTCCGTGCCGGGGCGCACGCTCAGGAACTCGTCGGCGAACTTGGCGGCGTCGCTGAAGTCGGGGCTGACCACCACGACCTTCTGGCCCCGGTAGCGGGCCTCGGCCATCCAGTGGGCGTCCGGCGTGCGCGTCACCGGCACGTTGGAGCCCCACATCATCAGGTACGCGGCGTCCCACCAGTCGGCGGACTCCGGCACGTCCGTCTGGTCGCCGAACACCTGCGGCGAGGCGACCGGCAGGTCGGCGTACCAGTCGTAGAAGGAGAGCATGGTGCCGCCGAGCAGCGACACGAAGCGCGAGCCGATCGCGTGCGAGACCATCGACATGGCCGGGATCGGCGAGAAGCCGGCGATCCGGTCGGGCCCGTAGGCGCTGATCGTGTGGACGTGCGCGGCGGCCACCATCTCGGCCGCCAGGTCCCAGCTGACCCTGACCAGCCCGCCCCTGCCACGCGCCTGCTGGTAGGCGCGCCGCTTCGCAGGGTCGCCGGTGACCTCCGCCCAGGCCGCGACCGGGTCGCCGAGCCGCTCGCGGGCCTCGGCGTACATCTCGACCAGCACGCCCCGCGCGTACGGGTAACGGATCCTGGTGGGGGAGTAGGTGTACCAGGAGAAGGCGGCGCCGCGCGGGCAGCCGCGGGGCTCGTACTCGGGGCGGTCGGGGCCCACGCTCGGGTAGTCGGTCTCCTGGGTCTCCCAGGTGATGATGCCGTCCTTGACGTACACCTTCCACGAGCACGAACCCGTGCAGTTCACCCCGTGCGTGGAGCGGACGACCTTGTCGTGGCTCCACCGGTCCCGGTAGAAGGCGTCGCCCTCCGTGCCGCCGGCCAGGCGCAGGGTGTGCAGGTCACCGCTCGTGGCCGCCGATCTGCGCAGGAAACGGCCGGTCCTGAGGAGGACGTCCTGGGCGCTCATACCCCCACTTCATCACAGAAAGTAATTCTCTGTTACACAGGGTGTATGTCTGAGCTTCGTAAAGGTTTGCGCGCGGGTCAGGCCCGCAACCTGGTCCTCGCCACCTTCGCCTTCGCCGTCACCTTCTGGGCCTGGAACCTCATCGGCCCGCTCGCCGCCACCTACAACCGGCGACTCGGGCTCACCCCCACGCAGACCTCGCTGCTCGTCGCGATCCCCGTCGTGGTCGGCGCGCTGGGGCGGATCCCGGTCGGGGTGCTGGCCGACCGGTTCGGCGGGCGGCGCATGTTCGCTGCCGTCTGCTTCGTCTCGATCGTCCCCGTCCTGTGCGTCGGCTGGTCCGGCTCGTACGGCTGGCTGCTCTTCTGGGGCTTCCTCCTCGGCATCCCCGGGACGTCGTTCGCCATCGGCATCCCCTTCGTCAACGCCTGGTACGAGCCCGCCCGCCGCGGCTTCGCCACCGGCGTCTTCGGGGCCGGCATGGGCGGGACCGCGCTGTCGGCCTTCTTCACCCCGCGCCTGACGGAGGCGTTCGGGCGGCCGGGCACGCACGTGCTGATGGCGGCCGTGCTGGCGCTGACCGGGGTGCTCATGCTGGGCGCGAGCCGTGACTCGCCGCTCTGGTCCCCGGCGACCGCGCCCGCGCTGCCGCGCATCCGCGACGCGCTGAAGGTCAGGGCCACCTGGCAGTGCTCCTTCCTGTACGCGGTGGCGTTCGGCGGGTTCGTGGCCTTCTCGACGTACCTGCCGGCCCTGCTGGAGAACGCCTACCGCTTCGCCCAGACCGAGGCGGGGATGCGCGCCGCCGGCTTCTCGATCGCGGCCGTGCTGTCCCGTCCGCTGGGCGGCACGCTGTCCGACCGGCTGGGGGCCGTCCGGGTGCTGATCGTCGCGTTCGGCGGAGTGGTGGTCATGGCGGTCGTCCTCATGTTCCGTCCGCCCGTGGAGGTGCCCGCCGGGGCGAGCTTCGTCCTCATGGCCTTCTTCCTCGGGCTGGGGACGGGCGGCGTGTTCGCGCTGGTCGCCAAGCTGGTCGAGGCGTCCAAGGTGGGGACGGTCACCGGCCTGGTGGGCGCGGCCGGCGGTCTCGGCGGCTACTTCCCGCCTCTCGTCATGGGCGCGGTCTACTCGGCGACCGGCACGTACACGATCGGATATGTCCTGCTGGCCCTCACCGCGGCGGCCGCCCTGCTGTACACGTGGCGGGCGTTCCGCCAGGCGTGAACGCCCATGAAAATGGTTTGCCGTGCGGCCTGACCCTTGTCAAGGTGGTCAGGCTATGCGCTCCCTTCCTGACGCCGATCCCGGCGTGCCCGACCTCCGCAGCCCGCTCCGTTACCTGTGGTGGAACGCCCGGCGGCAGGCCACGGCCCTGCTCGTCGGCATCGGCTACGCCACCCTCTGGTGGCTGGTGCAGGCGCTCATGCCGGCCGTGCTCGGGAAGGGCATCGAAGCGGTCACCGCCAAGGACACCGGCGCGCTGCTCACCTGGTCGGCCATCCTGTTCGGGCTGGGGCTGGTGCAGGCGTTCAGCGGCATCATGCGCCACCGGATGGCCGTCTACAACTGGCTGGCCGCCGCCTACCGCACCGTGCAGCTGACCGCGCGCCACGCCGCCAGGCTGGGCGCGACGCTGCCGAAGCGGCTCTCCACCGGAGAGGTCGTCAGCGTCGGCAACTCCGACATCGCGCACATCGGCAGCTCCATGGACATCCTGCTGCGCGGCACCGGCTCCATCGTGGCGATCGTCACCGTGACCGTGATCCTCATCTCGACCTCGCTGCCGCTCGGGCTGCTCGTGCTGTTCGGCGTCCCGCTCATGGCCGTCGCCGTCGGGCCGCTGCTCAAACCCCTGCACCGGCGGCAGGCCAGGCAGCGTGAGCTGACCGGCGACCTGTCCACCAGGGCCGCCGACATCGTCGCGGGGCTGCGGGTGCTGCGCGGGATCGGCGGCGAGCAGGTGTTCGCCAGGCGCTACCGCGAGGAGTCGCAGCGGGTGCGGCACGCCGGCGTGGGGGTCGCGCACGTCGAGTCGGTGCTGGAAGGCGCGCAGATCCTGCTGCCCGGCCTGCTCATCGCGATCGTCACCGGCGTCGGCGCCTCCTTCGCGGTCGCCGGCCAGATCCCGACCGGCCAGCTCGTCGCGTTCTACCTGTACGCGGTGTTCCTCATCGGCCCCATGCGCACGCTGACCGAGGCCGCCGACAAGCTCACCAAAGGGCACGTGGCGGCCGGCCGGGTGATCCGGATCCTGTCCATCGAGCCCGAGATCAACGGCGGCAAGGGCGGCAGCGGGGGCGGGGTGCTGCGCGACTCCTACAGCGGCGTGACCGTCCAGCCCGGCGTCCTGACGGCCGTGGCCGCGAGCTCCCCCGAGGACGCCGTCGCCATCGCCGACCGCCTCGGCCGCTACGCCGACGGCGACGTCACGTTCGGCTCGGCCGATCTCCGCGTGCTGCCTCTGGACGAGGTCCGCCGCCGGATCCTGGTCGCCGACAACAGCGCCCGCCTCTTCACCGGCCGGCTGCGGGACGAGCTGGACGTACGCCCCCGCGACACGGACGCCGCCGGCGACGAGGGGCGGCTGAAGGAGGCGCTGCACGTCGCCTGCGCCGAGGACATCGTCGAGGCGTTGCCCGACGGGCTCGACACCTGGGTGGCCGAGGCCGGCCGGGAGTTCTCCGGCGGGCAGCAGCAGCGGCTGCGGCTCGCCCGCGCGCTGCTGGCCGACCCCGAGGTGCTGATCCTGGTGGAGCCGACCAGCGCGGTCGACGCCCACAGCGAGGCGCGCATCGCCCAGCGGCTGGCGGAGAGCCGGGTCGGGCGGACGACGCTGGTCTGCACGACCAGCCCGCTCGTGCTCGACCGCACCGATCACGTGGTCTACGTCGAGGACGGGCGGGTGCTGGCGGAGGGGACGCATCGGCAGCTGCTCGACACCTCGCCTGCTTACGCGACGACCGTCACCCGCGGGGAGGGCTGACCATGGCCAAGGAGATCCTGCCGATCGCCGACAGGAAGCAGGTGCGGGCCTACGCCCGGCGGCTGACGCTCAAATATCCGCGGCAGCTCCTCACGGCGCTGGCGCTGCACGCGCTGGCCGCCGTGTCGGGGCTCGTGGTCCCCTGGCAGCTCGGCGGGCTGGTGGACGACATCGAGCGGGGCGTCGCGGTGAACGTCGCCGTGGTGGCGGTCGCCATCGGCGCCTTCCTGCTGGTGCAGGGGCTGCTCATGCGCTACGCCGTGCTGGCCTCGGCCAGGCTGGGCGAGAAGGTGCTGGCCGAGCTGCGCGAGGAGTTCGTGGACCGGGTGCTCGCGCTGCCGCTGTCGACCGTCGAGCGGGCCGGGTCCGGCGACCTGATCACCCGCACGTCGCGGGACGTCGACTCGTTGTCGCGCACGGTGCGGCACGCGGTGCCGGAGACGCTGATCGCGGGGGTCACGTTCCTCATCACCATGGGCGCGCTGGTGCTGGTCAGCCCGCTGCTCATGCTGCCGATGCTGCTCGCCGGGCCGGTCATCTACGTCGCCACCCGCTGGTATCTCCAGCGGGCCAGGGACGGCTACCTGCGCGAGAACGCCGCCTACGCGGACATGACGGAAGGGCTCGCCGAGACCGTCGAGGGGGCCAGGGCCGTCGAGGCGCTGAGGCTGCAGGAGCGCCGCCGGGCCCGCACCGACGACGACATCGCCCGCTCCTACGCCGCCGAGCGCTACACCCTCGGGCTGCGGGTCGTCTGGTATCCCGCGGTCGAGCTCGGCTACGTCATCCCCGTGGTGAGCGCGCTGCTGGTCGGCGGGCTCTTCTACACCGAGGGCTGGGTGACGCTCGCCC
This sequence comes from Nonomuraea sp. B208, assembly GCF_057536035.1. Taxonomy (NCBI): domain Bacteria; kingdom Bacillati; phylum Actinomycetota; class Actinomycetes; order Streptosporangiales; family Streptosporangiaceae; genus Nonomuraea; species Nonomuraea sp. B208. The sequence goes on from NZ_BAAJOU010000033.1 coordinate 21,250, forward strand.
AGGTCACCGCCGCCGCGCTCTACGCGCAGCAGCTCATCGACCCGCTCGACCGGTTCCTGATGTGGATCGACGAGCTGCAGGTGGGCGGCGCCGCCATGGCCCGGCTGCTCGGCGTGGCGAACGTCCCCGACGACCGGGAGCCCGCCGCCGAGCGCCCGGCGAGCGAGCTGCTGGAGGCCCGCGACGTCCGCTACGCCTACCGCGAGGGCCACGACGTGCTGCACGGCGTGTCCCTGACCGTGCGGCCCGGTGAGCGGCTGGCGATGGTGGGGCCGTCAGGGGCGGGCAAATCCACGCTGGGACGGCTGCTCGCGGGCATCCACGGGCCGCGCGCCGGGTCGGTGACGGTGGGCGGGGTGCCGCTCGTGGACCTGCCGCTGGACGAGCTGCGCGGGCACGTGGCCCTGGTCACCCAGGAGCACCACGTGTTCAAGGGCACCGTGCGCGACAACCTGCTCATCGCCCGGCCTGACGCGGGTGACGAGGCCGTGCGCGAGGCGCTGGCGGCCGTGGACGCGCTGGACTGGGTGCTCGGCCTGCCGGACGGGCTGGAGACCCAGGTGGGGTCCGGCGGGCAGGCCGTCTCGGCGGCCCAGGCCCAGCAGCTCGCCCTGGCCCGGCTGGTGCTGGCCGACCCGCACACCCTGGTGCTGGACGAGGCCACCTCCCTCATCGACCCACGGGCCGCCAGGCACCTGGAACGGTCTCTGGCGGCCGTGCTGGACGGGCGCACGGTCATCGCGATCGCGCACCGGCTGCACACCGCGCACGACGCGGACCGGGTGGCCGTGGTGGAGGACGGGCGGATCACCGAGCTGGGGTCGCACGACGAGCTGGTGGCCGAGGGAGGGTCCTATGCCGCGCTCTGGGCGAGCTGGCACGGCACCCCTGTCCCCCGGCCCGAGGAGGTCAGGAGGTGATGCCCAGCGACTTCTTCAGGAAGTCGACCTGGAGCAGCAGCAGGTTCTCCGCCACCACCTCCTGCGGCGTCATGTGCGTGACCCCCGACAGCGGCAGCACCGTGTGCGGGCGACCGGCGGCCAGCAGCGCCGACGACAGGCGCAGCGTGTGGGCCGCCACCACGTTGTCGTCCGCGAGCCCATGAATGATCATGAGCGGGCGCTCCAGCTTGGCGGCGTCCGCGAGGAGTGAGGAGTTCTCGTACACCTCGGGCTGCTCGTCGGGGTGGCCCAGGTAGCGCTCGGTGTAGCACGTGTCGTACAGCCGCCAGTCGATCACCGGCGCCCCGGCCACGGCCGCGTGGAAGACGTCCGGCCGCCGCAGCACCGCCAGCGCCGCCAGGTAGCCGCCGAACGACCAGCCGCGGATCGCCACCCGCGACAGGTCGAGGTCGTCGCCGTACTGCTCGGCCACGCCCTGCAGGGCGTCGACCTGGTCCTCCAGCGCCGGGGTCGCGAGGTCGTTGAGCACCGCCCGCTCGAACGCCGTGCCCCGCCCCGGCGTGCCGCGGCCGTCGGCCACGACCACGGCGAAGCCCTGCTCGGCGAACCACTGGCTCTCCAGGAACGCGCCCCGCCGGTTGAGCACCCGCTGCGCGTGCGGCCCGCCGTACGGGTCCATGAGCACGGGCAGCTTGCCCGAGCCCTGCTCGTACCACGAGGGCAGCACCACGGCGGTGGCCAGCTCGCGCCGCCCCGAACGCCCGATGGACACCCGCAGGTCGAGGCCGGGCCGCTCGGCGAACGACGGGATCGGCACCGCCATGCCGTCGCGCCGCACGACCGTCACCGACACGCCCTCGGTGTCGAGGCTCTGCTCGGCGAGCACGCCGACCCCGCCGGCCATCCGCCCCGAGAACACCCCGGACCTGGTCGAGACCGGCAGCAGCGAGTGACCGTCCCAGGTCCAGAGCTGGATCTCGGTCGGGTCGCCGCTCGCGCTGAACAGCACGCTGTCGTGGTCGACGTCGAGCACCGCCCTGACCTGGAGCGTCGGCGGCGTCACCACGCGGTCGCCGACGTGCAGGCGGTGGCCGCCCTCGCCGCCCGCCACCCAGACGAGGGAGCCGTCGTCGAGGTGCGCGGGCACGCCGGTGACGATGTCGACCCAGGCCGGGTCGGTGTCCTCGCGCACGAGCGTGGTGGCCCCGGTGGCCGGGTCGACCGTGAACAGCCGCATGGTCCTCTGGTCGCGGGTCAGGGTCACGATGGACAACGCGTGGGCGTCCCAGGCGGCCGTGGTGAGGTATTCCTCGTCGTACGGCACCGCGACCCGCGACCCGTCGAGCCCGAGCACGAAGAGCTCGGTGCGGGCGTTGGGCGTGCCGGCGGCCGGATAGCGGTGGGCCACCGGGGTGCGCTCGGGGTTGGCCGGGTCGGCGATGTGCCAGATCCGCACCGGCGCCTCGTCGGCCCGCTCGACCAGCAGCGCGTCGCTCGACGGCGCCCACCAGTAGCCGCGCATCCGGTCCATCTCCTCGGCGGCGATGAACTCGGCCAGCCCGTACGTCACCGTCTCCGTCTCCGGCGTGGCGAGCGCGCGGTCCTCGCCCGTGACGAGGTCCTGGACGCGGAGGGCGCCGCCCGTGACGTAGGCGACGTGCCGCCCGTCGGGCGACAGCCGGGGGTCGATGACCGCGCCGGGCGTCTCCAGCCGGCGGGTCTCGCCGGAGGCCAGCTCGACGACGTAGAGGCCGCCGGACAGCGCGAAGGAGGCCCGTGCCACCATCGAGTCGGTGGCGTAGGCCACGATGCCGCCCGCCGCCTCCCGGCTGCGCTCGCGCCTCGCCCGCTCCTCCGGCGGGAGGTTCTCCTCCTCGTCGCCGTGGAGCAGCCGCGGATCGACGACCAGCCGCTCGACGTGGGTGGCGGTGTTGAGCTCCCACAGGCAGGTCACGGCGTCGGTGCCGGTGCGGGTGCGCAGGAAGACCACCCGGCCGCCGTCGGGGGAGATGGTGAAGCCCCTGGGCACCCCGAGGGTGAACCGGCGGGTCCTGGCAGACAGACGCGGGAAGCTCTCACTCATGGGGCCAATCCTGCCAGGAATGCGCCCTTGTTACGCTCGTGGCCATGACGGATCGACGCCTGCTGCTCGTGCACGCCCACCCGGACGACGAGTCGATCGGCACCGGCGCCACCATGGCCAAATACGCGGCAGAAGGCGCCCACGTCACGCTGGTCACCTGCACGCTGGGCGAGGAGGGCGAGGTCATCCCCGCCGAGCTCGCGCACCTGGCCGCCGACGGGGAGGACCGGCTGGGGCCTTACCGGGTCGGCGAGCTCGCCGCGGCCTGCGCGGCGCTCGGCGTCGAGGACCACCGCTTCCTCGGCGGGCCGGGGCGCTGGCGCGACTCGGGCATGATGGGCGCGGCCACCAACGACCACCCGAGGGCGTTCTGGCGCGCCGACCTCGACGAGGCGGCGGGCGAGCTGGTCGAGGTCATCCGCGAGGTACGCCCCCAGGTCCTGGTCACCTACGACGCCAACGGCTTCTACGGCCATCCCGACCACATCCAGGCCCACCGGGTGGCGCGCAGGGCGTTCGAGCTGGCGGCGAAGCCGGACTTCGGCGACGGCGAGCCCTGGCAGATCGCGAAGTTCTACCACACCGCCCTGCCCAGGTCCGTGATGCGGCGCACGGCGGAGGCGCTGCGCGAGGCCGGCACCGGCTTCCTGCTGGAGGACGTGGACGACATGCCCTTCGGCAACCGCGACGACGACGTCACGACCGAGATCGACGCCCGGCCGTGGCTCGGCCACAAGGTCGCGGCGATGCGGGCGCACGTCACCCAGATCACCGTCCGCGAGCCGTGGTTCGCGCTGTCGAACAACATCGGCCAGGAGGTGCTGGGCGTCGAGCACTTCGTGCTGGCGTCCGGCGTGCCCGGCCGGCCGGTGCCGGGGCCGCCGGTCGAGGCGGGCGGGCTCGGCGAGCCGCACAACCGCGAGAACGATCTCTTCGCGGGCATCCACTAACCTCAGTCGGCATGGAACATCGCAGCCAGGCCGAGTCGGCCCTGGGTGGAGCGGCGTACGGCATGCTGTTCGTGCTGGGGGTCGTCATGGGGGTCGTGGGCGGCTTCACGCATCCCCTGTGGCCGGTCGGTCCGCTGCCGGGGGCGGCCGTGGTGTGGGTGCTGATGTTGTTCCTGGTGTGCCTGGGGGCGGGCAGGCTGCTGCGGGCGCGGCTGGGCGCGGCAGTGGCCGGGGCCGGGTGGCTGCTGGTGACGATGCCGTTCACGGTGCAGCTGGCGTCGGGCGATCTGGTCATCGCCAGCGGATTGCCGGGATATGTCTATTTGTACGGGGGTCTGGTGGCTCTTGTGGCGGCTTATCTGCTTTCGCCATCGTCTAGCAGGGGATCGTGGCTTTTGAGAGGGTACCCACCGAAGAGCCCAAGTTGAGGGCATAAAGTATCTGGGTGCATTCGACAGAGCGGCACGTGGACCCGGATACCTACCGTAAGGTCGTCGGCCGCTTCGCCACCGGGGTCGCGATCGTGACGACCAGGGTGGGCGACCTCGATCACGCCATGACCGTCAACTCGTTCACGTCCGTCTCGCTCGATCCGCTCCTCGTGCTGTTCTGCGCCGAGAAGGTGGCCAGGTTCCACGACGCGGTGCTGGAGGCGGGGGTGTGGGGGGTGTCGGTGCTGCCCGCCGTCATGGAGGACACCTCGCGCTTCTTCGCCCACCGCGGCCGCCCGCTGGACGGGCAGCTGGCGCGGTGGCCGCATCGCCGGGGGGACACCGGGGTGGCGCTGTTCGACGGGGCCATCGCCACGCTGGAGGTCGCCACGAACGCGGTGCACGACGCCGGCGACCACTCGATCGTGGTGGGCGAGGTGACGTCCCTGGGGATGCCGTCGGACGGGCCGCCGCTGCTGTACCACGAGGGCCGCTACAAGAATCTCTAGCGCACCGATGACTTCCCGGCCGCGCCGGGGTCTCAAGCGCATGCGGAAACTCATCGCGACCGTGTTCAACTACTCCCTCGACGGCCTGCTCGCCGACGAGGGCACCGACTTCTGGAAGTTCTGCTTCGGCCTGCCGGAGAACGACCGGCCCGACGACCCGGCCTACCTCGACTTCCTCCGGAGCGCCCACGCGCACGTCATGGGCCGCGCCGCCTACGAGTCCATCTCCAAGGGCATGACGACCGCCACCGACCACCCGATCGCCGGCATCCTGAACCCGGGACGCAAGGTCGTCTTCTCCCGGACGCTGAAGACGGCCGACTGGGCCAACACCACCATCGCCGCCGGTGACACGAAGGAAGAGGTCGACAAGCTCAGGCTGGGCGGCGACGGCCACGTCCTGGTCTGGGGCGGCGTCGGCCTCTGGCGCTCGCTCATGCGGCTCGACCTGCTCGACGAGCTCCGGGTGAGCATGTTCCCCTACATCGCGGGGGAGGGCACCCGGCTGTTCGACGGCGTCCCCAGCTCCTACCGCCTCGACCTGGTCTCCAGCGCCACCTCCGACAACGGGATCCTGGAGCTGAGGTACCGGCGGCACCGCTGAGTCAGCCCGTCCTTGACCACCGCCGTGAACGCGGCATCATCGGCGGTGGGAGGGGTCTCATGGAAAGGCGCTATCGAGTCCGGCGGGCGGCCAACTACGTCAACCTCGCCACGCCGTTCGGACTGCTGATCTCGGTCGTCGGCGGGGCCACCCGCCGGCCCGGCCCCGACGGGCTCATCCTCGCCTTCGGCTACCGCTACCGCTTCCCGATCGCGGGCGCGTTCACGGTCGGGAACGTGGTCCTGACCAGGCGTAACTCCCTCGACGAGCGGCTCATCCTGCACGAAGGGCGGCACGCCACGCAGTGGGCCTGGTGCGTCGGGCTGCCCATGCTGCCGCTCTACCTGCTCGCCATGCTGGCCTCGGTGGTGGTGTGCGGGCACCAGGCGGCGTACAACGTGTTCGAGCGGCTGGCCGACCTGGAGGACGGCGGATATCCGCGGGTGCCGCCGCGCTGGCGGCGGCACCCGGGGTGACCCCGTCAGGTCAGGGGCTCAGCTTCAGCGTGTGCGCGGCCGCCTTGCGCACGGCGTCGGGGCTGGAGCGCATCGGCAGCAGCCCGCCCCTGGCCCAAATCTCGGCCTGGTCCCAGTAGTTCTCGTGGAAGGCGTGCCCCGACGCGCCCGTCAGGTTGATCCACTGGGACTTGTCCAGGTCGGACAGGTCCACCACCATCCGCATCGACGGCACCGCGGTCACCGCGTAGCCCTTCTGGGCGTTCCATCCGGTCGCGTTCACCGCGTCCTTGCCGCCCGGCACCGCGATCGGCCCGCGGTTGAACAACGCCTCCACGGGCGCGATGCCGGACGTGCCGAGGGAGCCGTTGACCAGGTCGAGCTGATGGAGATCGCCCCACCGCCAGTCGGAGACCTTCTCGCCGAACCGGTCGGCCAGCTCCTGGTACGCCGACGCCATCGCCTGCCGCAGCACGTCGTCCCGCCGCTCGGTGACGTTCTTGGTGGTGACGTCGTCCCAGAAGGGGTCGTCGGGGGTGTCGAGCAGCCGCCTGACGACCTCGTACCAGCGGTCGCCGCCCGCGGGCCGGGCCTGCTCGGGCAGCTCGTCGTGGAAGGTCAGGGCGAGCACCTGCCGCCACACGGCGTTGAAGTACGCGGCCGGCGCCGAGTCGAGCCCCTGTGAGCCGTCCCACGACGTCAGCAGCTCCCTGGCCTGCTTCGCGGGGCCGGCCAGGTCCACCTTCTCCAGCGCGGGCACCAGGGTCGCGGCGAAGGCGTTGCGGGTGTCGGCCTGGATGGCGGACATGGTGGCCGCGTCCACCTTGCCCTTGCCGACGGCCTCCTCGACGAGGGTGCGGATGCGTTCGGAGCGGTAGCCGTAGGCCCAGTCCTGGGTCAGCAGCGGCTTGTAGCGCGAGGGGTCGATGACCGCGTTGTTGGCGGTCACCACGAAGCCCTCGGCGGGGTCCTCGACGGACGGGAGCTGTTCGAAGGGGATCGGGCCTGGCTGCCAGTCGTAGTCGCCGGTCCAGCCGGGCACCGGCCACCTGCCGTCGCCCTTCGCGCGTACGGGGATGCGGCCGGGCGCCTGGTAGCCGATCTTGCCGGAGGTGTCGGCGTACACGAGGTTCTGGGCGGGCACCTCGAACAGCGCGGCCGCCGAGCGGAACTGCGCCCAGTCGCCCGCCTTGTTCAGCGCGAAGATGGCGCTGGCGGTGTGGCCGGGCGTCAGCGCCGTCCACTGGAGCGCGACCGCGTTCGCCTCCCCGGAGGGCTGGGCGTCGGGCATGACCTCGTTGATCAGCGGGCCGTGCACGGTGCTGCGCACGGTGATCGTGACGGTGGAGCCGCCGGCGACCTTGATCTGCTCCTTGCGGCTCTCCAGTTTGCGCCGCTCGCCCCGGTACAGGTACGTGTCGCCGTCCACCTTCTCCAGGAACAGGTCGGCGACGTCGGGCCCCAGATTCGTGAAGCCCCACGCGATCTTGGCGTTGTGCCCGATGATCACGCCGGGCACGCCGGAGAAGGTGAAGCCGGTCACGTCGTACGGGCACTCCGGGCCCACCTGCCGGCAGTGCAGCCCCGCCTGGTACCAGACGGACGGGAGCTGCGGCGACAGGTGCGGGTCGTTGGCGAGCAGCGGCTTGCCGCTCTTGGTGTGCGCGCCGGAGACCACCCACGAGTTGGAGCCGATGCCCTCGCGGTCGGCGGTGCCCATGGTGCTCGGCACGGCGTCGAGGGTCCGGGCCGCCGACTGGAAGACGGCGCCGGTGCCGAGGCGCAGGCGCGGCTCGGCCTCCTGGTCGAAGCGCTCGCGGTCGATGCCGCCCGTGGTGACGATGGGGGAGTGGCGCTCGAACGGGTAGCCGGGGTAGAGCTGCTCGACGCGGTCGCGGGGCAGCTTCGCGGCGATCAGCGCCCGGTCGATCTCGTCCTCCATGTTGGAGCGCAGGTCCCAGGCCATGGCCTTGAGCCAGGCGAGGGAGTCGGCGGGGCCCCACGGCTCGGGGTGGTAGTCGCCGTTCTGAATCTTCAGGATGGAGTATTCGAGGCTGCGGTCGGAGGCGTTGGGGTTCGCGCTGAGCCAGGCGTTGACGCCCTTGGCGTACGCGTCCAGATACTCGCGGGTGTCCTCGGACAGCAGGGGCAGCTCCTGCTCGGCGACGCGGCGCCAGCCCATGGTCCGCAGGGCCTTGTCGGTGTCCAGGGTGGACTTGCCGTAGAGCTCCGAGAGGCGTCCGGCGGTCATGTGACGGCGGAAGTCCATCTCGTAGAAGCGGTCCTGGGCGTGGACGTAGCCCTGCGCCATGAAGAGGTCGCCCGGACTGGAGGCGTAAATGTGCGGGATTCCTGATTTATCGCGATAAATCTCCACGCTCCCGGACAGTCCCGAGAGCCGCACCGACCCGTCCACCTGCGGGAACGACTGCCGCACGATGAGGACGAGCACACCGGCCAGCACCAGCGCCAGCACGAGAAGAACGGTCACCACCCGAGCGAACCACCGCAACGGCCGCGGCAACCACGCATAGGGCCTCACCGACCGACACCTCCAACTTCCCTGGAACTGGCACTAAGTCTGGCAGCCCTTGATCACTACTCCGGACGTGTTCGTCCGTCTTCGTTCACCTTCGCAGCGGATTGGCAGGGTATGCCGGTTCACATCCAGGTCTGACCCGAGGGCAGCGTCGGCGCCTTGCCGATGTCGATCGGCAGGTCGAGCCCGAGCACCTGGTCGACGTGCAGGAACGCCTCCAGCTTCGCCCCGGGAGCCACCGACTCGTCGCGTTCGAGCTCGCGCAGCACGCGCAGCGCCGCCGGGGTGTCGAGGTCGTCGCCGAGCGCCGACTCCACCCGCTCCACGTGCCCGGCCGCCATCGGCGCGCTGGGCGACTCGGCCCACTCGGCGACCCGCGAACGCCAGCGCCGCAGCGTGCCGTTGGCGGCCCGCAGGGTGTCCCAGGTGAGGTCGAGCGGCCGGCGGTAGTGGTGCTCCAGGAACGCCATCCGCACCGCCAGCGGGTCGAGCCCGGCCGCCGTCACGTCGGAAAGCAGCACGACGTTCCCGGCGGACCCGGCCATCTCGCGCCCGTCGAACAGCAGGCGCTCGCCGTGCACCCAGTGCCGCACGACCTCGTGCCCGGTCACCGCGTCGGACTGCGCCCGCTCGTCCTCGTGGTGGGGGAAACGCCGGTCGATGCCGCCGAGGTGCAGGTCGACGGCCGGGCCGAGGAAACGCAGCGACATGGCCGAGCACGCGACGTGCGGGCCGGGGAACCCGCGCCCCCAGGGCGAGTCCCAGGCCGCCTCGCCGTCTCCGGGCTCCCACAGGGCCCAGTCGGCGGGCCGTGGCTCCTCCAGCTGGGAGAGCTCGCCGTAGCCGGGGAACGTGCGTACGTCGAAGAAGACCGAGCCGTCCGGCGCCGCGTAGGCGTGGCCGCGCTCGACCAGCCTGGCGATCAGCTCGACGATGGGCTCGACGTTCTCGCTCGCCCGCGGCTCGTGCTCGGGCGGCCGGATGTTGAGCGCGGTGGCGTCCGCGCGGAAGGCGTCCGCGTAGTCGGTGGGATGGCCGAGGTCGGTGATGTCCTGGCAGGCCAGCACACGCGCCCGCCGCCGCTCCAGGACCCGCCTCACCAGGTCGGACAGCACGTACGTGCGCAGATCACCGACATGAGCCCGCCGGTGGACGGCAGGCCCGCAGGTGTAGATCCGCACCAGCCTGCCGAACTGGACCGGGACGACCTGACCGGCGCGCGTGTCGTGGATCCGCAGCATTCTCCCGAGCCTAGCCGGGCGTCATCCGCCCAGGAAAGCGAGGATGTCCCGGTCGCCGCGCTCGCGCAGCCGCCCGAGGATCTCCTCGCGCGTCGCGGTGTCGGGCAGCCCGATCCTGGCCCCGATGAGCCGCAGGCCCTCCATCTCCGAGCTGACCGGAGCGGTGTAGCCGAGCAGGTAGAGGGCCCGGTTGACGGGCGGCATCCCGACCGGAGCGGCCGGCAGGTAGCGGGTCAGCAGCTCGCCGCCGTCGGAGACGGTCAGGAAGACGTGGTCGCCCTCGCTCGCTTTGTACTCCGACAGCACGTTGCGGATCGACCCCATGGTGGGCTGGTTGTGCCAGCTGATCACCACGTCGCCGGACGTCGCCGAGGCCGTGAGCTGCCCGCCGGGCGCCATCCCCAGGTAGGCCGCGAACCCCGTCGGCAGCGGCGAGCCCGACCCGCGCAGGTGCTCGGCGTTGACGTCCACCCGGTGCCACCAGCGCCCGTCCCGGGAGCGGAAGCTCCGCCGGGTCAGCGAGACGTCCTTGCGCGGCTGGTACGGCTCGGCCTCCCCGCTCGGCGAGGTGCCCGCCACCCTGATCCAGCCCCGCTGCGTCCGCTCGAACCCGGGACCGCCGGAGTAGGCGCGCACCGAGCTCTCGCTGACGTCGTAGCGGGAGGTCAGGTTCGTCACGATCGTGGAGACCGACGCCTCGCCGCCGGCCCGCTCGATCTCGCGGGCGATCATCTCCCTGATGCCGAGGTACTCGTCGCCGCCCCAGCGGGTCAGGCCGTACTTGTTGCGGTCGACCCGCAGGAAGCGGTCGTCGGCGGTGAGCTGGTTGCGGATGCCGACCAGGCTGTAGTCCTCGCCGATGCGCTCCTGGATCTCCTCAGGCGACAGCGGCGCGCCGGACACGGCGAGCACCGCCTCGGCCTTCTCGTTGATGCTGCGCGGCCACGGCACCACGTGCTGTCCGAGCACGCGCAGGTGCGGCACGTCCAGGATCCACCGCTCGGCGACGTCCTCGCGCACGCCGAGCCCGGAGACCAGGCCCACGGCCTCGCCGATCGGGCGCGGGCCGTCGGCGAAGAGCTGGCGGGTCTTCTCGCGCAGTTCGTCGGCGCCGCCCGCGACCAGCCAGCCGTCGGACTGCTCGTAGCCGGTCAGCAGCGTACGCACGAAACGCCAGGCCGGGATGCCCAGGGAGCGCAGCTCGGTGCGGTGCCAGGGCACGGTGGCCTGGAGGTCGTCGGCGGGGGCCGCGGAGCCGAGCCGGCCGCGCAGCCACGTCACGTGGGCCACGAGCGGCGCGGCGTCCTGGCCGCCCAGCCAGCTCTCGACGTGGTCGCGCAGGTCGCGCTCGATCTGCCTGATGCGCTCGCGCGTCACCGAGAACCGCTGCGCCAGCTCGTCCAGCGTGGCGCGCTGCGCGGCGTACAGGCGGTCGCGGGCGATGGCGCGCTGCCGGTCGTCCAGCGCGGCGAACAGCTCGTCGATCACCTCGGGCAGCGGCCGGTCCGGACGGACGGGGGCCGGGGCCGGCTCGGGGACGGGTTCGAGCAGCCGCTCGAACACGCCGGCGAACAGCTTCTGCGCCACGTCCTTGCCCAGCGTCTCCGGCGTCCGCTCGGCCTCGGCGGGGTCGGAGAAGCGCAGCAGCGGCAGGATGTCGCCCAGCTGCAGGTGCCCCCAGAAGGCCACGGCGAGGTCGGCCAGGCGGCCGGCCACGGTCTGCGTGCCGACGACGGCGCAAGCACGGTCGAGGGGGAGCGCCTGCCACCAGGCCTCGGGCAGCTGTGGCTCCTCCAGGACAGGCGCGACCTGCCCAGGGGAGGTCCAGCGCACGGGTGGCGCGAGGTCGCTCAGGCTGAGGTTCATTGAGGTCCAACCGGCAATGGGAAGTATCCGCAGTTCAGACTATGTGATCAGAGTGGTAAAAAGGGGCTGCCTCTTCCGTAATGGGAGATATAGAGCATCGCACGGGCCCGGGTGCAGGCGACGAACAGTATGCTCCGTTCGCGCTGCAGAAACCTCGCCCGCGCGCCGGGATCCTCGGGCGGCGGCTCGGGCACCACGCCCTCCGCCACGCCGACGAGCGCCACCCGCTCGAACTCCAGCCCCTTCAGGTTCCTGAAGGTCGCGGCCCGCACGTCCAGGCCCTCCAGCGCCTTCCTGGCCTGCCGCACCAGCGTCGTCGTACGCGCCCCGACCGCGATCTCGCCCGGCGGCACCCCCTCGGCCAGCCACGACTCGACCGTGGCGCGCAGGCCGGCCAGCTCCGCCTCGGCCGACTCGTACGCCCGCACGCGCGGCCGTTCGCCGTTGTGCGTGGCGCGGTAGCCGTACATGTCGGTCGCGCCCCTCGCCAGCCCCGTCGCGAGGCCGCCGCCGCGCAGCCGCACCACGAACGACAACAGCTCCTGCGGCAGCCGGAAGCTGGTCCTCAGCGTGTGCTGCTCGGCCGGGATGCCCACCGCGCCGAGCGACACCCGCGTGTCGGTGACCCGCTGGTGCGGATCGCCCACGACGAACAGGTCGTCGGGCGCGTGCGGCGCGACGGCCCGCAGCAGCCGCCACTGCGCCGGGCTCACGTCCTGCGCCTCGTCCACCACCACGTGCCGGTACGGCTTGCGCCCCGGCTCCACGTCGTCCAGCAGGTCGCCGGTGGACAGCGACATCAGCCGCAGCGCCTCGTCGGTGAGCTGGGCGAGGGTCCGCGCCCCCGGCCCCACCAGCGCCGGGCGGCGGCCCTCCGCGTCGGCCACGATGCGCAGCGCCAGCCGCTCCGGGTTGTCCACCTCGATCCGTTTGCGTACCAGCTCGTCCTCGACGAGCGTGTCGAGGCGCGCGGACAGCTCCTCGGCCAGCCCCTGCGAGAACGTGACCAGCAGGACGGGACCGCTGCCGTGCGCGGCGAGATAGGCGGCGCGGTGCAGGGCCACCACGGTCTTGCCGGTGCCCGCGCCGCCGACGACCAGCACCGGATGGTCGTAGCGGGGCGCCTTGGCCAGCCGGTGCTGCGCCGGATGCAGGAACGTGCACCACTCCGGCGCGCCCAGCACCCGCTCCAGCGCCACCTTGTCCGCCGCGAACGCGGCCTGGTCGGGGGTGCGGAGCAGGGCCGCGTAGAGGTCGTCGGGATCGACCGGCTCCAGGTCGTCGGCGGCCCGCCAGGAGTCCAGCTCGCGCCACGCCTCCGCCAGCGAGCCGCCCCTGGCCAGCACCGCGAGCGGCAGGTGCTGGGTGGGCGGGAGCAGCGGTTCGAGCGCGGCCACGTCGGCCTCGGTCGTGATCAGGCGGAACAGCGGCAGCGCGTGCACGTCCAGGCCGAGCGAGAGCAGGTCGCCGTCGCACACCGGCGCGAACAGCCCGGACGAGCGCGCCGAGCGGCGTAAGGCGGGCTCGACGCGTTCCAGGGCCTCGGCGTCCCACTCCTCGACCACCCCGAGCACGGGGTTGACGCTGTAGCGGTGGCGGCGGGCGTACGACCAGGCCGCGGCGTCCGGCAGCACCGTACGCAGCCAGTAGACGTCCCGGCGGCGCACCACCACCCCCCGGTGCCCGTCGGCCAGCCGGAGCGTGGCGACCCGCGGGTCCCTGGCGCCCCGCACCCGTTCGGGGTGCGGGGCGCCGGCCACGTTGAGCAGAAAGCGGCGCAGCGCGACCACGGCGTCCCTGCGCACCGGCTGGGCCAGTGCGCTGAGCTCCCTGGGAAACTCAGGGCCGATCGCGAGCCGCGGCACGGCTCAGTCCAGCAGGGCGAGCAGGTCGCGGTCCCCGCGCTCGCGGAGCCTGGTGAGCAGGTCCGGCAGGCTGACCGGGCCCGTCAAGCCGATCCTCGTCGCGATCACCCGGGCCGCCTGGTCACGCGTGCCGCCGGGAGCGGTGTAGCCGACCAGGCGCAGCGCCTTGGTGATCTTCTCGGCGCCCTGCGCGGCCGCCGGCAGGTGCCTGGCCCGCAGCACGCCCTCGTCCGACAGCGTGAGGAACAGGTGCCCGCCCTCGCGCGCGCCCACGTCGCCGAGCAGGTGCTCGATGGACTCCAGCACCGGGCGGCCGTGCCAGGTCATGGTCAGCTCGCCCGCGGCGCTCCTGACCGTCCTCGACTCGCCCGGCGACAGCCCCAGGTAGGCCGCGAAGCCCGTCGGCAGCGCGCACTCGCCGCCCGCCATCTGCTCGGCGGTGACGTCCACGCGCAGCCACCACCGGCCGTCCGGCTGGCGGAAGCAGCGCCTGGTCTGCGAGACGTCCTTGAGCGGCTGGTACGGCTTCTGCTCGCCCGAGCCGCCGTTCTGCTCGTGGGCCGTCACCGGCTTGAACGCCTGGAACTGCGGCGGCCCCGGAGGCGGCGGCGGCAGCGGCACCGGCCCGAACGCCGACTGCGGCGGCATGTCCATCGGCGGCTGCCGCGGCGCGTCGAAGTGCAGCACCGGATCGAGCCTCGGGGACGGCGAGGGCGGGGGAGGCGGCAGCTCGACCGGGGGCGGCGGGGCCGCCACGGCGGCCGGCCCAGCGGCCTGCCCAGGGGCCTGCACTGTCAGCACCGCCTGCTTGCCGGGCAGGGTCGCCAGCACGAACTGCCAGGCGGGGACCTCCAGGGCGCGGATCTCGACCTTGTGCCAGTCGGCCGCGCCGATCACCCGCTCCTTGGGAGCCTCCGGGCCGAGCGTGCTGCGCAGCTCGTCCAGATAGGCCCGGTAGGGGGCGGCCTCGTCGCTGTCCAGCCACTCGCCGAGCCGGACGCGGAACTGCTTCTCCGTGGCCGTGATCTCCGCCGGGGGGACGGCGAACAGCTTGGCGAGCTGGTCCACCGCCGACGGCTCGTCGGTGAAGACCCGGTTCTGGGCCACGGCCCAGCTCTTGTCGTCCAGGCCGGCGAAAGCGGCCTCGATGAGCTCGGGCAGCTCCCGGTCCTCCTGGCCCTCGGGGCTCTCCACCTCGTCGTCCTCGGTGGGGGCGCCGGACGAGGGGCCGTCCGCCTCCAGGGCCTCGGCCTCCGCGGCGGCGGGCTCAGGGGCGGGCTCCTCGACGGAGTCGGGCGTGGGCTCGGGACCGTCACCCGCGTCGGCTGCGGGCTCGGCGTCCGCGTCCAGCACCGGCCGCTCGTCCTCCTCCTTCAGGGGGACGGCGGCGAAGGCGTGCGCCGGAGCGTCGTTCTCCTCGCCGGTACGCGGGGCGGCGAAGGCGGGGACCTCCTCCAGGGCGGCGAAGGCGTGCGGGGCGCGCTCGTTCGCCGCGGGGCCGGACGCGACGTCTGCGGAGGCTTCGTGCTCCTCGGCGCGGGAGGCTTCGCCCTCCTCGGCGAACCCGTGCGCGCGGGGCTCGGCATCGCCGGAAGCCTGCTTGCCCTCGGAGGGGGCGGCGTCCTCTGACGCCTCCTCCCCGTCGGCGTCCCCGGGCTCCGCCTCCCCGGCGGGGGCCTCGGCGGCGAACTCCCGGACGCGAGGTTCCGGCAGTGGGGCCTCCTCAGCGTGAGCCGCCACGTCCTGCGCGTCCTCGGCCTCCGGCGCGGCGTCCTCGGGCCGTGGGGCGTCCTGAGCCGGAGCCGCCACGTCCTGCGCGTCCTCGGCCTCCGCCACCGGCGCGGCGTCCTGGGCAGCCACGGCGTCCGCCGCCTCGGCCTTCGTGCCGGCCGGCTCCGGGGTCCCGGGAGTCTCGGGGACTGCCGGGACCTCGGGGGCCGGGAGGCGCAGGTCGTCCTGGGCGGGCTCCGGGTCCGCCGGGGCGGGGACCGCGAGGAGCGGCAGCGCCTCGTCCGCCGTGGCCGGCGCGGCCTCGCTCCGGGGAGCGGGCACCGCGGGGGCGGACCCCGCGCCGGCCGCGCCCGCGTACGGCTGCGCCAGCCGCGTGAACACCGCCCCGAACAACGTGCTCAGCACCGGCCGCGCCCTGATGAACGGCTGGTCGGCCAGCTCCCGCCCGGTCAGCGCGAGCAGCCCCGTCCACGATCCGGCACGGTCCAGCGCGATGGCGACCGGCGGCTCGTCGGCCTCCTCGGGGTCGAGGACGTGCAGCGCGGGCAGCACGTCGCCCACCGCCGCCGCCGGCCAGTGCTCAAGGGCGATCTCCGTGAGCAGCTCGGCCAGCGCCTCGGGGCCGATCGCGGCGAGGACGTGCGGCACGGGCAGAGTGCGCCACCACGCATCCGGCAGATCCGGCTGCCCGGTCAACAGCGTGATCGTCGACGCGTCGCTCCACCTCAACGGTGGAACGAGGTCGCTCAGGCAGAAATTCATCCCGTTCCGTTCACCCCTCACGCCGCCGCGGCGGTGCAGCCGTCATCTCGCCGCCCACGGAACAGACCATAGTCCGGCAAATTAGCCCTACGCATCATGCACTACGCATCAGCGCCGTACGGCGGCGAAGCGTAGACGCACGTAGTCGGCCATCCAGCCAGTCTCCCTGCGAAGCGCGGGCGCCGCCAGTTCGTTGACGCGATGAAGCAGGGGCTCCACGATCTCCGGGGGCAGCCCGGCGAGGGCCGACGAGGCGAACATCCGCACCCAGTCGGCGGCTCCGCCAGGGCATTCGTCGAGCGGGGTCGGCCGGTCGAAGTATTCCAGCAACCGGACGACGAAACCCTCTTTCTCCAGACGGCGGGCGTATTCCGCGGGCGAGGGAAAATACCACGGCATCTCGGGCTCGCGCAGGCCGTACTCGCGCCAGGCGGTCAGCATCGCGGCGGTCAGCTCGGCGCAGTTGCCGGCCCCGCCCATCTCGGCGACGAAGCGCCCGCCGGGCGTCAGCGACTCGCGCACGTTGGCGATCACGGTGTCGGGGTCGCGGCTCATCCAGTGCAGCGCCGCGTTGGAGAAGACCGCGTCGTACGGGTCCACCACGGAGAAGTCGTGCCCGTCGCCGACGATGAAGTTGATGCCCGGGTACTGCGCCAGCGCCTTCTCGATCATCGCGGACGAGCCGTCGATGCCGAGGACCTCGGCGCCGCGGAAGGCGATCTGCGCGGTGAGCACGCCGGTGCCGCAGCCGAGGTCGAGCACCCGCTCGCCGGGCCGCGGATCCAGCAGGTCGACCAGTGGCGCGCCCTGGGTGGAGACGTAGCCGAAGCTGCTGTCGTAGGCGCGACTGTTCCACCGCTCCAAACTCGGTGTGTCGTATCGCAAGACGATCAGCTCACTTTTCCTCAGACATCGGGCCCCCGTGGCCGTGCTGTCTGTTCACTTTAGAGCCTGATCGTCCCTACGACATATCAAGTCACTACCGACTCATCCCACACTCTTGGCCCATTCCTTACGCAGGTACGCCTTCCCGGCATCCTCCTGCGGGATCGTGAGCAGGATCGGCGGGCCGGGCGCCTTGGGCAGCCTGGCGGCCTGCTCGGCGTCCAGCGTGCCCTTCATGGCCATGGCCTCGCTCCGGGACGGACGGGCCCAGCCCTTCTGCAGCAGGTTCTGGCCCTCGTCGGAGAACAGGAACTCCTGCCACAGCCGGGCGGCGGCCGGATGCGGGGCGGCCTTGTTGATCGCCTGCACGTGGTAGTCGCCGAGCGCCGCGTCCCTCGGGATGACGACCTTCCAGCGGTCGGAGTGCGCGGCGCCGCGGGCGGCGTTGAGGTGGTCCCAGGCCACGATGGTGTTGGCCTTGGCGAGGTCGGTGAGCCGCCCGGCCTGCTTGAGCCTGGCGAACAGGCTCACGCCCTGGTCGGGCCGCGGCACGCCGCCGCGCATGGAGGCCGCCATCACGCCGCCGAAGGCGGAGGCCGAGCGGAGCGGGTCGCCGTCGAGCGCCACCTGGTAGCCGGGGTTGAGCAGGTCGGCGAAACTGGCCGGGGCCTTGACGGCGCGAGGGTCGTAGCCGATGGACATGTAGCCGCCGTAGGCGGCGTACCAGGCGCCGGACGGGTCCTTGACGCGGTCGGGGACGTCCAGCCAGCCCTGCACCTTGTACGGCGCGAACCTGGCCGCCTCCTTGACCGCCACGTCCAGCGTGAGATCGAACACGTCGGGCTTGAGCGTGGCGGCGGCGTCGATCTGCCGCCTGCTGCTGGCGTTCGGCTCCAGCTCGTTGACCTTGATGCCGTATTTGTCGGCGAAGGCGTCGATCACCTCGCCGTAGTTGACCCATTCGCGCGGCAGCGCGATGACGTTGAGCTGCCCCTCGCGCTTGGCCGCCTCGACCAGGCGGTCCATGCTGGAGAAGCCCGCCTTGAGCGAGCCCGCCTGCACGTTCACCGGCGGCAGGTTCTTGGCCGGGGCGGGCTCGGTGGACGACGCGCCGCATCCGGCGCTGGCGAGGATTGCGGCTGCGGCGGCGCAGGTACGTACGGTCACATGACGAATACTGACCGCTACCGCGCCGCAGGTCGAGGAGGCGCGGCGGGAACGACCCTGGCCGCGACCAGCGTCTCCTCGGAGATCTCCACCAGCGTGCCGTCTTTTTTACGTACGCGCAGAACCCCGTGCTCCCAGGACTCCAGGACGCCCACCGCGTCACGGAACCCGCCGGGAACCCTGCGCCGCGTGGTGATCCGGGCGCCTATGTCCTGAGTTGTGATCGCGATGACGAGCCGTGCGGCCACGAGTTTGCCACCCTCCGTTTCGGCCAGCTGGCAAGCACGGCAATACTAGGGCGTAGCAAACCGCGGTCAGAAGTCATGCCATGGTGCGGAGAAGAAGGAGCTCGAGGTGACCTACGTCATCGCGCAGCCTTGCGTGGACGTCCTGGACAAGGCGTGCATCGAGGAGTGCCCCGTCGATTGCATCTACGAGGGCGAGCGCATGCTTTACATCCACCCCGACGAGTGCGTGGACTGCGGCGCGTGTGAGCCTGTATGCCCCGTCGAGGCCATTTTCTATGAGGACGACCTTCCCGAGCAGTGGAAGGACTTCTACAAGGCCAACGTCGACTTCTTCGAGGAGCTCGGCTCGCCGGGCGGCGCCTCGAAGGTCGGCAAGATCGACAAGGACCACCCGGTGGTGGCGGCGCTGCCGCCGCAGGGCGAGGATCACTGAGCGGTCCCACGTCGGGCACGGGGGCATCCACGTCTGGATGCGCCCCGTCCGCGTGGCGTGCCCGCGCACGCGCCGTACGGCAGAGCGACACCCTGGAGCACCGTGAACAACCTGCCTGACTTTCCCTGGGACCGGCTGGAGCCGTACAAAGAGCGCGCGCTCGCTCATCCCGACGGCATCGTCGACCTCTCGGTCGGCACGCCGGTCGATCCCGTGCCCGAGATCGTCCGGCAGGCGCTGACCGGGGCCGCCGACAGCCCCGGCTATCCCTTGACGCACGGCACCAAGGCGCTGCGCGAGGCGGCGGCCGGCTGGCTGCGCCGTCGGCACGGCGTCGAGGTCGGCCAGCGTGACGTGCTCCCGCTGATCGGTTCCAAGGAGTTCGTCGCCTGGCTGCCCACCTATCTGGGCGCGCGCAGGGTGGTCTTCCCCGAGCTGGCCTATCCCACGTACGACGTGGGCGCGCGGCTCGCGGGGGCGGAGGGCACGGCCTCCGACAGCACGCTCGCGCTCGGCCCCGAGCGCGTCGACCTCGTCTGGGTCAACTCGCCCGGCAACCCGACGGGCCGGGTGCTGCCCGCCGAGCACCTGCGCAAGGTGGTGGCCTGGGCGCGCGAGCGCGGCGCGGTCGTCGCCTCCGACGAGTGCTACATCGAGCTCGGCTGGGAGGAGGAGCCGATCTCCATCCTCCACCCCGACATCTGCGGCGGCTCCCACGAGGGGCTGCTCGCCGTCCACTCGCTCTCCAAGCGCTCCAACCTGGCGGGCTACCGCGCCGGGTTCGTGACGGGCGACCCCGCCCTGGTCAAGCGGCTGCTGGAGATCCGCAAGCACGCCGGCATGCTCATGCCCGCCCCGGTCCAGGCCGCGATGACGGCCGCGCTGGCGGACGACGCCCACGCCGACGCCCAGCGCGAGCGCTACGCCGCCCGCCGCGCCCTGCTCCGCCCCGCGCTGGAGAAGGCCGGCTGGCACATCGACCATTCGACCGCAGGGTTGTACTTCTGGGCATCCAACGGGCAGAACGCATGGGACCAGGTACGAAAGCTTTCCGAAATAGGGATTTTGGTCGCGCCGGGCGAGTTCTACGGATCGGCAGGTGAGCGGCACATCCGCATCGCCGTCACCGCCACCGACGAACGCATCAGTGCGGCGGTGCGCCGCCTCCAGTAGGATCGCGCGTCAGAGCAAACCGTGAGGTTTGGCACGCATAAATCGATAAGGGCTTATGCCGAGGCAGACCGCGAGTGGAGCGAGCTGATCGATGAGCATGACCTCCATGGTCGTTCTCGGGCTGAGCATCGCCCTCGTCCTGCTCCTGCTCGGAGCCTTCCTGGCGACGTTGCGGCAAGACAGGAGAGGCCGCGCGGGCACGCCGCCGCCGGCGGCCGGGTCCGCGCGCGCGGAGAGCCCGATGCCGGCCCCGACGAGCGGGCCCGTGAGCGCGCCCGTCCCCGCGTCCGCCGCCATGCCCCCGAACGTGCCCTCCGGCGTCCCCCGTCAGGTCGGCGCCGAATACACCGACCCCCGCACCCTCCGGGTGGGCGACAAGATCGACATCCAGGGCTCGGTCGCGCGGGTGCTCGGCGCCCTGCACATCTCCGGCCAGGGCCAGCAGTGGACGGAGTTCCTGCTGCGCGACAGCGCGCGGCGCCGGCAGTGGCTGTCGGTCGAGGTCCGCGCCGGCGACCCGCCGCACCTGGTGGTGCTGCTCTGGACCGAGGTGCCCACCCAGGGCATGGTCCCCGCCAAGCACATGCTCATCATGGAGGGCGTGGAGTTCTTCCCCGTCGAGCGGGGCACGGCCGCCTTCCGCAGCGAGGGCGACACGGGCAACCCCGACCGGGGCCTGCTCGACTTCGCCGACTACCGCGCGGGCGACGGCCGGCTGCTCTCCTTCGAACGCATCCAGGGCCAGTCCTGGACCGCCAGCTACGCCCAGCCCCTCCCGCCCGGCTCCATCTCCGTCATCCGCCGCGCCTCCTGACGCGCCGCAATCTCGCGGGAATTGCGCGCAATCACCGTAGTGGGGCGCGGGTTCAGGACAGCTCGACCTTGCCGGTGCCCGACCCGTCGCCGGTGCGCCATCCCTTGGCCTCCAGGTCGTTCGACCAGGACGCGCCCGCGTAGCGCACCCGGCTCAGGCCGTACTTCTCGGCGTGGGCCACCGACCAGGCGGCCACCAGCCACCCCCGCTTGCGCGAGGTGATCGTCGTGCTGCCGAGGGCGCGGGCGAGCTGCTTGCGCGCCTCCTCCGTGCGCGGCGCAGGGGCCGGGGTCCGGCCGCCCGACGGATACCAGCAGTGCACCGACTCGGGCACCCGCCCCGTGAACGCCGCCGCGAGGGCCTTCGCCTGCTCCTCGTGGGGCGCGTAGGCGTAGCCGCCCGCCGAGCGCTGCACCGCCTGCGCCGCCTCCGCCAGCGGGATCTTCCGGTAGTTCTTCACCTTGACCAGCGCGGCGAAGAACCGGTTGGTGGCGTAGACCGGGTCCATGATCTGCTTCTTCGTGCCCCAGCCCTGCGACTCGCGCTGCTGGAACACGCCCACCGAGTCGCGGTCGCCGTAGTCGAGGTTGTAGAGCTTCGACTCCTGGATCGCGGTGGCGTAGGCGATGACCACGGCCCGCTCGGGCAGCTTCCTGCGCGCCGCGACGGCGGCGATCGTGGCGGCGATCTGCGCCTGCTCGGGATCGAGGGCGAGGTCGAACCCCAGAGCGCGCACGCTGCAGTGGGCCGCCACGGGCTCGGCCAGGTGGGGGGTCCTCTTCAGCAGGTGGTAGAGCCCCACGGAGATGCCGACGGCGAGGACGACCACGATGACCACGATGGTGATGACCTCACGGGAGAACCGCATGCGCACCCTGAAGAACCTACCCGTACGGATAAGCTCCGTGCCCATGAGTGACGCGAGCACCTCCTCACCGATAGCCCCGGTCATCGACGAGCTCTGGGAGCGCCGCGCGGAGCTGTCACCGCAGGACGACGAGGCCCGCCACCTGGTGATCGGCGCGGTGGACCTGCTCGACGCCGGGGTGGCCCGCACCGCCCGGCTGGTGGACGGCGAGCTGGAGGTCGACGAGCGGGCCAGGAGGGCGATCCTGCTCGCCTTCAAGCTGCTCGGCATGGCCCGCTCCCAGGTGGGCGACTTCCACCACCAGGACCGCGTCCCGCTGAAGAACTCCTTCGAGGGCGTGCGCGTGGTGCCCGGCGCGATCGCCCGCTGGGGGTCCTACCTGGCGCCCGGGGTGGTGCTGATGCCGTCGTTCACCAACATCGGCGCGTACGTGGACGAGAACACGATGGTCGACACCTGGGCCACCGTCGGCTCCTGCGCCCAGATCGGCAAGAACGTGCACCTGTCCGGCGGGGTGGGCGTCGGCGGCGTGCTGGAGCCGCCCAACGCCGTGCCGGTCGTGGTCGAGGACGACGCGCTCGTGGGCAGCCGGGCGATGCTCGTCGAGGGCGCCAGGGTCGGCAGGGGCGCGGTGGTGGGCGCCGGGGTGATCCTGTCCGCCTCGATCCCCGTGATAGACGTGGAGACCGGCGAGGAGCTGACGCGGGGCCGGATCCCCGACTGGTGCGTGGCCGTGAGCGGCACGCGGCAGCGGGAGTTCCCCGGAGGCACGTTCGGGCTGCCGTGCGTGCTGGTGATCAAGCGGCTGGAGCCGGGGCAGCGGCACGACAAGGCGGCGCTCAACGAGGTGCTGCGGGAACACGGGGTGAACACCTGATGCTGGACCTGACCCAGGACGTACGCGCGCTCACCGCCGCGATCGTGGACATCGAGTCGGTGAGCGGCGCCGAGCGCGGCCTGGCCGACGCCGTCGAGCGGGCGCTGGCCGCGCTGCCGTACCTGAAGGTGGAGCGTTCCGGCGAGACCGTCGTCGCCCGCACCGAGCTCGGCCGCGGCGAGCGCGTGCTGATCGCCGGCCACCTCGACACCGTCCCGGTCGCGGGCAACCTGCCGAGCCGGGTCGAGGGCGACCTGCTGTACGGGTGCGGCACCTCCGACATGAAGGCCGGCGTGGCGGTCGCGCTCCGGCTGGCCGCCACCGTGCCCGCCCCCAACAGGGACGTCACCTACGTCTTCTACGACTGCGAGGAGATCGAGGCCGAGCGCAACGGGCTCACCCGGGTCGCGAGGGAGCACCCCGACTGGCTGCTCGCCGACTTCGCGGTGCTGATGGAGCCGACCGACGGCGTGATCGAGGGCGGCTGCCAGGGCACGCTGCGCGCCGAGGTCGCGGTGACCGGCAAGCGCGCCCACAGCGCCCGCTCGTGGTTCGGGGTCAACGCCATCCACGGGATCGAGCCGGTGCTCGCCCGGCTCAACGCCTACGAGGCCCGCCGGCCGGTGGTCGACGGGCTGGAGTACCACGAGGGGCTCAACGCGGTCGGCGTCACCGGCGGCGTGGCCGGCAACGTCATCCCCGACCGTTGCGTGGTCACCGTCAACTACCGCTTCGCCCCCGACCTGACCGTCGAGCAGGCCGAGCAGCACGTACGCGAGGTGTTCGACGGCTTCGAGGTGACCTTCACCGACGCGGCGCCTGCGGCCCGGCCGGGGCTGACGCATCCGGTGGCGGCGGCGTTCGCCGCGGCGGTGGGCGGCACGCCGCGGGCCAAGCTGGGCTGGACGGACGTCGCCCGCTTCTCCGCGCTCGGCGTCCCCGCCGTGAACTACGGCCCCGGCGATCCCAACCTGGCGCACCAGCAGGGGGAGTACGTGTCGCTGCCGAAGATCGTGGAGGGCGAGCGCGCGATGCGGGACTGGCTCACCAAATGAAAGTGGCCTTCCTCGCCGGCCATTTGGCGGGGAAGACCACTTTCAGTCCCGAGCAGCACCCTCGCCAGTTAGACGCGAGGGAGCCGAAATCCGGTTCCCCGCCTCCAAAGTTTTTTTCGATTCCCGTAACCACCCCGCCACCTGGGCTTTCGCCGTCAGGCCGCGAACCGCGCGGGAGAAGGGCTAGCGTGATCCGCATGGAACAGAACCGTCGCGAGCGCCGTCAGGGCCAGGCCTTCGTCCGCGGCAGCCTGGTGCCCAGCTCCACCCACGACCAGCGGCTGCTGGCCCGCCAGGGCCCCTCCGACTGGGTGCACATGGACCCGTGGCGGGTCATGCGCATCCAGGCCGAGTTCGTGGAGGGCTTCGGCCAGCTCGCCGAGCTGCCGCCCGCCGTCACCGTGTTCGGCTCGGCCCGCACGCCCGGCGACTCCGCCGAATACGGCCTCGGCCGGGCGCTCGGCCGGGCGCTGGCCGAGGCCGGCTACGCCGTCATCACCGGCGGCGGGCCCGGCGTGATGGAGGCGGCCAACCGCGGGGCGCGCGACGTGGAGGGCGCGATCTCGGTCGGGCTCGGCATCGAGCTGCCGTTCGAGCAGCGCATGAACGACTTCGTGGACCTCGGCATCGAGTTCCGCTACTTCTTCGTGCGCAAGACCATGTTCGTGAAGTACTCCTGCGGCTTCATCGCCCTGCCCGGCGGCTTCGGCACCCTGGACGAGCTGTTCGAGGCGCTGACGCTGGTGCAGACGCACAAGGTCACCTCGTTCCCCGTCGTGCTGGTGGGCAGCGAGTTCTGGGGCGGCCTGCTCGACTGGGTCAAGAGCAGCCTGCTCGGCACCGGCAAGATCGCCTCGAAGGACCTCGACCTCATCACCGTCACCGACGACGTCGACGAGGCCGTACGCATCATCGTGGAGTCCGACCGGGCCCGCAGCAGGCAGCGTCAGGATGAGGTCGAGGCCGCCGCCGGCCACCACGCCGAGCCGCAATAGGCTTCCGCGACGTGAACATCTGCGTCTTCTGCGCCTCCAGCCTGCACATCGACAGGAAATACCTCGACCTGGCCGCCCGCGTCGGCGCCGAGCTCGGCCGGCGCGGTCACACGCTCGTCAGCGGCGGGGGATCGGTCTCCTGCATGGGCGCGGTCACCTCGGCCGCCCGCGCGGCGGGCGGGCGCACGGTCGGGGTGATCCCGCAGGTGCTGGTCGACATGGAGGTGGCCGACGAGGAGTCGCACGAGCTGATCGTCACCGGTGACATGCGCGAGCGCAAGGGCGTCATGGACGCCCGCTCCGACGCGTTCCTGGTGCTGCCGGGCGGCATCGGCACGCTGGAGGAGCTGTTCGAGATCTGGACCGCGCGGGTGCTGGGCATGCACGACAAGCCCCTGGTGGTGCTCGACCCCTGGGGCCTGTACGAACCGCTCAAGCGGCTCATGCACCACCTCTACGACGAGGGCTTCACCCGGCCCGAGGTGTTCGACGCGATCTCGTGGACCACGACCGTCGAAGAGGCGTTCGCCCGGCTGGAGGCCCGCCCCCAGCCGGTCCGGCCGAGCGTCGCCGAGCTGGGCGAGGCCACTCCCTGATCGGGCCCCTGATCGGGGCCCGCCCCGCTGACCAGGACGGTCGTGCCCGAAGCGGCACCTGCCGCGGCAAGTGCGGACCTCATGCCCCGATGGTATGAGTACGATGCCAATGTGCTGGTCATACTCGCCATCGCCGCCATCGCCATTCTGGCCTGCGTGGTCGTGGTCTCCCTCGGCCGGGGCGGTGAGCTGACCGAGTTCCCGCCGGACGTGCCTCCGCTCGGCCTGCCCGAGCCGGGACAGCTCACGGCGGTCGACTTCATGGCGCTCCAACTGCCGGTCAACCTGGTCGGCTACCACACGGCGAGCGTCGATGAGGCCCTGCGCCGGGCGGCCACCGCGCTCAGCGAGCGCGACACCAGGATCGCCGTGCTGGAGCAGCGCGTCTCCGAGCTGCTGTCCAGCCGGCTGTACGCGCGCCAGGAGGTCTACGCCTCGCCGGGCGCCGGGCTGCGGACCGAGCACGAGCCCGAGGCGCCGGCCGTGGACAGGGAGCTGCCGGAGTCCGGCGATCCCGTCACGTCGAGCGGCGCGTCGGTGTCGTGGGACGGCGGGGCCGAGCTCCAGCATCCGCCCGAGGACCCCGAGTGGCGGCTGCCCGCCGACGCCGAGCCGGAGAACGCCGAGCCGGGGAACGCCGAGCCGGGGAACGCCGAGCCGGGGAACGACGAGACGAAGAAGGACCTCGCCGAGAAGGACGAGTTGGAGCAGGACGAGGTGGAGAAGGAAGGCGCGGAGAAGGACGGCGCGGCTGAGGACGGGGAGCCCGCGCCCGCCGCGCGGACCAAGGACGCCGACGGGGACGACCGGACGTGACCGAGCTGATCCGCTGCACCTGGGCCGGCATGTCCGACCCGATGTACCTCGCCTACCACGACGAGGAGTGGGGCCGCCCGGTGAGGGGCGACGACGCGGTGTTCGAGCGCGTCGCGCTGGAGGCGTTCCAGTCCGGCCTGTCCTGGCTGACCATCCTGCGCAAGCGCGAGAACTTCCGCGCCGCCTTCGACGGCTTCTCCATCCCGAAGGTCGCCGCCTACACCGAGCAGGACGTCGAACGGCTGCTCGGCGACGCCGGCATCGTCCGCAACCGCGCCAAGATCGAGGCGGCCATCAGCAACGCGAGAGCCGCTCAGGACCTCCCCGTCGGCCTGTCGGAGCTGGTGTGGCGGCACGCCGACCCCGATTCGCCGGTGCCGAAGACGATGGCCGACGTCCCCGCCGTCACCCCCGGCTCAAAGGCGCTGGCCAAGGAGCTGAAGCGGCACGGCTTCAGGTTCGTCGGCCCCACCACGGCCTACGCGCTCATGCAGGCGATCGGCCTGGTCAACGACCACCTCGCGGACTGCGTGGCGCGCGTCACTCGCCCGTGAAGGCGGGGCGCTGCTTGGCGAGGAAGGCCCGGGTCGCCTCGCGATGGTCGCGGGTGGCCGCGCACTCGTCCTGAAGGTCGGCCTCCAGGGCGAGCGCGTCCGGCAGCGCGTGCGTGGCGGCGTGGGCGAGGGCCCGCTTGGTGGCCGCGTACGCCACCGTCGGCCCCTGCGCCAGCCGCGCCGCCAGCTCGTACGCGGTCTTCAGCACGTCGTCGGCGGGCACCACCCGCGTGACCAGCCCCAGCTCCAGGGCGCGGGCGGCGTCCAGCGGCTCGCCGAGCAGCAGCAGCTCGGCGGCCCGGCCGAGCCCGACGAGGCGCTGCAACGTCCACGACGCGCCGGAGTCGGGGGCGAGGCCGATGCCCGTGAAGGCGAGCGCGAACTTCGCCTTCTCCGAGGCCACCCGCAGGTCGCAGGCGAAGGCGAGCGACGCCCCCGCGCCCGCCGCGACCCCGTTGACGGCGGCGACGACCGGCTTCGGCATGGTGGTCAGCAGCTCGACGACCGGGTTGTAGTGGAGGCGTACGGTGTCGTCGAGGCCGCGCCCCGCCTCCAGGTTGCCGGCGTGCTCGCGCAGGTCCTGGCCCGCGCAGAAGGCCCGGCCCGCGCCGGTCAGCAGCACGGCGCGGATCGCGCGGTCGTCCGCGGCGCGCCGCAGCGCGTCGAGCAGCGCCACTTTGAGCTCGGTGGTGAGCGAGTTCATCGCGTCGGGGCGGTCGAGGGTGATGGTGGCGACGGCGTCGGCCACGTCGTAGCGGATCAAGGCAACTCCCTGTCGACGAACGCGGTGGCTGCGGGCAGCAGCCTGGCGGCCTCCTGCTCGAAGTAGGCCCTGGCCTTCTCACCTGGCCAGTCGGCCGGCAGCAGCTCGCCCGGCAGGCCGGGGTCGCGGAACAGGAAGTTCCGCCAGCCGTGGACGAGCCTGCTGCGGGCGGCGAAGACCTGGTCGTCCGGGGCCGACCCGGGCAGCGTGCTGATCAGCGTGACAGCCTCGGCGAGCCATTGCTCGTACGCCTCGCCGATGGCGTCCAGATCCCAGGCCCGCGCCACCAGCTCGCGCGGGTCGCCGTCGAGCGCGGCCTCGAACCGGTCGGCCCGCACGCCCTCGCCCTCCAGCAGGGCGTCCAGCTCACTGGAGTGGCGTGGACCGATCCAGGTCGTCTCCGACAGAGCGGCGTAGCCGAGGAAGGTGAGGTCGGCCCGCAGCCGCTCCCTGCGCGGGCGTTCCCTGACCGGCTCGAGGACGACGACATGCCAGCGGCCCGCCCAGGGAGGGGCCCCGGCTCGGTAAATTCTCACGGCCGCCTCATCGAGCCGGCGCACGCACTTGGGCGTCAGGCCGTAGCCGGGCCCCTGCGGCAGCCTGACCGGACGCAGCCAGCCCTGGCGCACCATCCGGGAGACCGCCGTGCGGACGGCAGGGGCCGCGATTTCCAGGGGTTTCATGAGCCTGACGAGCGCGGCGACGGACGCCTCTCCG
Source organism: Nonomuraea sp. B208 (assembly GCF_057536035.1). NCBI lineage: Bacteria > Bacillati > Actinomycetota > Actinomycetes > Streptosporangiales > Streptosporangiaceae > Nonomuraea > Nonomuraea sp. B208. The sequence continues at coordinate 49,149 of NZ_BAAJOU010000033.1, forward strand.
CCTCGCCGGCGCAGGTGGTCCCCGTAGAGATCGAACAGAGCGGCGCGAGCGTGCACGCAGTCCAGTTTGGCCGTCTTCGCACGCCCCGACAACGCATTCTGGGAGGAGATCGTTACCCATGAGCGCTCTCGATGCGGGAGAATAGGACATCACAGAAGACGTGAATGCGCCGACCACCCCTCCTGGGAGGTCGGAAATCGCGGGCCGCGGGAGCCCAAGGCAGGAAGGGATGCACGCATGGCGGCGATGAAGCCGCGGACCGGCGATGGTCCGCTCGAGGTCACCAAGGAAGGGCGCGGCATAGTCATGCGGGTCCCTCTCGAAGGTGGCGGCCGGCTCGTCGTGGAGATCTCCGCCGACGAGGCCAAGGCCCTCGGTGAGGCGTTGAAGAACGTCGTCGGCTGAGCGCTCCCGAGAGACAACCTGTTTCACGACCCTGGCGCGTACCCGGCTGAACCGGCGCCAGGGTCGCTGACGTTTGAGGAGAATTTCCCGTGCCCATTGAGACCACTGCCGCGGTGGTCGCCGAGGTGCCCGCCGACGCCGAGCTGCTGGCGATCCCGTACGCCTCCGACCTCGCTCCCGCGCACGACGTGGAGCTGCACCTGCCCGTACGCGACCTGCTGGCCCACTACGAGGCGAAGGGGGAGGCCGGGGAGATCGTGGAGGTGCCCGTGGCCCGCGCGGGGGGCGTGGGCCGGGTGCTGTTCTACGGCGTCGGCGACGGCAAGCCGGCCGCGCTGCGCAAGGCGGGCGCCGCGCTCGCCCGCCGGGCCAAGGGCAAGGACACCTTGACCGTGGTGCCGCCGGACGGGGAGATCACCGCGTTCGCCGAGGCCGCGCTGCTGGCCGCCTACACCTTCCGCATCGGCGACGCCGGGCGCAGGGCCGTGGCGCGGCTGGTGTTCGCCGGGGCCGACCAGGCGGCCCTGGAGCGGGCGGAGGTCACGGCGCGGGCGGTGGCGCTGGCGCGCGACCTCGCCAACACGCCCTCCTCGGTCAAGAACCCCGCCTGGCTCGCCGAGCGGGCCGCCGAGACCGGGCTGCCGGTGCGGGTGTGGGACGAGGAGCAGCTGCGGGCCGAGGGCTTCGGCGGCATCCTCGCCGTCGGGCAGGGCTCGGTCAGCCCGCCGCGCCTCATCCAGCTCTCCTACACCCCCGAGCAGCCCGCGGAGCGGCACGTGGTGCTGGTCGGCAAGGGCATCACGTTCGACTCGGGCGGCCTGTCGCTCAAGCCGACCGAGAACATGAAGACCCAGAAGACCGACATGGCGGGCGGGGCGGTCGTCATCGCGGTGCTGCGCGCCCTCGCCGAGCTGAAGGCCCCGGTGCGGGTCACCGGGCTGGTCGCCGCCGCCGAGAACATGCCCTCCGGCACCGCGCAGCGGCCCACCGACGTCATCACCCACTACGGCGGCCGCACGGTCGAGGTGCTCAACACCGACGCGGAGGGGCGGCTCGTGCTGGCCGACGCGCTCGCCTACGCCGACGCCGAGCTCGACCCCGACGCGGTGGTGGACATCGCCACCCTCACCGGGGCCATCAGCGTGGCGCTCGGCCGCAGCGTCGGCGCCGTCTACGCCTCCGACGACGACCTCGCCGGGCGGCTCGTCGCGGCCGGGCAGGCGAGCGACGACCGGCTGTGGCGGATGCCGCTCATCGACGAGTACGCCCCCGCGCTGGAGTCGTCCGTCGCCGACCTCGCCAACGTCGAGGCGGGCTCGCGCTTCGGGGCGGGCTCGATCACGGCGGCGCTGTTCCTGCGGGAGTTCGCGGGCAAGCGGCCGTGGGCGCACCTCGACATCGCCGGGGTCGGCCGCAGCACCGTGGACGAGGGCACGCTCAGCAAGGGCGCCACCGGGTTCGGCGTCCGCGTCCTGCTGGAGTGGCTCACCCGGGGGTGAGTCGCCGCCCTACGCCGACTCACCCGGGGGGTGAGCCGCGGCCCTACGCCGACACCTTGACGGCGGCCAGCAGGCCGTCGCCAAGGGGCATGAGCACCGAGCGCAGCCGTTCGTCCGACTGCACCAGCTTGCCGAGCTCGCGCAGCGCGACCGTGTCGGGGTCGCGCTGCGACGGGTCGGCCACACGGTTGTGCCACAACATGTTGTCGAAGGCCACGATGCCGCCCACGCGCAGCAGGCGGACGGCCTCGGCCAGATAGTCGACGTACTCCTGCTTCGCGCCGTCGGCGAAGACCATGTCGTAGCCGCCGTCGGACAGGCGGGGCAGCACGTCGAGCGCCCGACCGGAGATCAGCCGCACCCGCGCGCCGGAGAACCCGGCCTCCGCGTACGCCCGCCGGGCCAGGCGCTGGTGCTCGGGCTCGACGTCCACGCTGGTCAGCGTGCCGTCGGCGCGCATGCCGCGCAGCAGCCACAGCCCCGAGACGCCGCAGCCCGTGCCGATCTCCACCACCGCCTTGGCGTTGACCGCGGTGGCGAGAAAGCACAGCGCCGCGCCCGCGCCGGGAAGGACGGGCACGGCCCCCATCTCCAGCCCGCGCTGCCGCGCCGCGTGCAGGATCTCATCCTCCTGATGAAACTGCTCCGCATAGGCCAGAGTGGCCTCCACCTGATCGGTCATCGGCCGCCTCCCCCCACTTTCGTGCGATGTGTCCGCGTGATTGGCACCGATCGCAGCCTAGGGGAGACACGCCGGGACGGGAACTCAGGAGGGTCCCGAGGCGTTGCAGGTTTAAACGGGCTTTGCCGGTCCGGAAGGCAGGCAGTGCGCACGAAGGGACGAAACCAGGCACTATGGCGATAGCGGTGGTCCCAGAGAGAGGAGTTCTGGTGGACGAGAGCGACCACCAGACGGATGCTCCCGTGTCGTCTGACTGGACGCCTCCCACGTGGGAGGAAGTCGTGCGGACGCACTCCGCGCGCGTGTACCGGCTCGCGTACCGGCTGACCGGCAACGTCCACGACGCCGAGGACCTCACGCAGGAGGTCTTCGTCCGGGTCTTCAGGTCGTTGTCCAGCTACACCCCCGGCACGTTCGAGGGGTGGCTGCACCGGATCACGACCAACCTGTTCCTCGACATGGCGCGGCGCAAGCAGCGCATCAGGTTCGAGGGGCTGGCCGACGACGCCGCCGAGCGGCTGCGCGGCCGGGAGCCGTCGCCGGCGCAGGCGTTCGACGACGCCCATCTGGAGCCCGACATCCAGGCCGCACTCGACGCGCTCGCGCCCGAGTTCCGTGCCGCGATCGTGCTCTGTGACATCGAGGGGCTCTCCTACGAGGAGATCGCCAAAACGCTCGGCGTCAAGCTGGGCACGGTCCGCAGCCGCATCCACCGTGGTCGGGCGCAGTTGCGGGAGGCCCTCGACCACCGGGCCCCCCGTGCCAACCAACTCCCCCCGTCCGTGATCCCTGGGGAGGAAGTCTGATATGGCTCATCTTGGAGAACGCGTTTCCGCGCTGGTCGACGGCGAACTCGGCCACCACGAGCGCGAGCGCGCGCTCGCGCACCTGACCTTCTGCGCCGACTGCAGGGCGGAGGTCGAGTCCGTACGCGCGCTGAAGGCGCGGCTGCGCTCGCTGGAGAGCCCGGCGATGCCGGCCGACCTCACGATGTCCCTGCTCCGCATGGCGGAGCCGGGCGGTCCGCTGCCGCCGAGGGAGCGCCCTTTTCCTACCCGTACCTTCGGGGGTGTGCCCATCCCGGGCCCGCACAGCATCGCTCCGCTGGACAACCGGCCCCGCAGGGACGCCACTGGAGGGGCTTCGGGCCCCGGCCGTGGCGGTAGGCGGCGCTCGGCGTACGTCGCGGTGAGCGTGGTCTCGGCCGCCGTGGCGCTCGGCACCTTCTTCGCCGTCTCCGGCGCGGGTCAGGAGACCCCGACGCCGCCGGTCGAGCTGTACAAGTTGCAGCACTCGCCGACGGGCGCCCCGACGGTCCACACTCCCTGAGGTTCCGATATGCCGGAGATGGCCGAGGTTGGCGTAGCCGTGCATGGTACGGGCATACGATCTGGGTTCGGGTCCTTATAACCCTCGTATGTCGCAATGGCGACGATTGCGGCGGCCGAGCCAAGGAGTGGTGAGACTTAGATGACCGACGAGACGCCGCGCCCCACCGAAGGACGCACGCCGTCGGACTACCCCGAGTCACAGGGGCGGCCGGAGTTCCTGCCCGCCGACCACCCGGCCGAGTCGCCGGGCGGGCGCGCGGAACCCCCCGCCTCCTTCGGCGGCACCTCCTGGGGCGATCCGTCGGGCCGCGCCGCCGAGCCCGCGGGGGCGCCGCCGTACCAGCCGTCCTACGCGCCCTACGGCGGCTCGCCCGAGTCGTCGGGGGAGCAGCGGGGCGGGAGCGGGCCGTCGTACGCGCCCGGCTTCGGCGCGCCCGGCGGCGGCCAGGACAACGGCACCCGCCAGTACGAGAGCCCCGGCTTCGGGCGGCCCGACGGCGGCCCGGCGTCCGGCGACAACCCCTACGGCGACGGGGCGTCCGGTGACCGGCCGCTCGCCGACACCATCAGCGGCCCGTCGTTCGCCGGCCCGTCCTCCTCGGCACCGTCCTCCTCGGCACCGTCCTACGGCGGCGCGTCGTTCGAGAGCCCGTCGTCATCGGCGCCGTCGTTCGGCGGCGCGTCGTCCTCGACCCCGCCCTATGGTGGCGCGTCGTTCGAGAGCCCGTCATCATCGGCCCCGTCGTTCGGCGGTGCGTCGTTCGAGAGCCCGTCGTCCGGTGGCGCCTCGTTCGGGGGTCCGTCGTTCGAGGGACCGTACTCCGCGGCCCCGCCGTTCGGCGGTGCGCCGTACGGGGGCGGGACGCCGCCGCCTCCCCGGCAGGCGCTCGGGATGGGCGCGGGCTGGGCCCCGCCGCCCCTGGCCCACGGCGGGCCGGCGGGCGACCGGCGGCGCGGTCCCGGCACCGGCGGGCTGATCGCCATCGCCCTCGCCATCGCGCTGGTGGCCTCCGGCCTCGGCAGCGTCGGCACCTACCTGCTGACCAGGCCCAGCGGCTCGGCCGCCACCGACCCCTCCTACAGCCTCGGCCCCGTGCCCACCGGCGCGGCCAGCCGCGAGCCCGGCTCCATCGCGGGCGTGGCCGCGCGGGTGCTGCCCAGCGTGGTCTCCCTGGAGGTCGGCAACGGCTCCAACACCGAGGGCGCCACCGGCTCCGGCTTCCTGATCAAGAACGGCTACGTGGTGACCAACAACCACGTGGTCGCCCTGGCGGCCAGCGGCGGCGAGATCAAGATCCAGTTCAACAACCGCAAGACCACCTCGGCCCGCATCGTCGGCCGCGACCCCGGCTCCGACCTGGCCGTGGTCAAGCCGGAGGAGACGTTCGGGACGCCGGAGATCACCCTCGGCAACTCCGACCAGGTGGTCGTGGGCGACCCGGTCATCGCGATCGGCTCGCCGCTCGGGCTCACGGGCACGGTCACGACGGGCATCGTCAGCTCGCTCAACCGCCCCGTCATCGCCGGCGACGAGGCCGGCGGGGGCAGCGAGGAGACGGCGTACATCAGCGCCATCCAGACCGACGCCGCGATCAACCCCGGCAACTCGGGCGGCCCGCTGGTCAACAGCCGTGGCGAGGTCGTCGGCGTCAACTCGGCCATCGCCACGCTCAGCCGGTCGATCGGCGGCCAGAGCGGCAGCATCGGCCTGGGCTTCGCGATCCCGGTCAACCAGACGCGGCGGGTGGCCGAGGAGCTGATCAGCACCGGCCGGGCCAAGCGGCCGAAGATCGGCATCGTGCTGGAGAAGGACTACCGCGGCCAGGGCGTGAAGATCGCCACCGCGAACGTGAGCGGCCAGCAGCCGGTGACCCCCGGCGGGCCCGCCGACAAGGCCGGGCTCCGGGCCGGTGACGTGATCCTGGAGATGGACGGCCTCGCCCTGCAGGACGGCAACGAGCTGATCGCGCTGATCCGCAGCAAGGCCCCCGGCTCGAAGATCAACATCAAGTACCAGCGCGCCGGGCAGGAACGCACGGCCACGCTGACGGTGGTGGCCGAGGACGGGCCGTCGCCGACGCCGTCCTGACGCCGATCCGAGGCCGTCCCGGGGCTGTCCTGAGCCCGGGCATCGTAGCGGTGCCCGGGAGCCCTTAGTCTGTGGATAGGCCGGGGTTGTCCTCGGAGGCGTTGACTGCGGTAGGAGCTCACGGTGTTCGGACTCGGGTGGGGGGAGATAGCGGCGCTGGTCGTCCTCGCGCTGCTGGTCTTCGGCCCCGACAAGCTGCCCCAGGCCGCCGCGCAGGCGGGCCGGACGCTGCGCAACCTGCGCCGCATGGCCAACAACGCGCGCGACGACCTGCGGGCCGGGCTGGGCCCGGAGTTCCAGAACTTCGACCCGGCCGACCTCAACCCGCGCACGTTCGTCCGCAAGCATCTCCTCGACGACATCGAGGACACCTGGAACGACAAGCCGAAGGAGCTGGACTCCGTCGCGGCCTCCTACTCGCCGGAGCCGGTCGTGGACGAGCTGGGCTACGGCGAGGTCCCGCCGTACGACTCCGAGGCCACCTGATGCCCGTGGAGCCCTCCCTGGCGCCCGGCGTCGAGGAGGGCGCGAAGAAGTCGGGCATCCTGTGGCTCGGCCTGGCCGACGGGCCCCGGCTGGCCTGGCACGTCTGGCACGACGGCGCGATCCACCTCGTGACGGGCGGCGAGGAGCAGAGCCTGCCCGGGCTCGACGCGCTCGACCGGGTCCACGTGACGCTGCGCAGCAAGGACAACGGCGCCAGGCTGGTGGAGTTCGACGCCGCGGTGTCGGTCGTCGACCAGGAGCGGGCCCCCGAAGCGGTGGCCGCGCTCGCCAAGGAGCGGCTCAACGCCCGCGACGCCGAGCACCTCGCCGAGCGGTGGGCCCGCGAGTGCGTCGTCGTCCGGCTCACCCCCGTGAGCTGACCCCGTCCAGGGACGCCAGCCCGGGCTCGCCGGGCTCCTCGGGCGCCTCCGCCGGCCGCGCCGAGGCGGTCGCGGTCTGCGCGAGCAGCGCGCCGGCCAGCACGAGCAGCCCGCCGGTGATCTGGAACACGCCGAGGGTCTCGCCGACCAGCCCCCAGGCCACCAGGGCGCCGCCGATGACCTCCAGCGACGCGACCGTGGCCCCGACGGCGGCCGACAGCCGCCGCACCGCGTTGACGCCCAGGATGTACGCCACCACGGTCGCGACCAGCACCATCCACACGTACGCCCCCAGCACCGGCAGGCTCACCCCGCCCCCGGCCGGGGTGGTGGTGAGGGTGAAGGCGTCCCAGGGGATGTCCCAGGGCCGGGCGAAGGGCACCAGCACCACGGCAGCGCCCGCCATGCCCCAGGCGATGAGCCCGAGCGGGTCGACGTCGTCGCCGAAGCTGTCGCTCATGAGGAAGTAGCCCGCGCAGCAGGCCCCGGCCGCCAGCCCGAGCAGCAGGCCGAGCGCGTCGATCCGCATGCCCTGCCACGCCTCGACCACGATGGCGAGCCCGAGGACGGCCGCCACGGCGCCGACGTAGGCGGCGGGGGCCAGCCGGATCCTGCGCACGAGCCGCACCCAGGCCACGACCATCACCGGCGCCATGAACTCCAGCAGCAGGGCGATGCCCACCGGCAGCCGCGTGATGGCCACGAAGTAGAGCGACTGGACCCCGGCCACGGCCATGATCGCGTACAGGGCGAAGAACGGCATGCGGGAGCGGGGGATGCGCAGCGCCCGTGGCCGTACGATGGCCAGCACGGCGAGCAGCAGCAGCCCCGCGCCCGCCATCCGCGTCCACACCGCCTCGATCGGCGCCAGCCCTGCCGCGATCAGATATTTGGCCATGGGCCCCGAGAACGCGAAACAACACGAGGACACGAACGCGAGCGCCAGCCCCGCATATCTCATCGCAACACCATTCCCGCCTCGTAATTACCGTCAAGCAGGTTTGATCCTGACATGTCGCCCTCACCTGGCGCAATGGGACGGCGCTGTTAGCCTGGCCACGTGAGGATCTTCGTGGCGCGGCTCCCTGGGACCCCGGTCTTCGACCCGGCGGGCGACCAGATCGGCCGCGTCCGCGACCTGGTGGCGGGCCTGCGCCCCGGCCGCCGCCCCAACATCCACGGCCTGGTCGTGGAGGTGCAGCCGCGCCGCCGCGTCTTCCTGCCCATCACCCGCGTCCGCCGCATCGAGGCCGGGGCCGTCGTCTTCAGCGGCCGGCTCAACATGCGCAGGTTCGAGCAGCGCGCGAGCGAGACGCTGGTCGTCGGCGAGCTGCTCGACCTGTCCGTACGCGTCGGCGGCGAGCAGGTCACCGTCTACGACGTGGCCATGGAGGAGGTCAAGCCGTCCACCTGGGAGATCACCAAGGTCGCCGTCTACCGGCGCAGGCGGCGCGACCCCCGCGTGGTCGACTGGAACGAGGTCACCGGCTTCGACACCCTCCAGCAGGACCAGGGCGCGGCCGGGCTGATCGCGGCGTTCTCGTCCATGCGGGCCGCCGACGTGGCGAGCGCCCTGCACCACCTGCCGCCCAAGCGGCGCACCGAGATCGCCCGCGCGCTCGACGACGACCGCCTCGCCGACGTGCTGGAGGAGATGCCGCCGGACGACCAGGTCGGCATCCTCGGCATGCTGGGGCCCGAGCGGGCGGCCCGCGTCCTGGAGGAGATGGGCCCCGACGACGCCGCCGACCTGCTGCACGAGCTGCCCGACGAGCAGGCGTCCGAGCTGCTGGCGCTCATGGAGCCGGGGGAGGCCGCGCCGGTGCGGCGGCTGCTCACCTACCCGGAGAACAGCGCGGGCGGCGTCATGACCAGCGAGCCGGTCATCCTGCCGCCCTCGTCCACGGTGGCCGAGGCGCTGGCGCACATCCGCCAGCAGGACCTCTCGCCCGCCGTCGCGGCCCAGGTGTTCGTGTCCAGGCCGCCGACCGAGACCCCCACCGGCACCTACCTGGGGGTGGCGCACTTCCAGCGCCTGCTGCGCGAGCCGCCCTCCACGCTGCTCGGCGCGGCGCTGGACCCGTCGATCGACCCCATCAAGCCGGAGTTCACGCTGATCGAGGTCACCTCGTACCTCGCCAACTACAACCTCGTCGCGGCGCCCGTCGTGGACGAGCTGGGCCGGCTCGTCGGCGCGGTGACCGTCGACGACGTGCTGGACCACCTGCTGCCCGAGGACTGGCGCGAGAGGGACGACACGTGACCACCGAACGACTCGACCAGCCGCGCGAGCTGCGCCGCACGCTGCGGCCGCACTACGACCCGGAGACCTTCGGCCGGCTGTCCGAGCGGATCGCGCGCTTCCTCGGCACCGCCAGGTTCATCGTCTACATGACGGTGTTCGTCGGGGTCTGGGTGATCTGGAACGTGGCCGCGCCGCCCTCGCTCAAGTTCGACCCGTACCCGTTCATCTTCCTGACGCTCATGCTGTCGCTGCAGGCCAGCTACGCGGCGCCGCTCATCCTGCTGGCCCAGAACCGCCAGGACGACCGCGACCGCATCCAGTACGAGCAGGACCGCGAGGCCGCCGAGCGCAACCAGGCCGAGATCGAGTATCTGACGCGGGAGATCGCCGGGCTGCGTCTGGCGATCAACGAGGTCGCCACCCGCGACTACCTGCGCGCCGAGCTGGGCCGGCTGCTGGAGGAGCTCCAGGAGCCCGAGGTCAGGGAGCGCCGCCGCCAGCCGCGCTAGCGGCTGTGCCTGTGCCTGCTCCGGCACCTGCTTCGGCGCCGTCGAGTCTGCCGAGCATGGCCCTGATCTGGCCGATCTCGCCGCTGCCCAGCATGTCGAGGAACTGCGTCCTGATGCCGCGCAGATAGGTGGGCGTGGCCTCGGCCAGCCGGCCCGCTCCCGCGTCGGTCAGCACCGCGAACAGGCCGCGGGCGTCGTCGGGGCACGCCTCGCGGGTCACCAGGCCGTCGCGCTGCAGCCGGTCGATGAGGCGGGTCAGGCCGCTGCGGGACAGCAGCACGCGATCGGCCAGGTCGTTCATCCGCAGCCGCCGCCCGTCCGCCTCGGCGAGCTGCATGAGCACCTCGTACGAGGCCAGGGGCAGATCGTGGGCGACGAGCAGCTCAGCCTCCAGGCGGCGGGTGATGCGGACCTGGGCGCGCTGCAACATCCGCCAGACCGCCAGCTCCTCGGCGGTGAGGCCCTCGTCGCGCAGAAGAGTCACGGAGTAACCTTAGGACGTTGTTGCACAGACATCTAACAGCACGGATTAACTCAGCGGGGCCGCCGGTTCATACCATGGAGGGGCATCCTCGCTGGCGTCCAGCGCCTGTCACACATATACCGACAAAGGAGGGACGGCACTCCCTCGTGCCGAGACTTCGATGGCACCTACCCAGGAACTGGTGACGGCGGCTCTTTCCACCGTCATCGACCCCGAGATCCGCCGTCCGATCACGGACCTCGGCATGGTCAAGAGCATCGATATCGCTCCCGGCGGTGCGGTGCGCGTCGGCGTCTACCTCACCGTGGCGGGTTGTCCCATGCGGGACACCATCACCCGCGACGTCACCACCGCCGTCTCCAAGGTCGAAGGCGTGACCGGCGTCCAGATCGAGCTGGACGTGATGAGCACCGAGCAGCGCAAGGAGCTCCAGACCAAGCTGCGCGGCAACCGCGGGCCGGAGAAGGAGATCCCCTTCAACCAGCCCGGCTCGCTGACCCGCGTGTTCGCCGTGGCGAGCGGCAAGGGCGGCGTCGGCAAGTCGTCGGTGACCGTCAACCTGGCCGCCTCCATGGCCGCGAGCGGCCTCAAGGTGGGCATCGTCGACGCCGACATCTACGGCCACAGCATCCCGCGCATGCTGGGGGCCGCCGAGCGGCCCACCAAGGTCGAAGACATGATCATGCCGCCGGTGGCCCACGACATCAAGGTCATCTCGGTCGGCATGTTCAAGCCCCCGGAGGGCAACACCCCGGTCGTCTGGCGCGGTCCGATGCTCGACCGGGCGCTCCACCAGTTCCTGGCCGACGTCTACTGGGGCGACCTCGACGTCCTGCTGCTCGACCTGCCGCCCGGCACCGGCGACATCGCCATCTCCGTGGCGCAGCGGCTCCCGGGGGCCGAGATCCTGGTCGTGACCACGCCGCAGATGGCCGCCGCCGAGGTGGCCGAGCGCGCCGGCTCCATCGCCGCGCAGACCCACCAGCAGATCGCCGGCGTCATCGAGAACATGTCCTGGCTGCCCTGCCCCCACTGCGACGAGCGCATCTCGGTGTTCGGCGAGGGCGGCGGCCAGACCGTCGCCGACGCGCTGACCCGCATCCTCGGCGCGCGGGTGCCGCTGCTCGGGCAGGTCCCGATCGACATGCGGCTGCGCGAGGGCGGCGACGAGGGCAAGCCGCTGGTCCTCACCGACCCCGACTCGCCCGCCGCGGCCGAGCTGCGCTCGATCGCGGGCGCCCTGAGCAAGCGCTCCTCCAGCCTGAAGGGCCTCCAGCTGGGTCTGGCCCCGCGCCGCTGAGCGAAGACGTACGGGTGGGTGCCGCCACCGGGAGGAGGCGGCGCCACCAGTAGCGTGTGCGCATGCGCTCACGTCGTTCGGTTCTCGCGGTGCCGGGGAGCAACCCGCGCTTCCTGGAGAAGGCCCAGACCCTGCCCGTCGACGAGGTCTTCCTCGACCTGGAGGACTCCGTCGCGCCGGCCGCCAAGGAGGGCGCGCGGCGCAACGTCGTCGCCGCGCTGCGCGAGGGCGACTGGTCGGGCAAGACGCGCGTGGTGCGGGTCAACGACCTCGCCACGCAGTGGACCTACCGCGACGTCATCGAGGTCGTCGAGGGCGCCGGGCAGTTCCTCGACTGCGTGATGCTGCCCAAGGTGCAGGACCCGACCGAGGTGGTCTGGCTCGACACGCTGCTCACGCAGATCGAGAAGGCCATGGGCTACGAGCCCGGCAGGATCGGGATCGAGGCTCAGATCGAGAACGCCCGCGGCCTGGTCAACGTCGACATGATCGCCAGCTCGTCGCGGAGGCTGGAGACGCTGGTGTTCGGGCCCGCCGACTTCATGGCCTCGATCAACATGCGCACGCTCGTCGTCGGCGAGCAGCCCCCCGGCTACACAGAGGGCGACGCCTACCACTACATCCTCATGCGCCTGCTCATGGCGGCCCGCAGCCACGACCTGCAGGTCATCGACGGCCCCTACCTCCAGATCAAGGACGTCGACGGCTTCCGCCGGGTCGCCAGGCGGTCGGCGGCGCTGGGCTTCGACGGCAAGTGGGTGCTGCACCCCTCCCAGGTGGACGCGGCCAACGAGGTGTTCTCGCCGGCGCAGGAGGACTACGACCACGCCGAGCTGATCCTGGAGGCGTACGAGTACTACACCACCGTGGAGAAGCGCGGCGCGGTCATGCTGGGCGACGAGATGATCGACGAGGCCTCGCGCAAGATGGCGCTCGTCGTGGCCGCCAAGGGGCGGGCGGCCGGGCTGAGCAGGACCGTCACCTTCACACCCTGATGCCCACGGCCGTGAAGAACCAGAACGCCGAGGTCAGCCAGAGCCCCACCAGCGCGGTGAACGCCAGCCCGCCGAACACCGGCAGCGTCCAGCCCGGCGTGTCCCGCTTGGGCAGGGCCAGCATCTTCGCGGTGAACACCCCGTAGAAGAAGCAGCCGAGCAGGGAGTGCGCGAGCACCCTGGGCACGTCGTACTGGAGGCCGAGCGCGTACAGGCAGTGGAAGGCGACCGGGATCGTCACCAGGAACGCCAGCCGTCCCGACCAGCGGTGCACCCCGGCCGGTATGGCGATCCCGAGCTTGCCCCACATCGACAGGGCCGAGACGACCTGGACGAACGCCAGCACGAGCGCGGCCGTGGTCAGCCACGCCTTCATCGGCAGGGCGGCGGAGAAGCCCGCCACGCCGACGGCGTAGCCCGTGGGGGTGTGCGCGCGGCCGTACACGCCGAGCGCGAGCACCACGAGCCCGCCGATCAGCAGCGGCACCAGCAACGAGGCCAGGCCGCGCGAGGGCGTCCGGTGGATGGCGGTCATGACATCTCCTCGATGAAGCCGTCGACGTCCTTCGGTTGGACCGTGGTGCCGTCCACCGTCAGCGGCGCGGTCGGCTGGTCGGGGTTCAGCGCGGGGACGGGCACCAGGCTGTCGTTCGAGGTGGCGGCGCCGACCGAGGTGTAGCTGCCGTCCGGGTTCTTGAGCCGGATCCAGCCGGCGCGGTACTGGGCGCCGCGCACGAGGGCGGTGGCCCGGTACAGGCCCGACGGCTTGCGCACGGACTGGGCGACGAAGCTCCACTTCCTGCCGCCGAGCGACAACTGGCCCGTGGCCTTGCCGGCGCCGAGGTCGGCGGTCACCTTGCCGGTCTTGACCCCCGTCAGGCTGACCGAGTCGCCCGACTGGGTGCCCTTGAACCAGGCTTCCGCGCGGCCGTCGCAGAAGTAGCCGACGGCCTTGCCGTTCCTGATCGAGATGGCGATGAGGCCGCCGTTGCCGGTGACGCGGCCGCCGTAGTCGGCCTTGTCGATCTTCTTGGCCTCCGTGCGCTCGGGGGCGGGCGTCGGCTGCGCCTCCTGCGCCGGCTCCTCAGCCGTCTGTTCAGCCGTCTGTTCCTCGTCGGGAACGGTGTTCTCCACGTTGGGGGCGGCGGTGTTCGCCGCAGGTGTCGCGTTGACGCTGGCGACACCGAGCCCCGCGGCGAGCACGGCTCCCGCCACGAGGGTGATGACAGGTCCCAGCCTTGACATGGACTGCTCCCAGGGTTGAAGTGCCTACCTCTGAGAGCATCCGCCCAAAAGCGCGATCCGTCTGTGAACTATTGCGCATCAGATGGACAGAATGGAGGAATGCAGGAGAACCCTGGTCCGCCGCGCCACCCGTACGGGGCCGCGTACCCGCAGCCGCAATATCCCTATCCGCCCGTGCCGCCGCAGCGGTCCTGGTTCCTGCCGATGCCCTCGGGCGCCCGCTTCGACCATCTGGCGCGGAACGAGGCCGCCCGGCCGTGGCGCTCGATCGTCGGCACGCTGGTGATCGCGATCGGGTTCTTCGTCATCGGGTTCGTGGTGATCACCGCGGCCATGCTGTTCGCCGCCGTGTTCGGCCTGCCCTCGCCGGTGGACGTGAACACCGGGCTGCCCGAGGGCACCCCGTTCGGGCTGGGCACGACGCTGATGTCGATCGCGCCCGTGCTGCTCCTCGTGGTGGGCGTGACGGCGCTGGTGCAGCGGCGCAGGCCGGGGACGTTGTCGTCGGTGGCCGGCCGGCTGCGCTGGGGCTGGATGGTCCGGTGCGCGGGGCTGGCGGTGCTGGCGATGGTGCTCGGGCAGGCCGCGCAGTGGCTGATGCTGACCCTGACGGGCGCGGAGGCCGGCATGTTCGGCTGGGTGGGCTGGGAGCGGTTCCTGCCCGTGTTCGTGGTGATCCTGGTGCTGGTGCCGTTCCAGGCCGCCGCCGAGGAGTACGTCTTCCGCGGCTGGTTCCTCCAGGCCGTCGGGGCGCACGTGCGCAACCCCGTGTGGGGCATCGTCGTCGGGGCGGCGCTGTTCGCCTCGCTGCACGGCTACTCGTGGACGGGGCTCGCCGACGTGTTCGCCTTCGGCGTGGTGATGGGCTGGTTGTCGGTGCGTACCGGGGGGCTGGAGGCGGCGATCGCGCTGCACGTGCTCAACAACGTGGTGGCGTTCGGGCTGAGCGCGGCGGCGGGGGAGTTGCAGGAGTCGCTGAACCAGGCGGAGGTGGCGGTGCCGTGGCAGGCGCTGACGGGGACGGCGGTGCAGTTCCTGGTGTTCTCGCTCGGGGTTTTGTACCTGGCCAAAAAGCGGTCAATCGCCACAATTTCGAGATAAATCGGGCTAGTGGTTGGGGGAATCTCACTAGAGAGGTCTCGCCATTCGCGCTCATTCGTGCTGCTCTGGAACCTGTGGGGAGGGCGAGGTCTTCCGGAGGTGATCGTTTCGGTCCGGCGGGGTAGGGGTGGGCGCGTGTGATACTTCGTCGAGTGAGACAGAAAAACTCGAAATAAGCGCATAAGGATGGACATCCTTCCTGGAACGGTCCCGGATGGTGACCGTTCCCGTACGACTAGTTCGACTAGGAGGTACGGCGCGTGGCCTCCGGCCCCAGCGAACCGCCACGGCGACCGCCAGGTGACGACGACCCCCGCTCCGAGGGCGTGTCCGAGCCGCAATCTTCTCCAGAGCCGAGGATCCGCCACTCCCCGCCCGGGCCCACCGACGACCGGGCCCGGGGCTTACCCCTGACGTCCCCGTGGGGCATGCCGCCCTTCGCGGCGCCCGTACCGGACGAGACGCCGCAGGAGCCCCCCAAGGGACGCAGGCCCTACAGCTCGCCGACCGCGGAGCCCGAGGCCGAGCCGCGCCGCCGGCCGCGCCGCGTGGTCAACCGCCCGGACAAACTCGTCGCCTCCGGCCCCCCCAGAAAGCCCCCGGCCCCCCAGGGCCCATCGGCCCCCCAGGACACAGCCCCGCAGGATGCGGCGGCCCCCGAGAGCCCGTCGGCTCCCCTTGGTCCATCGGCCTCTCAGGGCGCGGCGGCCTCTTCGCACACGGCCCCCGAAGGCGCAGCGGCCCCGCAGGATGCGGCGCCCTCTGGGGCAACGGCCGCTGATGGCACAGCAGCCCCGCATGATGCGGGGGTCCCCCAGGGCGCAGCTCATCGCCCGGCGGGTCCCCATGACACTCCGTCCGCCCAACCCCCCTCTGCCGGGCACGCGCCGCCCGAGCCGCAGGAGGACGCTCAGGAGGCCGTACAGGGGGCTCAGGAGGAGTCGCGGCGCGGGGAGGGCCGGGAGGGCCAGGAGGCCGTCTCCGGGGCGCGGGAGGGCGCGGAGGGGGAGACGCCGCGCAGGGACCCGCGTACGGCGCCGTACCGGCTGGTGGTCCCGGCCGACGGAGCCGCGCCGGCGGAGCCCGGCGGGGAGGACGAGCCGGAGGTGCGGCGCGTCGGCCGCCCGCCGGCCGGTCGGCCGACCAGGCCCGACCTGCTCGTGGCGAGCGGCCCGGCCCGCCCCCAGGGCGCGAGCGGACGCCACCACAGGGGCCCGGCCCCCGCCGCTGTCCGCAGGTCCAGCCCCGTACGCCGGGGCAGCCGCGCCACCCCCGTCGTCCTCACCGTCGCCGCCGCCCTCCTGGTGGCGACCGGCGTGCTCGTCTGGCAGTGGGCCGGCGACGAGCCCCAGGGTCTCAGCCTGGCCGCCGGGACGGGCCGCTCGGGCGACGAGCTGTTCACCGTCCCCGCCGCCGGCGACGGCGTCAACCAGAAGCTCAACGACATGGCCTCGGTCGGCCGCGCGGTCGTCGCCGTGGGCAGCGACATCACCGATCCCACCCCGCGCCCGCTGTTCCTGTTCTCGCCTGACAGTGGCAAGACGTGGCAGCTCGGCCAGGTCAACGGCGCCTCCGCCCCCACCGTCCAGCGCGTCGTCGGCGGCGGCGGGCGCTGGCTGGCCAGCGGCGAGGACTACGGCACCGGCGAGCGCGGCCTGTGGACCAGCGCCGACGGCTTCAGCTGGGACGCCGTGCCCGCCTCCGCCCTGACCGCGTTCCGGGCCGGCGACCGGATCGCCGACATCGCCCGTACGTCATCGGGGTTCGTCGCGGTCGGCACCACCACGGGCGACGACGGCGCGCCCGGCCCGGCCGCCTGGCGGTCGGCCGACGGCCGCGCCTGGGAGCGGGCCGAGGCGACGGGCCTGCAGATACGCGAGATCAACGCGGTGGTCGCCAAGGGCGACACCGTCGTGGCCATCGGGCGACCCGCGGAAGGCGAGGGTTCGCGGGTCGTCCGGTCGGCCGACGGCGGGCGTACGTGGCAGGTCACGGCGTTCCTGCTCCCCGAGGCGATGCCGCGCGCGGGGACGCTGGCGGTGCTGCCCAAGCGGTTCGTGCTGGTGCCGACGCGGCAGCGGACGATCACGGGCGACGTACGCGTCTACTGCTCGCCGGGCGGCGACGAATGGGCGCAGTGCGGCTCGATCGCGGGGCTCGGCGGCGAGAGCGTCGGCGTGGAGTCGCTGATCTCGTACGAGTCGGGGGCGGCCGCGATCACGCAGGCCGGCCTCGGCCGGTACGCCGTGCTGACCACGACGGACGGCCGTGGCTGGACCAAGCGGGCCGAGCTCGGCAACCTGCGCAACGCCACGTTGCGCGGCTTCACCATCGCCGAGGGCGGCACCCTGTTCGCGGGCGGCGACCAGGCCGCCTCCGACGTGGACAACCAGCTCGTGCTGATGTCCGCGCCGCCGCGCGGGCAGGCCGCCCGCGTGCCGCTCGGCGACGTCGCGGGGCTGACCCGCATGGCCCGCGAGACGAGCGCCCTGACCAGCTTCGGCGGCCGGTACGTCGCCGTCGGCTCGGCCTCCGGCGACGCCGGACTGTGGACGATCAGGAACTGGCAGAGCTGGAAGTCCATGAGTCTCGGCGGCTCCGGCCGCCAGCGGCTGGAGGACGTGGCCCACGGCTCCCGTGGCTGGCTCGCGGTCGGCGGCACCGAGACCAACGTCGGCGTCACCGACCCCCTGCTGGTGACCTCGGCCGACGGCGAGAGCTGGCGGCGGGTGAACGTCTCGGGCGACCTGGCCAGGCGCTCCGGCCATGTGGGCCTGGAGCCGCGGGTCGTCGCCGCGGGCAAGAAGGGCTACGTGCTCGCCGGCCAGGACACCGACCAGGCGAACAACGCGGGCGCGGCCATGTGGTTCACCTCCGACCTGCGCAGGTTCACCAGGGCGGCCAAGCTGCCGAACGGCGGCGCCGGCGCGCGCGTGCACGACGTGACCGCGACGGCGGACGGGTTCGTGGCGGTGGGCGGCGCGGGCCCGGCCGACCGGGAGAGCAGCCTCGTCTGGTACTCCGATGACGGGCTCAACTGGAGCGCACGCCCCCGCGTGGCCCCGCCGGACGCCACGTCCGCCGGGCTGCGCCGGATCGTCGAGCACCAGGGCAGGCTGGTGGCGATGGGCACCGCGATCACCGGCGGCTCCCGCCGCGCCTTCGCGGCGGTCTCCGCCGACGACGGCGAGAGCTGGGAGACCTCGTGGCTGCCCGCCGAGCAGGCGGCCGCGGTCTACGACCTCGCGGCGGCGGCCGAGGGCCTGGTGGCGGTCGGCTGGCACGGCGCGCCGGGCGAGGGCGACAGCGCCGCCTGGACCTCCCAGGACGGCCTGAACTGGAACCGCATGGCGCTCACGAAGGACCGGCTGGCCGGCCCGGGGATGCAGTGGCTCACCGCCGTGGCGGTGTCGGGGTCGGAGGTGGTGGCGCTCGGGCGGTCCACCACGTACGACGCCGACCACCTCATCCTGTGGACCTCCAGCCTGACCTCAAGCCGGTAGGGCTCCCCAGCCGGTGAGCGTCTCCAGCAGGCCCTCGGTGAGCGGCAGCCGGGCGAGGTCGGCCGGCGTGCACCAGCGCAGGTCGGCGGCGTCGTCACCGGCCGCCGCCGTCCCGCCGGTCACGGTGGCGTGGTAGTCGCGGATCACGTACGTGACGCCGCCGGGGCCGGGGCGCTCCACCACGCCGGCCAGCGGGCCCACCTCGACCCGCAGGCCGGTCTCCTCCAGGACCTCGCGCCGCACGCCCGTCTCGTCGTCCTCGCCGGGCTCCAGCCGGCCGCCGGGCACGGACCACAGGCCCACGCCAGGAGGACGCCCCCGCTGGACGAGCAGGATCCGCTGCCCGGCGGCGTCGAGAATGACGGCGCCGACACAATTTACGCGCACATGACCAAGATTACGACGGGATAACGGGGAGCGGCCTTGACGGGGCCGTACCCGAGAAAGCACCGTGGGTAGGTGTGAGAGCGGCTCCAACCTGCCCACGGTGTTTCGGCCCTCTTCACGGGCCGGGCGCCTGGTCAAGCGCGTACCGATGTGACACGCACGGCGACGTCCTGCCGTATCAGCCTCCGTGGCCGCCGACCGGCGAGGCCCTGGACGCGATGCGCAAGAGCTCCGTCGTGCCCGTATGGCTACCGTGGCCGCTGCCCTCCCGATGGGTGGTGACCGGTTTCGCCGAGGTGGGCGACCAGCGCACCGGCGCCCGCGCCAGCGTTGTCGCGCTCACCGGGCCGTCCCTGGTCGAAGGGCCGGCCGACATGCTGATCATCGCCGAGGAGCCGGGCATCGGGCTCGGCGCGGCGTTCGCCGGGCTGGACGGCCCCGACCCCGGCACGGGCTTCGACGAGGGCCCGCCCAACGCCAAGATCGAGGTGCTCGGGCATCCCGCCCCGCTCTGGTGCGTCGACGGCGAGGACGACCGCGCGGTCTACGCGGGCGAGGCCCTGGGCAACTGGCTGTGGACGATCTGCTGGCCGGCCGACGCCGGATGCATGATCGCGCTCGCCGAGCTGTCCCTGGTCGACGCCCGTGACCACGATCTGGACGTGCCCTTCGGGGCCTTCTCGCCACGGCTCGAGGACTAGGACGCGCTTTCGCGATTCGCGCTGTCAGGCAGACGGGCTAGAGTTCGGAGGCGTGACAGCGCGTATCGAGAGAGTGGTGACCGAGGGCGTCGTCGACCTCGACGGCACCGAGCACAAGGTCGAGAACAACACCTGGGTCATAGGCGACGACGACGAGGTGATCGTCATCGAC
Organism: Nonomuraea sp. B208; assembly: GCF_057536035.1. Taxonomy (NCBI): domain Bacteria; kingdom Bacillati; phylum Actinomycetota; class Actinomycetes; order Streptosporangiales; family Streptosporangiaceae; genus Nonomuraea; species Nonomuraea sp. B208. The sequence goes on from NZ_BAAJOU010000033.1 coordinate 68,663, forward strand.
CCGTCCCGTGACGCCGAGAAGATCATGGAGCAGGTGGGCGAGCGCGAGGTGCTGGCCGTCATCTGCACGGCCGGGCTGCCCGACCACGTCTCCGCGGCCATCGAGGTGGCCAGCAGGGACGAGGCGGTCGTGGCGCTCCACCCCAAGGACAAGCCCCTGTGGCGGGAGACCTGGTCCGAGACCTGGCCCGACATCGACATGGAGGACGACGGCATCTTCGAGGTCGCCGACGTCCAGCTCGACGTCATGGAGACGCCGGGCGTGACCCCCGGCGGCGTGTCGCTCTACTGCGAGGCGCTCGGGGCCGTGTTCACCGGCAAGGCGCTCCAGGCCGACGGCCCCGGCAAGCTGGGCGGCGAATACCCGGCGCTGGCCGACCAGCTCACCTCGATCGGCGGGCGGCTGTTCACGCTGCCGCCGGAGACGCGGGTGCTGCCGGTCCACGGCGACGAGGTCACGGTCGGCGACCTGGAGCCGCACTTCGACGACTGGGTGTCCGGCTCGCTGACCAGGGTCGCCACCGAGGGCGAGGAGTCCGAGGGCCCGCTCGCCGACGGCACCAGGATCTCCGGGATCAAGCTCGGTCCGGGCGACGAGTAGGCGGCCGGGTGAGCTCGGTGCAGGGCCAGCTCCCGCTGGAGGACATGCCGCGGCGGCTCTATTCGTGCACGCCGTCGCGGTTGAACGCCTGGCTCGACTGCCGGCGCCGCTACCGGTTCAGCTACCTCGACCGGCCCCAGCCGTCCAAGGGGCCCGCCTGGGCGCACAACAGCGTCGGCGCGAGCGTCCACAACGCGCTGGCGGGGTGGTGGCGGGAGCCGTACGAGCGGCGCACGCCGCTGACGGCGGCCGTCCTGCTCACCAACGGGTGGATCGCCGAGGGGTTCAGGGACGCCGAGCAGTCCGGGCGGTGGCTGGCGCGGACCCGCGACCTCGTGTCCGGATATGTCGCGACTTTAGATCCGGCGGATGAGCCCGTCGGCGTCGAACGCACGGTCGCCACGCGCACCAAGGTCATCGCCCTGTCGGGCCGCATCGACCGGCTCGACCGGCGCGGCGACGAGCTGGTCGTGGTCGACTACAAGACCGGCCGCCGCCCGCTCACCCAGGACGACGCCCGTGGCTCGCTCGCCCTCGCCGCCTACGCCGTGGCCGCCTCCAGCATGCTGCGCACCCCGTGCCACGAGGTCGAGCTGCACCACCTGCCCACCGGCGAGATCGTCCAGTGGCGGCACACCGACGAGTCGCTGGCCCGCCATCTGAGGCGGGCCGAAGAGCTGGCGAGCGAGGCGGCGGAGGCCGACGAGCGCTACCGGGGGGCCGTCGCCGCCCCCGCCAAGGGCCGCACCGCCCCACGCGGCCAGGCGTCCCGCACCTCTGTCCCGTCTCCCGCGGGGGCGTCCGGGCGGCCGTTCGTGGGGCCCGCTGCGGTGCCGCCCGAGATCGACGAGCTGTTCGCGCCCAGTCCGGGCCCGATCTGCTCCTGGTGCGACTTCCGCCGCCACTGTCCCGAGGGCCAGGCCGTGGCCCCCGACCGCGACCCCTGGGACGGCCTCGCCGAGTGAGCGTCCCTGGGACGACCGCGCTGGATGAGCGCCGCCGCCTCGGCCCTTCCTGGGGTCAGGCGGCGGGCGCCGGGTCCGCTGCCCCCTTGGGCCAGCGGCGGGGGTCCGTGAGGCCCTTGAGCCCCTCGCTGACGTCGTAGCCGGCCGCGCCCAGCCGTTCCCTGGTCGCACGGAGCATCTCGCGGGTGGCCGGCATGAAGGCCCGGTCGTGGACGGGCTCGGGGACGGAGTTCATCGCCAGCCTGAACGCCCGCAGCGCCGCCGTGACCGCCGCGCGCGGCACCTCGGGCAGCACGCCGTACATCCGCCTGGCCCAGTCGGGGAGCGTGTAGTAGCAGAGCGCCCCGAACGGGAAGTAGACCGGCTTGCCCGGCGACAGCATGCGCAGCTCCTCCGGCAGTCGCGGCCACATGAGGAACCGCACGGTCGCGGCGGCCTCCTCGGTGACGCGGAGTGCGGGCCGCACCTGCTTGACGTACGCGTCCAGCTCGGCGCACGTGCCCGGCACGTCCTCGGGGTGCAGCCCGACGTAGGCCGCGGCGGCGCGCTGCTCGGCCAGGTAGCGGTCGGCCTGGCGCTCGCTCAGCCGCAGCCCGCCGCGCCTGGCCGCCTCCAGGTAGGACGACACCTCGGCGCAGTGCACCCACAGCAGCAGCTCGGGATCGTCCACCCGGTGCCTGCGCTCGGTGTCGGGGTCCCGCACGCGCAGCGTCTTGTGGATCGCCCGCACCCGCCGCCCGGCCTCGGCCGCCTCCTCCGGGCTGCCGAACGTGACCCGCCCCACGAAGTCGGCGGTGCGCCGCAGCCGGCCGAACGGGTCCTCCTGGAAGGTGGAGTTCTGCCAGACGCCGCGCATGGCCAGGGGGTGCAGCGCCTGCAGCATGAGCCCGCGGACGCCGCCCACCCACATCGTGCGGTCGATGTGCACGCGGTAGGTGACGGTGTGCGGCGGCTGGACGACGAGGTCTTCGATGCCGTTCATGGTAAGTACATGATTACAGGCTATTGGAATGGATGTCCAAATAGTGCTTCTCGGCCGCGTTCCAGAACCTGACCAGCGCGGCCGCCGTCGTCTCCGGCGCCTCGACGGCGGGGGAGTGGACGGCGCCCGGCACGACCACGCACTCCGCGCCCAGCCTGGCGGCCATCTCCGACTGCGTCTCGGGGGACCAGCCGTCGTCGTCCTCGCCGTAGAGGACGAGGGTGGGCACCTCGATCTGGCGCAGCTCGTCGGTGCGGTCGCGCATGGTGAGCACCTGCTCGGCCATGGACGAAAGGCCGGTCGGCGAGTTGGCCAGCAGCCGCCGGTGCAGGAACGCCACGATGTCGTCGGGGACGTCGGCCGCCAGCGCGTCCGGCTCGAACCTGTGGTGCCACACGTGCTCCAGGCCGAGCGCGGGCACCTCCTCCATGATCTTCCTGCCGTTGCGCGCCCGCCGGCCCTCGATCGCCCCCGGGCCCGAGCCCATGAGCGTGAACGAGGCGAACTTCGTACGCCCGTCGATGACGGCCTCGCGGGCCACCAGGCCGCCGAAGGAGTGGCCCACCAGGTGCATGGGGCCGCCGCCGCCGATCACCTGGGCGAGCGTGTCGAGGTCGGCGCCGAGGGCCGCGCAGGTGTAGGCGGCGGGGTCGTCGGGGCCCGGGGTCTCGTACTGGCCGCGCAGGTCGACCGCCACCACGCGGCGGCCGGACTGCGCGAGCGTCATCAGGACCGCGATGAAGTCCTCCTTGCTGCCGGTCAGGCCGGGGACGAGGAGCGCGGGCCAGCGCTCAACCACACCACTGACCGGAAGGGCCTCCAGGGCCGCGAACGTGCCCTGTGACGTCTCGATCTTCTGTGGGGTGACGCCAGGAGGCAGGTCGAGGAATCGCGGCGTACTCACGTGGGGCAACAATACCCAGAGGTCAGCGCCTCGACACCGGCATGCCCGTTACGCTGGTGCGACTTTGGGGGAGATGTCGCGAATGCCGGATGTCGCCGTGCGGCCGGCGGGACGCGACGCCGTACGCCCGGCGTACGCGGCTTCAGAGGCACGTGGGCGGGTGTTGGAGCGGGTCGGGGCCACGTGGAGGCGTCGCGGCCGGGTGACGCGCCGTGGGGCCGTACAGCGATCCTGCCGCACATGCCGAAAGGCGCGCACCCCGTAGTGCGGGATGCGCGCCTTGCGTGGTGGTGCCGGGACGTCAGCCGGCGCGGCGGCGGTTGCCGCCGCCGCCTCGGGACTGGCGTCGCTGCTGCTTGCGCTCGCTGGCGGCGGACGGCGCGATGTCATCGTCGTCCGTGGCCAGGTCCGGTGACTGGAAGATCACCGCGAACGGGCTCGGCGGGATGATCCGCTCCGGCTGGCGAACGGGGGCGGGGGGCGGCGGGGCGAGGAAGCTCGGCTCCGGCTCCGCCTGAACCCGCGCCTCCCGACGCTCCGCGACGACGGGCGCCTGCTCGGCCACCGGCGCCTGCTTGGCGGCGGGGGCCTGCTTGGCAACCGGGGCCTGCTCGGCGACCGACGGCCGCTTGGCGGTCGGGGCCTGGTCGGCGACCGGCGGGGCCTGCTCGATGCCCGCGGCGGCCGGTTCGGTCGCCTTGGCGGCGGCGGTGCGGCGGGACCGGGTGGTCCGCGCCGGTGCCTCCACCGGCGTCTCCACCGGTGCCTTCACCGGCGTCTCCGCCGGTGCTTCCACCGGCGTCTCCACCGGGGACGACTCCGGCAGCGTCTCCGGCAGCGTCTCCGGCAACGGCGCCGGGGCGGCGGGGGCGTCGGCGACGACCCGGCGGGAGCGGGTGCTCCGCGTGCTCCGCGCCGGCGCCTCCGCGACCGCACCGTCCGCCGGAGCCCCGGAAGGGGCGCCGGAAGAGGCGAGCGCGGACTCGGGCGCGACGGCGAGCGCCTGCTCGATCGCCGTCGAGGCCGCCCCCCTCCGCGTACGGGCCCGCTTCGGCTGCGCGTTGGCGGCGCCGACCTCGTCGGGGGTGAGGATCGCGGGAGTCTCCTCCGCCTTGGCATCCACGAGCTCGACCTCCGAGGTCTCGACGGGTGCGGTCTCCGCCAGCTCCTTGCCGCCACGGGTGCGGCGGCGCTGGCGCTGCGTACGGGCAGCAGGACGCTCACGGTCACGGTCACGCTCACGGTCGCGCTCACGGTCACGGTCGCGCTCGTCGCGGCGGCGACCGCCACGCCCGCGTGCCCTGCCGGTCTCGCCGAGGTCCTCGAGGTGCTCGGCGGAGAGCCCGGCGCGCGAGCGGTTCGCGTGCGGCAGGACGCCCTTGGTGCCCTTGGGGATGTTGAGCTCGGCGTAGACGTGCGGCGAGGTGGAGTAGGTCTCCTCAGGCTCGGCGAAGGCCAGCCCGAGCATGTTGTTGATCATCTTCCACCGGGTCAGCTCCTCCCACTCCACGAAGGTGACCGCGATGCCCGTGCGCCCGGCCCGGCCGGTGCGGCCGATGCGGTGCACGTACGTCTTGTCCTCGGTGGGGCAGTCGTAGTTGACCACGTGCGTGACGTCGTCGATGTCGATGCCGCGCGCGGCCACGTCGGTGGCCACGAGCACGTCGATCTTGCCGTTGCGGAACGCCCGCAGCGCCTGCTCGCGCTGGCCCTGACCGAGGTCGCCGTGCACGGCCGCGACGGCGAAGCCGCGCGTGTCGAGCTGCTCGGCGACCATGTCGCAGGCCCGCTTGGTCTCGCAGAAGACCATGGTGAGCCCCCGGCCCTCGGCCTGGAGCAGCCGCGACAGGATCTCGATCTTGTCCATGCGGTGGGTGCGCCACACGAGCTGGCGTACCTGCGGCGTCGCCTCGCCCTCGCCGCTCTCGTGCTCGGCGCGGATGTGCGTCGGGCGGTTGAGGTATTTGCGCGACAGCGCGACGACCTCACCCGGCATCGTCGCGGAGAACAGCATCGTCTGCCGCTCCGCCGGGACCAGCTTGAAGATGCGCTCGACGTCGGGCAGGAAGCCCAGGTCGAGCATGCGGTCGGCCTCGTCGAGGACGAGGGAGGTGACCTGGCTCAGGTCGAGGTGCTTCTGCTTGACCAGGTCGAGCAGCCGGCCGGGAGTGCCGACGACGACGTCGACCCCCGCCTTGAGCGCTTCGACCTGGGGCTCGTACGCCCGACCGCCGTAGACGGTCAGCACCCGGGAGCCGAGCTTGCCCGCGGCGGTCACGAGGTCCTCGCTGACCTGGGTGGCCAGCTCTCGGGTCGGTACGACGACCAGCCCGCGGGGCTTCTTGCGATTCTTGCGCGGCTTGCCGATGCCTTGCAGCATGGCGATGCCGAACGCGTAGGTCTTGCCCGTGCCGGTGCGTGCCTGACCGATGAGGTCCTGGCCGCTCAGCGCGAGCGGGAGCGCCATTTCCTGAATGGGGAACGGCGACACGATGCCCTCGGTCTCGAGGGCGTCGGCGATTTCTGGTGTGACTCCGAGGTCTCGGAAAGTCGTCAGCGTGGCCTGCCTCAGTCTCAAATGAAGGCGGGCCTGCCGGGACCGACGGGTGGATGGACACCCCGTGTCTTGGGTCCTCGCGGTAGAGCCAGCCCTCTCGCGTCATCAGCGACCGCGGCCTCCTGGGAGCGGAGGTATCCGGGAGAAACCCCCGAATTTACACAGTGCGGTCGCACTTTCACAGAGCAGTGTACTCGATAGCACAACGCTGGCCGAGCTCACGTATGTTCCCGAAGATTTCCCGAAGTACGCTGCCACCATGAAGCAGTCTCCAGGAGTCGTCGACCTGCTCGGCGTGCTGGCGTACGCGGAACTCAGCGCCTACGCCCGGATGACCGAGGACGCGGCCACGCTGGCGCCCTCGCTGGCCGACCGCGCGGCGCTGAGCGAGCTGGCGGTCGCCGAGTACGCCCACTTCCGTCTGCTGCGCGACCGCCTCACCGAGCTGGGCGCCGATCCTGACGGGGCGATGGCGCCGTTCGCCGGGGCGCTCGACGCCTGGCACGCCCAGACCCGTCCGGCCGACTGGCTGCAGGCGCTGGTCAAGACGTACGTCGGGGACGGCATCGCCAACGACTTCTACCGGGAGGTGGCCAGGCATCTCGACCCGGCGGTCGCCAAGCTGGTGGACGAGGTGCTGGTGGACGAGGGGCGCTCGCAGTTCGCGGTGGAGCGGGTGCGCGCCGGGATCGAGGCGGACCCGACGGCGGGGGCGCGGCTGGCGCTGTGGGCGCGGCGGCTCGTGGGCGAGGCGCTCAGCCAGGCCCAGCAGGTGGCGGCGGCGCGGCCGGAGCTGGCGCTGTCGCTGATGGAGGCGAGCGGTGGGCAGGCCGACATCTCCCGGCTCTTCGCCACGCTGACCGAGGAGCACAACAAGCGCATGGCCGCCCTCGGCATCTGAAAGCCCGGGCAGCCGAAAGTCGGCCGGATGGGCGGCGCGGAGCGGCGCAACGGCGGTACCGTTCGAGCATGAGGGCCTTGCGACGCGACGGCGGTTCTTTGACCAGATGCGGGCCTAACCGCTGGACCTCACGGGCCGTGCTGCGGCGGGAAAGCTCGCGCTGCCCGGCCATCGCCCAGCCCCGGCATCCCGTCCCGAGGGCGCACCGCCCGCCACCGGGCTGCCGCCTCGCCGCCCGCCACCTCCCACGCTGACCACGCGGAAACGCCTCCCACGCGGGCAGGCCGTCCGTGCGGACGCGCCTCCCGCGCCGGACGCGGAAGGACGCCGGGGCACGGCGGTGGTGAGCCGTCCCCCGACGCCGGGCGCCGTCAGAAGTTACAGCGTGCCGCCGAAGCCCACCGGCCTGGCCTCGTCCTCGCCGATCTCGATGAACCCGAGCGCGGCCACCGGCACGACCACCCGCCGCCCCTTGACGTCGGTGATGGCGAAGACGCCACGCTCGACGGAGAGCGCGTTCCTGATCTCCTCCTCGACCTGCTCGGCGGACAGGTCGGTCTCGACAACGAGCTCGCGGTGCACGGAACGTACGCCGATCTTGACTTCCATCGTGGCTCCCTCATGGACGGGCTGGCTCAACTCCATCGTGGCCCTTGCCGCACGACGGACACGCGGATGATCGCGCCCAGCGAACGGGTTATGCCGTACGCGGAAAACCGCTGATGCCGCGCCAGGCGAGGCGGGCCATCATCTGCTCGGCCGCGTCCTTGGGGATGGAGCCGTGCGTCGTCACCCAGTAGCGGGCGCTGACCTCGGCCATGCCGACCAGGCCGACGCCCAGCAGATGGGCCTCGTCGCTGGTGCAGCCGGTGTCCTCCTGGATGAGCGCGCTGACCATCTCCGCGCACTCGCGCAGGGACCGCTCCACCCGCTGGCGCACCGGGGCGACGTTGCGCAGGTCGGACTCGAAGACGAGGCGGAAGGCCTCGCCCTGGGTGGAGACGAAGTCGAAGAACGCCTGGAAGGTGGCCTGCACGCGCAGTTTGTTCTCGTTGGTGGAGGCCAGGGCCTCCCTGCAGCGGTTGACCATGTCGTCGACGTGCAGGTCGAGCAGCGCGAGGTAGAGCTCCAGCTTGCCCGGGAAGTGCTGGTAGAGCACGGGCTTGCTGACCCCGGCCCGGTCGGCGATCTCGTCCATGGCGGCCGCGTGGTAGCCGTTCTCGACGAACACTTCCTGCGCCGCGCTCAGGAGCTGCCGGCGGCGGGCGAGTCGGGGCAGCCGGGTGCCCCGGGGCTTGGCGTCCGGGGTTGCGGTCACGCGGGTCTCCATTGGTCTCTCAGCGCTCTCAACGGGTCGTGCGGACATCCTACGGGCGAGTAGTCACGTCGTCCTACGCACGAGTAGGCAGGTCGCCCCGCGCGCGAGCAGGAAGAAGATCGTCCCGCGCGCGGGCAGGCGTCACACCCGGCGGCGGTCGTCACCGGTATTCGTCGTCGTCGAGCTCGACCTCGCGGTCCTGCTCGGCCGCGTCGGCGGGGTTGACGTCCAGCGGCAGCTCGCGGCGCAGCCCGCCGGCCGCCCGATCCGCCTCGCGCTGCTGCTCGGCCACGTCGGCCTCGGGCGCCTCGATCGACAACTCCTCGACCTCCTCGTCGTAGGGCCCCTCGTCCCCGCGAACGTCCATCTCCGACATCTCGTGGTCCCCCTCCAGGTGTGGACGGCTCCAGACTACGCCCGCGCGAAAAGGTCGCCGCGGTTCTCCGCTCTCGCCAGTACGTCCGGCGCTGTGAACACCAGGTCCTCCGGACGCTCACAGCTTTCCACCTCTTTCCACGTAAGAGGCGTCGACACGGTCGGCCGTTCGCGGGCCCGCAGGGAGTAGGGCGCGACGGTGGTCTTCGCGGGGTTGTTCTGGCTCCAGTCGATGAAGACCTTGCCGGGCCGCGCGGCCTTGGCCATGACGCTCACGACCTGCTTCGGGTGCTCCTTCTCCAGGAGCTGGGCCAGCCTCTTGGCGTACGCGGAGGGCTCCTCCCTGCAGTCCCAGTCCGCGTAGAGCTGCATGCCCTTGCTGCCGCTCGTCTTCGGCCGGGCGGTCAGCCCCTCGGCCTTCAGCACCTCGCGCAGCATCAGCGCGACCTCGGCGCACTGGACGATCGTCGCCGGCGCCCCGGGGTCGAGGTCGAAGACGATCATGTCGGGGGGCAGCGCGTTACCGTCGTCGTCCACGCGCCACTGCGGCACGTGCAGCTCCAGTGCGGCGAGGTTGGCGTAGTAGACGATCGTCGGCAGGTCCTCGATCACGGCGAAGTCGATGCTCTCGCGGTTCTTGGTGCTGCCGGGGACGGGCAGGTTGACCCGGCGTACCCAGTCGGGGGTGTGGTCGGGGGCGTTCTTCTCGAAGAAGGACTGGCCGGTCACGCCGTCGGGGTAGCGCTTGACGGTCAGCGGGCGGCCCGCGAGGTGCGGCAGCAGGACGGGGGCGATCCGGCTGTAGTAGTCGATGACCTCGGCCTTGGTGAAGCCGCAGTCCGGATAGAGCACCTTGTCCAGGTTGCTGAGGGTCAGCTCGCGTCCGTCCACCTTGACGGGGACCTTCTTGGCCACGGGGGCACCTCCGTCCGCATGGTGTACGCCACCTCCCCGGATGGATCGCGCCTAACCCACCGATTTCGCCACGGCCACGTATGGCAAGCATTGGTCGTGTCATGCCGGGTATGTGCCTTCTGCCGACGACGACGGAGAGCCTGAGGAGTGAGCCATGCGCAGCATCTGGAAGGGTGCGATCTCCTTCGGCCTGGTCACGATCCCCGTCAAGCTCTACTCCGCGACCGAGCAGAAGGACGTGTCGTTCCATCAGGTGCACCGCGAGGACGGCGGGCGCATCCGCTACAAGCGCGTGTGCCAGCTCGACGGCGAGGAGATCCCCTACGCCGACATCGCCAAGGGCTACGAGCTGGCCACGGGCGAGATGGTCGTGCTCACCGACGAGGACTTCGAGGACCTGCCCCTGACCACGTCACGCAGGATCGACGTGCTGCAGTTCACCCCGGCCGAGCAGATCGACCCCATCTACTTCGCGAAGTCGTACTATCTGGAGCCCGACGCGCAGGGGGCGAAGCCGTACGTGCTGCTGCGGGACGCCCTGGAGAGCTCGGGTCAGGTCGCGGTGGTCAAGGTGGCGCTGCGGCAGCGGGAGTCGCTGGCCACGCTGCGCGTCCGCGACGGCGTCTTCGTCCTGGAGACCATGCTCTGGCCGGACGAGATCCGCGCGCCCGACTTCGAGTTCCTGGAGGAGGACATCGAGGTACGCGCCCAGGAGCTCAAGATGGCCGAGTCGCTCATCAGCACGATGGAGTCCGACTTCGACCCGGGCGAGTACCACGACACCTACCGCGAGGCGCTCCAGCACGTCATCGAGGCCAAGGTGGAGGGCAAGGAGGTCGTCCCAGCTGCCGAGGAGGAGGAGGCCGGGCCGGCCGTGGACCTGATGGCGGCGCTGCGGGCCAGCGTCGAGGCGGCCAAGCGGGAGCGGGAGGGCGCCCCCGCCAAGCGCGGGAAGGCCGCCTCGGGGAAGGCGAAGGACGCGAAGACGGGCTCCAAGGACGAGACCGCCAAGGAGGAGAAGGCCCCCGCCAGGCGCAAGACCCGCAAGTCCGCCTGACCTCCTCCTCCCGGCCCGGTCAGTACCCCGTCCCCCGGCCCAACGGGCTGTACCTCTCGTCCGTGACCTGCTCCAGGACCTGGTCGCGCGGGCCGTAGGCGGTGACCGTCACCGGTGGCGTGTTCAGGATGGTGAGAGGCTCGCCGAAGGCGTCCTTGCCGCCGTCGGGGTCGGGGACCGACTTTCCGAGCACCCGGGCGATGAAGAAGCCGTCGGCGATGCGCGCGTCGGTACGCCGCCCGTCCGCCCAGTCGACCTCGACCCGGCGTACGTCCGCCGTGACCCGGCCGACCACGACCCGGTAGGTCTTGGTCCTCATCGCCCGCTCCGGCCCCTCCACCTTGTTGTCCGATTGCGAGGTGTAGGCGTCCACCTGGAGCGCGCCGGGGAAGCCCCTCATGTTCCCCGGAGCCTGGAACCCCCAGTAGGTGAAGACCGCCCGCTCCGCGAGATCCTGCGGCGTGCTCGGCGTGCACAGGACGAAGCCGGACAGGCTGCCGACCAGAGCGGTCGATCCGCCCTTGTCCCGGTACTCCGCCAGCATCCGGAAGTCCTCCACCGAGCCGTGCTCGGGAATGCGCCGGCGACCGTCCATGCTGTGCACCGGACCTCCCTGGGGCATGCACGCGCGTACGGCCCGCGTCTGCTCGGGGGTGTTGTCCGGCAGGCGGTCCACCTCCGCCGCGGTGACCTGGCCGGGGCCCCCGCCGGTGACGACGGTCACCGCGGCGATCACCGACGCGGCCGCGGCGAGCCCGGCGACCGACCAGGAGAGGCGGCGGCGCCGCGTGGAGCCGGCCCGCGCCCGTGCCGCGTAGGCGAGCGGGTCGACGGGCCTCGCCTCGTCCGCCATCCGCCGCAGCTCGGCGGAGATCCGCTGTTCGTCGAGGGTCATCTCAGGCCTCCAGGGTGATGGTCTCGCCGATCAGCTCGCGCAACCGGGCGACGGCTTGGTGCGTCTGGCTGCGTACGGTCCCCACCGAGCAGCCCATGATCCTGGCGACCTCCGACTCCGGGAGGTCCTCGTAGTGACGGAGCACCAGGACCGCTCTCTTGCGCGGCGGCAGGGTCCGGAGCGCCCGGGCCAGGGTGACGCGGGTCTCGACCTCGTCGGTCCGGTCGCCGGCGGTCCGGTCGGGTGGTGACGTGACCGGCCGTTCGCGTCCCCAGCGCGGGCTTCGCCAGCGGCCGGCCTGTTCGTGGTACATGACCCGGCGCACGTACGCCTCCGGACTGTCGCGGATCCGCCGCCAGTGCCCGGCGGTCTTGGCCAGCGCGGTCTGGAGCAGGTCCTCGGCGGCGTGCTGATCGCCGGTCAGGAGGTACGCGAGCCTGATCAGCCGGTCGGAACGGCTGATGACGAACTCGGTGAAGTCACGCTGCTGGTCGGGGTGCAAGGGCTCTCCTCGGGTCTCACCCACCTAGATGCGGGCGGGCCCGCGGATCTATGGTGCGGCGTCCGGAGAGAGGGATGACCGCCCAAATAGGACATTTCGGATATTTTATGTTGAATCAATGCATAAACGTGTAATACAAGCAATGCCCCTCCTAATGTGCGGCAAAAAGGGACGATTTCTGTTTGTGTGCCACTGGTGTCGGAAATGACTTTTACCGGATGGCTCAACGGCGGTCATCCACAACGTTTTTTCCGGCAATGCCGGAAAGATCGAGTACGGGGCAATCGATCCTTTAGGGGGAAAACGCAATGCCCAAGCTCAGGAGTGTTCTCGCGGGCCTCGCCATCGGCACGGCCATGACCGGTGGCGCGGTCGCCGCGAGCGCCGCCACCTCTGCCGCCAGCGCCGCCACCCAGATCGGCACGGGCACCACCGTCACGACCGGCTGGGGCTGCGGCTACCGGAGCCGCTGCGGCTGGGGCGGGTGGGGGCGCCGCCACCACAACCAGAGGACGCATGTGAACGTGCACAACAACAACTTCAACTTCAACCGCACCTTCACGAACCGCCGGGAGCATGACCGCCGGTTCCACCATCACCACCACCACAACCCGATGTACAACGGGGAGTACGGCGTGACCGGTGGGCTCGCCACCACCAGCGACGCCGACACCGACACCGACTGATCCAGTCGCGTGACGGTGGAAGAAGGAAAGGCCCGCTGAGGGCGAATTCCTTTTCCTCGTCTCCCTGGTGATCCTGTTGAGGGTCTCCCGGCATCCGCCGGGGGACCCTCATTTGCGTGTCACGGAAGAACGGCCTTCTCGTGTCAGGTTCCTCGGGCGGGTGGTGCGAGGGGCTGAGCGCGAATCTGGGGGCGTCGGCGGCGTCCGGTGGGCCAGGGGGGATCGGGGGGATCGGCCGGCCCCGGAGACGCCGCTCAGGGCTGTCCGGCCATCAGGGGTCCTTGACGACGCGGCCGGGGTCTCGATGGGCACGTTCCCTTGGCGACCCCGGCATAAGGAAGTGCCCGTGTTCACCATGTGAACACGGGCACTCGCGGCTTCATCGGCCGGAGGTTCACCACCTGGGAAGGCTCCCGCAGGAGACCTCAGGCTCCGGCCTGGCCGCTAATCCCAGTCGCCGTCGCCGTTGAAGTGGCGGAAGCGGCGGTGCTGGTTGCTGTTGACGTTGGTGTTGTTGTTGACGACGACGACCCTGATGCGGCCGTGGCCCCGGCGGCCCCAGCCGCCCCAGCCGGCCCGGCGCCAGCCCCAGCCGCAGCGGCGGCGGACGCCGCAGCCCCACCCGGTCTGGATGGCGGTCTGCGTGGTGATCTGGGTGGCGGCGCTTGCGGCAGAGGTGGCCGCGCTCGCGGCGACCGCGCCTCCGGTCATCGCCGTGCTGAGGGCGAGGCCCGCGACAATACTCTTGAGCTTGGGCATTTTGTCTTCCCCCTAAAGGATCGATTGCCCCGTACCGCCCTTTCCTGAACAGCCTGATTGCTGCCGTCCTGTGTGTGGGCGGGGGATGTTCGGAACGAGTCCGTTCATCCGCACTCTTCATATAACCGGCCACCAACCCACACAAACCGGAATTGTCCACTTTTGCCGGTTTGTGACATAGGGAAAAGTCTGGAAAAGCACGACGAGAGCCCCGCCGGCTGTCAGCCGGCGGGGCCCTCGAAGATAATGTGCCGTGGCAGGTAAGGAGAAAAGAGATCTCAGGCCGGCCCGCACGCGCTCGTGCGGACCGACCTGAGACAAGCCATTCATCACGGCGCCTTCATCCGTTTCATGGACGGATTTCCGGCGGTCGTGCGAAACGGCCCCTTACTCCTTGCGCCGTTGCTTCACGGACGCGCCATTACGCCCCGTTGTCGTCGTCGAAGTTGTGGTGGTGACGGCGGTGGCGGTCGAACTCGAACTGGTCGTTGATGTTGCGGTTGTGGTTGCGGACCACGACGCAGATCCTGCCTCCGCCGCGACGGCCCCAGCCGCCCCAGCCGCCCCCGCCCCGGCGGTGGCAGCGCTCGTGACGGCGGTGGCCCCAGCCGCCGCCCCAGTTGTTCCAGTTGCCGCCCCAGTTGTTGCCCAGGTTGGTGCCCAGGCCGTCGACCAGGCCATCGCCCAGGGTGTCGTCGTCGTCCCAGTCGCCGGTGGTGACGGAGACGAGAGAGGTGACCGGGGTGGCGTTGGCGACCGGGGTCCCCATGGCGACCGCGGCGCCGGTCATCGCCGTGCTGAAGGCGAGACCGGTGATAAGGCTCTTGAGCTTGGGCATTGCGTTTTCCCCCTAAAGGATCGAGTGCCCCGTTTCAGACGTTTCCGGGTACCTGAAAAAGGTCTTGGACGGCTGCTTAAGAGTCATCCGCTGCATGTCATTTCCGCAGGGCCGGGCAGGCAAACTGGGATCACCCTATTTTGCTGTGTATTAAGAATCCTATTGCTTGCATTACATGTCTATCCCATGAAATGAGATGAAATGTCCGATTTGCCGGATTCGCCAAAAGCGGCAGCACAAAGCGGCGCGACTTCGCGCGGTGAGAATGGCCGCGAACACTCCGGCCGGCCGCCGGACCGGAATGGCCCCCGTGGGCACCCGCCGACGGGTAGCACATTCGCGGTCACACAATGACGGCGGTCGTCATTTCACACCCAAAGAAATAGACGTACGCCCGGACAATGCTTCCGTGCCGGCCTGTCCCCGCTGAATACGGTCAGTGCCGAACGAGTCACCATCCGTGGCGCTGCCTGACATGTTTCCGCCGGTGACCCTCACAAACGACATCCGTCGGCTTTTTACCGGTCTCTTGGACATGTCGGGACGACTCGCCCCTGTCGAGGCCGGCGGACGATGTTCCGGTAAAGACCGTTCTGACCCTTTTTGGGCCGCTTCTAGACTCGATGGTTATCGTTGGGGGAACGCACCCCCGCGTTCCATGAACGACGAGGAGGACGCATGGTCGCGGAGCCGATCCCGCACTGGCCGGGACGCACGATCGGCTCGTTGCACGTCCGGTCCACCCCCGAGGGCCCGTCAGAACAGGCGGTCTTCGTCCACGGCCTGGCCGGGTCCGCCACCAACTGGACCGACCTCATGGACGAGCTCAAGGACACCGTCAGGGGCCACGCACTCGACCTGCCGGGCGCGGGCTTCTCCCCGGCGCCGCCGGACGGCGACTACACGGTGGCCGGGCACGCCAGGGCCGTGATCGCCCTGCTGGAGCAGACGGGGCCGGCCCACCTGTTCGGCAACTCGCTGGGCGGCGCGGTCTCCGTGCGGGTCGCCGCGAGCCGTCCCGAGCTGGTCCGCTCGCTCACGCTGGTCTCCCCGGCGCTGCCCGACCTGGTCCCGCGCTACGGGCCCGCCCGGGTGGCCGCCGCCGCGATCCCCGTGCTGGGGGAGTGGGTGGCGGGCAAGCTGCAGCTCATCCCCGCCGAGCAGCGCGTCACCGCCTCCATGGCGATGGTCTGGGCCGACATGGGCGCGGTCCACCCCGTCCGGCTGCGCGACGCCATCGACGAGCTGCGCCGCCGCGACGACCTCCCGTACGCGGGCGAGGCCATGATCGCCTCGGCCCGCGGCATCGTGGCCGAGTACTTCCGCCGCGGCGAGGACAACCTCTGGCGCCAGGCCGCCAAGGTCGAGGCGCCCACGCTGATCCTGCACGGCCGGCACGACCGGCTCGTCCGCCCGGCGATGGCGCGCAGGGCGTGGCGGGCCTTCCGCGACGTCAGGATCGTGCTGCTGCCGACCGCCGGCCACGTCGCGATGATGGAGATGCCGCAGGTCGTGGCGGCCGAAGCAGGCCGTCTGATCCGTGAGACTCGATTGGGGAATGCCCCACTGCCCAGCTAGGTTTCACAGTGAGATGAGACCCCGAAAACGGGAGCGTATTGAAGTGTCGTTGCCACCGCTGGTCGAGCCGGCAGACGAGCTGACCGTCGACGAAGTGCGCCGCTACTCGCGCCACCTGATCATCCCCGATGTGGGCATGGCCGGGCAGAAGCGGCTGAAGAACGCCAAGGTGCTGTGCGTCGGCGCCGGGGGCCTGGGCTCGCCCGCGCTGCTGTATCTCGCGGCGGCGGGCGTCGGCACCCTCGGCATCATCGACTTCGACGTGGTCGATGAGTCCAACCTGCAGCGTCAGGTCATCCACGGCCAGTCCGACGTGGGCCGGCCGAAGGCCGAGAGCGCCGCCGCCTCGATCCGCGAGATCAACCCCCTCGTCGAGGTCGTGGTCCACAACGAGGTGCTGACCACCGAGAACGTGATGGAGATCTTCTCCGGCTACGACCTCATCGTCGACGGCACGGACAACTTCGCCACGCGCTACATGGTGAACGACGCCGCGGTGCTGCTCGGCAAGCCGTACGTCTGGGGCTCCATCTACCGTTTCGACGGCCAGGCGAGCGTCTTCTGGGCCGAGCACGGGCCGTGCTACCGCTGCCTCTACCCCGAGCCCCCGCCTCCCGGCATGGTGCCGTCGTGCGCCGAGGGCGGCGTGCTCGGCGTGCTGTGCGCGTCGGTGGGCTCCATCCAGGTCAACGAGGCCATCAAGCTGCTGACCGGCATCGGCGAGCCGCTGGTCGGGCGGCTGATGATCTACGACGCCCTGGAGATGAAGTACCGCGACGTCAAGGTCCGCAAGGACCCCGAGTGCGTCCTGTGCGGCAAGAACCCGACGCTCACCCAGCTCCTCGACGACTACGAGGCGTTCTGCGGCGCGATCTCGGACGAGGCCGCCGAGGCCGCGACGGGCTCCACCATCACCGCCCTTGAGCTCAAGGGCATGCAGGACCGCGGCGAGGACATCTTCCTCGTGGACGTCCGCGAGCCCAACGAGTACGAGATCGTCTCCATCCCCGGCGCCACGCTGATCCCGAAGGGCGAGTTCCTCAACGGCTCGGCCCTGGAGAAGCTGCCGCAGGACAAGCGCATCGTGCTCCACTGCAAGTCGGGCGCGCGCTCGGCCGAGGCGCTGGCGGTCGTCAAGAACGCCGGTTTCTCCGACGCCGTGCACGTCGGCGGCGGCGTGCTGAGCTGGGTCAAGACGGTGGACCCGAGCCTGCCCAGCTATTAGGCATATCGCGGCATTTTTGCGGGGTGTTCCGGTGACGCCCTGGTTAAGGTCGATGACGTGAACACGTCCCGGCCCTGGCCGACCCTGGTGGCGGCCTCCGCGCTGACCCTGGTCTGCGCGGTGGCCGCCGGGGTCGCCGGCGGTTCGGCGGGCACCGAGCTCACGCGCGGTCCCACGGCCGCCGAGCTGCGCGCCGCCGCCACGCGGGAGGTCGCCGAGCGCTGGCGCACCTGGCCCGCCGGGCGGGTGTTCCCCGCGACGCTGGCCTACTCCGCCGAGCAGGGCGGCGAGGAGCACGCCCGCCGCGTCGGCATCTCGCCCGACACCTCCTGCGCGCACGCCGACCCCGAGGCGGCCGAGGGGCTGCGCCTGGCCGGCTGCCGGGGGCTGCTGCGGGCCACGTACCTCGACGCTCTGCAGGGCGTGCTCGTCACCGTCGGCGTGGCGGCTCTGCCGGACGAGCGACAGGCCGCCCGCGCGCGTGCCGTCTTCCCCGAGGGCGGCGAGCCCGTGCCCGGCCTGCTCCCGCTGGCCTTTCCCGGCACGGTCGCCGAGCGGTTCACGCCCGCCGTCCGTCAGGCCGGATCGGTCGGGCAGGCGGGGCCGTACCTCGTGCTCACCACGGCGGGCGAGGTGGACGGGCGGCCGGGGAGCGCCGTCGGCGAGCCGCGGCCCGCGGTGTTCGCGTTCGCCGTCGAGATCTCCGAGCGGATCCTCGCCGCGCTCAGCACCCCCGCCATGCCGGACTGCGGCGGCGAGGAATGGCAGTGCTGAGGCGGGGCAGTCACCGAGGCGTGCTGAGAGGCGTGCCGCGGCCGGTGCTCGCCGCAGGGGCGGCGGTGGGAGCGCTGCTGCTGGGCGCGCCGCCCGCCTACCCCGACGACGTACGCAGCGGGCAGCGCCAGGTCATCGAGACGCTGGAGCTCCAGAAGGCGTGGCAGGTGACCAAGGGCGCGGGCGCGACCGTGGCCGTGCTCGACTCCGGCGTGGACCCGGGCCACCGCGACCTGACCGGCTCGGTGCGCACGGGCAAGGACTTCACGGCGGGCGCGAACCCGCCG
The DNA here is from genome assembly GCF_057536035.1 of Nonomuraea sp. B208. NCBI lineage: Bacteria > Bacillati > Actinomycetota > Actinomycetes > Streptosporangiales > Streptosporangiaceae > Nonomuraea > Nonomuraea sp. B208. The sequence continues at coordinate 86,781 of NZ_BAAJOU010000033.1, forward strand.
GGCGTGCCGCCGCGCAGGCTGCACGGCACGTACATGGCCTCGCTGATCGCCGGCCACGGGCACGGGCCGGCCGGAAAACGGGGGATCATCGGCGTCGCGCCCGAAGCGGACGTACTGTCGGTGAGGGTCATCCTCGAGGACGAGGAGCCCGGTTTCCGGGAGTTCAACACCGCCGAGCGTTTCGAGGACGTCGTGGCGCGCGGCATCAGGTACGCGGTCGACGAGGGGGTGGACGTGATCAACCTGTCGATCTCCAAGGAGCTCGCCACCGCGAAGGAGCGCGCCGCCGTCCGCTACGCGATCTCCAAGGGCGTCGTGCTGGTGGCCGCCGCGGGCAACGAGGGCGACAGGAAGCTCATGCGCGACTACGCGCCCTACTCCTACCCGGCGGCCTTCCCCGGCGTGGTCGCGGTGGGGGCGACCGACCGGCGGCTGCGCCGGGCCGCGTTCTCGAACTGGAACCCCTCGGTGCAGGTGGCCGCGCCCGGCGTGGACATCATGGGCGCGGGCCCCGGCGACGAGTACTGGGTGGGGCGGGGCACCTCGCAGGCGACCGCGCTGGTGTCCGGCGTCGTCGCCCTCATCAAGGCGCGGCACCCGCGGATGTCGCCGCCGCTCGTCGCGCAGGCGCTCACCGCCGGCGCGCTCGACCGTCCGCCGGGCGGCTACGACACCTCCACGGGCTTCGGCGTCGTGAGCGCCGCCAGAGCCCTCTCGGCGGCCGACCGGCTGGCCGGCCACACGGCGGTCGCCACCGGCGCCGCGGTCCAGGATCCCGGCCGCCCCCTCGCCGGGGGCCGGACGGGCCCGGTCAGGGTCGTCGTACGGGACGACCGGCGGGTGGCCGTCTCTGCGGCCATCGCCACGGCGGCGGGCGCGGGCGCGCTCGCCTCGCTGGGGGTCATATTCACCCTGGTCAGACGGGTACGCCGGGCGCACAGCCCCCATGACGCATGATCTGTCCCCGTAGGGGGACGAACTAGACACAAGACCGAACCGGGAACGAGGCGGTGGTGAAGGCACGTAGGACGACGTCAGGGTTGCCGCGCGCCGGAGAGGAAGCCACGCCGGGTCGGAGGAATCCGCTCGGCGCCGCCACCGGCCGCGGGTCTCGGGTGCGCGCCTGGCCGGCCGGCGACGGCCGCAGGCGGGCGAGCGCCGCGCGGCAGCGCGCGGAGTTGCTGGAGCTCCAGCAGGGCATCCAGTACCGGCGCATCTTCGTGACGCTGCTCGGCGTCATCGTCGCCGTGTCCGCGGCCGTGGTGCTGCTCGGCACCATCGGGCTGCTCAGCGAGACCCGTTCGCGGCCGCTCACCCCCGCCGAGCAGAACCAGTACAAGCAGGAGGAGATCGCCCGGCGCTGGCAGGCGTGGCCGACGACCGGCGTCTTCCCCGACGAGGTCAAGTACCTCGGGCTGGACCGGGCCCAGCAGTACGCCCGCCGGGTCGGCATCGCCCCCGAGACCGAGTGCGCCAAGGGCGTCGACGCCCCCGTGGCCGACGTGCTGCGCAGCCACGGCTGCGTCACGATGCTGCGGGCCACGTACATGGACCAGACGGCGTCGTTCGTCTTCACCGTCGGCGTGGCCGTGCTCAAGGACGAGGAGTCCAGGATGTCGGCCGGCGAGGAGCTCACCCAGGACGACCGCGTGGGCGTGCTGCCCGTGGCCTTCCCCGGCACGGTGAGCGAGCGCTTCGGGCCGGAGCAGCGGCAGCGTACGAGCTGGGTCGGCGCGGGCCCCTACCTCGTCTTCTCCACCGGCGGCTACGCCGACGGGCGCACCAGGGCCGCGATCCCGCCCGAGGAGATCCTGCACCCGGAGCTGTGGCCGGCCGGCAAGTCCATCGGCAACCAGATCGCCTACTTCCTCGCGGACCCGCCCAAGGTCCCGCCCTGCACGCAGGGAAACGTGTGCTGACCGCCGCGCGCGCCGTCGCCGCGGTGCTGCTCGCCCTCACCGGCCAGACCGCCGCCACCCCCGTCAGGGACCAGCAGCAGTGGGTGCTGGACGCGCTCAACGTCGAGCAGGCGTGGAGCGTCACCAAGGGCGCCGGGATCACCGTCGCGGTCGTGGACAGCGGCGTGGACGACACCGTCAAGGAGCTGAAGGGCCGCGTCACCAAGGGCCCCGACATGACCTCGGGCACCGCCGTGCACGACGTGCCGCCCGGCCGGCACGGCACCGCCATGGCGGCCCTGATCGCCGGCTCCGGGACCGGCGGCGGGCTCATCGGCATCGCGCCCGAGTCGCGCATCCTGTCGTTGCCGATGGCGACCGACGACGAGCCGGTGATCGGCATCCCGCCCGCGCCCGACGCCGAGACCGCCGCGGAGAGCCCGCTCGCGCGCGCCCTGCGGTACGCGGCCAACCACGGGGCGCAGGTCGTCAGCATGTCGATCGGCTCGTACGGCCCGGTCAGGTCGGAGCGGGAGGCGGTGTCGTACGCGCTGGACAAGGGCGTCGTGCTGGTCGCCGCCGTGGGCAACGACGGCCTGACCCAGTACGCCCAGGACAAGGGCACCTCCTACTGGAGCTTCCCGGCGGGCTATCCGGGCGTGATCGGCGTGGCCGCCACCGACAAGCAGGGCAGGCGGGCCTCGTTCAGCAGCGACAACCTGTCGGTGCTGGTGTCCGCGCCGGGCGTCGGCGTGCCGGTGGTCAGGCGCGGGAGCGGCTACGACCTGTCGGAGGGCACCAGCTCGGCCGCCGCGCTGATCTCCGGCGTGGCCGCGCTGATCAAGTCCCGGCATCCCGGTCTGCGGCCCGAGCAGGTGGCGCAGGCCCTCGCGACCGGCGCCCGCGGCCGGCCCGCCGCCGGCTACGACGACCAGATCGGCTTCGGCGTGGTCGACGCCGCCGCCGCGCTCAACGCCGCCGACGCGCTGGCCGGCCGGCCGAGCGGCGTCGTCGACCCGAGCGGCAAGGAGCACTTCGGCAGCGGCGAGGCGCCGGTGCCCCAGAGGCCGGGGCCCGACCCGCTGCGGCTCTGGCTCTACGGAGGCGGCACGCTTGTGGCGCTCATCACGTTCTGTGGTGCGATCGTCGTCCTGAATCAGCGTAGAGAGTCATGAAAGATCCGCTATGGTCCCCCGTCATGGGATACGAGCTGCGAGTGGTACGCGAGTCGCCACTCGCCTTCGCGGACTTGGCGAAGGCCATCGCGCCGGCCGGATTCGAGCTGCGCGGATCTGACGAGATCGTCATCGGTCACGACGGGCGTACGCACCAGGTCGCCCGCTGGACCGGCCTGGTGGTGGGCGAGCCCGGCTCCGACTGGCAGGTGGCCCAGCTCCTGAGGTTGTCGGCCGCGCTCGGCGCCCGGCTCGTGGGCGAGGACGGCGAGGTCTACCGGCTGCGCGACGGCGTCATGGAGGTCGAGAGCGGCGGCAGCGTGGCCGAGCTCGGCAAGTTCGAGGAGATCGTGGACGCCGGACCGGCGGCGTGGACCCCCTGAACCCCTTCGCCGAGCGGGTGCTCGATCTGGTCGAGCGCATCCCTCCCGGCAAGGTGATGGCCTACGGCGACATCGCCGAATATCTCGGCGAGGGCGGCCCCCGTCAGGTCGGCAAGGTGATGTCCACCTGGGGAGGCGGCGTGCCCTGGTGGCGCGTCGTGCACGCGGACGGCAGCGGCGCCGCGCCCGACCACCTGCGCGAATGCCTGGCCCACTGGCGCGAGGAGGGCACCCCGCTGCGCGGCGAGCGGGTCGACATGCGCCGCGCCCGCTGGGACGGCCGCCCGGCAGACGACGGGGCGGACCCTTCAGCGAAGTTTCAGTAAGGGTCCTGACCAGCGGATTCCTTGATCGGGCGATTTCGTGACATGTGACGCCCATTACCATGGGCAGAACACTGATGGCGGCCCGAAAGGCGGTGCCTCCCCTATGGCCACCGGCGTCACAGCCCAGAGCCAGGGCGGCGAACCCCTCGCCGACCGCCTCAAGGCTGTCCAGGATCTCTGCGATCGTGGCGAGCCTCTCGAAGCGGTCATGCGAGCGGTCGGCCCCGGCGGACGCGACGCGGCGTTCGACACCGAGGTGCTCAGCGGTCCCCTCGGGGGCCGGATCGAGCTCGCGGTCAAACGCGGTCCCGCGCGGCGGCGCGAGATGCTGGCGCTCGTGCGCCCCTACCTCGCGGCCGTGGACGCGGGCGTCAAACGCGACCTGCCGGTCGCCCGGCGGGTGATCGTCCACCTGATCGAGACCCGTCCCGACGACGAGCTGATCGACGGCGAGACGCTGGTCAAGGTCGTCGAGGCCGCGGCCGAGCCGTCCAGGCGCATCCGCAAGGGCCTGCGCTGGTACGCCGACCTGCCGCTGCAGGACGAGCTGGCGCCCGACCTCTACCGGCTGCGCCGGGCCGACATGGTGCCCGTCACGCACATCGACGACATCGCCTGGGTCGACGGCAAGCTGCGCGTCACCGGCTTCGCCTACCTGGCGGGCCTGTCGGTGCGCAGCAGGCGCGCCAACTGGGCGACCGTGGTGCTGCGCGGGCCGCGCTGGCTGCCGCCGATCCGGATGCGGACGCGGCGGACGTACGAGCCGGAGGCCACCCACGGGGCACGCGAGCCCGGCTGCAACTACGACTGGTCCGGCTTCTCCGCCGAGCTGCGCCCGTGGCCGCTGCGCTGGCGCGGCGCGGTGCGCAACGTCGTGTCGGCGGTGCGCCGCCGCATGCGGCACCGCCCGTCGGTGCCCGACACCACGACGTGGCGGGCCGAGATCGTGTTCTGGAGCCGCGGCGCCCGCGCCACCGGCCTGCTGCGCGGCTCCTCGCTGGGCCGCCCCGAGCGGCCGGCGGGGCTCAAGCTCAAGCCCGGCTGGTGGGTGCGCCCGGTCTGGACCTCCGACCGCGCGCTCCAGGTCGTGCTCCAGCCCAACCGGGCCGAGCTGACCGGCGTCACCCTCGACGGCGAGCGCCTGGAGCTCAGGGTCTCCCTGCCCGGCCGCACCGTCACCAAGGGCCACGCCCGGCTGGGCGGCCACCGCATCGCGGCCGAGTTCACGCCGGTCACCGGCGGCACCGAGGTCGTCGTCGGGCTGGCCGTGCCCGCCCTGCTCCAGGAGAAGGACGGGCGGCGGCTCTGGGTCGAGCCCAAGGGCGACCCGGCGGCCTCCGTCATGCTGGCCGACCTGCCCGAGGCCCGCGAGGTCGTGGGCGACCGCGAGATCACCGTGCTCGGCGACCGGCGCGACCGCGTCGTGGTCTCCGCCCACCGCATCAGGCCGGTCATCACCTCGGCCGTGTGGGAGGGCTCGGCGCTGGTGCTGAGCGGCCGCTACCCCGACGCGCCCGGCCCGCGCACGCTCACCCTGCGGCACCGGTCGGGGCTGTCCTACCAGCTGCCGATGGAGCGGTCCGGCGAGGGCTTCTCCGTCCGGGTCGCACCCTCGGCGATGGACCGCTTCGGCGAGCCTGTGCCGCTGGCCGCCGGCACCTGGAACCTGTCGCTGCGCCACCCGTCGGGCGAGATCGTGCCGCTGCGCATGGACCACGCCGCGCTGGCGGGCCTGGACGAGGAGCCGCGCACGCTCGACGGCCGCGTCTACCGCATGCTCTCCACCCGCTTCGACGTGCCGGTCGTCACGGTCGAGGAGGCCCGGCCCGCGGACGAGCGCGGCGTGGCGGGCACCCACGTGCTGCGCCGCGTCTTCTACCCGGCGCAGCGCACCGAGCCGCTCAACGACGCCACCGTCTACGTCGTCAACGACGGCCGCCTCTACGCCGACAGCGTCCGCGCCATCTACGAGGAGCGGCTGCGGCGCGGCGACGACCGCGAGCACATCTGGATCGTCAAGGACGGCGCCTTCGTGCCGCCCGGCCCGGCCACGGTCGTGCGCGCGGGCAGCCGCGAGCACCACGCCGCACTGGCGCGCTCCCGGCACATCATCACCAACGCGTTCCTGCCCACCTGGTTCCGCGCCCGCGAGGACCAGGTGGTGGTGCAGACCTGGAACGGCACCCCGGCCAAGCACGTCGGCAACGACCTGCCGCACATGCAGCGCGACCCGAGGCCGCCGATCTGGCACCGCCAGGCCGCCGAGGTGCGCGGCTGGGACCTGCTGCTGTCGCAGTCGCCGTGGGCCACGCCGGTGCTGCGCAAGGCGTTCGGCTACAAGGGCGAGGTGCTGGAGAGCGGGCTGCCGCGCAACGACGTGCTCAACTCGCCCGACCGCGAGGAGCTCGCCGCGGCCGTGCGCGAGCGGCTGGGCCTGGCGGAGGGCAAGCGGGTCGTCCTGTACGCGCCGACCTACCGCGACTACGACCGCAAGAACGCGATGGTCAAGCTCGACCTCGCCAAGGCGCGCGAGGCGCTGGGGGCCGACCACGAGATCCTGGTCCGGGCGCACCCGATGCAGGCCGTCCCCGCGGTCCCCGAGATCGCGCGTGACGTCACCACATATCCGGACATCGCCGAGCTGCTGCTGATCGCGGACGTCCTGGTCACCGACTACTCCTCGGTGATGTTCGACTTCGCCGCCACCGGCCGCCCGATCGTCCTCTACGCCTACGACCAGGTCAAATACGCCAACAAGCGCGGCCTCTACCTCGACCTCGCCGAGCAGGCCCCCGGCCCGGTGCTGTCCACCTCGGCGCAGGTCGTCGAGGCGCTGCGCTCGATCGACGAGGTCGCGGCCGCCCACGCCGACCGCTACGACGCCTTCCGCGCCACCTTCGCTCCCCGGGACGACGGCAAGGCGACGGTCCGTGTCGTGGACCACCTCTTTTCCTAAAGAGGGCGTCCGCCGAGGTCCCGGGGCCCGGGACCTCGGCGTGTCGTCGCGATTTCCGCGATTTCCGCCGCTAACGTAGGCGGTTCGCGCGAGAAGACCGGGCAACTCGGCACGATCTACCCCTGTGGTCTGGTGGAATCTAGTGCTGTGAGTGGTCAGACCTGGCGCCTGGTACGACGTGGCAACACCGCCCCTGATGTGCCCCCTGTGCTGGACGAGCATCAGCGTGCCGTGGTCGGGCATCCCGGCGGCCCGCTGCTCGTGCTCGCCGGTCCTGGCACCGGCAAGACCACCACGATCGTCGAGAGCGTCGTCGACCGCATCGAGCGGCGCGGCCTCGACCCCGAGCGGGCGCTCATCCTCACCTTCAGCCGCAAGGCCGCCGAGGAGCTGCGCAGGCGTGTCACCGCCCGGCTGCGCCGCACCACCCGCACCCCGCTCGCGATGACCTTCCACTCCTACGCCTACGCCCTGCTGCGCCGCGAGGCGGTCCTCGCCGGCAAGGCCCCGCCGCGCCTGCTGACCGGCCCCGAGCAACTGCTGGAGATCCGCCGCCTGCTCCACGGAGAGCTGGAGAACGGCGCGCCCGACTGGCCGGCGTCGCTGCGCGAGCCGCTGCGCACCCGCGGCTTCGCCGAGGAGCTGCGCGACTTCCTGTCCCGGGCCAACGAGCGCGGGCTGGACGGCCCCCGCCTGGTCGAGCTGGGCCGCCGCCACGGCCGCCGCGACTGGGTGGCGGCCGGCCGCTTCGCCGAGCGCTACGAGGACCGCTTCGACCTCGACCCGGAGGAGACCTTCGACTACGCCGAGCTGGTCGGCGCGGCCTCGGCGCTGCTGGCCAGGCCGGAGGTGCGGGCGCGCGAGCGGGCCGCGCACGAGGCGGTCTTCGTGGACGAGTACCAGGACTCCGACCCGGCCCAGGAACTGCTGCTCCACCACCTCGCGGGCGACGGCCGCGACCTGGTCGCGGTGGGCGACCCCGACCAGTCGATCTACGGCTTCCGCGGCGCCGACGTCCACGGCATCATGGGCTTCCCGCAGCGCTTCCGCACCCTCGACGGCCGCGACGCGCCCGTGCTGGCCCTGCGCGTGTGCCGCAGGAGCGGCGCGGGCCTGCTGCGGGCCAGCCGCCGCCTGGCCGCCAAGCTGCCCGTCGCCCCCGGCTTCGACCACCGGCACGACCACCGCGACCTGGTGCCGGTGCCCGGCCTGCCCGAGGGCGAAGTACGCGTGCTGCTGGCCGACAGCACCAGCCAGGAGGCCGCGATCGTGGCCGACACGCTGCGCCGCGCCCACCTGATCGAGGGCGTGCCGTGGCACCGGATGGCGATCCTGGTGCGTTCGGCCAAGCGGCAGGTGCCGCTGCTGCGCCGCGCGCTGACCAACGCCGGCGTGCCCACGATGATCGCCGGCGACGAGGTGCCGATCGCGCAGGAGCCGGGTGTGCGCCCGCTGCTCACCGTGCTCAAGGTCGCCCTCGACCCGGCCCTGCTGGACGAGAACGTGGCCGAGGAGCTGCTGACCGGCCCGCTCGGCGGCACCGACATGATCGGCGTACGCCGCCTGCGCCGGGCGCTCAAGATCGCCGAGAACGAGGCGTCCGAGCAGGGCGAGGCCCGCTCGTCCGGCGAGCTGCTGGTCGCGGCCGTGCGCGACGCCCGCGAGCTGACCAGGATCGAGCCGCACGTCGCGCTGCCCGCCGAGCGCGTGGCGCGGCTCCTCGGCGTGGCGAGGGAGTCGGTCGCCTCCGGCGGCACCGCCGAGGACCTGCTGTGGGCCGTCTGGGACGCCGCCGGGCTCGCCTCCCGCTGGAGCGACCTCGCCATGTCGGGCGGTCCACGCGGCGCGCAGGCCGACCGCGACCTCGACGCCGTGGTGGCCCTGTTCGACCAGGCGGCCAAGTTCGTGGACCGCATGCCCAAGGCCGGCCCCGAGGTCTTCATCGACGACCTGGCCGCCCAGGAGATCCCCGGCGACACCCTGGCCGAGCGCGCCCCCGACGGCGACGCCGTACGCGTGCTGACCGCCCACCGCGCCAAGGGCCTGGAGTGGGACGTCGTCGTGGTCGCGGGCGTGCAGGAGGGCGTCTGGCCGGACCTGCGGCTGCGCGGCTCCCTGCTGGGCGTGGAGGACCTCGTCGAGACCGTCGAGGGCGGCGAGCCCAACGCCGCGTCCCTGGTCTCCAAGCTGCTGGCCGAGGAGCGCCGGCTGTTCTACGTGGCCGCCACGCGGGCCAGGCGCAGGCTGGTCGTCACCGCCGTCGGCGGCGAGGACACCGACGAGCGTCCCTCGCGGTTCCTGTCCGAGCTGGCCCCCGGCGAGGTCGAGACCGCCACCGTGGACGACCGCGCCCGCTGGCTCAACATGTCCGCGCTGGTGGCCGACCTGCGCAGCGCCGTGACGGACCCGACGAAACCGGCCAAGGTCCGCAGGAAGGCCGCCAGGCAGCTCGCCCGCCTGGCCGCCGCCGGCGTCCAAGGCGCCCACCCCAACGACTGGTACGCCCTCACGCCCATGACCGACGACCGCCCCCTGAGCTGGCCCGAGGGCGTCGTCAGCATCTCGCCGTCGGCGGTGGAGAGCTTCACCAAGTGCGGCCTGCGCTGGCTGCTGGAGACCGCCGTCGGCGCGGCAGGCACCAGCACCGCCCAGGGTCTCGGCAACGTCATCCACGCCCTGGCCGTGCTGGCCGCCACCGACCTGCCGAGCGAGGACCTGCTGGGCGAGCGCCTCGACCAGGTCTGGCACGAGCTGGACTTCGGCGGCACCTGGTACAACCGCAAGCAGCGCCAGGTCGCCGAGCAGATGATCGGCAAGTTCCTGCGCTGGCACAAGGAGAACCCGCGCGAGCTGGTCGCGCTGGAGGAGTCGTTCACCGCGACGATCTCCGAGGGCGTGCAGATCAAGGGCCGGGTCGACCGCGTCGAGCGCGACTCCGACAACCGGGCGGTGATCATCGACCTCAAGACCGGCGGCTCCAAGCCGAAGGCCGGCGAGCTGGACCGGCATCCGCAGCTCGGCGTCTACCAGCTCGCCGCGCTGCTCGGCGCCTTCGCCAGGCACGGCATGACCGAGCCCGGCGGGGCCGCCCTGGTGCAGCTCGGCAAGGCGGGCGGCAAGAACGACGCACTGGAGCAGCGCCAGGGCGCGCTGGCCGACGACGCCAACCCCGGCTGGGCCGCCGACCTCGTCGACACCGTGGCCACCGGCATGTCGGGCCCGTTCTTCCAGGCCAAGGTCAACGACGGCTGCCGCACCTGCGCGGCCCGGTCGAGCTGCCCGGTCAACGACAACGGGGGCCAGGTGTGCTGACCCCCGCCGAACTCGCCGAGAAGCTCGGCGTCCTTCCCCCCACGAGCGAGCAGGCGGCGGTCATCGAGGCGCCGCTGGAGCCGATGGTCGTCATGGCCGGAGCCGGCTCGGGCAAGAGCGAGACCATGGCGGGACGGGTGGTCTGGCTGGTCGCCAACGGCCTGGTCAAGCCCGCGAACGTGCTGGGCCTGACGTTCACCCGCAAGGCCGCCGCCGAGCTCGCCACCCGCGTACGCGAGCGCCTGACCGGGCTGGCCGAGGCGGGCCTGGTCGACCCCGGCGCGCTCGACGACGAGCCCACGGTCTCCACCTACCACGCCTACGCCGCCCGCCTGGTCACCGACCACGCGCTGCGCGAGGGCCTGGAGCCGACGATGCGCCTGGTCACCCCGGCCGTGTCGTGGCAGCTCGCCTCGCGCGTGGTCGCCGCCTACGACGGGCCGATGGACCGCGTCGAGCTGGGCCCGCCCTCGGTCACCGCGGCCCTCCTGGAGCTGGCGGGCGAGCTGTCGGAGCACCTGCGCGGCCCCGACGACGTACGCGAGGTGGGGGAGCGGCTGCGCGAGTGGCTGGGCCGCGTGCCCGGCCGCGCCACGCTCGCGCAGCGCCGTCCGCTCGCCGTGCAGGCGGCCAGGGAGCAGCTGCTGCCGCTGGTGGAGGCGTACGAACGGCTCAAGCGCCGCAGGGAGGTCATCGACTACGGCGACCAGATGGCCCTCGCCGCCAGGATCGCGGCCCGCCACAAGGAGGTCGGCGAGATCGAGCGCGAGCGCTACGCGGTCGTGCTGCTCGACGAGTACCAGGACACCAGCCACGCCCAGCTCGTCCTGCTGCGCTCGCTGTTCGGCGGCGGTCACCCGGTGACCGCCGTCGGCGACCCCTGCCAGTCCATCTACGGCTGGCGCGGCGCGTCCGCGGGCAACCTGCGCCGCTTCGCCCGCGACTTCCGCACCGCCGCGGGCGATCCGGCCCCCGTACGCCAGCTCAGCGTCAGCTTCCGCAACGGCGACCGGGTGCTCGACGTGGCCGCCCGCGTCCAGCTCCCGCTGCGCATGGAGGCGCGCGAGGTCCCGGTCCTGGTGCCGGGTCCCAACCGGGTCGAGCGCGGCCGGGTGACCTGCGCCTTCCACGAGACCGCCGAGGACGAGGCCACGTGGGTCGCCGACGGCATCGCGAAGATCCTCGGCCAGGAGGTCGCCCCCGACGGCCTGCCCTGGGGCGACAAGGAGCGCAAGAAGACCCTCGCGCTCCAGCCCCAGGACGTCGCGATCCTGGCCCGCCGCCGCTCCCAGTTCCCGGCGCTGCGCCGGGCGCTGGAGGAGCGCGACATCCCGGTCGAGGTGGTCGGCCTCGGCGGCCTGCTGACCGTGCCCGAGGTCAGCGACATCGTCGCCACCCTCCGCGTGCTCTACGACGCCACCGCGGGCGACGCGCTCGCCCGGCTGCTGGCCGGGCCGCGCTGGCGGATCGGCCCCGCCGACCTGCGGGTGCTCGGCGAGTGCGCGCGCGAGCTGGCCCGCGAGCTGAGCGAGAGCGAGCGCGCCACCGACCCGCTCGACCAGGTGGTGGCCGACCTCGCCGAGGAGCGCGGCAGCCTGGTGGACGCCCTCGACGAGCTGCCCGACCGCGAGGAGTGGCTGGCGGCGTTCTCCCCGCTGGCCCGCACCCGGCTGGTCGCGCTCGCGCACGAGCTGCGCCAGCTCCGCGCGCACGCCGCGCAGCCGCTGCCCGACCTGATCACCGAGGTGGAGCGGAGGCTCGGCCTCGACATCGAGGTGGCGGCCCGCAGCGGCACGGCGGGCGCGTTCGCGGCGCGGGCCGACCTCGACGCCTTCATCGACGCGGCCTCCCGCTTCGCGGGCGACGCCGAGGACCCGACGCTCGGGGCGTTCCTCGCCTACCTCCAGGCGGCCGAGAGCGAGGAGTTCGGGCTGGAGGCCGGGCGGGTCGGCGAGAGCAACAGCGTCAAGCTCATGACCGTGCACGCCTCCAAGGGCCTGGAGTGGCCGGTCGTGGTGGTGCCGGGGCTGTCGCAGCTCGTCAACTCCAAGGGGCACGTCTCGACCGGCAGCGTCTTCCCCGCCTCGCCGGTCATGAACAGCCGGTGGACGGAGAACCCGCGCAAGCTGCCGTACCCGCTGCGCGGCGACGCCGCCGACCTGCCGCGGCTCGGCGGGCTCGGCAAGGAGGACCTCGCGGTCTTCGACGAGCTGTGCCGCGAGCGGGACCTGACGGAGGAGCGCAGGCTCGCCTACGTCGCCGTCACCCGCGCCCACTACCACCTCATCGCCTCCGGCTACCGCTGGGGCAGCGCCACCAAGCCGCTGGAGCCCTCGGAGTTCCTGCTGGAGATCCGCGACACCGCCGACCGGGTCGCCGTCTGGGCCGGCGGCCTCGCCGAGGGCGCGGCCAACCCGCTGCTCGCCGAGCCCGCCGAGGCCGTCTGGCCGGTCACGCCCGAGGGCCTGCGCTACGAGTCCGTGCTCGACGGCGCCCGGCTGGTCGAGGACGTCCTGTCCGGAGCGCTCGGCGAGGACGACGACGAGGACGACGAGCCCGTACGCGCCTACGAGCAGGAGCGCATGCGGGCCTGGGAACGCGACACCGACCTGCTGCTGCGCGAGCGCGAGCGGCACCTGCGCCGCCCGCCCACGATCGTCGAGCTGCCCGCCAAGCTGACCGTCTCGTCGCTGGTCACCCTGGCCGCCGACCCGCGCGAGCTGGCCCGCAGGATCCGCCGCCCGGTGCCGGTCAAGCCGGCGCCGCTGGCCAGGCGCGGCACCTCGTTCCACCGGTGGCTGGAGACGCGCTGGGACCAGCAGCGGCTCATCGACGACTTCGAGCTCTACGACGAGCTGGAGCCGGAGGAGGCCGACGTGCGCCTCGCCGAGCTGCAGGAGCGCTTCGAACGCAGCGAGTGGGCCGACCGGCGACCGGTGGACCTGGAGGTCCCGTTCGAGACCATGATCGGCGACCGGCTGGTGCGCGGGCGCATGGACGCGGTCTTCGCCACGCCGGACGGCGGCTACGAGGTCGTCGACTGGAAGACCGGGCAGCCGCCGCGCGGCAAGGCGGCGAAGGCGGCGTCGGTGCAGCTCGCGGCCTACCGGATGGCCTGGTCGCACCTGGCCGGGGTGCCGCTGGAGCGGGTGGGCGCGGCCTTCCACTACGTACGCGCGGGCCGCACCGTCCGCCCGGTCGACCTGCTGGACGAGGCCGGGCTGGTCGCGCTCGTGGAGAGCGTCAGGAACGAAGATGACGGAAAGCCGGCTTCGGGTGCATGAGGAAGTCGTGGTGTGAGATGTTCCAGGCGTAGGCGCCGGCCATCGCGAACACCACCGTGTCGCCGATCCTGAGCGAGGCCGGCACGGCGCGCGCGAAGACGTCCTTCGGCGTGCAGAGCTGACCGGCGAGCGTCACGGGCTCGTCCGTCACGCCCGGCCCCGCGCCCGTCGGCAGCACCTCGAACGGCTGGTCGTGGCCCTTGGTCACCGGCGTACGCAGGTGGTGGGTGCCGCCCAGCAGGATCGCGTACGCCTGGCCGCGCACCCGCTTCACGTCCACCACCCGGGTCACGTAGTAGCCGCAGTACGCGGTCAGCGCCCGGCCCGGCTCGATCCGCAGCCGCCGCCCTTTCGCGAGGGCCCGCAGGCCCGCGCCGTAGGCAACCCAGTCGAAGCGGCGCTCCGGCTCGGCGTACGACACGGCCATGCCGCCGCCGAGGTTGACCTCCTCGTGCTCGGTGTCGAGCAGCCGCGCGGCCAGGCGCAGGAGCTGAGAGGCGTCCAGGCCGCTGGCCAGGTGTGCGTGCAGGCCGCGCAGCCGCAGCCGCCCCCCGAACAGCGGCAGGCACTCCGCCACGCCCGCCTCGTCCATCCCGAACGGCCCGCTCATCGTCAGCGCCGCCCCCTCGACCGGCAGGTCAGGGTTGATCCGCAGCAGCACGTCGGCGGGCAGGCCGGTGGCACGCAGGCGGCGCAGCTCGTTCGGGGACTCGACGTGCAGGCGGTGGTGCGGCAGCCGCAGCTCGGCGTCGGTCTTGCCGGGCCCGCCGAGCGCCACCGGCATCGCGGGGAACAGGCCGGTGACGTGCGCGTGCTCGCCGCCCGACGACACCTCGAACCCGTCCACGTGCCCGGCCAGCACCCGCAGCAGCTCGGCGTCGGGGTTGGCCTTCACGGCGTAGTACAGCTCGACGCCCGCGAGCGCCCGCCGCACGGCCGCGGCGTGCGCGTCGAGGCCCGGCAGGTCGTAGACATAGGCCGGTGCCGGGAGCGCGGCGGCGGACTCTCTGACCCGGCCGGGGATCAAGGGGATCACGCGAGCGGGTTCGCGATCGGCACGTACCCGGCGGCGCGGTCGGCGGCTCGCGCCCAGCGCACGCCCAGGTTGGCCTTGGCCGGCAGCGGCGCGCCCGCCAGCAGGTCGGACAGCGGCAGCGGCCGGCCGAGCGCGTCGGCCTGCCCGGCGATCAGCTCGCGGGCGGCCTCCCACAGCGTGCGCAGCAGCGCGTCGTCGCGCCCGGCGACGGCCGCCGCGATCTCGGTCAGGTGGTTGACCAGCAGGCAGTAGACGACCCGGGCCCAGCCGCGCCCGGCGTCGTACGTCAGCGCCGCCGCCACCTCGGGCCGCACCCCGGACAGGTCGTGCCGGCCCGCGACGAGCTTGGTCCCCTCCAGGTCGCGGAAGACGGCCTGGGCGGGCATCCCGTCGCCGTCCAGCCCGACGAGGACGTTCTGCAGGTGGGGCTCCAGGACCACGCCATGCGCGAAGAACAGCTCCAGCACCGGCAGCGCGACCTTCACCACGTACGCCCGCCACCAGGCGAGCGGCCCAGCAGGCGACTCGGCCGGCCGCGCGTCCAGGGCGAGCGCGGCGGCCAGCACCGGCGTCACCCCGGGGTCGCACACCTCCCACGGGCTCCGCCTGACGATCACGCCCAGCTCCTCGGGATGCCGGGCGGCCGTGCGGTAGCCGGGCTCGGGCAGCCACCGGGTGGCCGGGTGCGCCGCCGTGACCCGCTCGAAGACCGGGCCCAGGCGCGTGGTCAGCTCCACCGCGCCGGCCAGCTCGTACCAGGCGTTCTTGCGCACGCAGTTGGTGATCCGCACGTCGAGGGAGAACTTCAGGCAGACTCCCGCGTCCGGGACGTAGAGCGTACGCACCGACGACGTCGGCACCGCCTCGGGGCCGGGGCCGAGGTCGATCAGCTCGTCCCCGTCGAGCGCGGGCCGCAGCAGGTCGAGCTGCCACGGGTGCGCGGGGAGCAGCAGGTAGCCGTCCGGCGCGCGGCCCAGCCCGTCCAGCGCCCCGACCTCGCCCTCCTCGATCGTGGTCGGCGCGCGCACGCCCAGCAGCCGGAGCGGGAACGCGGCGTGCGCCTCCGGCGCGTAGCGCAGCCAGCCGTCGCCGCCGCGCGCCTTCGGGCTCGGATGGAACGGGTGCCCGTACACCAGGGACTGCTCCGAGGCCAGCCACGGGTCGGCGGGCGGCTCGGCCGCCGCCCTGGCGCGCAGGATGGCCGCGACCGCGTCCCTGCTGGCGGCGACCTGTCCGGCGAACTCGCCGTTGTGCCCGCCGAGCTCGGCCTGGACCAGCTCCACCAGCTCGGCCGTGGTCAGCGGACGCCAGGCCCCGGCGTCCAGGCGCTCGGCGGGGCCGTCGAAGCGCAGGGCGGCGCCCCCGTACGTACGCACCCGCAGCAGCGTCCCCGCGACCCGCAGCAGCAGGTTCGGCGGCGCCGGCCACACCAGGCCGCGCGGCCCGGCCACCTCCCGGACGCAGCAGCGCAGCAGCGCCGCCAGCGTCGCCTCCTCGGCCGGCGCGCAGGGCGCGTCGATGGCCGGTCCGGGCATTCAGGCTCTCCTCAGGTAGTTGGGGCCGCTGGTCCCGTAGTGCTTGTTGACGTCGCGCGCGCCGGTGCGCCACTTGGGCGCGAGCGTTCCCGCGGTGACCATGGACTTGCCGGTCAGGCGGACCGCGTCGAGGGTCCTCGCGCGTAACAGCCGGGCCATGGGGTGGTCGCCGTGCTCGTCCAGCGCCTCGGCGAGGCTGTCGCGCAGCAGCGCGGCGGCGCGGGCCGGCGGCAGCGTCCCGAACGCGACGGCGGCGGCCGACAGGTGCAGGGTGATGGTGACGAACACGTCGGCGAGGGCGTGCGGGTCGTCGGTCAGCATCCGCTCGTCGGCGAACGCCGGCGCCTCGATCCCGGCCGCGCGCAGCCGCGACGGCGACGCCAGCAGGCCGTCGTTGTCCTTGACCAGCAGCTTCAGCTCCTCGCCCTGAAGGACCAGGGCCAGGTTCTGCTGGTGCGCCTCCAGGGCGACGCCGTAGCGGACGAACAGCTCGACGTTCCAGCGCAGCAGCAGCCGCAGGTAGGCGGGGACGAGGTGGCCGAGGTCCACACCGGGCGCGGTGAGCGCGGCCACCGGCACGATCGTGCCCTCGGGCAGCCGCCGCACCATCCAGGCCAGGTGCTCGTCCCCGGTGGCCGCGTAGGTCTGCTCGTCGGCCAGCAGGACGTCCGGGCCGGCCAGCCGCCGCAGCAGCGTCTCCGCCCGCGCGCCGTCGGCCAGCGAGCCCGGCTTGATCGAGCGCCGGTTGCGCAGGCCGAGCGTACTGATCGGCAGGGGCAGCTTGAGATGCGTACGCGCATCGACCTCCACCGTCCGCATGGACAGCGTCGGCCGCACCTCCAGCGCTTCCTCCTCCAGCACCCGTACGCCGTCGATCTTGCGTACATGCTCGACGGCCAGCGGATGCACGGGGAACAGCACCCCCTCGGGACGGACGCCGGGCGGCGTGAGCTCGGCGGGCAGCGACGCCGCCGAGCCCGGCGCGAGCAGGTCACGCGGCGCCACGGCCCACCGCAGGAGGAACCGGGGCCCGAACTCCGGCGCGTACGCCAGCAGCTCCTCCTCCGACAACCCGACCCGCGCCCGCGACGTCGGGTAGACCGGATGGTCCGCCAGCGCCGCCAGCGTCTCGTACGAGGGCCCGCCCCGCAGCACCTCCGCCGCGTGCGCGTCCATCAGCTCCAGCCCCGCGAGCGCCGCCAGGCACTCCTCGAAGAAGGCCGCGACGCCTTCGGAGTCGGCCGGGTCGGCCACCTCCACCAGCGTCTCCAGCACCTGCTCCAGCCCCAGCCGCTCGTCCCCGGCCACCACGAAGTCCTGGAACAGCAGGCCGGGCTCCAGCCGCGCCCATCGCCCGTCGGCCAGCAGCAGGCCCACGCCGTCCTTGGTGCGGGTCACCCGCCCGGCCAGGCCGCCGTAGTCCTCCCGCAGCAGCGCGTTCAGCACCCGGGCGGCCAGGTAAGCCTCCCGCTCGCTCATCCGACCACCCACGGCCGGGCCGCCTGGTACGCGGTCACCGCGGCGTCCACCCGCGCCCTCGAGGGCCCGACCGCCCGGATGACGCCCAGGTAGTCGCGGTTGGTGCCGGTGACGGAGACCTGGTCGCCTTCGGCGCGCAGCGGGCGGTGCCAGAGGCGGACGCCGTCGCGGTCGACGTACTCGTCGGCGGGGGCCTCCTTGACCGTTCCCGGCCGGTCGGCGACCACGCTCACCGCGCAGCCGTGCCCGGCCGGAGCCGGCCCGGCCTGGGGCAGGCGCTCGCCGAGGTGTGTCCGCAGGATCCACTCGAACAGCGGGATGCCGAGCACGTCGGCCAGCAGGAAGTCGCAGGTGTCGCCGATGACGCGGTAGTTGATCTCGATGATCCGCGGGCCCGCGGCGGTCAGGGCGTACTCGGTGTGGCAGGCCCCGAACCCGGCGCCGAGCGCCCGCAGCGCCGCCAGCACGTGCTCGGCGGCCCCGTCCTGCGGCGGGGCCCAGTCCAGGCGCTCCTCGACGAAGTGCGGCAGCGGCCCGAGCCGGGTCTCGAACCCGCCGAGCACCCGCACCTCCGCGCCGTCCCCGAGGGTCTCCAGCGTGCGCAGCGGGCCCTCCAGGTACTCCTCCACGACGAGGGCCTGGCCGGGCCGCCGCCGCCGCGCCTCGGCGACGGCCCCGGGGAGGTCCTTCTCGACGAGGACGACGTCCTCGCTGGCCACGCCCTCCCTGGGCTTCAGCACCACGGGGAGGTGCCACCCCTCCGGTACGGGATCGCCGGGCGCGAGCCGGGCGGACCTGACCCGCTCGATCCCGGCCTCGCGCAGCGCGCGGCGCATGAGGAACTTGTTCTTGGCGGCCAGGCAGGCCCGCCAGTCCTTGCCGGGCAGCCCGAAGTAGTCGGCCGCGAGCGCGGTCTCCGCCTGCAGGTGGTCGGAGTTGGAGAAGATCGCGTCCGGCTGGCCGAGCCGCTCGACCGTGTCGATCAGGGCGCGGGGATCGCGGACGTCGCAGGCCACCGCGCCGGGATGCTGCTCGGGCCGGTCCGTCAGCACGGTCACCTCGCAGCCCAGGGCACGCGCGGCGGGCAGGAAGCCGGCGGTCACCGAGTCGGTCGGTTTGAGCGCGGTGAGGTAGAGCCGCAACGTCGAGGCACCCCCGGAATCAGGTAAGGCTAACCTAACCCGATGATCTTAGCCGGAGCGCGGACGGCGGCGGGCCCGAATCGGCGATCGGGCGCTGACCCGCGAGGTCATAGGATGACATGGAAATTCTGGAGGGGGCGGGCCTGTGGAGATCACGGCGGAAGAACAACTGATCGGACCCCTGCTTCTCGCACGCGGCACCATCGACCGCTCCGCGGCGTTGCGCGCCGACGAGCGGTGGCTGGAACGTGCCTGGGCCGACCCGGCGACCAGGGTGCTGGTCATCGACGACGGCCACACGCTGGTGCGCAGGGAGGGCGACCAGGTGCGGGCGGTGCTGTTCAGCACCGACGAGGCGCCGGAAGGGCCGCGCTACCTGCTCGGCGTCGAGGGCGAGGTCGCCTACTTCGCGGTCGCCGCGCCGCTGCCCGGCGTGCCCAGGCAGGAGGCCAACGGGCGGGTCACGTTCGCGATGAAGCTGGCCGACACCCCCGACGGCGACCCGGTCGCGGCCGGGCTGCGCCAGGTCGGCGGGCTGCTCGGCGACCGCGACGCGGGCCTGCTGGTCTACGCCGTCGCGCTGGAGGCCTGGCACGCCACCCACGAGTTCTGCCCGCGCTGCGGCAACCGCACCGAGATCCGGACGGGCGGCCACATCCGCGTCTGCCCCGAGGACGGCAGCCAGCACTTCCCGCGCGTCGACCCCGCCGTGATCATGCTGATCCGCGACGAGAACGACCGCTGCCTGCTGGCCCGCGGTCCGCAGTGGCCGCAGGGGCGCATGTCGATCCTGGCCGGGTTCGTCGAGCCGGGCGAGTCGCTGGAGCACGCCGTGGTGCGCGAGGTCGCCGAGGAGGTCGGCGTCAGCGTGATCAGGCCGCGCTACCTCGGCAGCCAGCCCTGGCCGTTCCCGCGCAGCCTCATGCTCGGCTTCTTCGCCGAGGCCGTCACGACCGAGCTGCGGCCCGACGCCGAGGAGATCGCCGAGGCGCGCTGGTTCTCCCGCGAGGAGCTGACCGCGGCACTCGACTCCGGCGAGCTGCGCCTGCCGCCCGCGGTGTCGATCGCCCGCCGCCTCATCGAGACGTGGTACGGCGGGCAGCTCGACTACGAGTGACCGGCCCGATCAGGCGGCCCGATCAGGCGGCCCGATCAGGCGGCGCCGAGGATGGCCTTGACCTCCAGGGCCGACGGGTTCGTCCGCACCACGCGGCCGCCAGGCGTGTCGATCACCACGGTCGGCACCGTCTGGTTGCCGTTGTTGACGCTCATCACGAACTCCGCCGCCGACGGGTCGCGCTCGATGTCCACCTCGTCGAAGCTGATGCCCTCACGGGTCAGCTGGGCCTTGAGCCGCTTGCAGGGGCCGCACCAGCTCGTGCTGTAGACGGTGAGCGCCATGTCGGGTGATCCCTCCCAGGTCAGAAGTCAGGCGTCCGGTGCAACAACCCGGCATGCCCGCTTAATCCCTTGGCCAAGAGGCCTGTGCTCAGCCGATGCGCTCAGCCGATGCGCTCGGCGATCCAGGTCTGCACCCGCTCGGCCACGCCCGGCTCCCGGTAGAGCGGCGCGCTGTGGTTGATGCCCGGCTGCGTCAGCACGGTCACCGGCACGCCCACCTTGGCCAGCATCTCCCGCAGCAGGATGCCCTGCGACGGCGGCACGAACTCGTCCTGCGAGTGAATGGTCAGCACCGGGGCATCGCGCCTGCTCGCGTGCCAGGCGACCTCCATGCTGGCCCACACGCGCGCGCACTTGCCCTTGGGCGCGCAGCCGCCGGCCAGCTTGATCGCGGCCTTGCGCAGCCTGCGCTTGTTGAGGTCGGTGGTCTTCCTCGCGTCGCCGTCGGCGTACGCCTGCAGCGGCGAGGTGATCGGCGACAGGCCGACCACGCCCTTCAGCCCGCTCACGCCGTCGCCGTACGTGCCGACCGCCGCCGCGATGTGCCCGCCCGCCGAGAAGCCGACCACCACGTAGTTGCCCGGGTCGAACGACCACCGGTCGGCGAACTTGCGTGCCGTCGCGATCGCCGTGAGCGCGTCGGTGCGCTGCGCCGGCCAGGCCGCGTCACCGGACAGGCGGTAGTTGAGGTTGAAGACCGTGTAGCCGAGCTCGGCGTAGCTGCGGGTGATCTCCTTCATGTAGCGCTTGTCGCCGCTGGACCACCAGCCGCCGTGGATCAGGAACACGCCGGGCCGCTGCTGGCCGTCGGGGGTCCACCACACGTCCATCTGCTGCCGCCTGTGCGCGCCGTACGCGATGGTCTCCGTGCTCAGTCCGTAGACGTCGTCCGTGGTCGCCGAGGTGGCGACGCTGGGTGAGGGAGTGGGCTGCGCCGCGGTCGCGCCCACGCTGACCGCATCGGCGCTGACGGGCGTGAGCACGACGGCAGCGAGCGCCAGAGCGCCCACATGAACCGCTATCCGCACGGCCTTCCTTTCCCCCAGGGTCAATGGTCGGCCCCATTGTGGGGGAAGAGACCAGTTCTTTGCATCTCGCCGCCCAGGAACATACGACGGCCCGCATGTTGCCAGAATAAAGCCCCTGGCCGCCAGTGCTGGGAAGATGAAGGGGTGACACACGTGGATGACGTCCTGATCGGCCTCGACCCCGAGCAGCGCGCCGTCGCCGAGGCGGTGCGCGGCCCCGTCTGCGTGCTGGCCGGGGCCGGGACGGGCAAGACCAGGGCGATCACCCACCGGATCGCGCACGCGGTGCGGAGCGGGGTCGTCGACGCGCAGAGCGTTCTCGCTGTGACTTTCACCACGCGCGCGGCGGGGGAGCTGCGCCAGCGGCTGCGCGCGCTCGGCGCGCCCGGCGTGCAGGCCCGCACGTTCCACGCCGCCGCGCTGCGCCAGCTCACCTACTTCTGGCCGCGGGTGATCGGCGGCGAGGCGCCCTCGGTCATCGAGTCGAAGCTGCCGGTGCTCGTCGAGGCGTGCCGGCTGATCCGCAAGAGCCCCGACCGGTCCGAGCTGCGCGACATCGCCTCCGAGATCGAGTGGGCCAAGGTCACCCAGATCGGCCCCGAGGACTACGCCGCCGCCGCGGCCAAGCACCACCGCACGCCCCCGGTGGCCGCCGAGGAGATCTCCCGCCTGTACGAGGCGTACGAGCAGCTCCGGCGCGAGCGCCACCTGGTCGACTTCGAGACCATCCTTGAGCTGACCGCGGCCGTGATGACCGAGCACCAGGAGGTCGCCACGCAGATCCGCCAGCAATACCGCTACTTCGTCGTCGACGAGTATCAGGACGTCAACCCGCTGCAGAAGCTCCTGCTCGACACCTGGCTCGGCGGCCGCGACGACATCTGCGTGGTCGGCGACCCCAACCAGACCATCTACTCCTTCACCGGGGCCAGCCCGCGCTACCTCACCAACTTCGCGGTCGAGCATCCGCAGGCCGCCGTCATCAGGCTCGTCCGCGACTACCGCTCCACCCCCCAGGTCGTCGACCTCGCCAACCGGGTCATCGCCCGCGGCCGCTCGCCCCACCGGCTGGAGCTGGTCGCCCAGCGGCCCGACGGCCCACGGCCCGCCTTCGCCGACTACGACGACGAGCCGGCCGAGGCCGCCGGGGTCGCGAGGGCCATCAGAAAGCTGCTCGACAAGGGCGTGCCGGCCCGCGAGATCGCGGTGCTGTTCCGGGTCAACTCGCAGTCGGAGGCGTACGAAGAGGCGCTCGCCAAGGCCGAGATCCCCTACCTGCTGCGGGGCGCGGAGCGCTTCTTCGAACGCCCCGAGGTCCGCCAGGCGGTCGTGCTGCTGCGCGGCGCGGCCCGTTCGGCGGCCGGCGAGCCGCTGGCCGCCGAGGTGCACCACATCCTCGCCGGCGTCGGCCTCACCCCCGCGCCGCCCGGCGGCGGCAAGGCGAGGGAGCGGTGGGAGTCGCTGAAGGCGCTGGCCGACCTGGCCGAGGACCTGGCGGCCGAGGGCGCCGACCTGCCGGCGTTCGTCGCCGAGCTGGAACGCCGCGCGGCCGAGCAGCACGCGCCGCCCGTCGAGGGCGTCACGCTGGCCTCCCTGCACGCCGCCAAGGGCCTGGAGTGGGACGCCGTGTTCCTCGTCGGCCTCACCGACGGCATGCTGCCCATCGTCTACGCCGAGACCCCCGAGCAGATCGAGGAGGAGCGCCGCCTGCTCTACGTCGGCATCACCCGCGCCCGCGAGCACCTGACGCTCTCCTGGGCGCTGGCCCGCGCGCCGGGCGGGCGCAAGGGCCGCCGGCCCTCCCGCTTCCTCGACGGCCTCACCGGCCGCGCCGCCGCCCCGTCGCGCCCGATCCCGGGCGCCGCCCGCGAGCGGCGCACCGTGGCCGCGCCGGTGCACTGCCGGATCTGCGCCAAGACGCTCACGGCCGCGGCCGAGCAGAAGCTGGGCCGCTGCGCGACCTGCCCCGCCGACTACGACGAGGAGCTGCTGGAGCGGCTGAAGGCGTGGCGCACCGCCACGGCCAAGGACAACAAGATCCCGCCGTACGTCGTCTTCACCGACGTCACCCTCCAGGCCATCGCCGAGCGCGCGCCCGCGACCGAGCAGGAGCTGCTGTCGATCCCGGGCGTCGGCCGCGTCAAGATCGACCGCTACGGCGAGGCCGTCCTCGCCCTCTGCCGCGGCGCGGCGTGACAAGCGCGGTGTAACAAGCGCCTGTCCCGGCACGGTGTAACAACCGCGAAACGCCGGCCGGTCATCATCGGACCGCCGGGCCGGATGCGGACCGGCTCCGGCGGCACGTCAAACTTGTGTCAGGACCGGATACCTGTCCGAGAAGAAGACCTGCCCCGCCGCCCTCACGCACCGGACGGCGCCGGGGCCCGCGAGGGGGACCGACACGTGAACGAGGCGCTCAAGGAGCTGCTCGACCTGCTCGACCTGGAGCAGATCGAGCTGGACATCTTCCGGGGGAGGAGCCCCGAGGAGCGCATCCAACGCGTCTTCGGCGGCCAGGTGGCGGCCCAGGCCCTCGTGGCGGCCGGGCGCACCGTCACCAAGGACCGCTTCGTCCACTCGCTGCACGCCTACTTCATCCGGCCGGGCGACCCGTCGATCCCGATCGTCTACAACGTGGAGCGGGTGCGCGACGGGCGCTCGTTCAGCACCCGCCGGGTCCAGGCGGTCCAGCACGGCAAGGCGATCTTCACGATGTCGGTGTCGTTCCACATCGCGGAGGAGGGGGTGGAGCACCAGGCGTCGGTGATGCCGGCCGTGCCGGCGCCCGAGACGCTGCCCACGTTCCAGGAGCGCATGTTCGCCCTGGTCGGCGACCACCCCGAGTTCCGCGACTGGGTGTCGCGCCCCCGGCCGGTCGACTCCCGCTACGCCTCGCCGCTGACGTGGGAGGCGTACAACGACCCGTCGCTGCGCAGCGCCGAGACCAACGTCTGGTTCCGCTACGACGCCGAGCTGCCCGACGACCCGCTGCTGCACGTCGTGCTGGCCGCGTACGCCTCCGACTTCACGCTCGTGGACACCATCCTGCTGGCGCACGGCATGGCGTGGGGGATGTCCAACGTCATGGGCGCCTCCCTCGACCACGCCATGTGGTTCCACCGCCCTTTCAGGGCCGACGACTGGTTGCTCTATGCTCAGGAGTCACCGTGGTCTGCGGGGGCGCGGGGGTTGGCGCGCGGTGAGATGTTCACCGCGTCCGGTGACCTCGTGGTCTCCGTCGTCCAGGAGGCGATGATCCGGCCGCTGCGATAGCGAAATCGCAGGTAGAAAATATGTTGCCGGGTCCCGGCCTTCCGGTTTAGGGTCATGGGCAAGCGAGTCGGACACGACTGTTTCCGACGATCAGCAGAGTGGAGGTGAGCCCAGTGATGAGCATTCTGAAGACTGCAGCCACGCCGTGGCTCGCTTCCGCATGCCGTGATTCGGTGCTGCTCGCCCACGAGCCCGCCAAGCCACGGCAGGAGAAGTCTGCCCGTAGCCAGTCCGCCGCCTTCTACGCGCGTGCCCACTTCGGCGCCGCCGCTCCGCAGGTGGCTGCTGTCTACGCAGGACGTATCGAACTGCCGGCCAGCCAGCTCACCAACGGTGGACTGTGCGGTCCGCAGCCCTGGAGGGATACACCGGTCATAACCTGACCGGCGACAGTAGCCCCCAGGCCGCGGATCCACAGACGGATCCGCGGCCATTTTGTTGCCCGCGATCCGACCACCTACGAGGTGTCCAACCAAGAACAAAAGGATCGATCGAAGGAGAAAGAAGATGGGGGCGAAGACGATCATGGACCTGATCGACGAAGCCAAGATCCCCTGTCGTACCGACCCTGACCTGTGGTTCGCCGAGTCGCCGGATGACGTGGAGTTCGCCAAGGCGCTCTGCGGCGGCTGCCCGATCCAGAAGGCCTGCCTCGACCGCGCGCTCGAGCGCGAGGAGCCGTGGGGCGTCTGGGGCGGCGAGCTGATCCTCAGGGGGACCGTCGTTCCCCGCAAGCGTCCGCGCGGGCGTCCCCGCAAGCACCCGGTCGCTGCCTGACCCACCCGTACGAACGCACCACACCGAGAGGAAACCGAGACTGATGAACGCTCGACCGACGAGGAGCACCGGAATGTCCCATCTCATCCATGACCTCGTGAACGACCGAATACAAACCCTCCACCGCGAGGCGGAGGAGGAGCGTCTCGCGCTGCGCGTACAGCGTGTGCGACGGGCGCAGCGCGAGGTACAGAAGGCCAACGACCGCCTCCGGCGCGCCCTGCTCCTGCAGTGGTGATCGGGGAGATCCTGCCGCCGGCGCAGGATCTCCTCACTGAAGACGGATGATTCAGCTCATTCATGAAGGCGAGAGCCGGGCGCCGACGGGCGCCCGGCTCTCGCGCTGTTCCGGGAACCCGCCCGCGCCCGGCGGACAGTACTGCTTGTGGATGTGAACCTGCGGACCCGCGTACGCGACGGCGACCAACGCGCCTTCGAGCAGCTTTTCGACCAGTACGCCAAAACCGTCTACAACCACGCCTGGCGGTTGACCGGCGACTGGTCGGCGGCCGAGGACGTGGTGTCGCTGACGTTCCTGGAGGCGTGGCGGCTGCGGGAACGGCTCGCCCCGGACGGCGGCTCACTGCGGCCCTGGCTGCTCGGGGTCGCCACGAACGTGGCCCGCAACCTGCGACGGGCCAGGCGGCGGCACGAGAACGCGATGGCCAGGATGCCCCGCGACGACGCCGTACCTGATTTCGCCGACGACCTGGCCGGCCAACTCACCGACCAGGAACGGTTAGCCGAGGTGCGCGAGGCCCTCGGCCGGCTGCGCAAGCCCGAGCAGGACGTGCTGCTGCTGTGCGCCGGGGCCGGGCTCGACTACGCCGAGGCGGCCGAAGCCCTCGGCATCCCGATCGGCACCGTCAGGTCACGGTTGTCACGGGCCAGGAAAAAACTGGAACTGGCCGTGGCCCGGCGACAGAGGAATGGTGACCGCGGCACCGCGGTCCGGTCCGTCAAGGAGTCCACCTCATGAACATCTTCCCGCCGGAACGGGATCTTCCTGAGGGCCGTCACCAACTGCTCAAGGAGTTCGTGATGACCGCCCTCCAGAACAACCCCACCCCTCCCCAGCCGACTTCGTCGCCCGCCTCACCCACTCCGCCCGCTTCATCCCGGCCGCGGCGAAAGCTGCTGCGCCCGGGCGTTCTGGCTCCCGCACTGGGCCTGGCCGCCGCGGCCGCGGTGGCCCTGCCGCTGATGTTCGGCGGCACCCCCGCCTACGCCGTCGCCAAGAACCCGGACGGCACCATCTCCATCACCGTCAACGAGGCCAAGAACCCGAAGGCCCTTGAGTCCGACCTGAGGCAGATGGGCTACAACATCGTCGTCGACTATCTGCCCGAGGGCAAGAAGTGCGCCACCCGCCCGCGCGGCACGACCTGGGTGCCGAAGGAGGAGGACTCGCTCGCCGTCTTCCCGCCCACCGTGGACACGGGCGGCTTCCAGATCGACCCCCAGCAGATCAAGCCCGGCCAGACCGGCGTGCTGGAGTTCGCCGTGAACGAGAACGCTGAGGCGGGCACCGTCGTCGCCGGCATCTGGGCCCGAATCTCCAACGGCCCGGTGGCCCCCTGCGACCTCAGAGACGGCTCCGCCCCTCTCGGCGACTAGAGCGCGTCTCCGCGGCCGCCGCCACAGCTGCCCCGCATCGCCGCCATATGGCGACCCGACGTGGTGACGCCGCCATATGGCGGCCCCACGTGGCCATATGGCGACCCCACGTGGTGACGCCGCCATGTGACGCCGCCATGTGGTAGCGCCACGGGTAACGCCGCCATGTGGTTATGGTTTGTAGTGACGCCTTGTAGTAACGCCGTCATGTGGTGACGGCGGGTCGCCGGTTGCACTGGAGCCGGCGCCCCGCCGTCACCCGTGACCTCACCGATCCGCGACCCGCCCGCCCGCCGCTACCTGACGGCCCCGCCACGCGGAAGAGCAGAAGCCTGGACGAAGCCCTCGCAGACGAACGACCCGCCCGAATCGTTGAGGCACGCGGGGAAACTGCCCTCGCATCATTACACAGAGTAATGAAGACCGACGACCAGTTCCCAAAATCAGCCCGCAGCGACCACCAGGGCAACGACCCGTCCCCACTGAAGAACTCAGCCGTCGGCCCCTTCACGTCCAGCGAGACCAGGCACCCCCAGAAGCCGGACCTGTAAGCGTCCGGAACACACACCAAGCCGACCCCTGACAGGCCCATTCCCGCACCCGGGCCTGCGCCCGCGCCTCCGCATCCCGCGCCTCCGCATCCCGCGCCTCCGCATCCCGCGCCTCCGCATCCCGCGCCTGCGTCTCCGCGTTTTGCGCCCGTACTCGCGTCGGCACCCCGAACCCTGCACCTCCGTCCGCGCTTCGCGCTCGTACCCCGCGCCGGAGTTTCTGCGCCCCTCACCTCCGCACCTTGCGCCTGCGCCTGCACCGGCACCCCGAACCCTGCACCCCGCGCCCGCGCTTCACCCCCGCGCCGCACCTGCACGCTTGCGCGTCCCTCACCTCCGCGTTTTGCGCCCGCACTCGCGTCGGCACCCCGAACCCTGAGCCTCCCGCCCTTGCCGCACGCCCGCCCCTGTGCTTCCGATTCCGCTTGCGCGCTTGCGCGCTTGCGCGCTTGCGCGCTTGCGCGGTTCCGCGCTTCCGCGTGAAACGCCGCCCGCCGACGAGCCCAGCGTCAGGACCGGGCCGGGCCTCAATGCCGAGTCGCTCACGCTGCTGACGTGGTGCGGCCCGTACCCAGCACTCAGATCAGGCCCTGGATCCGGGGGTCGGGGTCCGGGGGTCGGGGTCAGCTGACGGCCAGGGCCTTGTCGTCGGGCTGGTCGTCCGGGTCGTCGGAGAAGCCGGGCACCCAGCGGATCACCTCGTCCCGGAACCGAGCCGTGGTGTTGAGCTGGCAGAGCACGCCCACGCCCGCCGCGTGCACCCGGTGGATGAGCACGTACGACGCCGGCAGGTTGAGCTGGCGCACCACGTTGCCAGGGCGCAGGTCGGCGACGCTGGCGGCCTGGGTCTGGAGCCATTCGCGACTGAAGGTGAACTCATCGACCGCCGTCGGCTCCACGTACGGCGCCAGGAAGGCCCGCAGCGCGTCGGGATCGATCTCGATCTCGGGCCGGATGAACCCCTCCTGACGCAGCCCCGTCACGACGCTCTCCATGTCGCCATGGTTGAAGATCCGCATCAGCTGCCCGAACACCCTCGGATAGCCGTCCGGCAGCCGGTTGACCGCGCCGAAGTCGAGCACCCCGAGCCTGCCGTCAGGCAGCATGCGGAAGTTGCCCGGATGCGGATCGGCGTGCAGCAGCCCCACCCGCGCCGGCGAGCAGAACAAAAACCGCACGAAGAGCAGCCCCGCCCGGTCGCGCTCCTCCTTGGTGCCCTGGGTGATGATGCGCGACAGCGGGATACCGTCCATCCACTCGGTGACCAGCACCATCTCGTTGGCCGCGATCACGTCGGGGATCAGGAAGTCGGGATCGCCGTGGAACTCGCCGGCGAAGGCGTGCTGGGCGTGGGCCTCGCGGAGGTAGTCGAGCTCCTCCTCGATGCGTTCGCGCAGCTCGGACAGTACGGCCTTCATGTCCAGGCCGGGCAGCAGCACCCCGAACAGCTTGCCCAGCCGCGCGAGCTGGGTGAAGTCGCCGAGCAGGGCCTTGCCCGCTCCCGGGTACTGGATCTTGACGGCCACCTCGCGCCCGTCGTGCCAGACGGCTTTGTGCACCTGGCCGATGGAGGCGGCGGCGGTCGGCTGGTCGTCGAAGGAGCGGAAGTTCTCCCGCCAGTCGTCGCCGAGCTGTTCGGCCAGCACCTTGTGGACGGTGGCGACCGGCAGCGGGGGAGCGGCGTCCTGGAGCTTGGTCAGCGTGGCGCGGTAGGGACCGACGATCTCCGGCGGGAGCGCCGCCTCGAAGATCGACAGGGCCTGCCCGAGCTTCATGGCGCCGCCCTTGAGCTCGCCGAGCACCTTGAAGACCTGGTCGGCGGTGCGCTGCTGAACCTCCTGCGCCACGATCTCGGCGGACTTGCCGCCCAGCCGCTTGCCCAGCCCGATGGCGGTACGCCCGGCGAATCCGAGGGGAAGCGTGGCCAGCTTGGCGGAGCGCGTGACAGCACGGCGTGGAAGATCGCTCACACTGATGCGCGGAACCTCGGCAGAGGTCCGCTTCCCCCCTTCGTGGTCGTCCTCTGAGCACGTCAGTCGCGGTGAGGCGACATGACCATTGTTAGCGGAGATGGATTGTTTCGCATACAACGACAATGCGGATGTTGCTGCCAGGAGCGTCTTTTCCAGCGCCAATCAGGCGTTACGTCCATTGTGCCGTTGGTCACAGCGGATTCCTTGCCGTCGAGATGAGCAAGCGCATGTCCGGTCGCCTCCGCCGCGACCAGAGTCGCCAGGGTCGCGTCACAGGCGATCTCGCCCGGCGGGTAGCCGCCCACCGTCGCGGTCACGATCGGCCAGGCGGGGTCGCTGTCGCGACGCGCGAGGTCGAGGCAGTGCAGGCACGCGGTCCTTCCCGGCAGGACCAGTGGCCCGACCATCCCATGCCCCTCGAAGGCGGCCGCCAGGAGGTGGGGGATGCCCAGGGCGGCCAGTTCGTTGGCCAGCACCCCGTCCAGGGGCGTGACCGGCGCGATGACCACCAGATCCGGCCTATCCGACTGATCCCCAAGATATGTCCCTCCGGCAAGTACCTCGACCGTCGGTCTGACCAGGTCATGACCGTCGATGTACCGGCTGTCGCGCGGTTTCCTGGGCCGTGCGAGGGCCTCCTGCCGCGCGGCCAACTCGGCGGCCCGCTGACTCGTCGGCCTGCCGAGGTATCGCATGTCATTGCCCACATACGCGCCTGCGCCCCTGTTCACGCCCGCGCCGCTCATGCCAGTGCCGCTTCTGGCACCTGCGCCTGCACCCGTGCCGGTTCTGGGCCCCGTGACCTGCGACGCGGGTGGCGTGCCACCTCCCGGCGACCGCTCGCCGGTCGGAGGCACCGCGCCAGGACGTCGGCCCACGGAGGAGCCGCCAGAGGGAACAGCTTGCGGGACGGCGGGGGAGGACATCCGGCCGCCGGCACCAGAGCGCGACGTCCCAGCCGCCCCGCCACCGCCACCCGTACGTGCCCCCGTCGTCGGCGCCTGGCCAGCAACAGCGGCCCGCGGGGACCGGGCCGTCGCCGCGGATGCGCCGGCCGGGCCCGGGACAGAGCGGGAACCAGGAGAACCAGGCGTGCCGGAGCCGGACGCGGGGACATCGTCCCGGACATCGGGAACAGGCGGGCGACCGCCGGAGGTGAGCCGCCGCGCCACGGCCGCCGCGCCCTCCTCCCGCGTCATCCCCACCTCCGCCCACGACAGCCCGCCCGGCGTGATGTGAGCAGGCCGTACGGTGCCGGGATCGATCACCCGGATGTGCCCCACCCCGGCCGCCGCGAGCAGGGCGACGATCTGCGCTCCCACCCGCCCGGCCCCGTAGACCCGCACCCGGGAGGCGCGGCGCCGGGCGACCAGCCCCATGCCGCCGTCCGGTGACGCGGAGGCGAGGTCGAGGGCGTCGAGGTCGGGTCTCAGCCGGTCGCGTTCGGCCAGGCTGAGATCACTCAGCACGCCGGAGCAGACCGACGCGTCGTGCAGCGCGCCCTGGGCGGTGAGCTGGTCGAGAAGGGAACGGGCGCGGCACTCGTCGAGACCGGCGGCGCCCGCGGCACGCAGGACGTGATCCAGATCGCGGGTGCCGTCGAGACATTCCAGCCATTGCCGGATCGGCCGGGCCAGGCCGGACATCACGACGGCGCGCAGGGGGTGCACGCCGTACTGAAGGGTCTGCTCATCGCGGAGTACGCGCCGGAGGGTGGGCTTCACTCGGGGCCTCATGGCGGGAAGGTTGGCACGCCGGACCATGATCCCGAGAGCGTTCCGCGCCGCCTGTGGATAACCCCGCCCACCCACCGGCGATCAAGGCGGCGAAGGCCCCCCGAGTACGCTCTCCGCATGAACGAGCTCTTGGTTGATCGCGACGACGACGGCGTGGTGCTCCTCACCCTCAACGTCCCCGAACGCCGCAACGCCATGACCGACGCCATGACCGACCGCTGGCGCGAGACGATGACCGCGCTCGCCGCCGACCCCGACGCCCGCTGTGTCGTCGTGACCGGCGCGGGCACCGCCTTCTCGGCCGGCGGCGACCTGTCCTGGCTCGGCGAGCGCGGCGCCGAGGCCGTCCCCGAGCTGCGCGAGCGCATGCTCGCCTTCTACCGGACCTGGCTGCTGATCAACCAGCTGGAGATTCCCACGATCGCCGCCGTCAACGGCCCGGCGGTCGGCGCGGGCCTGTGCGTGGCGCTGGCCTGCGACCTCGTCTACGCCGCCGACGACGCGAAGCTCCTGGTCCCGTTCACCTCGCTGGGGCTGCACCCGGGGATGGCGGCGACGTACCTGCTGCCCCGCAGAGCGGGCGTCGGACTGGCCCGCGAGATGCTGCTGACCGGCCGCACGCTGACCGGAAGGGAAGCGGCGGATAAAGGTTTGGTAAATCGATCTTTCCCTAACAATGACCTGATCCCCGAAGTCAGAGCCCTCGCCCAGAAGATCGCTCAGAACGCTCCCATTGCCACACGACTCACCAAACTGGCCCTCAACCAAGACCATCAAGACCTGGAAGCCGCGCTGAGGTGGGAATCCCTGGCCCAGCCGATCACCATGGCCACGTCGGACCTGCTCGAGGGCCTGGCCGCGCATCGGGAAAGGCGCGTGCCCAAATTCACCGGCTCTTAATCATCTGACCAGCAGAAACAGCGCCTCCCCTCTGTGGAATTTCCGTCAACTCGGCTACCGTGCATATGTGCCCCCCGAGACAGTCGAGGTTCGTCGAAGTTCTCGTCGCCGGCGTACGGTCTCCGCATACCGCGACGGCGACAAGACCATCGTGCTCCTGCCCGCCTGGCTGAGCGGCGAAGACGCGGATGAATGGGTGAGCCGCATGCTGGATCGGCTGGCCGCCAAGGAAAGCCGCCGCAGACCGACGGACGAGGCGCTGCTGGAGAGAGCCAGGGAGCTGTCGGCGAAGTATCTGGGCGGCGACGCCGAGCCCGTGAGCGTCCGCTGGGTCGACAACCAGCAGCACCGCTGGGGCTCGTGCACCCCGGAGAACGGCACGATCCGCATCTCGACGCGGCTCAAGGGCCTGCCGGAATGGGTCATCAACTACGTGATCATCCACGAGCTGGTGCACCTGCTGGTGCCGAGCCACGGCGCCGCGTTCTGGGCTCTGGTCGAACAGTACCCCAAGGCGGAGCGGGCCCGCGGCTTCCTTGAAGGATTCTCCGCCGCGGCCCACTCGGCCCCGGAGGAATGTTGATCCGCGTCGTCGCCGTCCTCGTACGTCACCGCATGGCGAACGCGGCCCCCGCGGGCATCGACCCCAAGGCGTTCCTGGAGGCGATGGCCGAGGACACCTACGAGATGGCAGCCGGCCTCGACCTCGTCACCCCGGTCCTCGTCACCAGTGTCCCCGGCCTCGACGAGATCGTCTGGCCCGGCACCGAGATCATCGACATCGGCGAGGACGAGCCGCTGGCGTCCGTGCTGTCCCGGCTCCCGGGCGACCAGGCCGCGGTGATCGGCGCCGACGCGCCCGACCTGCCGCCGCTGCTGGTGGGCAAGCTGTTCCGCGAGCTCGGCCGCGCGGAGATCACGGTCTGCCCAGCGGAAGGAGGCGGCGCCGTGGCCCTGGCCTGCGCGCTGCCCGCTCCGGCCTGGGCCGACCCCGATCTCGACGATCCCGCCGTCGTGGCCACGCTCCGCACGCAGGCCCCCGGACCCCGGAGGGTCGCCACCACGCCGGGCTGGCACCGCCTGCGGACCCCCGAGGACGTCCACCGCCTGGACCCCGGTCTCGAAGGCTGGGACAACACCCGGGCCCTGCTCAAGGAAGCGTGAGCTCGGCCAGCACGGCCCGGTGATCGGTGCCCGGCACCGTCCGTACGTCCACCGCCCGCACCGCCACCCGCCGGTCCACCAGCACGTGATCGATGGTGATGATCGGCGGCACCTTCTTGTTGGCCGGCCACGTAGGGATCAGCCCGGCCCCCACCTGGTCGGCCGCGTCCTTGTAGCCCCGCGACAGCAGCTCGCGCAGCGCCGCGTGGTCGAGCGAGGCGTTGAAGTCGCCGGCCAGGATCCGCACCCGGTCGCGGGAGGCGGACGGCAGCGTCCGCAGCGCCTGGTTCCAGTTGACGACGTTCGGCCCGAGCGGCGGATAGGGATGGACGTCCACGAACTCGATGGGCTCCCCGCCCGGCACCGACACGACCGCGGCCGGCATCTTGTGCCCGACGTCCGGCACCACGTCAGGCAGCTCACGCAGCTCGTGCCTGGAGTAGATCCCGCTGCCGCCGGCGCTCCACTCGGCCTCCAGCACACGGTGGGGCAGCAGCTCCTTGAGCCCGGCCGCGTCCAGGTCGGACACCGCGCCGGGCGTCAGCTCCTGCGTGCTCAGCACGTCGGGCTCGAACTCACGCACCATCCGCACGATCGTCCCGGCGTCGGCCCGCCCGAACAGCATGTTGATCGTCATGACCTTGAACGGCCGCCCGGCGGCCGCCTCGGCCCTGCCGAGCGCCCGGGGAAGCACGGCGAACCCGAGCGCCGTGGTCGCCACCAGCGCCACGGCGGTGGCCGCGCGCCGCCGCCCGGCCGCCGCGATCAGCAGCGGGAGCAGCGATCCCGCCGCCACGTACGGCGTCGCCGTCATGATCTGCGTCGGCAGCGAGCCGCGCTCCAGCCCCGCCACCCTGGCGGCGGCCCAGGCCGCGAAAGGGGTCACCGCCATCCAGGTCAGGACGGATCCGGGTGTTCCCCGGCGTCTGCGTACGGGCGTGACGATCGTGCCCCCCACGGGCGACTCAGCCGGAGCGCTCACCAGACCCCCTTTGGAACGACACAAAGGACTCTAGCCAACGCGGCCGGAACGCAGGCCGAGCACCGCCTGTCCACGTCTGGCCAACCGGCGCGTCGCCTCGTCGGAAAGCTCGGGGATCTCCTCGACGGGGAACCAGCGCAGGTCGAGCGACTCCTCGCTGATCACCGCCTCCGCGCCGGGCGGGGCCACGGCGGCGTACTCGACGTCGAGGTGCCAGCTCCTCGGCGGATGGCACCACACCTCGTGCTTGTCCACGGCCAGCGGCCCGGGCAGCAGCTCAAGACCGGAAATGCCGGACTCCTCCCGCGCCTCACGCAGGGCCACCTCGGTCAGCGAGGCGTCGGAGGGCTCGCAGTGCCCGCCCATGGGCAGCCACATGCCGGCCTTGGGATGCAGCGTGAGCAGCACCCGCGCGCCGTCGTGCGAGAGCACCGCGGTGGTCGCCGTCAGGTGCCCGGGCACGCAGGCGCGCAGCATCGCGTCGTCGTGGTCCCGCAGGTGACCGAGGAACTCGACGCGCAGCGCCTCCTCCTCGGGCGTGGGCGCGGTCCAGGCCGACAGCACCGAGACCGCGTCGCCGTGCAGGCTCAACTGGCGCCGCCCTCGCCCTCGCCGTCGCCCTTGCCGTCGTCCGGCTTGCGCTCCAGCTCGGAGATGTCCCACGCCTGCTCGCCCCGGACGAACGCCTCGGGGTCGTCGAGGTCGTCGGCCGTCGGCATCAGGTCGGGGTGCCCCCACAGCGCGTCGCGGCCGTCGACGCCGCGCGCCTCCTCGAGGGCCCGCCACAGCGCCGCCGCCTCGCGCAGCCGCCGGGGCCGCAGCTCCAGCCCCACCAGCGTGCCGAAGGTCAGCTCGGCGGGCCCACCGGTGGCCCTGCGCCGGCGTACGGTCTCGGCCAGCGCGACCGCCGAAGGCAGCTTGCCCGAGGCGCTGCTGTCCACCACGGTGGCGACCCAGCCCTCGACCAGCGCGAGCGTCGTCTCCAGCCGGGCCAGGGCGGCCTTCTGCCGCTCGGTCTCCTCGGGCTTGAGCAGGTTGCCCCCGCTCAGCGCCTCCTGGAGTGCCTCGGGGTTGTTGATGTCGAGCCCACGGATCTGCTCCTCCAGCTTGGAGGTGTCGACCGTGATGCCCCTGGCGTATTCCTCGACCGCGCCCAGCAGATGCGAACGCAGCCACGGCACGTGCTGGAACAACCGGTGGTGCGCGGCCTCGCGCAGCGCCAGGTAGATCCTGATCTCCTCGGAGGGGATCTCCAGGCCGTCGCTGAAGTGGGCGATGCCGCCCGGCAGCAGCGCCGCCCTGTCGGACAGCGGCAGGCCGATGTCGGTCGTGCCGACGACCTCGCGGGCGAGCGAGGCGATGGCCTGGCCGATCTGCTGGCCGACCATCATGCCGCCCATCTGCTTCAGCATGCCCATGAGCGGGCCGGCCATCTGCTGCGCCTCGGGCGGCAGACCGGCGCCGCCGAGCGCGCCGCCCATGGTGTCGACCATGCGCTGGGCTATGGGTTCGCAAAGCTTTCGCCACACCGGGACGGTGTTCTCGATCCATTCGGACCGGCTCCAGGCCTGCGGATTCACCACGCCGCTGGGCAGCGTGGTCGCCTCGTTCAGCCAGAGGTCGGCCAGGCTCAGCGCCTCCACGATCTGGCGGCGCTCGCCTTCCATGACGCTCGGGTCGCCCTCGGCGACCACGGCGTGCCGGGCGATGTTCTTCGCCATGTCCCAGTTGACAGGGCCGGAGCCCTGAGGCGCCGACAGCATGTCGGCGAACTGGCGCATCGCCTGAGCCATCTGCTCAGGGTTGCCGAACATCGCGAACGGGTTTTCGTTGGGGTCGTTTTCACGACCTGGCAGGTCAGTCACCGCTCTACCTCGTGCAGGATGGAGGAGTCCACATCCGCCACGTTAGTCGTCCTGCGGCGGATCAGTGCAAAGTGAGGACCTGGTGCCTACCTCGAAACGCCCGCGCCAACCCGTCGTCGCCGTTACGGGCGCCGCCTCCGGCATAGGCCGGGAGCTGCTCGCGAAGCTCGTGTCCTCCGCGGATTTCCGCAGGGTGGTGGCCATCGACGAAGAACGCGGCGACATCCGGGAGGCCACCTGGAGAGTCATCG
This sequence comes from Nonomuraea sp. B208, assembly GCF_057536035.1. Taxonomy (NCBI): domain Bacteria; kingdom Bacillati; phylum Actinomycetota; class Actinomycetes; order Streptosporangiales; family Streptosporangiaceae; genus Nonomuraea; species Nonomuraea sp. B208. Next base: position 122,825 of record NZ_BAAJOU010000033.1, read on the forward strand.
ACGTACGAGATCCGCTCTTGGCGAACCGCATCTCCGACATCGACGTCCTGGTCCACCTGGCCGGCGACTACGCCCTCGACTCCGACCCGGTCGAGCGGCGCGCCTACAACCTGAGAGCGGCCCAGACCGTGCTCACCGCCTGCGCCGCGGCGCGCGTACGGCGCGTGGTGCTGGTCACGAGCGCCATGGTGTACGGCGCCGCGCCCGACAACGAGGTGCCCCTGGCCGAGGACGCCCCGGTGGCGGCCGAGCCCGACACCGGCCTCGTCGGCGACCACCTGGAGATCGAGTCCCTCGTACGCCGCTCGCTGCGCAGCCACCCCGGCCTGGAGGTGACCGTGGTCCGCCCGGCCGCGATCGTCGGCCCCGGCATCGACACGGTGATCACCCGGCACTTCGAGTCGCCCCGGCTGCTGACCGTGAAGGGCTGCATGCCGCGCTGGCAGTTCTGCCATCTCGACGACCTGATCTCGGTGCTGGAGCTGGCCGCGCGCGGCGTCGTCACCGGCGTGGTGGCCGTCGGCAGCGAGGGCTGGCTGGAGCAGGAGCAGGTCGAGGAGCTGTCCGGCATCCGCAGGTTCGAGCTGCCCGCGGGGCTGACGTTCGGCACCGCGCAGCGCCTGCACCGCCTCGGCATCACCCCGGCCCCGGCCACCGACCTGCACTACGTCGTCTACCCGTGGGTCGTCGACTGCACGACGCTGCGCGAGGCCGGCTGGAAGCCCGCCTGGACCAACGAGGCGGCCTTCCGCCAGCTCCTGGAGCTGCGCGAGGACGCCACCACCGTGGTCGGCAGGCGCCTGCCGGTCAAGGAGGCGACCCTCACCGCGGCCGGCGCGACCGTCGCGGTCATCGGCACCGCCGCGATCGTCCGCCAGGTACGCAAGAAGCGCCGTCAATAGCCGGTGGCGCAGGGCCCGGCGAGCGGCGGGAAGCGGCGACGGCGGAAAGGTAGTCTTGCGGCGTGGACGTCATCCGGTTGCTCGCCATTCGCGACACCCCGCTGTCCGTCGACGAGGTGCTGGCCGCCGTGGGCGACCACGCCGCGGGCGGCACCACCCTGTTCGTGGGCACCGTGCGTGAGCAGGACCACGGCAAGCCCGTGACCAAGCTCTCCTACTCGGCCCACCCCACGGCGGAGGCCGAGCTGCGCGCGGTCGCCGAGAAGATCGCCGCCGATTTCCCCCTGACGGCCGTGGCCGCCGTCCACCGGGTGGGCGACCTGGAGCTCGGCGACATCGCCGTGATCGTGGCGGTCGCCGCGCCCCACCGCGACGAGGCGTTCCGCGCCTCGCGCAGGCTGATCGACGACCTCAAGGCGCAGGTCCCCATCTGGAAACACCAGGAGTTCGCCGACGGCGCGACCGAGTGGGTCGGCGCCGGCGAATAAGCTCTTGACCATGTCTCGACGCGCCCTGACGCTGTTGCTCGCGGGATTCCTCGTGCTCGCGTTCGGGGTGGCGGGCGCCTTCAGGCCGGTCCCCTACGTCGTGCTGAGCCCCGGCCCGACCGAGAACACCCTCGGCGAGCTCGAGAAGAAGCCGGTCATCTCGATCTCCGGCCGGCAGACCTATCCCACCAGCGGCGCGCTCAGCCTGGTCACTGTCGCCTACCAGGGCGGCCCCGCCGCCCAGATCGACCTGCTGACGGCGCTGCGCGGCTGGATCGATCCCGACGTGGCCGTGGTCCCGCAGGAGACCATCTTCGCTCCCAACCGCGACCCGAAGGAGGTCGAGGAGGAGAACACGGTGGAGATGACCAACTCCCAGGACTCCGCGACCGCCGCCGCGCTCAACGAGCTCAAGATCCCCTACAGCATGATCGTGTCCGTCGTCTCCACGGAGAAGGGCAAGCCCGCCGACGGCAAGCTGCTGAAGGGCGATGAGATCACCTCGATCGACGGCAAGGACGCCAAGGACGTCGACATCGTCAGCAGCACCGTCAAGGCGCACAAACCCGGCGAAGAGGTGGTCTTCGGCGTCCTACGGGGCGGGCAGAAGATCGCGGTGCCGCTGCGGCCGATCGCGGGGCCGAAGGGGCAGCCGCAGGTCGGCGTGCTCATGCAGACCAAGTACAAATTCCCGTTCGACGTCGACATCAACGTCGGCGACGTCGGCGGGCCGAGCGCCGGGCTGATGTTCTCGCTGGGCATACTCGACAAGCTCACCCCCGGCGAGCTCACCGGCGGCAAGAAGATCGCCGGCACCGGCACCATCGAGCCCACGGGCGAAGTGGGCCCGATCGGCGGCATCCAGCAGAAGATGATCGGCGCGAAGAAGGCCGGCGCGACGGTGTTCCTGACGCCGGCCGACAACTGCGGCGAGGCGGTGCAGGCGGCGCCCGACGGGCTGCGGCTGGTCCGCGCCGACACGCTGCACGCCGCGGTGCAGGCGCTCGACGCGCTGCGCACGGGCACGGGCAACGTCCCGGCCTGCCCTTCCTGAACCTGCGTAGTCGCAGACAAACCCCCGGACGAGGAAACTTTCGCCGGCCGCCGTGCGTTAGCCGTACGGCTGGCCTAGCGGTGTAGGTTGCCAGACACGGACCGTTTCTTCATTACGACGAGGGGTTGGCCTTGAGCTTCCGGACCCCAGGAGCCGGCAGGGCGATGCGCTTGCCCCGCCGACCGCGACTGCTTCTACCTGTGGCGATCGCCCTTGTGGCGATCGTCGCGTTGTTCTTCCTCTTCAGCGGCATCTATACCGACTACCTGTGGTTCGACGCCGTGGACTACACGTCGGTCTTCACCGGCGTGGTGCTGACCCAGATCGTGCTGTTCCTGGTCGGCGCGCTGCTGATGGTCGTGATCGCGGGCGGCAACATGCTGCTGGCGTTCCGCACGCGGCCCATGTTCGGCCCCGCGATGTTCGGCGGGGCGAGCGGAGCCGACCGCTACCGCATGGCGCTCGACCCGCACCGCAAGCTGATCTTCATCATCGGCATGGGGCTGCTCGCGCTCTTCTCCGGCTCGTCCTTCGCCGGTCAGTGGCAGACGTGGCTGCAGTTCGTCAACGGCGCGTCGTTCGGCAAGAAGGACGAGCTGTTCGGCTTCGACATCTCGTTCTACATGTTCGACTATCCGTTCATCCGGATGGTCCTGAACTTCCTGTTCACCGCGATCATCATCTCGATCCTGCTGGCCGCGATCACGCACTACCTGTACGGCGGCTTCCGCCTGCAGTCGCCCGGTCTGCACGCCTCCCGGGCCGCCCGCGTCCACCTGTCGGTGCTGCTCGGCATCTTCGTGCTGCTCAAGGCCATCGCCTACTGGGTCGACCGCTACGGACTGGTCTTCTCCGACCGGGGCTTCGTGCACGGCGCGTCCTACACCGACGTCAACGCGGTCCTGCCGGCCAAGACCATCCTCGCGATCATCGCGCTGATCTGCGCCGCGCTCTTCTTCGCCGGCGTGGTGCGGCCCGGCGGCATGCTGCCCGGCGTGTCCTTCGGCCTGCTCGTGCTCTCGGCCATCCTGATCGGCGGCGTCTACCCGGCGCTCGTCGAGCAGTTCCAGGTCAAGCCCAACCAGCAGGGCAAGGAGGCGCTGTACATCCAGCGCAACATCGACGCCACCCGGGAGGCGTACAACGTCGACAAGACCGAGGTCGAGACGTACAACGCCCAGGCCGACCCGGCCAAGGTCCAGCCGGGCGGCGACACCTCGGTCTCCGGCGTGCGACTGCTCGACCCGGCGCTGGTCTCCTCGACGTACGAGCAGACCCAGCGCATCCGCGGCTTCTACAACTTCGCCGAGCCGCTCGACGTCGACCGCTACCCCGACGCCAACGGCAAGATGATCGACCACGTCGTCGGCGTCCGCGAGCTGACCGGCCCGCCCGAGGGCCAGAACAACTGGATCAACCGCCACCTCGTCTACACCCACGGCTACGGCTTCGTCGCCGCGCCCGGCAACAAGGTCGACAGCAGCGGCCTGCCCGACTACGACGCCAAGGACATGCCGGTCACCGGCCCGCTCGCGACCAGCACGGGCCTGAAGGAGCCGCGCGTCTACTTCGGCGAGGAGCCGGCCTCGGCCGAATACGTCATCGCCGGCGGCAACCCCAACCGGCCGCAGGAGCTCGACTACCCGCAGACCGGCGGCACCGGCCAGAAGAACACCACCTACACCGGCGGCGGCGTCGCCCTCGGCTCGTTCTTCAACCGCATGCTCTACGCCGCCAAGTACAGCGAGGCGAACATCCTGCTGTCCGGCGACGTCAACGCCGACTCGAAGATCCTCTACGAGCGCCACCCGCGCGACCGCGTCCAGAAGGTCGCGCCGTTCCTGACGCTCGACGGCAACCCCTACCCCGCGATCGTGGACGGCCGCATCGTGTGGATCGTGGACGGTTACACCACGTCCAACGACTACCCGTACTCGCAGAGCGAGAGCCTCGGCGACATGACGCGCGACACCTCCAGTGACCGCCGCGTCATCGCCCAGCAGCCGACCGACCGCATCAACTACATCCGCAACTCGGTCAAGGCCACCGTCGACGCCTACGACGGCACGGTCAAGCTGTTCGCCTGGGACACCAACGACCCGGTGCTGCGCACCTGGAGCTCCGCCTTCCCCGGCGTCATCCGCCCGGCCTCCGAGATGAGCGCCGACCTGAAGGCGCACGTCCGTTACCCCGAGGACCTGTTCAAGGTGCAGCGCTACACCCTGTCGCGCTACCACATCACCGACCCGTCCGCCTTCTACAGCGGCCAGGACTTCTGGAACGTCCCGGGCGACCCGACGCAGGGCGACAAGAACACCAAGCAGCCGCCCTACTACCTGACCACCACGATGCCGGGTGAGCAGCCGACGTTCTCGCTGACCACCACGTTCGTGCCGCGCCAGGGCCCCAACCTGGCGGCGTTCATGGCGGTCAACTCCTCGGCCGAGTCCGACTACGGACGCATCCGCATCCTGCGGATGCCGTCCAGCACCCCGATCCCCGGCCCCGGTCAGGCGCAGAACGCCTTCCAGAGCCGCTTCGCCGGCGAGCTCAACCTCCTCGGCGTCGGCGCCTCGTCGGTCCGCTACGGCAACCTGCTCACGCTCCCGTACGCGGGCGGCCTGGTCTACATCGAACCGGTGTACATCCAGGTGACCGCGGGCGGCGGGCAGGAGCCCTACCCGATCCTGCAGCGCGTCCTGGTGTCGTTCGGCAGCAAGATCGGTGTGGGACGCACCCTGACCGAGGCTCTCCAAGAGGTCTTCGGCGCGGAGGAGCAACAGCAACAGCAGCAGGAACAGAACAACCAGCAGCAGGAGCAGGGCCAGGCCCAGGCCAACACCGCACTCTCCTCCGCGATCACCAACGCGCAGAAGGCCTACGACGACGCCCAGAAGGCGCTGCAGGCCAGCCCGCCCGACTGGGACGCGTACGGCGAGGCACAGAAGCGGCTGCAGGAGGCGCTGAAGGCGCTGGAGGGCGCGAACCGGCAGCAGCCGGACGCCTCCGCCAGCCCGTCACCGTCCGCGTCGCCGTCGGCTTCACCCTCGGCCTCACCGACGGCGTCTCCGCCTGGCACGCCGTCCCCATCGGCGTCGCTGACAGGAGGCACCTAGCCATCCGGTTTGCATCCACCCCGCGTTGCCGTCTAGTCTTAAGGCGCAACGCAGCGACGCGGGGTGGAGCAGTTCGGTAGCTCGCTGGGCTCATAACCCAGAGGTCGCAGGTTCAAATCCTGCCCCCGCTACCAAGAAGTCGAAGGCCCGGGAAACCGGGCCTTCGCTCGTTTCCGGGCCAGATTCGTCCCGGTACGAAGCACTCTCGCCAGCCTGTATAGTTGATGAAGTCACACCGACGCGGGGTGGAGCAGTTCGGTAGCTCGCTGGGCTCATAACCCAGAGGTCGCAGGTTCAAATCCTGTCCCCGCTACCAAGAAGGCCCTGGTCACCGAGAAATCGGAGACCAGGGCCTTGTTCTTTTCCCTCGGCTTGACCGCACTCCGGCAGGGCTTTTCCGCGAGGATGGGCCCATGGGACTTTCGACGCCGAGACGGTGGGCCTTCCTGACGGTCGCCGTGCTGGTCGCCTCCACACCGGTTCCGGCCCAGGCCGCCACGGACCCGGCAGGTGCCCTCGAACGGCACCTCCGCGCCGGCCACGGCGTACGGATCTCCGAGACCACCCGCATCACGCTCGGCAAGCGGCCATCGGAGACCCGGATCACCGGCCGGCTCCGGCTCGCGCCGGCAGGCCCCGCCGCGGCGCAGTTCACCTGGTGGAGCGTCCCCCGCAAGGAGACCTACCGCGTGATCCGCGTCGGCTCGACCGTGTACGACGGCAGCAACGCCCACCCCGGGCCGATTCCCGACGGCAAGAAGTGGATCCGGTTCCCCAACAAGCACCGGGGAGTCATGGCCCGCGACATGGCGGCCGACGCCAGCCAGCAGCCGATCAACGTGTACGACCCGACGACGCTGAAGGCCGTGCTGAAGCGCTCGACCCGCAAGCCCGGCTTCCTCTACCAGGGCACCATGAGCTACCGCGACCTGGACAAGATCACCAAGACGCCGCTGTTCCACTGGACCAGCGGCCGTCCCATCGGCCCGAAGAGCCGAGGCAAGATCACCTGGAAGTTCTGGACCGGTCGTGACGGGACGCTCAAGCGCCTGCTCACCACGGACACCGAGGCGACCCTGGTCAAACGGACCGACACCCGCTACTCCGCCTGGGGCTCCCGCGTCGTCATCACGGCACCGCCCGCCGACGAGGTGATCGACGAAGCCGACCTGCTGGAGTACATCCGCAACGAGAACGAGCCCATCCCCGAGGACGAAGGAAACACCTGACCGGTCCGGCTCAGAGGCGCTTGCCCATCAAGGCGGCCGCCTTGTGCACGGCCCAGCCGATCAGCAGGAAGCCGAAGACGACCTGCGCGATGTGCATCCATGGCGAGGAGTCGTCCGCGTAGAGCACGACACCGGCCCACAACAGGCCGAAGATCCCGACCAGGAGGATCGCCGCCCAGTTCAGCCTCCGTTGCCACATATCGGCAGTCTGGCAGTCCAGGGTGAAAGGACAGGTATGTCCGTAGTCGCCAACGAGTCAGGTCTGGCCCGACCGGCGCCGGCCGCCCCGCCGTCTCGGCGCCTCAGTGCCGCAGAGTGCGGCGGGTGCCGGCGCAACGGCGCAGCCGCGGGCCGCGCGGGCTCGGCGGGACAGGGTCGACGCCGCTCTCCATGTGGGTGAGCAGAGCGGCCGCCGTTCTGGCATCGGCCAGAATGCGCCGCACCTCATCGTCGTCCTGGGGAAGCTCGCCGCGCCGGGCCAGCTCGTCCCGTACGAACGACAGGGGGTCCGGCTCGCTCGCCATCTCGGCCGCGGCACTGGCTCGCGCGGCCGTCAGCAACTGCAGATACCGGGAACGCTGGACGGCCTCGCGCGTGTGGACGTGCTCGAGATCGTCGATGAGCGTCATGGCCACCCGCAGCAGGTCCCCGGCGCTGGTCCCCTTGTCGGCGAGGAAGGCGCGGATGTCGTCGAACTCCGAGCGGGTCATGGCGGACACCTCCGAGAGAGCGCTCTGCTCGTGGAGTACTTCCTACCGAGGGGCGATTGCGGATGACTTGCTGTGCGCTTGACCGGGCGTGTCGGGCGGGCGAAGCATGGGAGAGGTTTGGGGGACTGCAGGGGAGGGAAGGACCATGTGATTACCCGAGTTGCGCGAAGCACCGGCGATCGGCTGCTAGAGTTGCTTCGCGCGGGACGCCCGGGGCTCACGGAGCTCCAGGAGTCGGCCCGCAAATCCCACTGGCGGACCTGGACCGACCACTTCGGACGGGCTGGTAAGTTAGAGGGGTTGCCCCGGAAACGGGGCGCGGATTAATTCCAGCAGGTCGAGCAAGTCCGGTCAATTTGACAGAGACTTGAACGGCTGAAAGAATTAAGACACAACGAAGACGAAATGAACGCCTCCGAGGCGGGGCCCGCAAGGGAAACCGGTGAGGAAGTACGCGTCCGTTTCTTGAGAACTCAACAGTGTGTTAAAAGCCAGTGCATGTGCATCACACATGTATGACCCCGTCATTTTTGACGGATTCTTGCTTGGATGATTCATCCGAACAAGCCTTGAAAAGCATTGTTTGGAGAGTTTGATCCTGGCTCAGGACGAACGCTGGCGGCGTGCTTAACACATGCAAGTCGAGCGGAAAGGCCCTTCGGGGTACTCGAGCGGCGAACGGGTGAGTAACACGTGAGCAACCTGCCCCTGACTCTGGGATAAGCCCGGGAAACTGGGTCTAATACCGGATATGACCGCCTCCGGCATCGGATGGTGGTGGAAAGTTTTTCGGTCGGGGATGGGCTCGCGGCCTATCAGCTTGTTGGTGGGGTAGTGGCCTACCAAGGCGACGACGGGTAGCCGGCCTGAGAGGGCGACCGGCCACACTGGGACTGAGACACGGCCCAGACTCCTACGGGAGGCAGCAGTGGGGAATATTGCGCAATGGGCGGAAGCCTGACGCAGCGACGCCGCGTGGGGGATGACGGCCTTCGGGTTGTAAACCTCTTTCAGCAGGGACGAAGTTGACGTGTACCTGCAGAAGAAGCGCCGGCTAACTACGTGCCAGCAGCCGCGGTAATACGTAGGGCGCAAGCGTTGTCCGGAATTATTGGGCGTAAAGAGCTCGTAGGTGGCTGGTCGCGTCTGCCGTGAAAGCCCGCAGCTTAACTGCGGGTCTGCGGTGGATACGGGCCGGCTAGAGGTAGGTAGGGGCAAGTGGAATTCCTGGTGTAGCGGTGAAATGCGCAGATATCAGGAGGAACACCGGTGGCGAAGGCGGCTTGCTGGGCCTTACCTGACGCTGAGGAGCGAAAGCGTGGGGAGCGAACAGGATTAGATACCCTGGTAGTCCACGCTGTAAACGTTGGGCGCTAGGTGTGGGACCCTTCCACGGGTTCCGTGCCGGAGCTAACGCATTAAGCGCCCCGCCTGGGGAGTACGGCCGCAAGGCTAAAACTCAAAGGAATTGACGGGGGCCCGCACAAGCGGCGGAGCATGTTGCTTAATTCGACGCAACGCGAAGAACCTTACCAAGGTTTGACATCACCCGGACCGCCTCAGAGATGGGGCTTCCCTTTTGGGCTGGGTGACAGGTGGTGCATGGCTGTCGTCAGCTCGTGTCGTGAGATGTTGGGTTAAGTCCCGCAACGAGCGCAACCCTTGCTCCATGTTGCCAGCAACACCTTCGGGTGGTTGGGGACTCATGGGGGACTGCCGGGGTCAACTCGGAGGAAGGTGGGGATGACGTCAAGTCATCATGCCCCTTATGTCTTGGGCTGCAAACATGCTACAATGGCCGGTACAGAGGGTTGCGATACCGTGAGGTGGAGCGAATCCCTAAAAGCCGGTCTCAGTTCGGATTGGGGTCTGCAACTCGACCCCATGAAGTCGGAGTCGCTAGTAATCGCAGATCAGCAATGCTGCGGTGAATACGTTCCCGGGCCTTGTACACACCGCCCGTCACGTCACGAAAGTCGGCAACACCCGAAGCCCGTGGCCCAACCAGCTTGCTGGGGGGAGCGGTCGAAGGTGGGGCTGGCGATTGGGACGAAGTCGTAACAAGGTAGCCGTACCGGAAGGTGCGGCTGGATCACCTCCTTTCTAAGGAGCACTCTCACCTGTCACCACCGAACGTGTGGTGGGGTGACAGCTCACTAGTGGAGCACTGGCTAGTCAGCCGGACCGGGTCGCCGGGCCGCAAGTACCGCCCGTCGTGTCTCTCTTGGGAGGCAGGGCTGGGAGTGGGAACGGGGTCGCCGGGGGTTCGGGCCGGGTCTGAAACACACTGTTGGGTCCTGAAGGAACGGGCACATTGATTGCGCTCGTCTTCTTCGGAGCACAGGGCCACTGAACAGTCTGCTTGTCGGGCTGGGAGGTGGTTGCTGTTTGTTGTTTGAGATTTGCATAGTGGACGCGAGCATCTTTGTGGCCAAGTTTTTAAGGGCACACGGTGGATGCCTTGGCATCAGGAGCCGATGAAGGACGTGGGAGGCTGCGTTAAGCCTCGGGGAGTCGCCAACCAGACGTTGATCCGGGGATGTCCGAATGGGGAAACCTAGCACCAGTCATGTGGTGTTGCCTCCGCCTGAATGTATAGGGCGGTTGGTGGTAACGCGGGGAAGTGAAACATCTCAGTACCCGTAGGAAGAGAAAACAAAAGTGATTCCGTGAGTAGTGGTGAGCGAAAGCGGATGAGGCTAAACCGGGCGTGTGTGATAGCCGGCAGGCGTTGCATGTCCGGGGTCGTGGGACCTTCCTGAAGTGGCTGCCGCTGCTTCGAGGAGTTATAAATCCGTCTGATAGTTGAAGCCTCTGGGAAGGGGCGCCGTAGACCGTGAGAGCCGGGTAGACGAAATCAGATGGACTTCTGGAGGGGATCCCAAGTAGCACGGGGCCCGAGAAATCCTGTGTGAATCTGCCAGGACCACCTGGTAAGCCTAAATACTCCCTGATGACCGATAGTGCACGAGTACCGTGAGGGAAAGGTGAAAAGTGCCCCGGTGAGGGGTCGTGAAATAGTACCTGAAACCGTGTGCCTACAAGCCGTAGGAGCTTAGCTGGTCTTCGGATCGGCTGTGATGTGACTGCGTGCCTTTTGAAGAATGAGCCTGCGAGTTATGGTGTGTGGCGAGGTTAACCCGTGTGGGGGAGCCGTAGCGAAAGCGAGTCTGAAGAGGGCGTTTGAGTCGCATGCTGTAGACCCGAAGCGGAGTGATCTACGCATGGGCAGGTTGAAGCTCAGGTAAGACTGGGTGGAGGACCGAACCCACCAGGGTTGAAAACCTGGGGGATGATCTGTGTGTAGGGGTGAAAGGCCAATCAAACTCCGTGATAGCTGGTTCTCCCCGAAATGCATTTAGGTGCAGCGTCGCGTGTTTCTTGCCGGAGGTAGAGCACTGGATGGCCGATGGGCCCGACAAGGTTACTGACGTCAGCCAAACTCCGAATGCCGGTAAGTGAGAGCGTGGCAGTGAGACTGCGGGCGATAAGGTTCGTAGTCGAGAGGGAAACAGCCCAGATCACCGACTAAGGCCCCTAAGCGTGTGCTAAGTGGGAAAGGATGTGGAGTCGCAGAGACAACCAGGAGGTTGGCTTAGAAGCAGCCACCCTTGAAAGAGTGCGTAATAGCTCACTGGTCAAGTGATTCTGCGCCGACAATGTAGCGGGGCTCAAGCACACCGCCGAAGTCGTGGCATTGATCCTCCTTGCGAGGGTTGATGGGTAGGGGAGCGTCGTGCAGCCGGTGAAGCGGCAGAGTGATCTAGTCGTGGAGGCTGTGCGAGTGAGAATGCAGGCATGAGTAGCGAATCGAGGGTGAGAAACCCTCGCGCCGGATGACCAAGGGTTCCTGGGGCAGGCTAATCCGCCCAGGGTAAGTCGGGACCTAAGGCGAGGCCGACAGGCGTAGTCGATGGACAACGGGTTGATATTCCCGTACCCGCTTCAATGCGCCCATACTGAACCTCGTGATGCTAAGAGTCCTTAAGTCGGCCGGCCCTTCGGGGCGGGTGTCAGGCTGAACGCTCGGTCCGATCGGGTAGTAGGTAAGCGATGGGGTGACGCAGGAAGGTAGTCCAGCCCAGGCGATGGTTGTCCTGGGGTAAGCATGTAGGGAGCGAGGTAGGCAAATCCGCCTCGCACTAATCCTGAGATGTGATGCCGAGCCGATTGTGGTGAAGTGGATGATCCTATGCTGCCGAGAAAAGCCTCTAGTGAGTGTTGTGGCGGCCCGTACCCTAAACCGACTCAGGTGGTCAGGTAGAGAATACTAAGGCGATCGGGTGAACTGTGGTTAAGGAACTCGGCAAATTGCCCCCGTAACTTCGGGAGAAGGGGGACCTCTGCTGGTGATGAGTCTTGCACTCGGAGCTGGTGGGGGTCGCAGTGGCCAGGGGGAAGCGACTGTTTACTAAAAACACAGGTCCGTGCGAAGTCGTAAGACGATGTATACGGACTGACGCCTGCCCGGTGCCGGAACGTTAAGGGGACCGCTTAGTCCGACTTCGGTTGGGCGAAGGTGAGAACTTAAGCGCCGGTAAACGGCGGTGGTAACTATAACCATCCTAAGGTAGCGAAATTCCTTGTCGGGTAAGTTCCGACCTGCACGAATGGCGTAACGACTTCCCCGCTGTCTCAACCACAGACCCGGCGAAATTGCACTACGAGTAAAGATGCTCGTTTCGCGCAGCAGGACGGAAAGACCCCGGGACCTTCACTACAGCTTGACATTGGCGTTTGGAGCGTCTTGTGTAGGATAGGTGGGAGACTGGGAAGCTCGGACGCTAGTTCGGGTGGAGTCATTGGTGAAATACCACTCTGGTCGTTTTGAACGTCTAACTCTGGTCCGTGATCCGGATCGGGGACAGTGTCTGGTGGGTAGTTTAACTGGGGCGGTTGCCTCCTAAAGGGTAACGGAGGCGCCCAAAGGTTCCCTCAGCCTGGTTGGCAATCAGGTGTTGAGTGTAAGTGCACAAGGGAGCTTGACTGTGAGACTGACGGGTCGAGCAGGAGCGAAAGCTGGGACTAGTGATCCGGCATCGGCGTGTGGAAGCGGTGTCGCTCAACGGCTAAAAGGTACCCCGGGGATAACAGGCTGATCTTCCCCAAGAGTCCATATCGACGGGATGGTTTGGCACCTCGATGTCGGCTCGTCGCATCCTGGGGCTGGAGTAGGTCCCAAGGGTTGGGCTGTTCGCCCATTAAAGCGGTACGCGAGCTGGGTTTAGAACGTCGCGAGACAGTTCGGTCCCTATCCGCTGCGCGCGCAGGAGACTTGAAAGGGGCTGTCCCTAGTACGAGAGGACCGGGACGGACGAACCTCTGGTGTGCCAGTTGTATCGCCAGGTGCACGGCTGGTTGGCTACGTTCGGAAGGGATAACCGCTGAAAGCATCTAAGCGGGAAGCTCGCCTTGAGATGAGGTCTCCCACCACGAGAGTGGGTAAGGCTCCCGGTAGACGACCGGGTTGATAGGCCGGAGGTGGAAGCGCGGTAACGTGTGGAGCTGACCGGTACTAATAGGCCGAGGACTTGACCTCAAAGCATACTTACTTTCTAAGTTTTTGCTCGCGTCCACTAGGCAATTCTGAGACTGCAAACACGGCTGTGTTTGTTTGTTTCGGAGGGTTACGGCGGTTATGGCGGGAAGGAAACACCCGGTTACATTCCGAACCCGGAAGTTAAGCTTCTCTGCGCCGATGGTACTGCACTCGGGAGGGTGTGGGAGAGTAGGTCACCGCCGGACAATCTTTGTATGGAGGGCCCCGACTGGTTCAGTCGGGGCCCTTCTGCATTTCTGGGGTCTTTGCGTCTTACTGCAGCAGGGGCTCGATGCGGTACGGGATCTGGGTGCTCAGGGCGATCGTGGTGTCCGTGCGTTGCACGGCGGGTGAGGCCAGGATGCGGGCGATGATCTCCTGCAGGTGATCGGTGCTCCTGGCCACCACGCGGCAGAGCAGGTCGTGCTGGCCGCTGGTGCCGTGCACCTCCAGGATCTGCGGTACGGCCCCAAGAGCGGCGACCGCCTCCTCCAGCCGGCCCTGTGCGATCTGAAGCCAGACGAAGGCCAGGATGGGATAGCCGGCCGCGGCGGGTGAGACCGTGGGGCCGAAGTCCTGGATGACGCCCCGCGCGGTCAGCTTCTCGACGCGGGCCTGCACGGTGCCGCGGGCGACGCCCAGCAGCCGGGCGAGCTCGGTCAGGCCGACGCGCGGGTGCGCGCGCATGGTCACCAGCAGGCGGGCGTCGAGATCGTCCATGGAGGGCCTCCGGGGAAGTGTGCGATTCGACCAGGGAACGCCGGTTCGGGCGGGCGGAATTGAGCGTATCGCGCAGCAAAGGTGAGCGCTCTTGCCAGGAAAAGCGAGACTTGCTGTTATCTGGACATGTTCGAGGAAGCACAGTACTTCGCGCCGGTCGCCGCCCAGGAGGACGGGTCGGTGGTGGTCGAGCTGGCCGCGTCGCATCCGGGGTTCGCGGACCCGGTGTACCGCGCGCGGCGGAACGCGATCGCCGCTCTGGCGCTCGGCTACCGGCCGGGGAAGCCCATCCCGGCGGCCGAGTACACCGAGCAGGAGCACGAGGTGTGGACGATGGTCAGCAGAGAGCTGGCGATCAAGCACGCCAAGTACGCCACCGCCGAATACCTGGACGGCGTGGACCGGCTGGGCCTGCCCGCCGATCGCATCCCGCAGCTGGAGGAGGTCTCGCGACTGCTGGAGCCGCTGACCGGGTTCCGGTATCTGCCGGCGGCCGGGCTGGTGCCGCTGCGTGACTTCTACGGGGTGCTCGCCGACGGGTTCTTCCACTCCACGCAGTACATCCGGCACCACTCGGTGCCGTTCTACACGCCGGAGCCGGATGTCGTGCACGAGGTCATCGGGCACGCCAACGCGCTGGCCAGTGACCGGTACGCCGCCCTCTACCGGCTGGCCGGGCAGGCCGCGCGGCGGGTCGAGGGCGAGGAGGCGCTGGAGTTCGTCTCGAAGGTGTTCTGGTTCACCCTGGAGTTCGGGGTGATGCGGGAGCAGGGCGAGCTGCGGGCGTACGGGGCGGGGATCCTGTCGTCGTACGGGGAGATCGAGGAGTTTCGCGGCATGGACATCCGGCCGCTGGAGCTGGCGGCTATGGGCACCACGCACTACGACATCACGAAATATCAGGATGTGTTGTTCGCGGCGGAGTCCTTGGAGCACCTGGAGGACGTCGTGGGCGGCTTCTGGGCCACCTGCGACGACGACTCGATCGCCCGGCTGATGGCCTCAGCCGTCTAGCCCACTCGTCCGGGTTCTCGCCATAATGCCCGGGTGATCACAGGCCAGGGGCAGGTGACGGTGCGGGTGCTGCTCGCTCTCGCCCTGCTCCTGTCCCTGGTCACTGTGCCGGTTGAGCAGATCGGGCAGATCGAGCGGACCGATCGGGTCGTCATGGTGGTGGCGCGGGCGACGGCCGGTGTGACGCTGCGGCGGGCCGAGCGGGTCGCGGCCGCGGAGCCGCTGCGGCCGGTCCCCGCGAAACGGATCGGCAGGCGGCTCGACCGCTACCTGGCGGGCCGCCCCGGGCGGGTCACGGCCATGGTCAAGGATCTGGAGAGTGGGCGGCTCTACCGGTACCACCCGGGCGAGCGGCTGATCACCGCGAGCAGCTCCAAGGTGCTCATCCTCATGGCGCTGCTGCTGCGGACGCCGTGGAAGAAGCTGCCGCGGGACGTACGGCGGGACGCCGAGGTGATGATCCGCACCAGCGACAACCAGGCCGCGGACCGGCTCTGGCTGCGGATCGGCGGCGCGGGCGGGTTCACGAAGGCGGCGCGGCGGTTCGGGCTCAAGCACACCCTGGGCGTGCCCGGCTCCTGCGTCGACCTGTTCTGCTGGGGAATCACCCGTACGTCAGTGGATGACCAGATCCGGCTGATGAGTGCCCTGGTGTCCCCCAGGAGCCCGCTGAAGGCCGGGGAGCGCTCGCGGGTGCTCGACCTCATGGGCACGGTCGTGGAGGGCCAGGACTGGGGTCTGAGCGCCGCGGCGTGCCGGGGCGAGCGGGCAGCGCTGAAGAACGGCTGGCTCAGGCGGGTCTCGACCGGGCGCTGGGCCGTCGTCACCGTCGGTCTGATCAGCGGCGACGGCCACCACTACGCCGTGGCCGTGCTCAGCGAGGGCGCCTCGGACGTCCGTCAGGGCATCGCGACCGTCGAGGGCGTGGCCCGGCGCATCATGCGGGACTTCCGGAGATGCTCGGCGTGACCAGGCGGTAGCCGACGCCGCGTACGGTCTGGATGAGCTGGTCGTCCTCGTCGCCGAGCCGCGCCCGCAGCCGCTTGACGTGCACCGCGATGGTGTTCGTCGAGGTCGTCGCGGCGGTGTGCCAGACGTGCCGCATGATCTGCTCGCGGGTGACCGTGCGGTCGGCGTTGCGCATCAGGTACTGCAGCAGCTCGAACTCGCGCAGCGGCAGATGGACGGTGCGCCCGCCGACGCGTACCTGGTAGGCCTGGGCGTCGAGCTCCACGCCGCCGACGTGGAGCACGTCGCGCGACTCCGGCGAGGCGGCGTGGATGAACGGCAGTAGCTCCGGCACCCGGTACGGCCTGGCCACGCAGGCGGCGGCGCCGGCCGCGAGGGCGCGGACGGCCTGCTCGGCGTGCCCCTCGCCGACGCCGAGCAGCACCGGTACGGCCCGGGCGAGCCGTACCGCGCGGACGAACTCGACCGCGTCGATGACCGCGATCGTGGCCGAGACGAGCACCACGTCCGGCTGCAGGGCCCCCGCCTGCAGCAGACCCTGGGCGCCGTCGGAGGCACCGGTGACGGCCACGCCCTCGCGTTCGAGGGCGTCCGCGACCTCGTCGACCACGGCCCGGTCCGGGTCGGCGATGAGCAGCACGGGCCTGGTCCTCACGTCCCCGTTCATCGTGGCGGGCGACTGCTGTCGGGTCATCAGCCGAAGCGCCCCGTGATGTAGTCCTCGGTGGCCTTCTGGCTCGGGTTGGTGAACATGCGTGAGGTCTCGTCCATCTCGACGACCTTGCCCGGCTGGCCCTGGCCCGCCAGGTTGAAGAAGGCGGTGCGGTCGCTGACGCGGGCGGCCTGCTGCATGTTGTGGGTGACGATGACGATCGTGAACTCGTCCTTGAGCTTGGCCATGAGGTCCTCGATGGCCAGCGTGGAGATCGGGTCGAGCGCCGAGCACGGCTCGTCCATGAGCAGCACCTGCGGCTTGACCGCGATCGCGCGGGCGATGCAGAGCCGCTGCTGCTGGCCGCCGGACAGGCCCGCGCCGGGCTTGTTGAGGCGGTCCTTGACCTCGTTCCAGAGGTTGGCGCCCTTCAGCGACTCCTCGACGATGCCGTCGAGCTGCGACTTCGGCAGGCGGCCGTTGAGGCGCAGGCCGGCGGCGACGTTCTCGTAGATCGACATCGTGGGGAACGGGTTGGGGCGCTGGAAGACCATGCCGATCATCCGGCGTACCGAGACGGGCTCGACGGAGGCGCCGTAGAGGTCGTCGCCGTCGAGCAGCACCTTGCCCTCGACGCGGGCGCCCGGGATCACCTCGTGCATCCGGTTGAGCGTGCGCAGGAACGTCGACTTGCCGCACCCCGAAGGGCCGATGAACGCGGTGATCGAGCGCGGCTCGATGGTCATCGACACGTCCTCGATGGCCTTGTGCGCGCCGTAGTACGCGTCCAGTCCCGAAACCTGGATCTGCTTTGACATGAGTGGCGGTACCCCCTATCGGCCCTTGGCGGGCGCACGCCACCAGGCGATCAGGCGCGCCACCAGGTTGAGCAGCATGACGATCAGGATGAGCGTGAGGGCTCCGGTCCACGCCCGGTCGATGGCGGTGTCGTTGGGACGTGCCGCCTGGTCGAAGACATAGAGGGGAAGGCCCATCTGCGGCCCGCTGAACGGGTCGTTGTTGATGGAGTCGGTGAAGAACACCGTGAGCAGGATCGGCGCGGTCTCGCCGGCGACGCGGGCCACGGCCAGCATGACGCCGGTGACGATGCCGGTGAACGCGGTCGGCAGCACGATCTTCATGATCGTGCGCCACTTGGGGACGCCCAGCGCGTACGAGGCCTCGCGCAGATCGCCCGGAACCAGCCGGAGCATCTCCTCGGTGGATCTGACCACGGTCGGCATCATGAGGATGGACAGGGCCATCGCGCCCGCCCACCCGCTGTACGGCATGCCGAGGAACAGGATCCAGAACGCGAGGATGAACAGGCCGGCGACCACCGAGGGGACGCCGGTCATGACGTCCACGAAGAAGCTGATGGCCCGGCTCAGCCGGCCGCCGTTGCCGTACTCGACCAGGTAGATGGCGGTGAGCAGGCCGATCGGGACCGAGATGGCCGAGGCGAGCAGCACCTGCTCGACGGTGCCGATGATGGCGTGGTAGGCGCCGCCGCCCGCGTCCCGCGCGCCGATGCCGCGCATCGAGTGCGTCATGAACTCCAGGTCGAAGCGGGCCAGGCCGTTGGAGATCACCAGCCACAGCACCGAGACCAGCGGCACCACGGCCAGCGCGAACGCCAGGTAGACCAGCCCTTGGACGAAGCGGTCCTTCACCCGGCGGCCGGTCGAGATGTGCTGGACCCCGCGCGGCTTGCGCACGGCCTCCTGTTGCAGGGTCATGCGCCGGCCCTCGCGTACTCCTTGCGGCGGTTGATGATCATACGGGCGGCCATGTTGACCAGCAGCGTGATGACGAACAGCACCAGACCGGAGGCGATCAGCGCGCCACGCCCGATCGGGGTGGCCTCGCCGAAGCCGTTGGCGATGTTGGCCGCGATGCTGTTGCCGTGCGGGGTGAGGATCTGGATGCTGATGTCGAACGTGGCCGGGAAGATGAGCGCGACCGCGATGGTCTCGCCCATGGCGCGGCCGAGGCCGAGCATCGCGGCGCTGATGACGCCGGGGCGGCCGAACGGCAGCACCGCCATCCTGATCATCTCCCAGCGGGTGGCGCCGAGCGCGAGCGCCGCCTCCTCGTTCATGCGCGGCACCTGCAGGAAGACCTCGCGGGAGATGGCCGCGATGATCGGCAGGATCATGATCGCCAGGACGATGCCGCCGGCCAGCATGGTCTTGCCGCCGATCGCGCCCTCGCCGGCGAACAGCGGGAACCAGCCGAGGTGCTCGTTGAGCCACTGCGAGGGCTCCCGCAGCAGCGGCACGAGGAAGGCCAGACCCCACAGGCCGTAGATGACGCTGGGGACGGCGGCGAGCAGGTCGATGAGGTAGCCGAGCGGCCCGGCGAGGCGGCGCGGCGCGTAGTGGGAGATGAACAGTGCGACGCCGACCGCGATCGGGGTCGCGATGACCAGCGCGATGCCCGAGCTGAGCACCGTGCCGAACGCCAGCGCGCCGATGCCGAACACCTGGCTGCTGTTGGGCTCCCAGACGAGGTCCGTGAAGAAGCCGCCCTTGTTCGCCTGCAGCGCGGGGACCGCCTCGGCGATGAGGAACACGGCGATGGCCGCCATGATCGCCAGCAGGACGACCCCGGCCGCGGTGGCCAGGAACTTGAAGGCCCCTTCACCGGAGGTGCGCCGCGAGGCGGACCGGCGCATGGCCGGTCCGCCGTCGCGGATCTTCGTGTCGGTCGTCATCGGCCGCTAGGAGATGGCCTCGATGGCGGTGCGGACCTTGGTGAGCAGGCCGCCGGCGAGCGGGGCGTAGCCCAGGTCCTTGAGCGCCGCCTGGCCCTCGTCGCTGGCGGTGTAGGTGAGGAACTCCTTGACCAGCTTGGCCTCCTCGGCCGGCAGGCCCTTCTCGCAGGTGATCTCGTACGTCACCAGGACGATCGGGTAGGCGCCCGCGGTCTTGGTGCCGTAGTCGATCGAGAGCTTGAGGTCGTTGCCGGTGCCCTTGACCTCGGCGGTCTCGACCGTCTTGGCGGCGCTCTCGGGGGTCAGCTCGACGAACTCGCCCGAGCCGTTGGCCACCTTGGCCTTCTGGAGCTGGGAGTTGTCGGCGTACGACATCTCGACGTAGCTGATGGCGCCCTCGGTGTCCTTGACCGAGGAGGCGATGCCGTCGGAGCCCTTGGCGCCCTGGCCCTTGGCGTCGGCGGGCCAGGCCTTGGCCGGCTCGTACGGCCACTCGGCCGTGGCCTTGAGGAACTTGGTGAAGTTGTCGCTGGTGCCCGACTCGTCCGAGCGGTGGAACGCCTGGATCGGGGTGGAGGGCAGCTTGGCGTCAGGGTTCTCGGCCTTGATCGCCGGGTCGTCCCACTTGGTGATCTGGCTGTTGAAGATCCCGCCGATGGTCTTGGGCGAGAGCTGCAGGCCGTCCACGCCCGGCAGGTTGTAGACCACGGCCACCGGACCGGTCACCATCGGGATGTTGATGGCCTTGCCGGTCTTGCAGCGGGCGTCGGCCTGGGCCGGCTCGCCCTTCTCGTCGTTCAGAGCGGAGTCGGAGCCGGCGAAGGAGACCGTGCCCTGGATGAAGGCCTGCACACCCGCGCCCGAGCCACTGGGCTGGTAGTTGATGCTCACGCCCGAGTTGGTGGCCTGGAAGTTCTTCTTCCACTCGTCAATCGCGTTGGCCTGGGCGGAGGAGCCCGCGGCGTTGATGGTGCCGCTCAGCGCGTTGTCGTTGCCCGCGGCGGGGGCGCTGGCGGCGGTGGTGCCGCCGTTGCCCGCCGAGGCGTTGTTGTCTGTGCCGCACGCAGCGAGCGAGAGCGCACCGACGACGGCGACGGCGGCGAGCCGGCCTGCATACTTCACGGTGGGGTTCCTTTTCACTTGGTCCTCAGTCGCCGATGAAGCTACGCAGCGAAAGTGACTCGGATCCCTAGCAAGGGTGAACGTACGGTGAACGCCCTCGGTCACCCTCATGATGGGTGTCATGACGTATCGCATCTGCGTGGTGTGCATGGGGAACATCTGCCGCTCACCCATGGCGGAGGTCGTGCTGCGGCGGGTCCTGGAGGACCGCGGGCTGGGCAAGCAGGTCGTGGTCGAGAGCGCCGGGACGGGCGGCTGGCACGTGGGCGAGCCCATGGACGAGCGGGCGCTCGGCATCCTGGCCGAACGCGGCTACGACGGGGCCGCGCACCGCGCCAGGCAGTTCACCGCCGATTGGTTCGACCGTTATGACCTGGTGCTGGCCATGGACCGTGACAACCTGGCCAACCTGCGGCGGCTCGCGCCTCCCGGGGTGGAGGTGCGGCTGTTCCGCTCGTTCGACCCGGCGGCGCCGTCCGGGGCCGAGGTGCCCGATCCGTACTACGGGGGGCGCGAGGGGTTCGAGGAGGTGCTCTCGCTGGTGGAGTCGGCGGCCGAGGGCGTGGCCAAGCACGTCGCCGATGAGATCGGTTAGGGAGCTCGGCACGTCCCACGGCTGGCGGCTGCGGGAGGGCGTGCTGGACGACGGGCGGCCGGTGTTCGTCAAGAGCGGGCCCGCGGGCGTCGTTTCGGAGGTGTTCGCCGCGGAGGCGGCGGGGCTGCGCTGGCTGGGCGAGGTCGCCGCGGTGCCCGAGGTGATCGAGGCGGGGCCGGACCGGCTGGTGCTGTCCTGGGTGGAGGAGGAGCGGCCTGGTCCTGCGGCGGCCGAGCGGTTCGGGCGGGAGCTGGCCCGGATGCACCGGGCGGGCGCGGAGGCGTTCGGCGCGCCGTGGCCCGGGTTCATCGCCGAGCTGCCGATGGACAACCGGCCGTGCGGCTCGTGGCCGGAGTTCTACGCCGAGCGCCGCGTCCTGCCGTTCCTGCGTCAGGCGCGGCTGCCGGCGGCCGACGTGGCCGAGGTCGAGCGGGCCGTGGACCGTTTCGCCGAGGTGGCGGGCCCGGCCGGGCCGCCGTCCAGGATCCACGGTGACCTGTGGAGCGGGAACGTGCTGTGGTCGGGCGGTTCGGCGGTGCTGGTCGATCCGGCCGCCCACGGCGGGCACCGGGAGACCGACCTCGCCATGCTGGCGCTGTTCGGGCTGCCTCACCTGGACCGGGTGCTCGGGGCGTACCGGGAGGAGTGGCCGCTCGCGGACGGGTGGCGCGAGCGGGTGCCGCTGCACCAGCTCCATCCGCTGCTGGTGCACGTCGTGCTGTACGGCGGGTCCTACCGGGGGAGCCTGATGACGGCGGTGCGGCGGGTGCTGGAGCTGTGAGCGCGGTCGTTCAGCGGACGCGGGTGCCGTTGAGCCGGGCGATGACCTCGTCGTGCAGGAGGCCGTTGCTGCAGACCAGGCTGCCGCCCTCCAGCCCGCGTACGCCCGTCGTGTCGGTCCAGACGCCGCCGGCCTCCTCGACGATGACCGTGAGCGCGGCCATGTCCCAGGCCGACAGCTCGGGCTCGGCGGAGAAGTCGACCGAGCCCTCGGCGACCATCATGTGCGACCAGAAGTCGCCGTAGGCGCGGGTGCGCCAGCAGGCGCGGCTGAGGTCGAGGAAGGTGTCGAGCCTGCCGGTCTGCTCCCAGCCGCCGAAGCTGGAGTAGGAGAAGGAGGCGTCGCCCAGGTCGGAGACCGAGGAGACGTGCATCCTGGACGCCTTGGCCAGGCTCTTGCCGGTCCACGCGCCGCCGTCGGTGGCCGCCCACCAGCGCCGGCCGAGCGCGGGGGCGGAGACGAGGCCGACGACGACGCGGCCGTACTCCATGAGGGCGATCAGCGTCGCCCACACGGGCACGCCGCGCACGTAGTTCTTGGTGCCGTCGATGGGGTCGATGATCCAGGACCTGGCGCCGTGGCCGGTCGTGCCGTACTCCTCGCCCACGACCGCGTCGCGGGGCCGGGCGCGGCGCAGCGTGCCGCGGATCGCCTCCTCGACGGCGCGGTCGGCGTCGCTGACCGGGGTGAGGTCGGGCTTGGTGTCGACCTTGAGATCGACGGCCTTGAACCGGCGCATGGTGAGGTCGTCGGCGGCGTCCGCCATGACGTGCGCGAGGCGTAGATCATCGTTGTAACCCTGCACGGTCGCCCACGCTATCGTGCCGGGCGGAGGGAACATCAGTCGCAGAGGCCCCTTTTCTGGTAACCGGCCCTCTAGTTACTCGCGGGTAGCATGCGGATATGTCATTGGATGTTGGTGCATTTCTGCTGGAGAGCGTCCCCTTTGCCCGGACCGTGGGAATCGTCTTCGACGAGGTGGGCGACGGGCGGGCGGTCTGCCGGCTGCCCGACCGCGAGGACGTGCGCAACCACGTGGCGGGGCCGCACGCCGGAGCGCTGTTCACGCTGGCCGAGACGGCCTCGGGGGCGGCGATGCTCTCGCTGCTGGGGGACGAGCTCGGCCGGGCCACGCCGCTCACCACCGGCGCCAGGGTGGAGTACCGCAAGTTCGCCAAGGGCGAGGTGCGCGCGGAGGCCCGGCTGCTGGCGACGCGGGAGGCGGTGGTCGCCGAGCTGGACGCGGGCGGGCGGCCGGAGTTCGACGTGGCGGTGGAGCTGACGGACGGCGACGGCGTGCTCGTCTCGACGGTCGCCATCACGTGGACGCTACGGCCCCACCGGCGCTGACACCGCCGGCCCTGATGCCGGTCCCGATGTCGGTGCTGATGCCGGCCCTCATACCGGTGCTGAAGCCGGGCCTGACGTCGGCGCTGATACTCGCGCTGGCGTCGGCGCCGGTCGTCACGTGCGTTCGGCGGCGTCGTCGAGCGCGCCTTCGCGGCTGGACAGCAGGCGGCGCAGCGACTCCAGCCGGGTGGGATCGGCGTTGCCCGCGGCCACCCACGCGTCGAGCGCGCAGCCGTCGGCCAGGTGCGTGCAGCCCTTGGGGCAGTCGACCGTGCCCTCCACCAGGTCGGGGAAGGCGGCCAGCACCGTCTCGACCGACACGTGGGCCAGGCCGAAACTGCGCACCCCCGGCGTGTCGATGATCCAGCCGCCCTCCGGCAGCTCAAGGGCCACCGCCGAGGTGGAGGTGTGCCGGCCCCTGCCGGTGACCGCGTTGACCTGGGAGACGGCCCGGTTGGCGTCGGGGACCAGGGCGTTGACCAGGGTGGACTTGCCGACCCCGGAATGCCCGACCAGGACGCTGATCCGGCCGGTCAGGTGCTCGCGCAGCTCGTCGAGCGAGCCGCCCTTGTGGACGACGACGTGCGAGACGCCCAGCGGCTCGTAGAGGGCCACGAGGCCGTCGGGCGGGGCGAGGTCGGACTTGGTGAGACAGAGCAGGGTGTCGATCTCGGCGTCGAACGCCGCCACGAGGATGCGGTCGATCATCCGCGGCCGGGGCGGCGGATCGGCGAGCGCGGTGACGATCACGAGCTGGTCGGCGTTGGCCACGATCGGGCGCTCGATGCCGTCGGTGTCCTCGGTGTCGTCGGCCGAACGGCGGAGCATCGAGGTGCGCGGCTCCACCCGCACCACCCGGGCCAGCGTGTCGGGCCGGCCCGACACGTCGCCCACCAGCGCCACCCGGTCGCCGACGACGATGCCCTTGCGGCCCAGCTCGCGGGCCTTCATGGCGACCACGAGCCGGCGTTGGTGCTGCTGCCTGCGTTTGTGCGCCGAGCCCTTGGCGCGGTCGGGCTCGACCAGGATGGTGTAGCGGCCCCGGTCGACGGCGACCACGAATCCTTCGACGGCGTCCTCGTGCGCAGGACGGATGCGGGTGCGCGGCCGCGAGCCCTTGCCCGGCCTCACCCGTACGTCGTCCTCGTCGTATTCCCGCTTTCTCAGCGGTCCGCTCCCATATGCGTGAGGTCCTTCCTTCGGGTCGTACGGCCCCCTTGCGAGGTGCCCGGAGCGCCGGTCGCGAAACCGGCCCGGACGGTCACCGGGACTCCAGCATCGCCGTCCACATGCGGACGAACTCCGGCAGGGTCTTGGCGGTCGTCGCGATGTTCTCCACCTCGACGCCGGGCACCCGCAGGCCGATCACCGCGCCGGCGGTGGCCATGCGGTGGTCGTCGTAGCTGTGGAAGACGCCGCCGTGCAGCGGGCGCGGGCGGATGATCAGCCCGTCGTCCGTCTCTTCGGCGTCGCCGCCGAGCCGGTTGATCTCGGTGGCCAGCGCGGCCAGCCGGTCGGTCTCGTGGCCGCGCAGGTGGGCCACGCCGCGGATGCGGGTGGGCGTGGTGGCGAGCGCGGCCAGGGCGGCGATGGTGGGCGTGAGCTCGCCGACCTCGCGCAGGTCGGCGTCGATGCCGGTGATCTCGCCGGTGCCGGTGACCACCAGGTCGGCGGAGTCGGCGTGCTCGTCGCGGGCGACGGTGGCGCCCATGGACGTGAGCAGGCCGCGCAGCGCGTCGCCCGGCTGGGTGGTGACGCGCGGCCAGGCGGGGATGGTGACCGTGCCGCCCGTGACGAGCGCGGCGGCGAGGAACGGCGCCGCGTTGGACAGGTCGGGCTCCACCGTGACGTCGCGCGCCGCGATCGGCCCCGGCTCGACCCGCCACACGTCGGGCTCGCCGTCGTCGACCACGACCTCGGCCGCCCTCAGCATCTGCACGGTCATCCGGATGTGGGGCTGGGAGGGCACCGGCGGGCCGGCGTGCCGGATCGTGACGCCCTTGGCGAAGCGCGCGGCCGACAGCATCAGCCCTGACACGAACTGCGAGGAGCCCGAGGCGTCGAGCGTGACCTCGCCGCCGGTCAGCGGCCCGCTGATGGTGAACGGCAGCGCGTCGTTGTCGACCCGCGCGCCGAGCGCCCGCAGGGCGTCGAGGATGGGGCCCATCGGGCGCTTGCGGGCGTGCGGGTCGCCGTCGAAGGAGACCGGCCCGTCGGCCAGCGCGGCGATCGGCGGCACGAACCTCATGACCGTGCCCGCGAGGCCGGCGTCGACCGCCGCGCCGCCGCGGATCGGGCCGGGCGTGACGTGCCAGTCGACGCTCGCCGGGGTCTCGGCGGACGGTTCCAGCCGGGCGCCGAGCGCGCGCAGCGCGGCGACCATGAGGTCGGCGTCGCGGCTGCGCAGGGCCCTGCGCACCACGCCGGGACCCTCGGCGAGCGCGGCCAGGACGAGCGCGCGGTTGGTCACCGACTTGCTGCCGGGCAGCGGCACGGCGGCGCTGACGGGCGCGGCGGCGGTGGGCGCGGGCCAGTGCGGAACGGACATGGTCAAAGCCTATCCGGGCGTGACGGGCCGGGGTCACCACCTGTGGACGACGGTGAACACGTGGCGGGAAGGCGTAGGTGTCGGCGCCGCGTGGCAGGGTGGGGTCATGTGCGGTAGATACGCCTCGGCGCGCAAGAAGCACGAGCTCCTGGAGGAGTTCCAGGTCGAGCTGGACGGCGAGCCCGACAAGGAGCTCGGCCCCGACTACAACGTCGCGCCCACCAAGAACGTCTACGCGATCATGGACCGCGTGCCCGACGAGGGCGACCGCGCGGTGCGGCAGCTCAGGGTCGTCAAATGGGGCCTCGTGCCCGCCTGGGCCAAGGACCCGTCGATCGGCTCGCGCATGATCAACGCCAGGATCGAGACGGTGGCGGAGAAGCCGTCCTACCGACGGGCGTTCGCCAAGCGCAGGTGCCTGCTGCCCGCCGACGGCTACTTCGAATGGATGCCGGTCGAGGGCGAGAAGCGTAAGAAACAGCCCTACTACATTCATCCGGCCGACGGCGGGGTGCTGGCGATGGCCGGCCTGTACGAGTTCTGGAAGGACCCTTCGCGCGCCGACGACGACCCGCTCAAATGGCTCGTCACCTGCACCGTGATCACCACCGACGCGGAGGACGACCTGGGCCGCATCCACGACAGGATGCCCATGATGATCGAGCGGGAGCGCTGGGCCGAATGGCTCGATCCCAAGCTCACCGACCCCGCCGAGGCCACCCGGCTGCTGGTGCCGGCCGAGCAGGGGAGGCTCACCGCGTACGCGGTGTCGACCGATGTCAACAACGTCAGAAACAATGGGCCCGACCTCATCAAACCTCTCCCCGAACAAGAGGAGACCGCCCTTTTCTGAAGGTGTAGGAAGTGCGGGAAATGGGCATCCGGTGAGGAAAGCGCGTGCATTCGTTTACTCGAGGTCACCGCCGCACATGCCCCTTTGACTGCACCGGGCGGAACAGCCGGGGAGTTCTCGCCACGGGCTGCTTCCTTTCACCCGGAGGTGCGGATTCGTGGACGTCACGACCGCTCGTGAGCGGCTGGAAGACATGCTGGCCGAACTGGACCGTTCGATCGCCGTTCTGCAGGGAGACCCGGTCGCGGTGCGCGAGCACCACGCGGCCGACGCCGGCTCCGACCTGACCGACGCCGATCGCGCCCGCGCCATGCTGACCGTGGCGGGGACGCAGCGCGACGCGGTCGTCCAGGCGCTCAAACGCCTGGAGGAAGGCGTGTACGGCCGCTGCGTCGACTGCGCCAGACCGGTGCCCGAAGGCCGCCTGGAGGCGCGGCCGGAGGCCGCCAGGTGCGTCGAGTGCCAGGGCAAGCGGGAGCGGCGCCGCTGAGCGGGCTCCCAGCCCTGCCGCGGAAGAAGGTCCCCAGCCCTGCCGCTGAGCAGGTGCCAGGTCCTGCCGCGGGAGAAGGACCCCAGCCCTCCGGGAGCGCCGCCGGCCACGAAGAACGGCGGTCACCCCCTGAGGGCGTCAGCCCTTCTTCCTGGCGCTGGCCACGAGGTGGATGCCCACGGTGTCGTCGTCGTCCGGGTGGGCCTCCAGCTCGGTGCGGACGAGCCAGGTCAGTGAGCGCGCGTCGGAGCCGAGCACGTGGTCGACCGTGGACGGCGACAGCACCGTGCGCGGCCGCACCCACTCCACCTCAAGGCCGGCGCCGATCAGCAGCTCGCGCAACTGCCCGCTGCTGAAGCAGCGCGTGATGCTGCCGTCGGGCCAGGGCACGAGCATGACCTCGCCGGTCTGCCGCAGGTGCTGCCACTGCTCCTGCTCGGCCAGGATCGCCATGCCGAGGACCAGCGAGTCGACGCACACCAGCGCCCGGCCGCCCGGCCGCAGCACCCGGGCGACGTCGCTCATGGCCGACTCCGCCATGAGCTCGATCGACATCACGCGCTCCTCGGCGAGCACCGCGTCCACGCTCGCGTCGGGGAGAAACGCCAGATCATCGGCGCGTATATGACGAACCCGGTCAGCGTCCCGCAACCGGGACTGCAGGTCCACGGTACGGCGGAAGTCCAGCAGTTCGATCACCTTGTGCCCGGCCCTCGCCGCCTGCCCGGACCAGCGCCCACGGCCGCCGGACAGGTCGAGGATCACGGAGGGGTCGGCGGGAAGCCAGCGGTTGAGTTGTTCGGCGGCGACGGCGCGGTAGAACGTCCAGTACGGCCCGAGCGTCCCTGAGCCGTTGAGTTCCTCGGCCGGAATGGGCAGCACACGCGACTCCTGGGTGACGGAAAAAGGGCTACCAGCCGGTACGTATGACGTTCCCCGCACCGGGTCCTTCGTACCTTCTATCTTGCGGGAACAGACGGGGGCGCGGGGATGTTGCGACGAGCATGCTCACATTGGCAGCGCCCCTCCCCGATGCCAGGCCCGCCCTGGGCCAGCGGGTATCCTTCCCCGAGTACGGTGACCCGCAGCAGCCGGCCACCGGTGATCTTAGGGGGGTGGGTCCGGTGCCCGCGACAGGCGCGGAGACGCTGGAGCAGCGGAGCGAGCGATTCGAACGCGACGTCATGCCGTATCTCGAACAGCTCTACAGCGCCGCGCTCCGGATGACCCGAAATCCCGCGGACGCGGAAGACCTCCTGCAGGAGACCTTCGCCAAGGCGTTCGCGTCGTTCCATCAGTTCCAGCAGGGCACCAACCTCAAGGCGTGGCTCTACCGGATCCTCACGAACACCTTCATCAACAGCTACCGCAAGAAGCAGCGCGAGCCCAAGCAGTCCGGCACCGAGGAGATCGAGGACTGGCAGCTCGCGCGGGCGGAGTCCCACACCTCGAGCGGCCTGAAGTCGGCCGAGGTCGAGGCGCTGGAGCACCTGCCCGACGGCGACATCAAGCAGGCCCTCGCGGCGTTGCCCGAGGAGTTCAGGATCGCGGTCTACCTGGCCGACGTCGAAGGCTTCCCCTACAAGGAGATCGCCGACATCATGGGCACTCCCATCGGCACCGTGATGTCGAGGCTGCACAGGGGACGCAGGCAGCTGCGGGGCCTCCTTGAGGACTACGCCCGTGAGCGCGGCCTGGTCCCGGCGGAGGAATCGAAATGAGCTGTGGCAACCCACATGACACGGACTGTCGCGAGGTGCTCGACAAGGTCTACGCCTATCTCGACGGCGAGCTGACCGAGCACGACGTCGTCGAGATCCGCGTGCACCTCGACGAGTGCAGCCCGTGTCTGAAGGAGTACGACCTCGACAAAGCGGTCAAGGCGCTCGTAGCCAAACATTGCGGCTGTGATCCCGTCCCCGCAGACCTTCGCTCGAAAGTGCTGGACCGAATCGCACAGGTGAGAGCCGACCTCGCCGACTAGGATGCTCCCCATGCGCGTGTTGGTCACCGGGGGTGCCGGGTTCATCGGATCGAACCTCGTCGATCGGCTGCTTGCCGACGGCCACGAGGTCCATGTCGTGGACGACCTGTCCTCCGGCAGCAGGGACAACCTGACCGGGGCGGCGGGGAGCGAGCGGTTCCGGCTGCACGTCCTCGACGTACGCGAGCCGGCCCTGGTGGGCCTGGCCGCCGAGGTGCAGCCGGAGGTCATCTGCCACCTGGCCGCGCAGATCAGCGTGCGCAAGAGCGTCGCCGACCCGGTGCACGACGCCTCCGTCAACGTCGAGGGCACCGCCCGCGTCCTGGAGGCGGCGCACGAGGGCCGCGCCCGCAAGGTGGTCTTCGCCTCGTCCGTGGCGGTCTACGGGCGGCCTGCCACCATTCCGGTGCCCGGTGACGCGGCGACCGATCCGCGCTCGCCGTACGCGGCCTCCAAGCTGAGCGGCGAGATCTACCTCGCCACCTTCCGCGCCCTGCACGGCATCGAGTACACCACGCTGGTGCTCTCCAACGTCTACGGCCCCCGCCAGTCGCCCCAGGGCGAGGCCGGCGTCGTGTCGATCTTCACCGACGCCCTGCTCAACGGCACGCCGACGGTCGTCTTCGGCGACGGCACGCAGACCCGCGACTACGTCTTCGTCGAGGACGTCGTGGACGGCTTCGCCCGCGCCTGCGGCCAGCGCGGCGACGGCCGCAGGTTCAACCTCGGCACCGGCATCCAGACCACCGACCGCCGCCTGCACTCCCTGATCGCCGACGCCGCCGGCGCGCCCGACAAGCCGGGCTTCGCCCCGGCGCGGCTCGGCGACCTGCCCGCCATGGCCGTCGACCCGGTGCCCGCCCAGGTCGGGCTCGGCTGGGAGCCGCGCACCGACCTCGCGACCGGCATCAAGCAGACCGTCGAATGGGCGCGCTCGCATCGCCGCACGTAGTGGCTTGATTACGCTTTGCTTGCGATTCTCCGGCCGGCCGGTGCGGCCGCGTCGTCTTCTGTAGCGTTGAAGCCCAGAAGTCGACGTGGAGGCATCGCATGGTGAAGGTGACGGTCGCCCGGACGCCTGCGCGGGCCGGCGGCGTGACGCCTCGCGGCGTGTCCTGGACCTGACGACGCCGGAGGGGGAGCCGCATGCGTGACCTGCCATGGCCCGCGAGGGTCTACCTGGTCGCCGTCATCGGCGCGGCGGCCGCGCTCATCGCCCGCGCCGGGATGGTCTCCGGCATGCCCGTGGCCACCGGGGACCTCGACGTCCTGCTGGTGCTCGCGCTGCTGTTCCTCGTCTGCGAGTCGATGCCCACGCTGCTCAACGTGGAGCAGTTCGCGGTGTCGGTCAGCTTCTCCGCCTCGCTCGCCGCCGTGGTGCTCATCGGCCCCGAGGGCGCGGCCCTGGTGGGGCTGACCGCGGTGCTGAGCGTCCGGCCGGGGCTGCCGCTGATCAAGCGCCTCTTCAACGGCGCGCAGTTCGCCATCTGCGGCTACGCGGCCGGGCAGGTCTACCTCGCGCTCGACGGGCGGGTCGGCGTGCCCCAGGTCAACGCCTTCGACGACCTCATCGGGCCCTACGCCGCGGCCACCGCTGTTTTCGTGCCGCTCAACATCGTGCTCACGCTCACCATGGTGGCGCTGGCCACCGGGGTGCGGGACACCGAGGTGCCGATGCGCGGGATGGCGCAGTTCCTGCTGTCTTATCTGGGTTACGGCACGTTCGGGCTGCTGGTGGCCGGGCTCTGGGCGACCGTGCAGTCGATCTCGGCGGTGCTGGTGCTGCTGCCGCTGTTCGTGGCGCGGTGGGCGTTCGGGCAGTATCACGCGCAGCAGCGCTCGTACGACGCCACCATCGCCGCCCTGTGCCAGGCCGTGGAGACCAAGGACTACTACACGCGGGGCCACTGCACGCGCGTCTCGCACGCCTCCTCGATGATCGCGCAGGAGATCGGCATGGGCCTGGAGCGGGTGCGGGCGATCCGCTACGCCGGCATGCTCCACGACGTCGGCAAGCTCGGCGTGCCCACCAAGGTGCTGCAGAAGGACGGGCCGCTCACCGAGGAGGAGTTCGCCGCGATCCAGCTCCATCCGATGCGCGGCCTGGAGATCGTCCGGGGCATCGGCTTCCTCGACGAGGCCTACGCCGGCATCATGCACCACCACGAGAAGCACGACGGCACCGGCTACCCGATGGGCCTCGCGGGCGACGAGATCCCCGAGTTCGCCAAGGTCATCGCGGTCGCCGACGCGTTCGACTCGATGACCTCCGACCGCTCCTACCGCGGGGCGCGGCCGGTGCCCGTCGCCGTCGAGGAGCTGCGCAAGAGCGCGGGCACCCACTTCGACCCCGTCATGGTCGACGCCTTCATCCGGGCGCTCGAACGCGAGCCGTGGCAGCCACCGCGCCGGGTCGACCCGCCGCCGCCCGAGGCCGTCGCCACGACCATCAAGGACCACGACGACCCCACCACGCCCATCCAGGTCGTGACCGGGCCATGATCGCCACCGGACGTGTCGCGCGCACCACGGGACGCTCGTTCAGCACCGTCCTGCGCAGGCTCGACTCGGGCCAGCTGCTGCTCATCTGCGCGGCCGGCCTGGTCGCCGTGGCGGGCGTCGCCCACACCGCCACCGTCGGGCTCGACCGGCCGGAGATCGCCGTCGGGTTCGGCGCGCTGATCGCGGTCGGCGAGCTGGCCAGGCTCACCATGCCGGGCAACCGGGAGGTCGCGCCCATCGGGGCCGCCGCCGCGCTCGGCTACACCCTGCTGCTCGACCTCAGCCAGAATCCGCTGACCCACTCCGCGCTGCAGGTCGTGGCGGTGATCGCGGTCGGCATGGCGGCGGGGGCCGCGCCCCACCTGGCCGTGGGCCGCCCGCCCCGGCTGGACGCGATGGCCCGCAGGCTCCTCACCGGCGCGCTGCTGGCCTTCGCCTTCCGTCCGCTGGCCGATCCGCTCCGCCGGATGACCGAGCCGCCCACCAGCACCTGGTGGCCGGCGCTCGCCGTGATGGTCACCCTCATCGCCGTCAGTCTGCTGGTCGACGTGCTGATCGCCGCCTGGCTGCGGGCCGAGCAGGTGCGCACCGCGTTCCGGGTGGCGGTGCGCGACGAGCTCAACATGGCCTTCCCGCTCGGCGCCGCCGTGGCCGCCTCCGGCGTGCTGCTGGCGCTCGCCACCCACAGCATGGACCTCGTCGCGCTGCTGGTGTTCGCCGCGCCGCTGCTGGTCACGCAGGTGGCCTTCCGCAAGTACGCCGGCATCCGGGCGACCTACCTGCAGACCGTGCGCGCGCTGTCGCGGGTCACCGAGGTCGGCGGCTACGTCGAGCCCGGCCATTCGCGCCGGGTGAGCCGCCTCGCCGTGGCCGTCGGCAGGGAGCTGGGCATGGCCGAGCCCGAGCTGCTGGAGCTGGAGTACGCGGCCCTGATGCACGACATCGGGCAGCTCTCGCTGCGCGATCCGATCCCCGGCGGCGCGACCGTGCTCACCGAGCCCGAGCAGGCCCGCCGCATCGCCGAGCTGGGCGCCGAGGTCATCAGGCAGACCGGGGTGCTCGACCGGGTGGCCGAGGTGGTGCGGCGGCAGTGCGACCCGATCTCCGCCGACCCGCCGCTGTCCAGCCGGATCATCAAGGTCGCCAACGCCTACGACGACCTGGTGGGCCCCTCGACCGACCGCGACCGGGCGGGGGCGGCGCTGGAGCGCATCCGCTGCGCGCCGGGCGGCGCGTACGATCCGCACGCGCTGGAGGCGCTGGCCCGGGTGATCGACCGGGGTCGGCTCTGACCCCATTGTGGGGTTCCTACAGTTCGGCTCCGCCGGATCGGTGGTTTCGGGCGAAAGGGGAAAAGCCACCCGCGGTCATAGGGTAATCCGCGTGCTGACTGAGACGCTCGGACCCGTTCTGATCGCCAACCGAGGGGAGATCGCGCGCCGGATCATCCGCACGGTCAAACGGATGGGCCTGCGGGCCGTCGCCGTGCACTCGGAGGCCGACGCCGACCTGCCGTTCGTACGGGAGGCCGACGAGGCCGTGCTGCTCGGCCCCGCCAACCCCGCGCAGAGCTACCTCGACGTCGCCAAGGTGCTGGAGGCGGCCCGCGCCACCGGAGCGCGGGCGATCCACCCCGGTTACGGGTTCCTCTCGGAGAACGCCGCCTTCGCCCGCGCCGTGGTCGCGGCCGGGATGACCTGGATCGGGCCGTCGCCGGAGGCCATCGACCGCATGGGCGACAAGATCAACGCCAGGAACCTCATGGAGGCCGCCGGCGTGCCGGTCGCGGCGGGCACCCGCGAGCCGGTCACCGACCTGTCGCTCGCGCTGCGGGCCGCCGAGCGCATCGGCTACCCCGTCATGGCCAAGACCGCGGGCGGCGGCGGTGGCATCGGCATGAGCGTGGCGCACGACGACGAGGCGCTGGCCAAGGCGTACGAGCAGGCGGCGCGGGCGGCGTCCAGGTTCGCCGGCGACGCGCTCGACGGCCCCGCGGTGCTGATCGAGCGCTACATCGAGCGGGCCCGTCACGTTGAGGTGCAGATCCTGGGCCTGCCCGACGGCCGGGTGCTGGCGCTCGGCGAGCGCGACTGCTCGGTGCAGCGCCGCCACCAGAAGGTCGTCGAGGAGTCGCCGTCCCCCGGCATCACCCCCGAGCTGCGCGAGCGCATGCTGGCCGCCGCGGTACGGGCCGGCGAGGCGGTCGGCTATCTCGGCGCGGGCACGGTCGAGTGCCTGGTGGACGCCGACCAGCAGGACTTCGTGTTCCTGGAGATGAACACCAGGCTCCAGGTGGAGCACCCGGTCACCGAGCTGGTCACCGGCCTCGACCTGGTCGAGCTGCAACTGCGGGTGGCGGCCGGCGAGAGCCCCGACCTCGACGTACGGCCCCGCGGGCACGCGATCGAGTTCCGCGTCTACGCCGAGGACCCCAAGCGCTTCTTCCCCGGCCCCGGCGTCATCACGACCTGGGACGAGCCGGTCGGCGAGGGCGTACGGGTCGACTCGGGCTACGAGGCGGGCAACACCGTCACGCCGTTCTACGACCCGCTCATGGCCAAGCTGTGCGTGTACGGCGAGGACCGCGCGGACGCCCTGGCCAAGGGGCGCAAGGCGGTCGAGGCGTTCGCGGTCGCGGGACCCAAGAACAACCTGCCGTTCTGCGCCGAGCTGCTGGACAACGAGGAGTTCGTCAGCGGCGACTACGACACCGCGCTCGTCGCGCGGATGCGCGGCGGACGGGCCTAGAGTGAACACATTGACGAAAGAGGGGAGCCCCGGTGGCTGAGGTACGCGCTGAGATGGTGGCCAACGTCTGGAAGGTCCTCGTGAGCGAGGGCGACACCGTCTCGGACGGCGACACGCTGGTCATCCTGGAGTCCATGAAGATGGAGATCCCGGTGCTCGCCGAGGACGACGGCGTGGTCGCGCAGCTCAAGGTCGCCGAGGGCGACGTGATCCAGGAGGGCGATCTCATCGCCGTCATCGACTAGCCGCCCGCCCGCCGCCCGGTCAGCCGAGACGGCGCTGCGCGCCCGCGAGGAACTTGTGCCGGTCGACGACGACGCGCTCGATCGTCCCCTGGCCCACGACGCCGCGCTTGTCGTGGGCCTCGAAGGCGAAGACCAGCCGGCGGCCGTCCACCTCGGTCAGCTCGACGCCGATCTGCACGTGCGTGCCGAGCGGGCTGGCCGCGAGATGTTCGAGCGCCACCCTGGTGCCGACGGAGGTCTCGCCGGGCGCGAGGTGCTTCTCGACCGCCTGTACGGTCGCGGCCTCGGCGAGCGCGAGCAGGCGCGGCGTGGCCAGCACGGGCACGTCGCCGCTGCCGGCCCGCTTCGCGGTGTCCGACATCTCGACCATGATGAGCAGTTGAGAGCGGAGACCAGGAGCGAGCGTCATGGGGTCAGCCTAGCGACAGGGATGCCGACTTCCCGGAAACGCGGACAAGTGCCACCACAAGGCCCCAGGATATGGTTTGTACGGCTTAAGACATTTGAGTGGCATGTGGGTCAGGTGAGTCGTACACTCTCTGAGTTCCGTGACCACTGTGTTACCTCGCCGCGACACAAGTTCGCTTTGTTGGGAACCCGCGGGGGCGAGAGGTTACAGAGGTAGGAGGGTAGCGGGGGAATCATGGTGGCCCAAGGAACCACACTGGCGGGGCGGTATCGCTTGGATACCCGCATCGGCGCCGGTGGCATGGGCGAGGTGTGGCGGGGTGAGGACACCGTCCTCGCTCGCACCGTCGCCGTCAAGGTGCTGCTTCCGGGCCGCATGCAGGACCCCGGCTTCGTCGCTCGCTTTCAGGGGGAAGCGCGGGCGATGGCCACGATCAACCACTCCGGCGTCGTCGACGTCTACGACTACGGGGTGAGCGGCGACACCGTCTATCTGGTGATGAAGTTCGTCGACGGCGAGCCGCTCGACCGGCTGCTGGCCCGGCTGGGCCGCATCCCGCCGCAGGCGGCCATGGAGCTCATCGCGCAGGCCGCCTCCGCCCTGCAGGCCGTCCACGACCAGGGCATCGTGCACCGCGACGTCAAGCCGGGCAACCTGCTCGTGCAGCGCGACGGCACGCTCGTGCTCACCGACTTCGGCATCGCCCGCTCCGACCTCGCCAACCGGCTCACCGACGCCGGCATGGTGCTGGGCACGGCCGCCTACTGCGCGCCCGAGCAGGCCGAGGGCGCGCCCGTCACGCCCGCCGTCGACATCTACGCGCTCGGCGTGGTCGCCTACGAGTGCCTGGTGGGGCAGCGGCCGTTCGACGGTGACAGCGCGGTCACGATCGCGCTCAAGCACATCCGCGAGGCGCCGCCGCCGCTGCCGGCCGACATCCCGCAGCCGGTGCGCGCCCTGGTCGAGATCGCGCTGTCGAAGGACCCGGCCCGGCGCTTCCCGTCGGCCAGGGCCATGAGCGACGCGGCCAGGGCCGCCGGCAGCGGGCAGGCCCCGGCCCTTCCCGAGCCGTCCCCCGGCCAGGCGCCGCCCGTCACCGGCGCCACGATGGCGCCCCCAACGGACTACCCGCAGCAGAGCGGCCATTACGAGCAGGGCGGCCACTACGCCGAGACCGGCCACTACGAGCAGTACAAGACCGGCGCCCACCTGCCGGCGCAGGAGCAGACCACGATCGCCGAGCGGCGCGGCGGGCGGCGGGCCGCCAAGGCGCCGCGCAGGGGCGGGCTGGTCGCGGCCATCGCCGCCGTGGTGGTGCTCGGCGCGGGCGCGACCGCGGTCGCGCTCACCGGCATGACCACCGATGCGCCGCCGCAGGTCACGCCCAGCACCGATCACATGGACGCCGAGTCGCCCACGCCGACGGTGACCAAGCGCAAGAAGAAGCCCACCTTGTCGCCCACCCCCAGGACGGTCACCACCCGGCCGCAGCCGGTGGAGACCTCGGAGGAGCCCACCCCGACGCCCACGCCGACCCCGACGCCCACGCCGACCCCCACGAAGACCCCCACCAGCACGCCGGCGTCCACGGCGAAGAAGGCGGAGGTGCCCCAGCTCGTCGGCATGCGCTACCAGGACGCGCAGGCGGCGGTCGAGTCGTCCGGGTTCACCGCGCGCGTCGAGAACAACACGGTCACCACGGACGGCCTGCGCTGCGGCAAGATCTCCGCGCAGTCGCCGAAGGGCGGGACGATGCTCGAAGTGGGCAAGGTGGTCAAGATGGTCGTCATCGACGGCGGCTGCGAGTCGCCGAGCCCGACGGCCAGCCCGACCACCTCCAAATAGCGCTCAGACCCCCGTCGTGTTGCGGGGGTAGGCGATCTGCGGGTCGGTGGCGATGTTCACCATGTAGGGGATGCCGGAGTCGAACGCCCTGCGCAGCGCCGGGCCGATCTCCGACGGGTCGGTGACCAGCTCGCCGCCCCCGCCGAGCGCGGTGACCACCTGGTCGTAGCGGCAGTTGGGCTGCAGCTCGGCGGCCACGTCGTAGCCGTACAGCAGCTGCATGGGGTGCTTCTCCAGGCCCCAGATGCCGTTGTTGCCGCAGATCATGACGACCGGGAGGCGGTGGCGGACGAGCGTGTCGACGTCCATCAGCGAGAAGCCGGCCGCGCCGTCGCCGAGCAGCAGCACCACCTGCGAGGACGGGCGGGCCAGGCGGGCCGCGATGGAGTAGCCGAGGCCGGTGCCGAGGCAGCCGTACGGGCCCGGGTCGAGCCAGTTGCCGGGGCGGCGCGGCTCGACGTATTTGCCGGCGTAGGAGACGAAGTCGCCGCCGTCGCCAATCACCACGGCGTCGTCGTCCAGGACCCGGTTGAGCTCGCCGTAGATGCGCATGGGGTGGATCGGGTCGGCGTCGGCGGCCAGCAGCTCGGCGTCGCCCGCGATGGCCGCAGCGGCGGCCTCGGAGAGCTTGGAGACCCAGGAGGCGTACGCGTCCGGCTTGACCCCGGCGTCGCCGCAGGCCGCGCCGAGGCCCCAGAACACCACCGACAGGTCGCCGGCGGCCTTGGCGGCCGGCTGCATGTGCGTGGCGAGCTGCGAGGGCGCGTCGACGATGTGCACGACCCTGGCCAGCGGGGCGCCGTCCTTGCCGCCGAACCAGCCGTAGCCGAGCCGGAAGTCGAGCGGCGTGCCGATCACGACCACCAGGTCGGCCTGGGCGAAGGCGAGCCCGCGGGCGCGCGTCACGAGCAGCTCGTGGCCCGCGGGCAGGATGCCGCGGCCCTGGCCGTTCGGGATGACCGGCAGCCGCCAGGCCTCGGCGAAGTCGCGGGCGGCCTCCTCGGCACGGTCCATCCACACGTCGGAGCCGTAGACCAGCACCGGGCGCTCGGCCTCGGCCAGCAGCCGGGCGATGGCCGCCAGGTCGTCGGGGTCCGGCTCCAGCGGCGACGGCGTCTGCGTCTCCACCGCGTGCGGCTCGGAGGGGGCGAACAGGTGGTCCATGTAGAAGTCGAGGAAGACCGGGCCGCGGTGCGGCGCGACCGCCGTGCGGAAGGCCATCTCGACGTCCTGGCCGACCGAGTCGGCCCCGCTCGCGGTGAACGACAGCTTCGTGATCGGTTCGAGCAGCGGCGGGTGGTCCATCTCCTGCAGTGCGCCGCTGCCCCAGCGGGACTGGGGCGCCCGGCCGCCGAGCACGACCACCGGCGAGCCGTTGAAGTGCGCGGTGGCGACCCCGCTGACGCCGTTGGTGATGCCGGGACCGGCGGTCAGCACGGCGAGGCCCGGCTTCCTCGTCAGCCGGGCGGTCGCCTCGGCGGCGAACACGGCGCTCTGCTCGTGGCGTACGTCGAGGATGCGCATGCCCTCGTGCACCGCGCCGTCGTAGAGCGGGAAGACGTGCCCTCCCGACAGGGTGAACATGGTCTCGGCCCCATAGGCCTTGGACACGGCGACGGCCACGTCACCGGCATGCTTCGCAGACTCCATGCCGGGAACTTACCAACCAGTCACACTCGTAAACAGACCTTCACCGGCAGCACACCGACACCGTGCCCGTGTGGGTGCTGACCTCGATCTTCCGTGGCGCGGCCATGTCCCTTTCGACGGCGAGTGTGACGTTGGTGCCGGAGGCCGTCACGGCGTACGGCGCGGGCGGGACGACGACAGTGACGTCGCCCCTCGTGCGCACCACGGCCCGCACGGACGTCGGCCGGCCGGTGAACGCCATCCGCACCTCGCCCGCGCCCGTCTCCAGGTCGGCGGACTCGCCGCCCAGCCCGCCGGCGTCGATGTCGCCGCTGCCGGTCCGCGCCCAGATCGGCCCGGCGACCCCGTCGAGCCGTACGGTGCCCGAGACCGAGGTCAGCCGCAGGCTGCCGAACAGGTCGTCCGCGGAGAGCTCCCCGGCGGTCGTCCCCGCCACGACGTCGGTCTCCGGCGGCACGAAGACCGTGTAGTCCGCCTGGCAGAGCGAGCCGTCCGGCTGGCCGGAGCCGGGGCAGTCGGTGCCCAGCCGCAGCGTGGCGGCGGCGGGGTCCCAGTTCTCCGACACCTTCGGCCGTTCCTTGGACCAGCTCAGCGACCGGCTGATCAGCAGCTCGCCGGCCCGGCCGGGCACGATGGACAGGTTGATCGGCGTGGCCGTCGCCTTGATCTCCACCGTGTCGCCGTCGAACGGGATCGACCGCAGGCCGATGACGACCGGCTCGCGGGCGCGGGCGAAGGCGGTCCAGAGCGCCGCCGTGGACCAGACGAGCGCGATCACGGTCGCCATCGCGCCGGCGGTCAGCCAGAGTGCCCTCACGGCGAGCTCCTGATCTTCAAGAACTGGAGCACGGCCAGCACCCGCCGGTGGTCGCCCTCGGCGGGGGACAGGTCGAGCTTGGTGAAGATGTTGCCGATGTGCTTGCCGACCGCGCCCTCGCTGAGCACCAGTGCCTGGCCGATGCCGGCGTTCGAGCGGCCCTCGGCCATGAGCTGGAGCACCTCGTGCTCGCGGGGCGTCAGGCGTTCCAGGGGGTGGCTGTCGCCGCGCACGATGAGCTGCGCGACCACCTCGGGGTCGAGCGCGGTCCCGCCGGAGGCCACGCGGCGCAGCGCGTCGATGAACTCGGTCACGTCCGCCACCCGGTCCTTCAGCAGGTAGCCGACGCCGCCGTTCGCGGCCGAGGCGAGGAGCTGGGCGGCGTAGCGCTCCTCGACGTACTGGGAGAGCACCAGGACCGGCAGCCCCGGCTGCTGGCGGCGCAGCACCAGCGCGGCGCGCAGGCCCTCGTCGGTGTGCGTGGGCGGCATCCGCACGTCGGTGATCACCAGGTCGGGCCGGTGCTCCTCGGCCGCCCGCAGCAGCCCCTCGGCCTCGTCCACGGCGGCCACGACCGTCATGCCGGCGGCGTCGAGCAGCCGGATCAGCCCCTCGCGCAGGAGTACGGAGTCCTCGGCCAGCACTACGCGCACGGCAGGTCCACCTCGATCGTGGTCGGGCCGCCGAGCGGGCTGGAGAGCCGGAGCGCGCCGTCCACGGCGTCGACGCGCTGGGCCAGGCCGCGCAGCCCGGTGCCGCCGTCCATGCGGGCGCCGCCGCAGCCGTCGTCGTGGACGAGCACGTGCAGGCGGTCGCGCTCGCGCCGCACGCTCACCTCGGCCCTCGTGGCCGCGGCGTGCTTGGCGATGTTGGTGAGTGCTTCGGACACGATGAAGAAGGCCACCGCCTCGATGGTCGGGGTGACGCGTCGCTCGATGTCGACGCGCAGCTTGACAGGGAAGGGGGCGCGGGCGGCGACGCCGGACAGCGCCGCGTCGAGCCCCTGGTCGTTGAGCACGGCGGGGTGCAGGCCTCGGACGAAGTCCCGCAGCTCCTTCAGGGCCTGCTTGGCCTCCTCGTGGGCCTGCGCGATGGCGTCCCGCGCCGGCTCCGGCAGGTCGGTGAGGGTGGCGCGGGCCAGCCCCAGGTTCATGGCCAGCGACACCAGGCGCTGCTGGGCGCCGTCGTGCAGGTCCCGCTCGATCCTGCGGCGCTCGGCGTCGGCCGCGTCGATCACGCCCGCCCGGCTCTCGGTCAGCGTCTCGATCCGCTGCCCGAGCTCCGAACGGCTCGGGCCGAGCAGCGTACGGGCCACGAGCAGGTCCAGCGCCGCCATCCCGCGCGCCAGCACCGGCGCGAGCAGCAGCAGCGCGAGCCCGACGGCCATGAAGACAGCCACCACCCGCCCGTCGCGCAGGTTGAACTCGAACTGCAGCGGCGGCCGCTCGATCTTGTCCGGCAGGAACGCCAGCAGCCCCACCACGGCACCGCCCCAGGCGAGCGCCACCAGGACCGCGGCGCCCAGCCCCACGACCGGCGACAGCAGGTGGTAGCCGATCTGCCGCCACGTGGCCGCGCTGCGCAGGGTGCTCGGCGTGTGCACGGGCGGGATGCGCGCCCCGAGGAACGCCTCGAACCGGGAGCGCTGCAGCCGCGTGAACAGCGGCAGGCCGCCCCGCAGCACGGGCGGCACGGCGATCGCGACCAGCGTCGAGCCGGCCAGCATCACGGCGACCGGGAGGCCGATCATCACGTGCGCCGTGTCCAGCCAGGCACGCGCCGACCACGGGCGGGGGACCTTCATGGCCTCAACGGTATTGACCGGGGCGATGGACGCGAAATGGGCTTGGTGTGCCGTTCGACGGTGGGGCTAGCCCCACCCTCCGATCAGCTGGCGGAACGCGGACGGGTCGAACGCGCCGCCCAGCGTGGGACCGAGGCTCCGGCGGGCCACGTCCGCGAACGCGTCCCCGTCGAGGGCGCCCACGCCGTCCGGGAGCGCGCCGGCCAGCGGCCGCGCCGCCAGCATCTCCAGATCGGCCGCCGTGCTGCGCTCGACCGGGCCGGGCTCCGCCGGCCAGCGCCCAATCACCAGCCCGGTGAGGTCGAGCCCGCGGTGGGCCAGCGCCTCCAGGGTCAGCGCGGCGTGGTTGACCGCCCCGCGCCCTGAGCCGGACACCACGAGCACCTGGGCGCTCAGCAGCCGCGCGAGGTCGGCGATGGTGGCGCCGTCCTCGTCGTAGCGCTCCAGCAGCCCGCCGCTGCCCTCCACGAGCACCAGCCGGTTGCTCTCCGCCAGCTCGCGCACCAGCAGCGCCACCGCCGGCAGGGACACCGGCGGCAGGCCCGCCGCCCGCGCCGCCGCGGCCGGGGAGAGCGGCTCGGCGAAACGGCCGAGCTCGAACGTCGTCGTCACCCCCGACAGCCGCATCACCGTGTCGAGGTCGCCGGGCGCGCCGGCGGCCAGCCCGGACTGGGCGGGCTTGACCACGGCCACCCCCGCGCCCCTGGCTCGCCCGAGCGCGGCCACGGCGGCCGTCACCACGGTCTTGCCCACCGTCTCGCCGGTGCCTGTGACGATCAGTACGCTCACCCGGCCAGCCTAGACGCGGCCGGCGACCAACTCGTGGATCCCCGCCACGCGGCGTCAGGGGCGGCGCAGGCGGGTGACGAACTTGTAGCGGTCGCCCCGGTAGAGCGACTGGGCCCACTCGACCGGGTGGCCGTCGGCGTCGAAGGCGTGCCGGGTGAGCAGGAGCATCGGCAGGCCGACGTCCACGCCGAGCGCCTTGGCGTCGTACGGGGTGGCGAGCACGGTCTCGATGATCTCCTCGGCGTCCGTCAGCCGGACGTTGTAGGCGTTGTGGAGGGTCTCGTACAGCGAGGAGTGGACCTCCAGCTCGCGCCGCAGCCGGGGGAAGCGGCGGGCGGACAGGTGGGTGGTGTCGATGGAGACCGGCTCGCCGTTGGCCAGGCGCAGGCGGTGGATGCGCAGCACGCGGCCGCCCGGGTTGATGGCCAGGCGGCGGGCGAGGGCCTCGTCGGCGGTGATGTAGCCCATCTCCAGGATCTTGGTGTCGGGCTCCAGGCCGGCGGTGCGCAGGTCGCCGATGTACGAGGTCAGCTGCAGCACCTGCGCCACCTTCGGCTGCGCCACGAACGTGCCCTTGCCCTGGATGCGCAGCAGCCGCCCTTCGACCACCAGCTCGGTCAGCGCCTGCCGGACGGTGGTGCGGGAGGTCTCGAAGCGCACGGCCAGAGTGCGCTCGGGCGGCAGGGCGGTGCCAGGCGGCAGACTCTTGGTCAGCTCCAGCAGGGCCCGTTTGACGTCGTAGTACTTCGGAACGCGGGGGCTGTCGTCTGTCACGCGCTCACCTTCACTTCTGCCACGGCGGTGAGGCGTGTCTGATCACCGCGAGATCATCGGAACCCACATTGGCCAAGGAGGTCAACCGCGGGCGGCGGCGGCCGGTCGGCACCGAGCGCGTACGGTGCCGGGCACGCGCGAATCCGGGCTGCTCAGGCTGATGGTGAAGGATATCCACAGCAGCGAGGCTCCCCGCAACCGAGGCCGCCGCGCCGGCGCCCGTGGCGCGCCCCGCCACGGCCTGACCAGCGGTGCGGCGCCGTCGCGTGACCGTGGTGATCACCGAGGGCCCGCCCCCGCCGCAGGATTCGGGCGATTCGATCATTGTGACGGTTCTCACAATATGAGATTGCCCAAAGGAGTCCGGCAAATGAACGGCGGTGCTCCGGCCGCCGGTTTGGTCGTGGCGGGGGAAAGCACGCATGATGCACTCGTGCCGACTCTCAGCGACCTCGTCGCCCGCCATACCGCTCTTGACGAGGCGGATCTCGACTGGCTGCACTCGCTGGTCTCCGACTGGCAGCTGCTCGCCGACCTGTCCTTCGCCGACCTCGTCCTGTGGGCGCCGCTGGCGGGGGAGAGCGGCTGGATCGCGATCGCCCAGATGCGCCCGACGACCGGCCCCACCGTCTACCACGACGACATCGTCGGCAGCGTGGCGGCCAAGGGCGAGCGGGCCCTCATCGACACCGCGTGGAACGAGCGCCGCATCTGCCGCGAGGGCGATCCCGACTGGTCCACGGGCGTGCCGGTCAGGGAGGAGACGATCCCGGTCCGGCGCGCGGTCGAGGGCGGCGAGGGCCGCTTCCTGGCCGTCATCCAGCGCTCCACCAACCTGTCCTCTGCGCGCACGCCCTCCCGGCTGGAGCTGACCTACCTGCAGAGCGCCTCCGACCTGGCGCAGATGGTGGCCGAGGGGCGCTTCCCGTTCTCGGGGGAGGAGCCGATCCTGGTCCGCTCGCCGCGGGTCGGCGACGGCCTGCTCCGCCTCGACCGGGCGGGGCGCGTCACCTACGCCTCGCCGAACGCCCTGTCCGCCTACCGCCGGCTCGGCCTGCACGCCGACCTGGTCGGCTCCGAGCTGGGGCCGGTCACCGCGACGCTGTGCTACTCCGACGAGCCGATCAACGAAGACCTCATGATCGTGGCCAGCGGCCGGGCGGCCAAGGAGACCGAGGTCGAGTCCGGCGGCACGACCGTGCAGCTCAGGGCCATCCCGCTGATCGTGGGCGGCGGCCGCATCGGCGCGCTGGTGCTCATCAGGGACGTCACCGAGCTGCGGCGGCGCGAGCGCGAGCTGATGACCAAGGACGCCACGATCCGCGAGATCCACCACCGGGTGAAGAACAACCTGCAGACGGTGGCGGCGCTCCTCCGGCTCCAGGCCCGCCGCCTGCAGGTGCCCGAGGGCCGCGAGGCGCTGGAGGAGGCCGTGCGCCGGGTCGGGTCCATCGCGATCGTGCACGAGACGTTGTCGCACGCGCCCGAGGAGTTCGTCGACTTCGACGAGATCGCCGACCGCGTCATCGCGATGGCCGGCGAGGTCTCGGCGGCGGAGGCGGCGGTGACGCCGCGCAGGGTGGGGGCGTTCGGGGTGCTGCCGTCCCTCATCGCCACGCCGCTGGCCATGGCGCTGACCGAGCTGCTGCAGAACGCGTTGCAACATGGGCGCCCCAGGCGGCTGGAGGTGGTGGTGGAGCCGGCGCTCGACCGGCTCAACGTCACCGTTTGGGACGACGGGCGGGGATTGCCCGAGGGTTTCGACCTCGACAGCAGCACCAGTCTGGGGCTGCAGATCGTCCGTACGCTGGTCGAGGGGGAGCTGTCGGGAAGGTTGTCCGTACAGCCGCGCCCCGCGGGCGGCACCGAGGTCGTGCTCTCGATCCCGCGTCCGGCGAGCGGTTGAGGTCGCTTGTGCAGGTGGGGGTCAGGCGGTCGCGCGGGCGC
Source organism: Nonomuraea sp. B208 (assembly GCF_057536035.1). Taxonomy (NCBI): domain Bacteria; kingdom Bacillati; phylum Actinomycetota; class Actinomycetes; order Streptosporangiales; family Streptosporangiaceae; genus Nonomuraea; species Nonomuraea sp. B208. The sequence continues at coordinate 167,187 of NZ_BAAJOU010000033.1, forward strand.
GGGCACGGGCGGCGCGGCGCTTGAGCGCGCGACGCTCGTCCTCGCTGAGGCCGCCCCACACGCCGGCGTCCTGGCCGGACTCGATGGCCCACTTCAGGCAGGCGTCGACCGCCGGGCAGGAACGGCAGACCTGCTTGGCCTCCTCGATCTGCATGAGGGCGGGGCCGGTGTTGCCGATCGGGAAGAACAGCTCGGGGTCCACGTCACGGCAGGCAGCTCGGTGGCGCCAGTCCATGCGTCCACTCCTTAGTAGATGAAGCCTTTGGTCGGCTCCGTGCGGCTACTACTTTGTGAAGAGTTTCACTAACTCCAGCGAACGATGGCCCGAATCCTGTCGAGGACCGGGGTCGTCCGCTGACGGTCGAAGGGCCTAGGGGTTGTTAAAGGTCCTACGTTCCGACGTCAGTCTGAGCCTGTCAGCCACGCAGAGTGCACGCAAGAGGGTTTGCGCGAAGTTTTGGCCGTTATGGATGTCGGATGCGTCACACAATGACCGAATGTAACCAGCTAGACCAACACTTGTAATGCGTTCGGGGTAGACCGGAAGGTCACTGACTCGCGTTCGCCCAGGTAGTCGCCGTCCAGCTGAAAGGCCACGGGACGGTGCGCGGTGAGCGTGAACTCGGCCTCGTCGTGGAGCTGGACGAGGTGTTTCCCCGACGGAAGGGCCTCACTCTCCGTGAGCATGTGCTGGATCAGGGGCGTGAGCGCGACCGGGCCCATCCGGCGCAGCCCGAGCAGGTCGAGGCCGGTCTCGAAGCTCGCCCACGGGGTGGGGCGGACGGGCCTCGTGCCGACGTACGTCCACGGTGAGGTGTTGGAGATGATCGCCATGAAGACGCCCTCGGCCGCCGGGATGCCGGGGCCGGTCACCTTCATCGCGGGATGCCGCTTGTCCGTGGCCAGATAGTGGCGTAGAGCGGTGTTCACATACCGGGCGGGGGTAGCCTTCCTGCCGGTGCCTCGCAGGCCCTCCACGGCCCGTACGACCTCGGCGTCATAGCCCATCCCCGCGCAGAACGTGAAATAGCGGCTCTGGCCCTCCCAGAGGGCCTGGCCCAGGCCGACCGTCCGCCGGCGGCCCTCGCGCAGCGCCTCCAGCACCGCGCCGGTGGCCTCGACCGGGTCGTTGGGCAGGCCGAGCGCGCGGGCGAAGACGTTGGCGCTGCCGCCGGGGATGACGATGAGCGCGGGGCGGCGGGTGCTGGGATCGTCCGGCACGTCCTGCGGCGCCGGCGGCCCGTCGCCGTTCACCGGGTTGAGCAGGCCGTTGACGGTCTCGTTGATGGTGCCGTCGCCGCCGAGCACGGCCACCACGTCGTAGCCCTTGTCGCGCGCGGTCGCCGCCAGGCCGGCGGCGTGCCCGCGGTAGCGGGTCTCCTCGACGGCGAGCTCCACGGCCGCGCCGAGCGCGCGGATGAGGACGTCCCTCGTGCGGGCGTTCGTGGTCGTGGCCTTGGGGTTCACCAGCAGCATCGCGCGCATGCCGCCAGCGTAGCCCCTGATCGGGGACCCGCTTCAGTGGCCTCGGGGAGGTAGGGTACGGGGCGTGAACCGTCGTCCGCTCACCCTCGTGATCGCCGCCGCCGTCGTCAGCCTGGAGGGGCTGCTCGCCCTCGGCCTGGGCGTCTTCGTCGCCGTCGAGACCGTGGTCGGCAGGCCCGGCCACCTGACGAGCGCGATCGCCGAGGCGGCGTTCGGGGTGCTGATCGGCGCCGGGCTGCTCTGGGTGGCCTGGGGCGGGCTGTTCAGGATGGAGCGGTGGGGCCGCGCGCCCGGTGTGGTGGCCCAGATCTTCCTGCTGCCGGTGATCTACACGCTCTTCGAGTCGGACCTGCCGCAGCTCGGTGTCCCGCTGCTGGTGGCCGCGCTGGCGGGGCTGGTCGCGTTGCTGGCGCCGCCCACCACGCACGCGCTCTACGGCGACGAGCAGCACGCGGCCTAGCTGCCCGGCCGTCTCATCGACGTTCGCGAGCAGCCCTGACCCGTCAGTCCTCGGCTGTCAGGCCCTCGCGCAGCTGGGCGAGGGTGCGGGCGAGCAGGCGGGAGACGTGCATCTGTGAGATGCCGAGCTCGGTGGCGATCTGCGACTGCGTCATGTTGCCGAAGAACCGCAGCAGCAGGATGCGCTTCTCGCGCGGCGGCAGCCGCTCCAGCAGCGGCTTGAGCGACTCGCGGTATTCGACGCCTTCCAGCGACTCGTCCACGATGCCGAGCGAGTCGGACACCGCGGGGGCGTCGTCGTCGCCGGAGTCGGGCGCGTCGAGGGACACCGTCGAGTAGGCGTTGGCCGACTCCAGCCCCTCCAGCACCTCCTCCTCGGTCATCTTGAGGTAGGCGGCCAGCTCGGCGACCGTCGGGGCGCGGCCCTCGCGCTGCGACAGATCGCTTATGGCCTTGGTCAGCGAGAGCTTCAGCTCCTGCAGGCGGCGCGGCACGCGGACCGCCCAGCCCTTGTCGCGGAAGTGCCGCTTGATCTCGCCGACGATGGTGGGCGTGGCGTAGGTGGAGAACTCCACGCCGCGGTTGAGGTCGAAACGGTCGATGGACTTGATCAGACCGATGGTGGCGACCTGGGTCAGGTCGTCCAGCCACTCGCCCCTGTTGCGGAAGCGGCGAGCCAGGTATTCGACCAGGGGAAGGTGGAGCTCGACCAGCTCGTCCCTGATGCGCTGACGGCGCGGCTCCTCGGGGCCCAGCTCGGCCAGCTCGGCGAAGAGCTGACGGGCGCGCACCCTGTCGGGCACGGCGTGTTCGCTGGTGGCCATGGCTCCAGTCCTTTCCGTCACGCCGGCCCCGCCGTGCTCTGGGCCGTCCCTCGGCGCTTACGGAGGACGATGGCCATGCGGTCGGCGCTGTCGGTTACCGCGTCGACGTCGTCGGCCAGCGCGGTGAGCACCATCCAGGCGAAGTCGTCACGCTTGGGCGCGGAACTTCCGACCGTCGCCACCTCGACCCTGACCTGCATCTCCTGCCCGGTCAGCTCGAACTCGGCGGTGAGGTCGGTGCCGGGCACCGCCTCGTTGAGCAGCATGGCGCACGCCTCGTCGACCGCGATCCGCAGGTCCTCGATCTCGTCCAGCGTGAAGTCCAGCCGCGCCGCCAGCCCAGCGGTGGCCGTACGCAGCACGGACAGGTAGGCGCTCGCGGCGGGGAGCCGGATGCTCACCACGTCGCGGATGCCGGCCACGCCCTGCGCGCGCGTCTCGGTTTCCTCGGTCACGTTCCTCCTCGCATATCCGACGCCAACTGCAACTTACCGCCCCGGAGAGGTGCTTGGACGAATCAGACTCGCCATCTACAGAAAAGGCTCTGCGCGGTCGTGGACCGCGCAGAGCCTTTGTGCCGTTTTAGGCAGCCTTGGTCTCCCAGAAGATCTTGGAGATCTCGTCGATCTTGCCCAGCAGCTCGTCCGCCTTGGCGACGTCGACCGTGCCCTTGGCGCCCGCGGCGCCCGCGAGCTTCGTGGCGTCCCAGAAGAGCTGGTGGAGCTGAGGGTACTGCTCAAGGTGCGGCGGCTTGAAGTAGTCGGTCCAGAGCACCCAGAGGTGGTGCTTGACCAGCTCGGCGCGCTCCTCCTTGATGTGCAGCGCGCGGCCCCGGAACACCGGGTCCTCGTTGGCCGCGTACTTCTCCATGATTGCCTTGACCGACTCGGCCTCGATGCGGGCCTGGGCGGGGTCGTAGACCCCGCAGGGCAGGTCGCAGTGCGCGGAGGCGACGTGCTTGGGTCGTAGCAGTCGTGCGAGCATCGGAAAGTCCTTCCTGGATGCTGAATCAGCTTGGTCCACAACCGACCTTACTCGGGTCCGGAAGGCGGCGGAGTGGGGGGTAGAGCCCATGAGAGTGCGTGTCGAGGGCGATTCCATGCGACCCGGTCTGGTCCCCGGCGACTGGCTCCTCGTCCGCAGGAACGTCCCCGTGCGCCCCGGCGACGTGGTCGTGGCCCGGCTGCCCGGCGAACCTGAACGGCTCATCGTGAAACGGGCGCAGTGGCACGGGGCGGACGGATGGTGGCTGGAGAGCGACAACCAGCGGGCGAGCGGCCGGCGGGACAGCTGGGACTTCGGGCCGGTCCACGACATCGTGGGGCGCGTCGTGCTGCGGTACTGGCCGCTGGTCCGCCGGCGGCGGTGAGCGCGGCCCACAGGGCGGCCTGGAGCGGCTCAGGACGGCCTAGGGCGTCTCCTGGCGGCGGCGGGCCCGGTAGGCGGCCACGTTGGCCCGGCTGGCGCAGCGGGCCGAGCAGTAGCGGCGGGAGCGGTTGGAGGAGGTGTCGAGGAAGGCCCGGCCGCAGCGCGGCTCGCGGCAGCGGCCCAGCCGGTCCGCGCCCAGCTCCGCGACGACCGCGGCGAGGCCCATCGCGGCGGTGGCCGCCGGGTCCTCGGCCAGGTGCAGGTGCCAGGGCCCGCCGTCGTGGGCCGAGAGCTGGGGCCGTACGGGATAGCGCACGAGCAGGGCGTTGAGCCGCTCGGCCACGGCCCGCTCGTCGCCGGCCACGTCGAAGACCGCGGCCAGCTCCTGGCGCAGCCGGATCAGCTCGGGCGGCGGCACGAGATCGTTGACGAGCCGGACCGCCCACGCGGCGTAAGAGGTCAGGTCCATGCCGGAGTATTACACGCCCGGTGGGGGCTCCGGCCCGCGCCGGAGCCCCCACCGTGATCAGCCCTCGGGGTGCAGCACGCGCCGCAGGAACGTCTTCGTCCGCTCCTGGGCGGGGTCGCCGATCACCTGGGACGCCGGGCCGTCCTCGACGACGACGCCGCCGTCCATGAACACCACCCGGTCGGCCACCTCACGGGCGAAGCCCATCTCGTGGGTGACCACGAGCATGGTCATGCCCTCCTCCGCCAGCTTGCGCATGACGGCGAGCACGTCGCCGACCAGCTCGGGGTCGAGCGCCGAGGTGGGCTCGTCGAAGAGCATGAGGTCGGGGTTCATGGCAAGGGCGCGAGCGATCGCGACGCGCTGCTGCTGCCCGCCCGACAACTGGCCGGGATGGGTGTCGCACTTGTCGGCGACGCCCACCTTCTCCAGGTTCTCCCTGGCGACGGCCTCGGCCTCGCTCCTGCTCCGCTTCAGCACCCGCTGCTGGGCGATCATGACGTTCTGCAGCGCGGTCATGTGCGGGAACAGGTTGAACTGCTGGAAGACCATGCCGATGCGGCGGCGTACCGCGTCGAGGTCCACGTCGGGGTCGGTGACCTCGACGCCCTCCACGAAGACCTTGCCCTTGGTGGGCGTCTCCAGCAGGTTCACGCAGCGCAGCAGGGTGGACTTGCCCGAGCCCGACGGGCCGATGACGCACACCACCTGGCCGGGCTCCACGGTCAGGTCGATGCCCTGGAGCACCTGGTTGTCGCCGAAGGACTTGTGCAGGTCCGCGATCTCGATGGCGTGCGTCATCGCTTCCTCCCCTTGCGCCCCTCCAGCCGGGAGGCGAGGTATCCCAGCGGGATGGTGACGATCAGGTACGTCACGCCCGCCACCATGATCGGCGTGGCGTTGGCGTACTGGGAGGCCAGGTCGTTGCCGAACTTGGCCAGCTCGACGTACTCGCCGGACACGCCCAGGAACAGCACCAGGGAGGAGTCCTTGAGCAGCGCCACGAACTGGTTCGTGGTCGGCGGGATGACCATCCTGATGGCCTGCGGGATGATCACTGTCACCTGGGCGCGGGTGGCGGACATGCCGAGCGACCTGGCCGCCTCCGTCTGGCCCTTGGGCACGGCCTGGAGGCCCGCGCGGAAGACCTCCGCCTGGTAGGCGGCGCCGACCAGGCCCAGGCCGAGGATGCCCTGCCCGTACGTGCCGAAGGGCACCTGGAAGCCGGGCAGCGCCAGCGGCAGGAAGGTGATCATCAGGAAGATCAGCAGCGCGGGCAGGCCGCGGAAGATCTCGATGTAGACGATCGCGATCCACCGGTACGGCCGCACCTGCGACAGCCGCATGAGGGCCAGCAGCAGCCCCAGCACGAACGCGAAGACGAACCCGCCGACCGCGTAGATGATCGTGTTGCGCAACGCGACCGTGAACAGCTCGGGCAGTGCGTGCCCGGCCACGTCGGGCTTGGCGAAGTTCTGCGCCAGGCTGCCCCAGTCGGCGTACAGGATGACGGCGACCAGCGCGACGACCAGCACGGCGTACTGGACGGCGCGGCTGATCTGCTGCTTCTTCCGCGGGCTGAGCCTGGCGCGGACAGGCTCAGCCGTCTTGGGCAGGTCGGTCATGGATCAGCCCAGCTCGCCGGGCTTCTTGCCGAACCACTTCACGTAGATCTTCTCGTAGGTGCCGTCCTGCTTGGCCTTGGCCAGCTCCTCGTTGATGGTCTTGACGAGGGTCGGGTCGGCGTCCTTCTTCAGGCCGATGCCGTACTGCTCGCCGGTGTCGAGGCTGGCGATCAGCTCGAACTTCTCGGCGACCTCCGGCTTCTTCAGCCAGGTGAGCACGACCGGCAGGTCCTGGATGATGACGTCGGCCTGGCCGGCCTGGAGCGCCAGCAGCTCCTTGGGGGAGTCGGCGTACTCGGTGGGGTTGAAGCCCTGCTTCTTGGCGTAGTCGAGGCCGGTGGTGCTGGCCTGGGCGCCGAGCTTGAGACCCTTCGCCTTGACGTCCTCCAGGGACTTCGCGCCCGTGCCCTTCTTGGCCAGCAGGGCCTGCGTGGCGTCGAAGTACGGGTCGGAGAAGGTGATGTTCTGGGCCCGCTCGGGGGTGATGGTCATGCCCGCGGCGGCCACGTCGCACTTGCCGGCGGCCATGGCGGCGCCGCTCTTGATCACCGCGAAGTCGATGTCCACGATGTTCTGGGTGACGCCGAGCTTCTTGGCGGCGAGGTCGACGATGTCGACGTCGAAGCCGACGACGTTGCCGCTCGCGTCCTTGAACTGGAACGGCTCGTAGGGGATGTTGGTGCAGACCGTGAGCTTGCCGGGCTGCACCAGCTTCACCGCGGCGGCGCCCGAGCCGGTGCCGGCGCTGGCGCTGGTGTCGGCGCCGCCCGAGCCGGAGTCGCTGCCGCACGCGGACAGGGCGAGAGCGGCGGTCAGGGCGAGCGCGCCGGCGGCGTAGCCACGGCGGCCCTTGGGGCTGAGGGCCATGTACGGCCTCCTAGGAAGTGAAAAGCCACAGAACTTGCGTTTTGTGCAGTTTAGATGCGATTTTGCGCCGTTCCGTCATCGGCGGTTTAACGATGCGTCAACGGAACGGCCTCGAACCGTCCATCCGGGTGCCCCATGGTGCCCCAGCGGGGACGCTGGCTCGGACCACCGTCTCACGATGTGGCACTATGGGGTGACGGGTGACCCCCGAACCCCCATCACGAGATGACGCCGAGGGGACCCTGGCAGCTACAGAAGCCATCCCGCTCGCGATCATCCGCCGAAGGTTGTTCCGCTTCCGATGACTCCAGGGGTCGCTGTGGCTGTCACGCCCGCTTCTGCGCCAGGTTCCTCATCCGTCGAAAACCTCGATCTTGATCCCGCTTTCGCGCTGCACCGCGGCGGCAAGATCGAGATCCGCTCCACCATTCCGGTCCGCGACGCCGACGACCTGTCGCTCGCCTACACGCCCGGCGTCGCCCGGGTCTGCACCGCCATCGCCGAGACGCCGGCGCTCGCCCACGACTACACCTGGGCCTCCAGGGTCGTCGCCGTGGTCTCCGACGGCACCGCCGTGCTCGGCCTCGGGGACATCGGCCCGGCGGCCGCCATGCCCGTCATGGAGGGCAAGGCGCTGCTGTTCAAGGAGTTCGGCGGCATCGACGCCGTGCCCATCTGCCTCGACTGCACCGACGTCGACGCGCTCGTCGAGACCGTGGCGCGGCTCGCGCCGTCGTTCGGCGGCATCAACCTCGAGGACATCAGCGCGCCGCGCTGCTTCGAGGTCGAGGCCCGCCTGCGCGACCTGCTCGACATCCCCGTCTTCCACGACGACCAGCACGGCACCGCCATCGTGGTGCTCGCCGCGCTCCAGAACGCCGCCCGGCTGACCGGCCGGACCCTCGGCGACCTGCGGGCGGTCGTCGCGGGCGCGGGCGCCTCCGGCGTCGCGGTGACCCGCATCCTGCTGGAGGCCGGCATCGGCGACATCGCGGTCTCCGACTCCAAGGGCCTGATCTACCAGGGCAGGGAGGGGCTCAACCCGGTCAAGGAGGCGCTCGCCCGCGACACCAACAGGTCCGGGCTCACCGGCTCCACCGAGGAGGCCCTGGCCGGCGCCGACGTGTTCGTCGGACTGTCCGGCTCGACGGTCAGCGAGCAGGCCATCGCCTCCATGGCCGACGGCTCGATCGTCTTCGCCCTGTCCAACCCCACCCCCGAGGTCCACCCCGAGGTCGCCGCCCGGCACGCCGCGGTCGTCGCGACCGGCCGCTCCGACTTCCCCAACCAGATCAACAACGTGCTGGCCTTCCCCGGCGTGTTCCGGGGCGCCTTCGACGTGCGGGCCTCCACGATCACCGAGAACATGAAGGTGGCCGCGGCCGACGCGCTCGCCGCCGTCGTGGGCGACGACCTCGCCGCGACGTACGTCATCCCGAGCCCCTTCGACGAGCGCGTCGCGCCCGCCGTCACCGCCGCGGTGGCCGCCCAGGCGCGCGCCGACGGGGTCGCCCGGCTCTGATCGGCATGCTGCAGTGGTTTCGGCGGGCGGGGCTCTTGCGGGCCCCGCCCGCCGCCGCGTTGAGGTGGTGACGGTCGAGCTGCAGGAAGCTGCTGGGGGAAGTTGTTGCAGAGACTTGGGGCAACCTTTGAGAACGGTCCTCATCCTTTACCCAAGGTGCTATAACTGTAGCTCTCTGTAATGACCGTGGGCGCCGACTCCTGTGCAGAGGAGAGCGATGGAACGCGAGCCCAACCGACTGCTGCAGCAGCTCATCGCGGAGGCGGGTTTCTCCCACAAGGGACTGGCCAGGCGCCTCAACGACCTGGGTGCCGCCCGCGGCACTCCGGGCCTCAAATATGACCATAGTTCGGTGCTGCGCTGGATCGGTGGCCAGCGACCGAGGGACCCGGTCCCCGGACTGCTCACGGAGATCTTCGCGATGCGCCTGGGCAGGCCGGTCACCACGGAAGACCTGGGCATGCCCGCCGTCGTCACGCCCCTCGATCTTGGACAGGAGTTCACGCACACCTGGCAGGAGGGGGTCGCGACTGTGACCGCACTGTGGCGGGCCGACGTGGAAAGACGGCGGTTCCTGATCGACTCGACCTTCGCCATCGGAGCAGGCTCGGTCGGAGCCGTCCGCTGGCTGACGTCCCCACCCGAGGGACGCCCGAGCGGCGGCGGGGCGCGGCGCGTCGGCCGCGCCGACATCGCCGCCATCCAAGAGGTGACCCGGTCCTTCGGGGAGCTCGACAACCGTTTCGGCAGCGGCCGGGTCCGCGCGTCCGTCATCAAATATCTCGACACCGCCGTCACGCCGCTGCTCAAGGACGGCCTCTACGGCGACGCCACCGGCCGGCAGCTCGCGGCGGCCGCCGCCGAGCTGACCCGGCTGGCCGGCTGGATGGCCTACGACATGGAGCAGCACGGTCTCGCGCAGCGCTACCTCATCCAGGCGCTCCGCCTGGCCAGGGGCGCCGGCGACCAGACCCTGGGCGGCGAGATCCTGGCCGGCATGGCCCACCAGGCCATCTACATGGGCCAGCCGGACCACGCGCTCGACCTGGCGCGGGCGGCCCAGCTCGCGGCCCGCGGCGCGGGCGTCGGCACCCTGCTGGCCTCCGCGCACGTCCTGGAGGCGCACGCGCACGCGGCGCGGGGCGACTCCCGCTCCTGCGGCGCCTCGCTCAACCAGGCCGAGCACTTCTTCGGGGTCCGCAAGCCCGCCGACGAGCCCTCGTGGCTCGGCTACTTCGACGAGGCCTACCTGTCCGCCAAGTTCGCCCACTGCTTCCGCGACCTCGGTGACGGCCACCGGACCGTCCAGCACGCGCGGCGCTCGCTCGACATGGACTCCCGCTTCGTGCGGGGGCGGATGTTCAACCTGTCCCTGCTGGCGGCCGGGCTGCTCCAGTGCGGGGAGCTGGAGCAGTCCTGCGTGGTCGCCTCCAGGGCGCTGTCGCTCGCCGGTGAGCTGCAGTCCGCCCGGTCCCGGTCCTACGCCGCGGACCTGCGGCGGCGGCTGGAGCCGTACAAACATGAGGGGGCGGTGGCTGAGTTGCACGAGGCCACCCGCCAGCTCGCGGCGGTCTGAGGAAAAGCGGACGGCCCGGAGCGTCCACGCGGGACGCTCCGGGCCGCTCTGCCGGGCTACTGCAGCAGTTCGCCCTTCGGGCTCACGATGGCCTTCGTCTCGGCCAGGCTCGCCTGGTTGTAGACGTCGGCGACCTCGCCGTCGAAGTACGGCGAGCTGATGAAGTCGATCCGGTTGTTGCCGTCCTGGTCGGCGAAGGTGCTCGTCAGGCCGTTGACGTAACCGGTGCGCTTGTTGTTGTTGTACTTGATCAGCCAGGGGCCGCCGTCGGCGCCCGGCGTCATCGAGCACTTGAGCGCCTGGTGGGTCTCCACCTTGAAGGTGTTGATCTGGTACGTCTTCGTGGCGGTCTTGCCCATGCAGTACTTCGGCGTCAGGCCGGTGTAGGGCTTGTCGCCGTCGGGGTGCGGGGCGCTCGGGTAGCCGAAGGCGATGACGTTCTGGCCCATGGGCTGGTTCCAGGCGAAGCCCTGGCCGCCGACGACGTCACCGAGCCGGCCGAGGTCCTTGGCGACGCCGACCGTGAAGACCGTCCTGTAGTAGAGGGTCTTCGTGGTCTCCTTCACCCAGTAGCCGAGGTAGTAGTGGGTGATGGTGTAGTTGCCGCGCTCGTCGAGCTTGCGGTAGCCGAGGCCCTTGTACGCGTCGTACTCCGCCTTGGTCACCTGGTCGACGACGGTCTTGGCCGGCTCCTTGGCGCCGTTGCCCGTCCCGGTGGGAGCCTTGTCGTACTCCTCCTTGTCGACTTCCTTGAAGGCGCGCTTCTTGTTCTGGTAGTCCGGGCCCACGACGTCGCTGGTGGTGGCGAGCTTGGCCCAGCAGTCGGCCGACTCGCCGCCGTTCAGGTCGACGCACTTGGTGTACTCGGCCTGGGTGATCTCGACGTCATTGGCCCACTTGTCGCCGTACCACTTGTCGTACTCCTCCTTGCTCACCTGCTTGGAGCCGGCGAGGGAGTAGCCGTTGTGGACGGCGACGAAGGCGTAGTCGCCGTCGTAGTCGTCATAGACGTCGAGGTCGTAGGCGGTGAAGGCGTAGGCGCCGACGTAGATGCCCCACGGAGCCTTGCCCTGGTAGTAGCCGGGGATGAAGACCCACTTGCGGAAGACGTCCTTGCCGCGCTCGTACACGCAGTGGCCGGCGGTGACGACCAGGTTGCGGTGGCGGGACTGGATGGAGGTGGCCGAGCACCAGCGGTACTTGCCGGAGCGGTCGACGAAGAAGACCTTGCCGATGGTCTTCGGCAGGTTGACGTTCTTCACCTTGGTGGCGGTGGCGACGGACCCGGTGGGTGCGGTCAGGCCGGGCTTGCCGTCGTCGGGGGTCTTGCTCTGGGCGCCCACGAGCTTGGGCACGTTCTTGAAGTCCCAGTAGTACTGGGTGGCCTTGCGCAGGGCGGCGCCGTTGGCGTCGAGCCAGAAGTTCGCGCTGCTGTAGGCGTCAGCGGGCTTCGGCGCGAGCGGGTCGGTGGCCCAGCTGGGCTCCGCGCTGGCGGGGAAGGCGAAGGTGGCGGCGGTCAGGCCGGCGGCGGCGAGGGGGATGAGCAGGCGCTTCAACGGGGGGCTCCACAGCGATTGTCAAGAAACAGCGTAAAGACCCTATCGACACATTTGTAACTCTGGTAAGGGTCTCTCTCGGTTTTCCTGCTAAAAGGCCGAAGGGCCCGGCAGAAGCCGAGCCCTTCGGGTAAAGCAGTTGGTCTGAGGTTTGGACCCCCAGCTCCAGGGACGGACAGACTAAGGTCAGCCGACCTTGCCGGACCACACGGCCGCGGCAGCCTTGTAAACGGCAGCCGTCTCGCCGTCGAAGTACGACGAGTAGATCGTGTCGTACCGGTTGTTGCCGTCCAGGTCGCCGAACACGGCGCTGGTGACGCCGTTGACGTAGCCGAGACGCTTGGCGTTGCTGTACTTGAGCAGCCACGGGGAGCCGTTGTAGCCCGGGGTGACCGCGCACTTCAGCGACACGAGCTCCTCGGCCTTGATGGCCGCGACGACCGTACGCTTGGTGTTGGTCTTGCCGTAGCACCACTTCGGCGTGACACCCGTGTAGGGCTTGCTGCCGTCGGGGTGCTCGCCACCCGGGTACCCGAAGGTACGGACGTACTTACCAGTCGGCTGGTTCCACGCGAAGCCCTGGCCGCCGACGTTGTCGCCGAGGCGACCGACGTCCTTGCTGAAGCCAGAGAAGATGTAGAAGACCGTCTTGTAGTACTTGGTGTCGTTGGTCTTCTTCACCCACTGCGCCACGTAGAAGTGCGTGATGGTGAAGTTGCCCTTGTCGTCGAGCTTCCGGTAGCCCGGGCCGGAGTACGCCTTGTACTCAGCCTCGGTCACGTTCTCCGTCTGGGCGAAGAGCCGCGCGCCGTTGGCGATCTTGTCCCAGGGGCCCTTGTGCTCAGGGGCGGCCTTGTACTGCTCCGCGGAGACCTCGATCTTGGTGAGCTCCTTGGGACCCTTGTAGTCGGGGCCCACGTAGTCAACCTTGGAGCCAGCCTTGGCCCAAGCGTCCGCGGACTCGCCACCGTTCAGGTCGACGGTCTTCTTGTACTCCTCAGGGGAGATCTCGACCTCGACGGCGTCCTTGATGCCCTCGTACTTGTCCCAGTCGGCCTTGGACACGACCTTCTTGTCGCCGTTGCCCAGCGTGATGCCGTTGTAGACGGTGACGAACGCGTAGTCGCGGTCGTAGTCCTCGTAGTTGGCGAAGTCGTAGTGGGTGAAGGCCTGCTTACCCACGTAGATGCCCCAAGGAGCCTTGCCCTGGTAGTAACCCGGGACGAAGACCCACTTGTCGAGGACGTGCCCGTTCGCACCGGTCTGGTACACGCAGTGACCAGCGGTGGAGACCAGGTTGTGGTAGGTCGACTGGATCGAGGTGGCGGAGCACCAGTACAGCTTGCCGTCGCGGCCCTCGAAGAACACCTTGCCGATGGTCTTCGGCAGGTTCACGTTCTGAACCTTGACGGCGGACTTCTTCTCTTCGCCGATCGGGGCGGTCGAGCCCGGCTTGGTGTCCGGGGTGTAGCCGCCCTTCATGACGACCTTGTTGACTTCCTTGTAGTCGTAGCGGTAGACCGACGCGGCCCGCAGGGCAGCGCCGTTCGCCTTGAGCCAGAAGTCAACAGTCTCGGCGACCTTGTTGTTCGGGGTCAGCGGCGCGTCGTCGACGACACCCGAGGCGGAAGCCGTGCCGGCCAGACCAGCAGCCAGCAGACCGGTGGCCAGAATGGCGCCACCGGCGGGGAGGAGGATGCGCTTCAAGGTAACTCCTTGCGCTGTCGTGGAACGCCTCTTGCGTCCCATGCGTCAGTAAAGGGATAGCCAGGAACATACAGTGTTGATCTTGAGCTCGGGTAGTCGCTTTGGAAGGAAAAGAGGCGACAAGTCGGGCGTAATCGTTCTGTGATGTTTAGGCGGCTCGTGGGCAGGAGTCGAGAGAAGCGGCCCTTGCGGTCATTTGCCCTGATCAACATAAGGGAGTTGTGAGGGCGGTCCGCTGAGCGCCGGCGTTCTCGAGATCTCCGCTCCGCAGGGAGTGTGACACAGATCACAGTGCTCTGATGGCACCGTCTGGGCCCGGCGTGCGTCCAAAGGCCTTCACATTAGGGGTGGAACGCAGAAAGGGCCCGGCTGGAGGCCGGGCCCTTTCTTACGAACGGTTCATGACCGATCGCGGTGTGTCACTTAGACGATCTTGCCGGACCAGTTGGAGGCCGCGGCCTTGTAGACCGTGTTGGTCTCGCCGTCGAAGTACGGCGACGAGATGTAGTCCACGCGGCCGTTGCCGTCCTGGTCGTTGAAGGTGCTGGTGACGCCGTTGACGTAGCCGAGACGCTTGGCGTTGCTGTACTTGTACAGCCACGGACCACCGTCGGCGCCCTCGGTCATGGCGCACTTGAGCGCCACGTGCTCCTCGATCTTCTTGGCGGCGGAACCGACCAGCTTCTTGGTGGTCTTGCCGTAGCACCACTTCGGCGTGACGCCGGTGTAGTTCTTGTTGCCGTCGGGGTGAGGAGCGGCCGGGTAGCCGAACACGCGGACGTACTTGCCGGTCGGCTGGTTCCAGGCGAAGCCCTGACCGCCGACGTTGTCGCCGAGGCGACCGGCGTCCTTGACGTAGCCCTCCACGATGAAGAACGTGGTCCGGTAGTACTTCACCGAGGACGTCTTCTTCACCCAGTACTTGAGGAAGTAGTGGGTGATGGTGAAGTTGCCCTTGTCGTCGATCTTCCGGTACCCGGGGCCGTCGTAGCTCTTGTACTGCGACTCGGTCACGTGCTCGGTGACCGTGGCCCGGTTGGCCTTGGCGCCGTTCTTCTGGCCGACGGGGGCGGCGTCGAACTGCTCCTTGGAGACTTCCTTGAGCACCTTGATGGCGCCCTTGTAGTCCGGACCGACCAGGTCCTCGGTCGTGTTGGCCTTGGCCCAGCAGTCGGGGGTCTCACCGCCGTTGAGGTCCTTGCACTTCTGGTACTCAGAAGCGGTGATCTCCTCGTCCTTGGCGTCCTTGACGCCCTGGAACTTGTCCCACTCGGCCTTGGTGACCTTCTTGGTGGTCCCGTTGCCGATGCTCACGCCGTTGTAGACGGTGACGAACGCGTAGTCGCGGTCGTAGTCCTCGTAGACGTCGAAGTCGTAGTGGGTGTAGGCGGTCTTGCCCACGTAGATGCCCCAGGGGGCCTTGCCCTGGTAGTAGCCCGGCACGAAGACCCACTTGCTCATGACATCGCTGTTGGAGCCGGTGTCGTAGACGCAGTGGCCGGCCGTGGCGACCAGGTTGCGGTACTTGGACTGGAGGGAAGTGGCGGAGCACCACTTCTTCTCGCCCTTGCCGTTGACGAAGAAGACCTTGCCGATGGTCTTCGGCAGGTTCACGTTCTGAACCTTGGCGGTGGTCTTCTTCTCTTCGCCGATCGGGGCGGTCGAGCCCGGCTTGGTGTCCGAGCTGTAGCCGCCCTTGGTCTGGAGCTTGGCCACGTCGGACTTGTCCCAGACGTTGGACTCCTTGGCGGCCTTGAGGGCAGCACCGTTGTTCTCCGCCCAGAACTCGGCGATCGCCTTGGCGTTGGCCGCCGTGGTCGCCATGTTGTCCTTGGCGACGTCGGAGGTGGCCTGAGCCGAGCCGGCCAGGCCCGCGGCCAGAAGGCCGGTAGCCAGGATGGCGCCACCGGCGGGGATGAGGATGCGCTTCAAGGGAACTGCTCCTTGGTCTGTCGTGGGTCGCAACACGCGGCCCATGCGTCAGTAAAGGGATTGCAAGGAACATAGCGCGGTGATCTCCGCAGGTGAAACCCGGTCTGGACGATTCGGAAGGCCCCGTTACCCCCGTTACCTCGTCGTTATCTGTCAGAGGCCGTCCCGTGTTGCGGCTGTTTTTGCAGGGTAAATGGGGTTTGCGGCTTGCGGGAAGAAAGTTCCGTTAGCGGACGATCACGGCGAGTATGTGACATAGATCACAGGAACCGAAATCGGGTGTCCCCCGTCTAATTCCGGCCGATCTTCACAGGTGATCTTCAGGAAGCGGTCCGGAACTCACAGAAAACAGCGCGAGGGCCCCCGCCGTGACTGGCGGAGGCCCTCGCGTTCCCCTGGCAGGGCTCGGTGGTGCTACTTGTAGAGCTCGCCCTTCGGGCCGACGATCCTGCCGGACCAGACGTTCTTGGCCGCGTTGTAGACCGCGGCCGTCTCACCGTCGAAGTACGGCGAGGTGATGTAGTCGATGCGGTCGTTGCCGTCCTGGTCGGCGAAGGTGCTGGTGACGCCGTTGACGTAGCCGACGCGCTTGGCGTTGCTGTAGTTCAGCAGCCAGGGGCCGCCGTCGTAGCCGGGCGTCACGGCGCACTTGAGCCCGATGTGCTCCTCGATCTTCAGCCAGGAGGCCCCCACGGCCTTACCCGTCGTCCGCCCGTAGCAGTGCTTGGGCGTGACGCCGCTGTACGGCTTGTTGCCGTCCGGGTGCGGCGCGGCCGGGTAGCCGAAGGTGCGGACGTACTTGCCGCTCGCCTGGTTCCAGGCGAAGCCCTGGCCGCCGACGACGTCGCCGAGCCGGCCCGCGTCCTTCGACAGCAGGATGTAGTAGTGGCCGCCCCAGCGGCGCTTGGGGCCGGTGAAGCGCTCGTAGTCGCGGCGGTTCACCTGCTTGACGCCGTCGAAGAGGATGCCGTTGTAGACGGTGACGAAGGCGTAGTCCTTGTCGTAGTCCTCGTAGACGTCGAAGTCGTAGTGGGTGAAGGCCTGCTTGCCGACGTAGATGCCCCACGGGGCCTTGCCCTGGTAGTAACCGGGCACGAAGACCCAGTTGTCCATGACGGCCTTGTTGGTGTCGGTGTCGTAGACGCAGTGGCCGGCGGTGGCGACCAGGTTGCGCTGGTTCGACTGGACGGAGGTGGCCGAGCACCAGCGGAACTTGCCGTGGCCGTCGACGAAGAAGACCTTGCCGACGGTGCGGGGCAGGTTGACGTTCTGGGCGCTGCCCGCGGACTTCGCCGAGCCGGTCGGCGCCGTGGTGCCGGGGCGGCCGTCAGGGGTGTAGCCGCCCTTGGAGACGACCTTCCTGACCTCCTTGGAGTCCCAGGTGTACTGCTTCGCGGCGCGAAGGGCGGCGCCGTTCGAGGCGAGCCAGAAGGAGGCGACCGAGGCGGCCTGGGCGTTGCTGCGGGCCATGGGGTCGTGGGAGACGCCCCCGTCGGCCTGCGCGGTGCCGGACAGGCCGGCCGCGAGCAGGCCGGTGGCGAGGATCGCGCCGCCGGCGGGCAGAAGGATTCGGGTCACGATAACTCCAGGTTGTGCTGACATGAGGCGCCTCGTGCACCTGACGAAACTCAGCAAAATTGGACGACCCGGAACCTATAACGCTGACCACAGGCGTGGAAGTTGTGAGGAGAGCGCGTCAACGTTCCAGCGGTCGCCGTGACCTTCCCGAGATCCGGAGATCGGCTGATCGCGCGCTGTGACCGACCGGTTGCATATGACTTGGGTCACATTTGTCAGAAAGGTGTGTCGTCAGGCGATTTTCGCGGGCGTGCTCTGCGCCGCCGCGCGCTGGTAGACCATGCCCGCGACCGTGTCGAAGTAGGGCGAGGAGATCGCGTCGTAGCGCTTGTCGCCGTTGCGGTCCCAGTTCAGGCTGTTGACGCCGGCCAGGCTGCCGATCTTGCGGTCCGGGTCGTAGCCGATCACCCAGGGGCCGCCGCTGGTGCCCGCGCTGAAGTCGCACGCCGGGAGCTGTACGCCCTTCTGCAGGTCGAGCGGCGGGGCGGGGCTGTTCCAGATCGTCCGGCCCTCGCGGCACATCCGCAGCGTCTTGCCGTCGTACAGGCGGTTGCCGTCGGGCTGCGCCCCGGCCGGGTAGCCGAAGGCCGCGGCCGTGTAGGTGCCCGGCTTCCTGTTGAGCTCCAGGCCGAGGCCGCCCACGTTGTCCTGGAGCCGGCCGACGTCCTGCATGACGTACTGGCCGTTCTTGTTCACCCAGGTGAAGCCGCGGTGGACGGTGACGAAGGCGTAGTCGTAGTCGTAGTCGCCCCTGCCGATCCAGTCCTCGTGCAGGCTGATGGACGAGGCCACGTAGATGCCCATCGGCTGCTCGCCGCCGAGGCCCGGGTTGGGGACGAAGATCCAGTAGTCGGCGACCTTGGCCTGCCGCGGATCGTAGGCGCAGTGCCCGGCGGTGGCGACCACGCTGCGGTTCCTGGCCGTGACCGCGCTGGCCGAGCACCAGTACTCCTTGTCGCCGAAGCGGAAGAAGACCTTGCCCATCGTGCTGCCGACCTGGGCGCCCTTGCGCGGCAGCGCGGGCGCGGCGAGGCGGCCGGTGCCGAGCTTGCCGGTGCCGAGCTTGCCGGTGCTGAGCTTGCCGGTGCTCGTGGCGCTCGCTTTGCTCGCGGCGGTGCGTGCGGCCGGGCCGGCGGCGCCGCCCGCGGACGTGGACGTGGACTTCGGCACGACGGCGGCGCCGGGCGTGGCCGGGCTGAAGCTGTCGGTGTGCTTGAACTTCTCGGGCTTCCAGTAGTCGGCGACCCGCTTGACGTCCGCGGCGGTCTTGGCGAGGGCGATGCTCTGCACCTTGCCGGCCGCGGCGGTGGCCTTCCCGGCCTGCGCGGTCTGCGCTGTCTGCGCTGTCTGCGCGGCGGCGATCCCCGTGTGGGCAGGCAGCATCAGCAGCGCGCCGCTCAGCGCGGCGGCCAGCAGCTGCCGGGCCCGGGAGATCATGAAAATGCCTTTCTTGGGGTCGTAAGGGGCGATTTTTCCAGATGAGTGGAGGGTATTGCAGCCCGGATAGGGATTCGTTACCTGATCCAGGTTCCAACGTGAACTATAAGGATGCCGTCAGGCCGCCACTTCGATACGTCGGAACGATCAAAAGTCTTTCGGCGTTCGCCCAGGTCAGAGCCGTGATCGTGATCATGGTGGGCGGATCGGAACGCGCCGGCATTTCGTCGTGATCAGGTGGCGGGAGTCACGCGGAATGAGATCGGGGAGACCCCGGATCCCTGCGGGAGCCGGGGTCTCTCAGCGGCGGGACGGTCACGGTATGTTGCCGGTCCACCGGTTCGCCGCGGCCTTGTAGATCTTGTACGTCTCACCGTTGAAGTACGGCGACGAGATGCGGTCGTCACGGCCGTCGCCGTCGGTGTCCCACGCCACGCTGCCCACGCCGACCAGGTAGCCGGTGCGCGAGGCGCTCTTGTAGCCGGAGAGGAAGGGGCCGCCGCCGGCGGTGAAGGAGCACGCGAGGCCGATGTGCTCCTGCGCGTTGTACTTCTTGGCCTCCGGCATCGGCCGGGTCCTGCCGGAGCAGTGCTTCATGGCGGGGCCGCCCGCCGGGTAGCCGAAGGCGAACACGTCCAGCTTGGCGCTCCGGTTCCAGGTGAAGCCCTGGCCGCCGACGTTGTCGCCGAGCCGGCCGGCGTTCCTGACCTGCCCGCGCCAGGACCTGCCGGTCTTCTGCCACGAGACCTTCACGCCGTTGTGGACGTTGACGAACGCGTAGTCGTAGTCGTAGTCCTCCGTCACCGCGAAGCCCTCGTGCGCGTTGAAGGTCCTGGCGGCGTAGACGCCGTACGGGGGGTTCTTCCCGTTCTGGTAGGAGGGCATGAACACCCAGTTGTCGTAGAAGGCGTTGCGCCTGGTGTCGTACACGCAGTGGGCGGAGGTTGCCACGAGGTCGCGGTGTTTGCTCCGCACCGAGGTGGCCGAGCAGGAGCGCCAGTTGCGTGGGTCGCGCGGGTCGGTACGGGGCAGCGTGAAGAACACGCGTCCCACCGTGCCGGGCAGGGTGACGCGTCTGCCGTCGGGCGGCGCGGAGCCGGTGACCTGTCTGAGGCGGTCCGGCGTCCAGAACAGGACCGCCTGCTCGGCGGGGGTGGTGACGTTCCTGGCGACGACGTTCGAGGGTGCCGTCGCGCCGGCCGCGCTGCTGAGGCTCCCCGCTGCCAGCCCGGCGGCTGTCAGGGTGGTCGCGAGGCGCCTTGCTCGGGAATGCATGGAGCTCCTTCCGGTTCTCGGCGGCCCAGGGCGGGGCGCTGCGGCCCCGGTGGGCCAGGAAAACGCTGGAAACGGTATTGAAGGGCCTCGGCGGGTCGTGAGTAATCGACGGAAAGAAGAGGCGAGATAGCGGGATCGCATGTATGACGAGAAAGCATCTCCGCAGGTCAGAGCCGATTTTTCGCGTTTCTGGTAACGGTGCCGACTGCATTCATGAAAGTCACCACTTACCAACCGAATTTTGTTCTGGTTGGATGGGGGCATGGACTCGCGCACCCCCTGTCTCATCGGCATCGCGCAACGCACCGTGCGCGAGCAGCCCGGCCCCGAACCGCTCGATCTCTGGGAGGAGGTCGCGCGGGCCGCGGCCGACGACGCGCGGCTGCCGGTCGAGCGGCTGGAGTCGATCCAGATCGTGCACACCGACTCCTGGCAGTACGACTCGCCCGTCGGGCGGCTGGCCGAGCGGCTGGGGGCGGCGCCGCGGCATCGGGCGTACTCGAAGGTCAGCGGCACGGCGCCGCAGACGCTGATCGGCGCGGCGGCGGCCGGGATCGCGGCGGGGGAGTTCACCTGCGCGCTGGTGACCGGGGCCGAGGCGCTGGCCACGCGGCGGGCCTACCGGCGGGCAGGCGAGCGGACGCCGTGGAGCCATCCGGCCGACCCCAAACCCCCGTACGGCTGGGAGCGGCCGCCGCGTCCGGCCGAGCTGGCGCACGGGCTGGTGCTGCCGGTGCACACGTACCCGATCATGGAGACGGCCCGGCGGGCGGCGCTCGGGATGTCCGTCGAGGAGGAGATGCGCGAGCGCGGGCGGCTGCTGGCGCCGATGACCGAGGTGGCCGCCGCCAACCCGTACGCCTGGCGGCGCACCCCGCGTAGTCCTGACGAGCTGGTGACCGGCAGCCGCTTCGTCGGCTGGCCGTACACCAGGGACACCGTGGCCGTGCTGGAGGTGGACCAGGCGGCGGCCGTCGTGCTCGCCGGCACCGGGCTGGCCGACCGGCTGGGCGTGCCGCAGGACCGGCGGGTCTACCTGCGCGGGTGGGCGTACGGCGAGGACACCTGGGAGGTGGCGGCGCGGCCCGCGCTCGGCTCTTCGGAGGCGATCCCGCGCGTGGCCGCCGCCGCCTTCGCGCGGGCCGGGCTCGGCCTCGCCGACATGGACGCGCTCGACGTCTACAGCTGCTTCGCCATCGCGCTGCGGCAGGCGTGCGACGCGATCGGGCTCGACCCCCTCGACCGGCGCGGGCTGACCGTCACCGGCGGGCTGCCGTACGCGGGCGGCCCGGCCAGCGACTACGTCCTCCACTCGACGGCGACCATGGCCGGGCTGCTGCGCGCCCAGGCGGGGCACGGGCTGGTGACCGGGGTGGGGATGCACCTGACCAAGCACACGTACGCGGTGTGGTCCAGCGAGCCCGGCGGCCGGCTGGGCAGCGCCGCGCCCGTGTTCACGGCCACGGGCGTGCCCGTCGTGGACGTCCACGAGGGCGAGGCGACGGTCGCCGGCTACACCGTCGCGCACGGCAGGGACGGCGCGGCCGAACGCGGCATCCTCGTGGTGGACCTGCCCGGCGGCGGGCGGGCGCACGCCGTGGTGGAGGAGCCGGGGCTGCTGGCGGAGGCCGAGTCGCGGGAACTGGTGGGGCAGCGGGTCCGGCTCGTCTCGCCGGACGGCAAGGTCAACCTCGCCTCCTGGTGACCGGTTGTGGATTCGTGACCTGTTCGCCGGATCTGAGGGCTTGCGCCGTCGGTAGCCGCTCCTTTGAACTGGGAACGAGGGCGACAGCCGCACTACTTCACGAGGAACGCCGGTGGCCGACCGGTTAGACGTCATCGAAGCGGGACAGAGCGGGCGCCGCCGCAGGCTCGGCCTGGCGGTGCTGCTGGTGGCCGTGCTGGTGCCGGTGATCGGCCTGATCGCGAGCCGCCGGCCGCCGCCCGCCGCGCCGCCGCCCGCCCCCGAGCCGATCAGGTCGCTGACCAGGATCGACAGCCCGCCCAACGTGCTGCGGGTCACGCCGGTGACGAAGGGCGGCGAGGCGGTCATCGACGTGGTGTTCCCGGACGGGCGGCGGGCGAGCGTGCGCTATCCCGTCGAGCTGGGCCTGGCAGGCATGGGGGTGCGGCCGTTCCAAGGGCTGTGGATCGACGGGATGTACCGGCAGGTGACGGCGCCGTACAACGGGGAGATCGAGATCACCCAGGGCGGCGAGCCCATCCGCGAGTACGCCCCCAACGTCACCCTGTGGCCCCAGCAGGCGGGCAGCGGCGGGCGAGGCCAGGTGCTGCTGTTCGCCTTCGGCCGTTGGCGCCTCGCCCTGTACGACGTGGGGGACGGCCTGACGTTCGAGCAGCGGCTCGCCGTGGCCAGGCGGCTGCGCGGCGAGGAGACCGAGGACGGCTACCTGGTGCTGTCGGGCGGCGGCCCGGTCCGGCTGGCCCGGCCGGGGGAGAAGGCCCGGGGCAATCCCGTCGGGCCGCAGCTCTGGTTCGGCGGCGGCGGGCGGGCGATGGTCGCGCTCGTGCCGACGCCCCACTGTGGGAAGACGGATCCGGTGCCGTTCGTGATCAGCGGGCGTGGCCGGCCGGCGCGCGCGGTGTGCCGCGGCGGCGTGCAGATCGCGGTGACCGGCCCGGACGCCTACCGTGAGCAGGCGCTGCGCGGGATCAGGGTGACCTTCAAGGACTAGCCGCGGCCGGTTCTGTAGGGTGCGGCCATGTTCGCCGTTACCGCCACACAGACCGACCCCGACAACCCGCTCGCCGGCCTGACGCTGGGGGAGCACCCTGAGCCGAAGACGCCGGACGGCTGGACGACCGTCTCGGTACGGGCGGCCGCGCTCAACCACCACGACCTCTGGACGCTCAAGGGCGTCGGCATCCGCCAGGACCGGCTGCCGATCGTGCTCGGCTGC
The DNA here is from genome assembly GCF_057536035.1 of Nonomuraea sp. B208. Classification (NCBI taxonomy): domain Bacteria; kingdom Bacillati; phylum Actinomycetota; class Actinomycetes; order Streptosporangiales; family Streptosporangiaceae; genus Nonomuraea; species Nonomuraea sp. B208. Next base: position 189,788 of record NZ_BAAJOU010000033.1, read on the forward strand.
GACGCCGCCGGCGTGGACGAGGACGGCAACGACGTCATCGTGCACGCGGTGATCGGCTCCGGCCCGGACGAGACGCTGGACCCGCGGCGCTCGCTGCTGTCGGAGGTGCACGACGGCACCTTCGCCGAGCGGGTGGCCGTGCCGCGCCGCAACCTGGTGCCCAAGCCGGCCGCGCTCAGCTTCAAGGAGGCCGCGTGCCTGCCGACGGCCTGGCTGACCGCCTACCGGATGCTGTTCGACAAGTCCGGGCTGCAGCCGGGCTCGACGGTCCTGGTGCAGGGCGCGGGCGGCGGGGTGGCCACCGCGCTGATCGCGCTCGGCCGGGCGGGCGGCTTCCGGGTCTGGGCGACTAGCCGTTCGGCGGACAAGCGCGAGCGGGCCCTGCGGCTGGGCGCCGACCAGGTCTTCGAGAGCGGCGCGCGGCTGCCCGAGCGGGTGGACGCGGTCATGGAGACCGTCGGCCAGGCCACCTGGGACCATTCGCTCAAGTCGCTCAAGCCGGGCGGGCGCATCGTGGTCAGCGGCGCCACCAGCGGGGCCGTGCCGCCGGCCGACCTCAACCGGGTGTTCTTCCTGCAGCTCTCGGTGGTCGGCTCGACGATGGGGACGCGCGAGCAGCTTCAGCGGCTGGCGGTGTTCCTGGAGCAGACGGGCGTGCGGCCGGAGATCGACCGGACGCTGCCGCTGGCCGAGGCGCGCGACGGCTTCGCCGCCATGGCGGAGGGCGAGCTGTTCGGGAAGATCGTCTTCACCGCCTGATAAGTAACGGGTTACTTTTCGGGCGCCCGGTGATACAAAGGAAAGAGAGTTGTATCACCGGGAGGCCCGATCATGGACGTGGAGCCCTTCGGCCCGGGTTCGATGCACTGGGAAACCGCGGGCGAATATCGCAACCTGCTGGTGGCCGGCAGCGCCCTGGTCCTGCAGACCATGCATCCGGCGGTGGGGGCGGCGGTCGCCGAGCACTCGACGTACAAGTCGGATCCGTGGGGGCGGCTCAACCGCACGCTGGAGTCCGTACAGACCTGGGTGTACGGCGGCGAGGCCGGCCCCGCGGAGGGGCGGCGGCTCAGGGAGATCCACCGCACGATCAGGGGCGTGGACGAGCGCGGCCGGCCCTACCACGCGCTGAACGCCGAGGCGTGGGCCTGGGTGCACCTGACGCTGTTCGAGCGGTTCGTCGCGCTCAACCGCCACTTCGGCACCCCGCTCACCGGCGCCGAGCAGCGCCGGCTCTACGTGGAGTCGCAGCAGCTCGGACGCATGCTGCGGGTGCCGGAGCGGGAGCTGCCCGCGGACCTGGACGACTACTGGCGCTACTTCGACCGCATGGTGGCCGAGCGGCTGGAGCCGCATCCGACCGCGCTGGACGTGCTGTCGGTCATGCGGGGGACGCCCGCGCCGCCGGGACTGCCCGCACCGCTGCGCCGGCTGTGGACGCCGGTGGGAGCGGGCGCGGGCGAGTTCAACCACTTCGTCACGGTCGGCACCCTGCCGCCCGCCGTGCGGGACAAGCTCGGCCTGCGCTGGACGATCCGGGACGAGCGGCGGCTGCGGCGCGTCGGGCAGGCGGTCGCGGCGCTGACGCCGCGGTTGCCGGAACGGCTGAGGTACATGCCGATCGCCTACCGCGCCCGCAGGGCCGCCCGCGCCGCCGCGTAGCGGAGCTCAGCGTTCGAGGATGTCGCGGATCCGGCGGGAGGCGTCGTCCAGCGCCGTCCGCAGGTCGTGCAGCTTCTCGCCGGTCAGCCGGGCGTCGGACGCCTCCCTGCGCGCCTGCGCCACGAAGTCGGCCAGCAGCTCGCCCAGCTCGGCGTCGAGATCGGCGCGGGACGGCGGCGCGCCGCCGAGCGTGCCCCAGATCTCGGTCCACATCCGGCGCCACTCCCTGGTCAGCCGCTCGCTCTCGCCCTGCCACTGGTGGGCGTGGTCCTGCCACTGCCGCCACTGCTCGTCCCGCAGCCGCTGGAACTCCTCCTTCTGCCGCCGGCCGAAGCCGACCGGGTCCTCGCGGCCGCCGGTGCGCACGTCCTTCGCCATCCGGGTCAGCTCGTCGCGCAGGGACTTGACCGTCTCGCGCACGTCCTCCTTGACCTCGCGGGCGATGTCGCGCACGGAGGCGGAGATCTCCTCCTCCAGGTCGTCGAGCTCGTCGAGGCGGGCGTTGAGCTCCTCGCGGCCCTTGTCGGTGATCGAGAAGACCTTCTTGCCGTCGGCCACCTCGTGGGTGACCAGGCCCTCCTCCTCCAGCCGGGCCAGACGGGGGTAGATCGTGCCGGGGGAGGGCGAGTAGACGCCGAGGAAGCGGTCCTGGAGCAGCCGGATCACCTCGTAGCCGTGCCGCGGGCTCTCCTCCAGCAGCTTGAGCAGGTACAGCCGGAGCCGGCCGTGACCGAAGACAGGGCTCATTCCTTCTCCCCCTTGAGCAGTGCGACCTCGCCGGAGACCGTGGTCGCCGACACCGAGGCCATGCCGCCGCCGAGCCGCCCCGACATGGTCTTCATGCCGGGCCCGCTCGAGTCGGACAGTTCGTCGAACGTGCTGACCAGCCGCCCGGAGGTGGAGCGGAGGGTGACGTCCGCGTCCACGTTGTCCGGCAGCCTGACCAGGATGTCACCGGAGACGCTGGTGAACGTCACATGTCCGGTGGGTCGCAGCGCCAGGTCGGCGGTGATGCGGCCGGAGACGGTGTTGGCCCTGAGCCGGCGCGGCGTGCCGTCGGCCACCGTCAGGTCGCCCGAGACGCTGTTGAACGACAGGTCGCCCTCCATCGCCCGGCTCTCGACCGGCCCGGAGACGGTGTTGGCGGTGACCTCGCCGCTCACCCCGTCGAGCACGATCTCCGCCGAGACGCCCTTGACGCGCGTGGAGCGCTCGAAGCCGGCCACGACGGCGGGCGCCGACACCACGCCCGCGCTCACCCGGCACGACTTGGGGACGGCGATGGACAGCACGGTCCTGCGCCGGTCGCGGCGCAGCCAGCCGAGCAGGCCGTCCCAGGTGAGGTCCTTGTAGGCGACGGTGAGCGAGCGCGTGTCCTCGTCGTAGGTCACGATGAGCGGCGAGGCCGAGTCGATCTCGGCCACCTCCAGTGTCGGCGGGCCCTCACTGGCGAGCACCGCCAGCCGGCCGGCGACGATGCGCACGTCGAGCGATTCCACGGCGCCGAAGGTCAGCTGCTCCGGCGCTTCGACGGTCCACTGCTGCATGCTTCCGCCCTTCTGGCAACACCTCGTATGAGAACACGATATGTCGCGTTCGGCGGAAACTCAAGATGTATCGCGTTTTATCCGGCCGGCGGCTATTCGTCGTCCTCGTCGTCCAGCCGGGCCAGCCACGTGGCCAGCCGCTCCACCGGGGTCTCGAACTCGGGGTTGAGGTCCACGAACTCGCGCAGCCGCTCACCCAGCCACAGCAGGCTGACCTCCTCCTCGCCCCGGCGCTCGACCAGCTCCTCGATCCCCCGGTCGGTGAAGTACATCGCTCTCCATCCCGTCATCCGTCCGCTCACTGCGTCTCGCCCGAACTCTAGCCCCTGGCCAGCACGGACCCGGAAACGGCGGATGCCGGTGGCCCCGGAAGGGCCACCGGCATCCGTGGAGAAACCCGGATCAGGCGAAGACCTGGCGCAGGATCTCCTCCAGCTCCGTGTCGTGCGCGTTGTGCGAGCCCGAGGCCGGCGAGCTGTTGGGCGTGCGCGAGACCCGGCGCACCGGCCGGCCGCCCAGCGCCTGCGGGTCCTCGGCCAGCTTGAGCGTGAGGTAGGGCCACGGACCCATGTTGACCGGCTCGTCCTGCGCCCAGACCAGCTCGACCTGGCCGTAGCGGCCCAGCTCGGCCGCCAGCTCCTCACCCGGGAACGGGTAGAGGCGCTCCAGCCGGACCAGCGCCACGTCCTCGCGGCCCAGCTTGCCGCGCTCGGCCAGCAGCTCGTAGTAGAGCTTGCCGGAGCACATCACCACGCGGGTGACCTTCGCCGGGTCCACCGTCGTGTCGCCGAGCACCGGCTGGAAGGTGCCCGAGGTGAAGTCGGACGCCTTGGACGTGGCCGCCTTGTGGCGCAGCAGCCACTTCGGCGTGAAGACCACCAGCGGCTTGCGCCGCTGCGACTCCACCTGCCAGCGCAGCAGGTGGAAGTAGTTGGCCGGGGTGGTGGGCTGCGCGACGGTCATGTTGTCCAGCGCGCAGACCTGCAGGAACCGCTCGATGCGGGCCGAGGAGTGGTCGGGGCCCTGGCCCTCGTAGCCGTGCGGCAGCAGCAGCGTGACCGAGGACTTCTGGCCCCACTTCTGCTCACCGGACGAGATGAACTCGTCGATGATCGTCTGGGCGCCGTTGACGAAGTCGCCGAACTGCGCCTCCCAGCACACCAGGGCGTCGGGGCGTACGACGCTGTAGCCGTACTCGAAGCCGAGCGCCGCGAACTCGCTGAGCAGCGAGTCGTAGACGTAGAACTTCGTGGTGCCCTGGTTGAAGCTCTTCAGCGGCGTGTGGTCGGCGCCGGTCATCCGGTCGACCAGCACCGCGTGCCGCTGCGTGAACGTGCCGCGCCGGGAGTCCTGGCCGACCAGGCGGACCGGGTGGCCGTCGAGCAGCAGCGAGCCGAAGGCCAGCGTCTCGCCCATCGCCCAGTCGATCGCGTCCTGCTCGACCATCTGACCGCGGCGCTGCAGTACCGGCGCGAGGCGCGGGTGCGGCGTGAAGCCGTCGGGCAGGTTGAGCTGGGTGTCGACGATGCGCTTGAGCGTCTCGTGGGTGATCGCCGTCGGCGTGTCGTCGTGCGACCACTTGACGACCTCGGTCGGCGGCACCCGCATCGCGGCCGCCTCCTGCGGCTTCTTCGCCGCCTCGCGGACCTCGGTGAACGCCTGCTCCAGCTTGGCCTGGTAGTCGCGCAGCGCCGACTCGGCCTCTTCGACCGTGATGTCGCCGCGGCCGATCAGGGCCTCGGTGTAGAGCTTGCGGGTCGAGCGCTTGGCGTCGATGAGGTCGTACATCAGCGGCTGGGTGAACGCCGGGTTGTCGCCCTCGTTGTGACCGCGGCGGCGGTAGCAGATGAGGTCGATGACGACGTCCTTGCGGAACGCCCGCCGGTATTCGTAGGCGAGCTGTCCGACGCGGACCACGGCCTCGGGGTCGTCGCCGTTGACGTGGAAGATCGGGGCCTGGATCATCCGCGCCACGTCGGTGGCGTAGACCGACGAGCGGGACGAGGCCGGCGAGGTCGTGAAGCCGACCTGGTTGTTGACCACCACGTGCACGGTGCCGCCGGTGCGGTAGCCGCGCAGCTGCGACAGGTTGAGCGTCTCGGCCACGACGCCCTGGCCGGCGAAGGCCGCGTCGCCGTGGACGAGCACGGGCAGGACGGTGAAGCCCTCCTCGCCGCGCTCGATGAGGTCCTGCTTGGCGCGTACGACGCCCTCCAGGACCGGGTTGACCGCCTCCAGGTGGGAGGGGTTGGCCACGACGGACGCCGTGATGGTCTTGCCGCTCGGCGCGGTGAACGTGCCGGTGGCGCCCAGGTGGTATTTCACGTCGCCCGACCCGTGCGCGGTGCGCGGGTCGATGTTGCCCTCGAACTCGCCGAAGATCTGGGCGTAGGACTTGCCCACGATGTTGGCCAGCACGTTGAGCCGGCCGCGGTGGGCCATGCCGATGACGACCTCGTCGAGGTCCTCGTCGGCGGCGTCGCTGAGCACCGAGTCGAGCAGCGGGATCAGGGACTCGCCGCCCTCCAGCGAGAAGCGCTTCTGGCCGACGAACTTCGTCTGCAGGAACGTCTCGAACGCCTCGGCGGTGTTGAGCCGCGACAGGATGTTGAGCTGCTCGTCGCGCTCCGGCGACTTGTGCGGCTTCTCCACCCGCGCCTGGATCCAGGCCCGCTCCTCGGGGTTCTGGATGTGCATGTACTCGATGCCGACGGTGCGGCAGTAGGAGTCGCGCAGCACGCCGAGGATGTCGCGCAGCTTCATCAGCGGCTTGCCGCCGAAGCCGCCGGTGGCGAACTCCCGCTCCAGGTCCCACAGCGTCAGGCCGTGCGACTGGATGTCGAGGTCGGGGTGCTTGCGCTGTTTGTACTCGAGCGGATCGGTCTCGGCCATGAGGTGGCCGCGCACGCGGTAGGCGTGGATCAGCTCGATCACCCGGGCGGACTTGGCCACGTCGTCGTCGTGGGTGGCCGAGATGTCCTGGACCCAGCGCACCGGCTCGTACGGGATGCGCAGCGCCTCGAAGATCTCGTCGTAGAAGCCGTCCTCGCCGAGCAGCAGCCGGTGGATCTGGCGCAGGAAGTCGCCCGACTGGGCGCCCTGGATGATCCGGTGGTCGTAGGTGCTGGTCAGCGTCATGACCTTGGAGACGGCCAGGCGCGACAGGGTCTCGGGGGAGGCGCCCTGGTATTCGGCCGGGTATTCCATCGCGCCGACGCCGATGATGGTGCCCTGTCCGGGCATCAGGCGCGGGACGGAGTGGACCGTGCCGATCGTGCCGGGGTTGGTCAGCGAGATCGTGGTGCCGGCGAAGTCGTCGACCCCGAGCTTGCCGCCGCGCGCCTTGCGCACGACGTCCTCGTAGGCCATCCAGAACTGGCGGAAGTCCATCTCCTCCGCGCCCTTGATGGAGGGCACGAGGAGCTGGCGGTCGCCGTTGCTCTTCTGGACGTCGATCGCCAGGCCGAAGCCGACGTGCTCCGGCTTGATCAGCGTCGGCTTGCCGTCGACCTCCGCGTAGGAGTAGTTCATCTCCGGCATGGCCCGCAGCGCCTTGACGATCGCGAAACCGATCAGGTGCGTGAAGGAGACCTTGCCGCCGCGACCCCGCTTGAGGTGATTGTTGATCACGATGCGGTTGTCGATGAGCAGCTTCGCCGGGATGGCGCGCACGCTGGTCGCCGTCGGGACCGACAGGGACAGGTCCATGTTGGCCGCGGTGCGGGCCGCGGCGCCGCGCAGCCTGACCTCCTCGGCGTCCTTGGGCACGGGGGTTGAGGGTTGCTTCGGCTTCTCGGCCGCGGCGGGAGCCTTGGCCGCGGCCGGAGCCGTCACCGTCGCTTTGGCAGGTGCGGGGGCGGGCGCGGTCGTAGTGCCGTTCGCCGCCTCCCTGACCGGGGTTCGGCCCGGCCCGTAATCAGGGTTGTAGTCAGCGAAGAAGTTCCACCAGGCCTTGTCTACCGACTCGGGGTCCTGGAGGTACTTCTGGTACAGCTCGTCGACAAGCCACTCGTTCTGACCGAAGCTTGCCAGCGGGTTTGTCCGCGACGACTCAGACGACACGGCGGAAATCGCCCTCTTCCGCAGATCGGCGTTGATGTTAGAGAACCTGTCCAAGGCTACTCGCCCGGACTGGCAGCACGTGCCGAAGAGCGCGCGCCGCCCCGAACGATCCTCTCAGGACCGCGCAAAGAGGTCACGCCCCCCCTTGCCAATCCGGGTGGCACTGGGGATTGTTACTGTTTGATATCAACACCGGGGCGGCAGGTTTAGTTCCGCGCGGACAACAGTCTGGTGGCGATCCGGACACCCGGCGACAGCTCCGCCAGCAGATCGGCCAGCTCCTCGCCGGCCTCCTTCAGCTCCTCCAGCGTCATCGGCTCCAGCCGCTCCAGCAGGAAGATGGCGTTGACCGTCTCCTCGGTGAGCCGGGTGCGGGCCACCTGGCGCCAGTTCCATCTGCGGCAGGTGACGCCGAGGTCGTCGCGCCAGATCACCTCGCCCGGCTCCGGCGTGCCGAGCGCCTCCTCCGAGGGCTCGTCGCCGGTCGCGCGCACCAGCCGCGCCGGGCCGGAGTAACGGTCGAGGTCCTCGCCGCCGATCGGCAGCGCGTGCTTGACGCTGATCGCGTTGTAGGCGTCGACCGCCCGGTTGATCTCCGGCAGCGGCATGCGCCGGGTGAGCGCGTCGACCGAGGGCCGGGTGCGCTGCGGCTTGGCGCCGAAGGCGCGGTAGGCGTCCTTCCAGGCGTCGATCTTCACGGGCTGCGCCTCCGCCTCGGCCGCCGCCGCCAGCCAGGCGCGGGAGCGGTCGTCCGTGGGGCCGTTGGTCAACCCGTGCGCGGTCATGACCAGCACGGCGAAGTCGGGCCGGAGCTCGTGGACGGCGTCGTCCACCCAGATGTCGTCGAGCACGCTCCCAAGTCTACGAGGGGAGCAAATCGCAAAATTCACTTTGCAAAATTGCCTTTGCGGTTTACCGTGGCAGGTATGGAGGAGCAGTACAGGATCAGTGACCCGCGGGTGCTCAGGGCCGTCTCCCACCCGCTGCGGGTGCGCCTGCTCGGCCTGCTGCGCAGCGACGGCCCGGCCACCGCCAGCGAGCTGGCCCGCAGGGTGGGCGAGAGCTCCGGCTCGACCAGCTACCACCTGCGCGAGCTGTTCAAGTTCGGCTTCGTCGAGGAGGACGACGAGCGACGCGACGGCCGTGAGCGGCGCTGGCGCGCCCGTCACGTCTACACCTCGTGGGACGCGGCCGAGATGAGCGCCACGCCCGAGGGCCGCGAGGCAATCCGGATCATGCACCTGCGCCAGGCCGAGACGGTCGGCCGGATGCTGGGGGAGTTCGACCTCGCGGACTGGCCGCGGGAATGGGTGGACGTCTCCGGCATGAGCGACCACATCCTCACGCTGCCCCCCGCCGCGCTCCGCGAGTTCGCCGACCGCGCCGAGGCGCTGCTGCGCGAGCTCGCCGACCGCCACGCCGGCGACCCCGACGCCAGGCAGGTGCAGGTCTGGTACGGCGGCGTCCCCCGCAGCCCCGGACAGGAGGAGTCATGACCGCCCGCTCGGCCTTACGCCGCTACCTGCTCGTCTGTTTCCTGACCTGGCTGCCGCTCGGCCTGATGATGTCCTCCCAGGTCCTGCTCATGACCGAGCGGGGGCTCGGGCTGGCCGAGATCGGCCTGACGGTGACCGTGTTCTCCGTCGTCACCGCGAGCCTGGAGCTGCCCACCGGAGGGCTGGCCGACGTGATCGGGCGGCGCATGGTGCTGGCCGCCTCGGCCGCGTTCCTCACGGCGGGCCTCGCGCTGATGAGCGTGGCCACGACGCTGTGGGCGTTCCTGGCCGTCGGCGTGCTCAAGGGCGTGGCGCGGGCGCTGTCCAGCGGCCCGTCCACCTCCTGGTACGTCGACACCCTGCACCGGATCGAGGGCCACGACGCCGACCTCAAGCCGGGGCTTGCCAGGGGCGGCGCCATGGAGTCCGCGTCCCTCTGCGTCGGCGTGCTGGCCGGCGGCGTCCTGCCGGCGGTGGTGCCGCCGAAGCTGATGTTCCCGCTGGCCGCGCCGAGTCTGGTGGCCGCCGTGGCGGCGGCGCTGCTGCTGGCCGTGGTCCTCGTGGCGCTGCCCGAGCCGTCCCGCGAGCGGATGTCGCCGGCCGGGGTGCTGCGCGGGGTGCCCGCCACGATCGCCGGCGGGCTGCGGATGGCGGCGGGGCGCGCGCTGCTGCGCCGGCTCATGCTGGCCGCGGTGTGCTCCGGCGTCATGCTGACCGCCATCGAGCTGCTGACGCCCGGCCGGCTGGCCGAGCTGGCCGGCTCGGCGGAGCAGGGCAGCTTCGCCTACGCCGTCGTCGCGGCGCTCGGCTTCGCGGGCAGCGCGGCGGGCAGCGCGCTCGCGCCCCGCGCGGCCCGCCTGGCTGGGAGCTCGGCCAGGGGCGCGATCGCGGGCGCGGTGGTGTGCGGGCTCTCGGTCGCCACCCTGGCCGCCACGTCGGACCTCGGCGGGACCGCCGGCCTGGTGAGCGCCGCGGCGGCCTACGTGGTGCTGTTCGCCGGGCTCGCGGTGACCTCCGTGCTGTCGCTGGAGCTGACGCACAACGCGGTCACCGCGGCCGAGCGCACCACCCTGACCTCGATCTCCTCGCTGTCCCTGCAGTCCGGCGGGGTCGCGGCCAACCTCACGCTCGGCGCGCTGGCCGCCCAGGCGGGCCTCGCCGCCGCCTGGACCGTGGCCGCCGCGGTCACCCTGGTCTCGGCGCTGCTGTACGTGCGGCTGCCGGTGCTCACACGCTCCAGTCCAGCTCCGGCCCCACCGGTACGATCCGGCTCGGATTGATCCCGGTCTGCGTCATGAAGTAGTGGCGCTTGATGTGGTCGAAGTCCGTGGTCTCGCCGAAGGCCGGGATGGCGTGGAGGCGGCGGGCGTAGGCCCACAGCGCCGGATAGTCGGTCAGCCGCCGCACCATGCACTTGAAGTGCGGGTAGTAGACGGTGTCGAACCTGGCGAGTGTGGTGTAGAGCCGCACGTCGCTCTCGGTCAGCGTGTCGAAGAGGTAGGCGGACTCGGCCAGGCGCACCTCCAGGTGGTCGAGGGTGGTGAAGACCCGCGCCACGGCCTCCTCGTACGCCTGCTGGTCCCGGGCGAAGCCCGCCTCGTAGACCGCGTTGTTGAGCCCGTGGTAGAGGCGGTCGTTCATGATGTCGATGTCGGGGCGCAGCCGCTCGGGATAGAGGTCGGGCGAGGTGCCCCACGACATCTCCAGGTCCAGGGTGATCTGGGGGAAGTCGTTGGTGACCAGGCGTTTCTCGTGGGTGTCCCAGATGCAGGGGACGGTGTAGCGGCCGGTGTAGCCGGGGTCGGTGGCGTGGTAGAGCTCCGACAGGTGTTCGGGGTCCCCGCCGGGGACGCGCCAGCCCTTCTCGTCCCTGATCGGGTCGACGATCGTGACGTCCAGCAGGTCCTCCAGGCCCAGCAGCCGCCTGACGATCAGCACCCGGTGCGCCCACGGGCAGGCGTAGGAGGCGTAGAGGCGGTAGCGGCCCGGCTCCGGGGGGCCGAGGCGGCCGGTGAAGTGGTTGGGCTGCCGGACGAAGCGGCCATCGCCCGAGATCTCGCGGCTCGGCTTCATGGTCCCAGTAGAACATGATTCGGATCCAGAACCTCGTTCGGGCAGAATCCAGCTCATGACGAAATTCGTGGTGACCCCTGCCAGCCGGGCGCAGCGGGAGGCGTGGACGGGCGGGGCGATCCCCGACGTGGAGCGGGTGCGGCCGGGGCTGTGGTCCATCCCCGTGCCGATCCCCGTCAACCCCCTGCGGTACGTCCTGGTCTACGCCCTGGAGCTGCCGGACGGCGTCGCGATCGTGGACGCCGGCTGGGACACCGACGAGGCGTACGAGGCCCTCTGCGCCGGCCTGGGCGTGGCCGGATACGCGATCACGGACGTCAAGGGCGTGCTCGTCACCCACATCCACCCCGACCACTACGGCCTGGCCGGCCGGGTCCGCGAGGCGTCAGGGGCGTGGATCGCCCTGCACTCCGCCGACGCCGGCCTGCTGCGCGAGCGCTACGACGACGAGGCCATCGACGGCCTCGTCCGCCGCGAGCGGGCGCTGCTGGAACGGTGCGGCGTGCCCGCGGCGACGCTGGACGAGCTGGCCGGCGCGTCGATGATGATCCGTCACATGGTCACCATGGCCCGCCCCGACCGGCTCGTCGAGGACGGCGACGACCTGGGCCTGCCCGGCTGGGACCTGCGCGCGATCTGGACGCCCGGCCACTCGCCCGGTCACCTGTGCTTCGTCTCGCCCGAGCGGCGGGTGCTGTTCTCCGGCGACCACGTGCTGGCCAGGATCACCCCGATGGTGGCCGTGCACCCGCAGTCGCCGCCCAACCCGCTCGCCGACTACCTCGACTCCCTGGCCGCCGTGGGCGGGCTGGAGGTGGACGAGGTGCTGCCCGCCCACGAGTACCGCTTCCTTGAGCTGGCCGGACGGGTGGACAGCGTGCTCGCCCACCACGAGGAGCGGCTGGCCGAGATCGAGCGGGTGGTGGCCGGGCACGACGGCGTCACCTGCTGGGACACCGCGACGCGGCTCACCTGGTCGCGGCCCTGGGAGACGATCCCGCCGTTCATGCGGCGCTCGGCCAACAACGAGACGCTGGCGCACCTGGTGTGGCTGGAGGCCAAGGGACGGGTACGCCGTACGCCGGGAGAGCCCGACCTCTGGCATCCGTAGGGATCAGTGGCGCGGGGCTCCTGGCGGGTTATGGTACTCGTACTAGAACGTTGTTCTCCTGCCATGGAGGTTCCATGCTTCGGTTCGATGACAGGGTCGCGATCGTCACAGGGGCCGGGCACGGCCTCGGCAGGTCGCACGCGCTCCTGCTGGCCGAGCGAGGCGCCAAGGTCGTCGTCAACGACCTCGGGGGCGCGCTCGACGGCACGGGGGCCTCCGCGGGCCCCGCCGCGGAGGTGGCCGAGCTCATCAACAAGAACGGCGGCCAGGCCATCGCCAACGCCGGCAACGTCGCCACCCCTGAGGGCGCGCGAGACATCGTGAACGCGGCCGTGGACGCGTTCGGCAAGGTCGACATCGTCATCAACAACGCGGGCATCCTGCGGGACAAGTCGTTCGGCAAGATGACGGTCGAGGAGTTCGACGCGGTCATGGCCGTGCACGTACGCGGCTCGTTCCTGGTCAGCCTCGCCGCCTACCCGATCATGAAGGCCGCCGGCTACGGCCGCGTGGTCAACACCTCCAGCCCGGCCGGCCTGTTCGGCAACTTCGGCCAGGCCAACTACTCCACGGCCAAGATGGGCCTGGTCGGGCTCACCAAGACGCTCGGCATCGAGGGCGCGCGCAGCGGCATCAGGGCCAACGCCATCGCCCCGGTCGCCTGGACCCGGATGACCGAGTCGCTGCTGCCGGCCGAGTTCGAGGCCAAGTTCACGCCGGAGCGGGTGAGCGCGCTGGTGGCCTATCTGGTGCACGACTCCTGCGAGGTCAGCGGCGAGGTGTTCACGGTCGGCGCGGGGCGGGTGGCGCGGGTGTTCGTGGCCGAGGGGCCCGGCTGGAAGACCGACGACATCACGCCGGAGGCCATCGCGGACAACTGGGAGTCGATCATGGCGGAGCAGCCGTACGTGCTGTCGGCGAGCGACTCGATGAAGGCCATGCTCTAGAGGCGTACGACGCCTGTCAGGAAGCCGGTCCCCACACGGGGACCGGCTTTCCGCTTGTACGGCAACAACACCCACTTTGTTCGGTCATCGACGGAAGTCAGGCGAGTTCGGTCGATTCTCACTATTGATTTGCCGCATCGGTGACCTTATTGTCGGCGGCATGACCCCCCAGCCGGGCTCCGCCGGCGACGTGCTGACGCTCATCAGCGCCGGCTCGGCGACGACCCGTTCCGACCTCGCGAGGCTTACCGGCCTCGCCCGGTCCACGATCTCCCAGCGTGTGGACGCTCTGATCGAGCGCGGCCTGGTCGAGGAGAGCGAGAGCGGCGAGTCCACGGGGGGCCGGCCGCCGCGCCAGCTCCGCCTGCACGCCGAGGACCACGCCTTCGCCGGCGTCGACCTCGGGGCCACGCACTGCCGGGTCGCGCTCATGGACATCTCCGGGCAGGTGCTCGCCGAGTGCGAGGACCCGCTGCTCATCGGCGAGGGCCCGGAGCACGTGCTCGCCCACGTCGACCAGCGGCTCGACCGGCTGCTCGGCGAGGCGGGCCGGACCCGGCCCATGCTCCGCGCGATCGGCATCGGCGTGCCGGGGCCGGTCGAGTTCGCCACCGGGCGGCCGAACAACCCGCCGATCATGCCGGGCTGGAACGACTACCCCGTGCCTGAGTACTTCGGCGGCGTCAGCGTCCTCGTCGACAACGACGTCAACGTGATGGCGCTCGGCGAGCACCGCCACTCCTTCCCGGACACCAGGCACCTGCTGTTCGTCAAGGTCGGCACCGGCATCGGCTGCGGCATCGTGGCCGACGGCAAGCTGCACCGCGGCGCCCAGGGCTCGGCCGGCGACATCGGCCACATTCGGGTGAGCGGCCAGGACGACGCCGGCTGCCGCTGCGGCAACAGCGCCTGCCTGGAGGCCGTGGCCGGCGGCGCCGCCATCGCCCGCAAACTCGCCGAGCTGGGCCTGCCGGCCGAGAGCGGCGCCGACGTGGTGGCGCTCGTCCAGGCCGGCGACACGCAGGCGCTCCGCCTGGTCAGGGAGGCCGGCCGGCACATCGGCGAGGTGCTGGCCGGTCTGGTCAACTTCTTCAACCCCGAGGTCATCGTCATCGGCGGCGCGCTGTCGCGGGTGCACGAACATCTGCTGGCCGGCATCAGGGAGACGGTCTACCGCCGCTCGCTGCCGCTCGCCACGCACCACCTGTCCATCACGCCGAGCCGCACCGGGATCGACGCGGCCGCGCTCGGGGCGGGCCTGCTCGCCATCGAGCACTACCTCTCACCCGAGAACATCAACCGCATCGTCAGCGCCTGACCACCGGGCCGACAGACAAGGACCACCGATGCTGGTGATCAAGGGCATCGTCAAACAGTTCCCAGGGGTGCGCGCGCTGGACGGCGTGGACCTCGACGTACGGGCCGGCGAGGTGCACTGCCTGCTCGGCCAGAACGGCGCGGGGAAGTCCACGCTCATCAAGGTCCTGGCCGGCGCGCACCAGCCGGACGAGGGCACCATCGTCTTCAACGGCGACCAGGTGCGCCCCACCAGTCCCATCGACGCCATCAGGCTCGGCATCGCCACCATCTACCAGGAGCTCGACCTGGTCGACGGGCTCAGCGTGGCCGAGAACATCTTCCTCGGCCACGAGCCCGCCAAGCTCGGCTTCGTCAACCGCGCGGCGGCCAACAAGGCCGCCCGCGAGGTGCTCGAACGCCTCGGCCACGGCGAGATCCGGCCGTCCGCCGAGGTGGGCCGGCTGTCCCCGGCGGCCAAGCAGGTCGTGTCGATGGCGCGGGCGCTCTCCCACGACGCCCGGCTCATCATCATGGACGAGCCGTCGGCCGCACTCGCCCACGACGAGGTCGGCAACCTCTTCCGGATCATCCGCGAGCTGACCGCCCAGGGCGTCGCCGTCGTCTACATCTCCCACCGTCTGGAGGAGATCCGCGAGATCGGCGACCGGGTGACGGTGCTGAAGGACGGCCGTACGGTCGCCGTCGGCCTGCCCGCCCGCGACACGCCCACCACGCAGATCGTCTCCCTCATGACCGGCCGCAACGTCGAGTACGTCTTCCCGCCGCGCGGTGGGCGCACCTTCGGCGAGGAGGTGCTGCGGGTGGAGAACCTGAGCGCGCCCGGCGTCTTCTCCGGCGTGTCGTTCTCGGTCCGCGCGGGGGAGATCGTGGGGCTGGCAGGGCTCGTCGGCTCGGGACGCTCCGAGATCCTGGAGGCCGTCTACGGAGCCCGCTCCGCCACCGGCCGCGTGCTGCTCGACGGGCAGCCTGCGGGACGCGGCGTGGTCGGCGCCGTACGGCGCGGCATGGGGCTCGCCCCCGAGGAGCGCAAGGCCCAGGCCCTGCTCCTCGACCAGAGCGTCACCGCCAACATCACGCTCGGCAGCCTGCCCGGCTTCGCCAGGTTCGGCTGGCTCGACCGCAAGCGGGAACGGGCCGAGGCCCAGCGCCTGTCCGAGATGCTGGACATCCGGCCACCCGACATCGAACGCCCGATCCGCACCCTGTCGGGCGGCAACCAGCAGAAGGCCGTGCTGGCCCGCTGGCTGCTCGGCGGGCGCAAGCTCCTGCTGCTCGACGAGCCCACCCGCGGCGTCGACGTGGGCGCGCGGGCCGAGCTCTACGCCGTCATCCACGACCTGGCCGAACGCGGCATCGGCGTGCTGCTGGTCTCCAGCGAGGTGCCCGAGGTGCTGGGCCTGGCCGACCGGGTGCTGGTGCTGCGCGAGGGGTCGGTCATCCACGAGGGCGACGCCGCGGAGCTCGACGAGCACCGCGTACTGGACATGATCATGAATGGGAGGGCGGCCTGATGAGCGAGCCCACGACGGACCGCCGCGCGGCGGGGGTGGCGGCGCTCGCGCCCACGCGCCGCCTGGGCGAGATGCGCCACCTCGGACTGCTGGTGGCGCTGGCGATCCTGGTGGTGGTCGGCCTGGTGACCCGGCCGGAGAACTTCGCCACCACCTCCAACCTGGTCAGCATCCTGTCGCTGGCCGCCACGATCGGCGTCATCACGGTCGGCGCGACGTTCGTCATCATCGGCGGCGGCATCGACCTGTCGGTGGGCGCGGTCATGGCGCTGGCCTCGGTCTGGGCGACGACGCTGGCCACGCAGGCGTACGGGCCATGGGTCATGGCCATCTGCGCGATCCTCGTCGGCACCGGGGCCGGGCTGGTCAGCGGATGGCTGATCGCCTACGGGCGGCTGGTGCCGTTCATCGCCACGCTGGCCATGCTCGTGGCCGCGCGCGGCCTGGCCCAGCGGATGTCGGACCGCAGGACGCAGCTCGTCCAGCCCGACAACGCCGCCCTCGTCGAGCTGTCGACCACGCGGGTGCTCGGCGTCCCGCTGCTGGTCTACATCTTCGCCCTGGTCGTGGCGCTCGGATGGGTGGTGCTCAACCGCACCACGTTCGGGCGGCGGACGTACGCGGTGGGCGGCAACCCCGAGGCGGCCCGCCTGGCCGGCATCGACGTGCGCCGGCACACCATGCTGCTCTACGCGCTGTCCGGGCTGTGCTGCGGCATCGCCGCCATCCTCATCATGGCCAGGACCACCACGGGCTCGTCCACGCACGGCGATCTGTACGAGCTGGACGCCATCGCCGCCGTGATCATCGGCGGCACGCTGCTCACCGGGGGCCGGGGGACGATCATCGGCTCGATCCTGGGTCTGCTGATCTTCACCCTCATCACCAACCTGTTCATCCTCAACGGCCTCGACACCAGCGACCAGCTGATCGCGAAGGGCCTGATCATCGTCGTCGCCGTCCTTCTCCAGCGACGGAACCTGAAGGAGAGAGCAACATGAGTGAGAACGTCGCGCGCAGGGGATTCCTCGTCGGCGGGCTCGGCGGAGCCGCACTGCTCGCCGCGGGCTGCACCAGCAACGAGCCCGCAGCGGCGCCCAGCAGCGCCGCGGCGGCCCCCGCCCCCGCCGCGAGCGGCAACGACCAGCCCGGCACCAAGGTCACCATCGGCTTCTCCGCGCCGGCGGCCGACCACGGCTGGATCGCCGCGATCGCCAAGAACGCCGAGGCCACCGCCAAGCAGTACAGCGACATCGACTTCAAGCCGGTCGAGCCGACCAACGACATCAACCAGCAGATCTCCGCGGTCGAGTCGCTGATCGCGCAGAAGGTGAACGCGCTGGTCATCCTGCCCAACGACGGCCAGCAGCTCAACCAGGTCGCCCTGCAGGCCACGGCGGCGGGCATCCCGGTGATCAACCTGGACCGCGTCTTCCCCGACAAGCTGGCCTACCGTACGTGGATCGGCGGCGACAACTACGGCATGGGCGTGGCGGCCGGCCACTTCATCGGCAAGCAGCTCAAGGACAAGGGCGTGTCGAACCCGGTGATCGTCGAGATCCAGGGCATCGCCACGCTGCCGCTCACCCAGGACCGCAGCAAGGGCTTCGCCGACGCGCTGAAGACCTACGGGTTCAGCGTGACGGCCAAGCAGGACGCCAAGTTCACGGTCGAGACCGGCAACCAGGTGGCGACGTCGCTGCTGCAGGCGCACAAGAAGATCGACGCCATGTGGAACCACGACGACGACCAGGGCGTGGGCGTGCTCGCCGCGATCAAGGAGGCGGGCCGCGACGAGTTCATCATGGTCGGCGGCGCCGGCTCGCTGAACGCGATGAAGGAGATCCAGTCGGGCACCTCGGTGCTCAAGGCGACCGTCACCTACAGCCCGACCATGGCCTCCTCGGCGATCAGGCTGGCTCGCTTGGTCGCGCAGGGGAAGGGGATGAGTGACCTCGTGGAGAACTCCGTTCCGCAGTCCATCACGCTCGCTTCCGAGACCATTACCAAGGACAACGTCGAGAAATACCTGGAACTCGGCTTCGAATCCTGATCGGGGGTTGCATGTCAGACAAGACCACCATCGGCGTGGGCATGATCGGCTACGCGTTCATGGGCCGCGTCCACTCCCAGGCCTGGCGGAGCGTCGGGGCCTTCTTCGACCTGCCGCTGGCGCCGCGCATGGCGGCGATCTGCGGCCGGTCGAAGGAGCGCACCGAGGCAGCGGCGGCGCAGCTCGGCTGGGCCGCCGCCGAGACCGACTGGCGCGCGCTGATCGAGCGGGACGACGTGCAGATCGTCGACATCTGCACGCCCGGTGACTCGCACGCCGAGATCGCCGTGGCCGCGCTCGCCGCAGGCAAGCACGTGCTCTGCGAGAAGCCGCTGGCCAACACCGTGGCCGAGGCGGAGGCGATGGTGCGGGCCGCCGCCGCCGCGCCGCCCTCGGTCAAGAGCATGGTGGCCTTCAACTACCGGCGGGTTCCGGCGATCGCGCTGGCCCGCCGGTACGTCGAGGAGGGCCGGCTCGGCGAGATCCGGCACGTACGCGCCCAATACCTCCAGGACTGGATCGTCGATCCCGAGTTCCCGCTGGTGTGGCGGCTGCAGAAGGACAAGGCGGGCGCGGGCGCGCTCGGCGACATCGGCTCGCACATCGTGGACGCCGCCGAGTACGTCACCGGCCAGCAGGTCGTCGGCGTCTCGGGCCTGACCGAGACCTTCGTCAAGCACCGCCCGCTCGCGGGCGAGTCGGCCGGGCTCGGCGCGTCGCGGGCCGAGTCCACCGGCGAGGTCACGGTCGACGACGCCGCGCTGTTCATCGGCCGGCTGTCGGGCGGGGCGCTCGCCTCCTTCGAGGCCACCAGGTTCGCCACCGGGCGCAAGAACGCCATGCGCCTGGAGATCAACGGCGGGCTCGGCAGCCTCGCCTTCGACTTCGAGTCGATGAACGAGCTGTGGGTCTCCGAGGGCGGCGGCGGGTTCGAGCGCATCCTGGTCACCGAGCCCGACCATCCGTACGCGGGAGCCTGGTGGCCGCCCGGCCACGGCCTCGGCTACGAGCACACTTTCACCCACGAGATCAAGGACTTCCTGGAGGCCGTCGCCACCGGCGCCGACCCGTCGCCGTCCTTCGCCGACGGGCTGCGGGTGCAGCGGGTGCTGGAGGCGGTCGAGCGCAGCGCGGCCGACGGCGGCCGTTACACGAACGTGGAGGATTGACGATGACCCGACCAATCACCCTGTTCACCGGACAGTGGGCGGACCTGCCGTTCGAGGAGGTGTGCCGGCTGGCGGCCGAGTGGGGCTACGACGGGCTGGAGATCGCCTGCTCGGGCGACCACTTCGAGGTGGACAAGGCGATCGCCGACCCGTCGTACGTCGAGCAGAAGCGCGCCCAGCTCGACAAGCACGGCCTGAAGGTGTGGACGATCTCCAACCACCTGGTGGGCCAGGCCGTCTGCGACCACCCGATCGACGAGCGGCACAAGGGCATCCTGCCGGCCCGCATCTGGGGCGAGGGCGACCCCGAGTCCGTGCGTCAGGCCGCGGCCGAGGAGATGAAGGACACGGCGCGGGCCGCCGCGCTGCTCGGCGTGGACACGGTCGTGGGCTTCACCGGCTCGTCCATCTGGCACACGGTCGCGATGTTCCCGCCCGTGCCCGCCTCGGTGATCGACGCCGGCTACCAGGACTTCGCCGACCGCTGGAACCCCATCCTCGACGTCTTCGACGAGGTCGGCGTGCGTTTCGCCCACGAGGTGCACCCGAGCGAGATCGCCTACGACTACTACACGACGGTCCGGGCGCTGGAGGCGGTCGGCAACCGGCCGGCGTTCGGGCTCAACTGGGACCCGTCGCACATGGTGTGGCAGGACATCGACCCGGTGAACTTCATCCTCGACTTCAAGGACCGCATCTACCACGTCGACTGCAAGGACACCCGGATGCGCGTCGGCGACGGCCGCCGCGGCCGGCTGTCGTCGCACCTGGCCTGGGCCGACATGCGGCGCGGCTGGGACTTCGTCTCGACCGGGCGCGGCGACGTGCCCTGGGAGGACTGCTTCCGGGCGCTCAACGCGATCGGCTACGACGGGCCGATCTCCATCGAGTGGGAGGACGCCGGCATGGACCGGCTGGACGGCGCGCGTGAGGCGGTGGGCTACATCCGTACGCTCAACGCCATCACGCCGCCGGCCACCGCCTTCGACGCGGCCTTCGCCACCGAGTGACACGCGCCGGTCCCGCCGGATCGATCCGGCGGGACCAGGCGCTTGGTCCCGTCAGTCGATCACGACGATCTGGCGCAGCACCTCGCCGCCGCGCAGGGCCGCCACGGCGTCGTTGAGGTCGGTGAGGCGGATCCTGGCGCTGATCATCGAGTCGAGGTCCAGCTTGCCGGCCTGGTGGAGCTTGGCGAAGTACGGGAAGTCGTGCCGCACGTCGGACTCGCCGTACAGGCTGGAGTGCAGGTGCTTGCCCTCGAAGAGCAGGCTGAAGGCCGAGACCGACCACATGTCGTCCATCGCGCCCGCGCCGACCACGATGACGTCGCCGCCGCGCCGGGTGATCTGCCAGGCGGTCTGGACGGTGGCGGCCTTGCCGACGACCTCGAAGCCGTAGTCGAAGCCGGCACCGCCGGTCAGCTCGTTGATCGCGTCGGGGACCTGGTCGGGCGTCACGGCGTGGGTGGCGCCGACCTTCTTGGCCAGCTCGTGCTTGGACTCCAGCGGGTCCACGGCGAGGATCGTCCGCGCGCCGGAGACGCGGGCGCCCTGGATGACCGACAGGCCGACGCCGCCGCAGCCGATCACCGCGACCGTAGAGCCGGGGCGCACCTTGGCGGTGTTGATCGCCGCGCCCACGCCGGTCGTGATGCCGCAACCGATGAGCGCCGCCGCCTCCCACGACACCTCCGGGTCGATCTTGATCGCGCCCTGCCAGGGCACGATGATCTCCTCGGCCCAGGTGCCGCAGCCCGCCATCCCGAACGCCGTCGTGTCGCCGCCCAGCCGGAACCGGCCGTTGCTGAACGACTCGATCATGAACTTGGTGCACAGGTAGGGCTGCCCGCCCAGGCACAGGTCGCAGGCGTGGCAGGCGGGCGACCAGTTGATGACGACGTGGTCGCCGGGCTGGAGGTTGTCGACGTGCTCGCCCACTTCGACCACCTCGCCCGCCCCTTCGTGGCCGGGGACGAGCGGCACGGGCTGCGGCAGCACCCCGGACATGGCGGACAGGTCCGAATGGCAGACGCCGGTGGCCTTGATCCGTACGCGCACGTCCGCCGGGCCCATGGGCGCCAGCGTCACGTCGTCGCGGATCTCCAGCTTGTCGTTGCCTACGGCGGTCAGGATTGCGGCACGCATGGGGCGTTCCTCCTCGGCGGTGGACCTATTCCTCGATGGAGAGGGCGGCTTTGGGGCAGGAGCGGACCGCGTGCCGGACGCGGTCGTGCAGCTCGGGGGGTGGCTCGGGCAGCAGGATGTGGAGCTGGTCGTCGTCGTCGACGTCGAAGACCTCCGGCGCGAGGCCCATGCACACGGCGTTGGCCTCGCAGACCAGCTCGTCCACCTTCACCTTCATGACAGCCTCCTGTGGTCCCATGAGACCACTTTGGTGCGTTCGACGACGTACGCGATCCGCTTGCGGCCGGTCTGCTCGACGTACGGGCGGAGCAGGTCGTCGGCCACCCCGGGGGTCATGCGGCGGGCGACCAGCATGCCGATGTCCATGATCCGGTCGGGGTCGTCGATCCGCTCGGCCTTGCCGTACAGCAGGACGCCGCGGAGCTCGGCGTAGTCGTCGCCGGCCTCGATGAGGCAGCTCACGCGGGGGTCGCGGGCCAGGTTGCGGGCCTTCTGGGCCTTGCCGTACGTCCAGAAGGCGATGCGGCCGTCGTCGAGGCCGTAGAACATCGTCACCAGGTGGGGCGTGCCGTCGGGGTTGATCGTCGCGAGCTGCAGCTTGCGCGAGCCCTCCAGGAGGGCGGCCACTTCCTCGTCCGACATCGCGATGCGAGCGCGCTGATTCACGTGGCCAGTAGAACAGGTTCCAGAAGTGGGCTGCAAGAGGCTCCTGGAATGTTGTTCGGTTCGGCTAGGGTGGCCTTCCATGTCGATGCCGCCGGAGCTGCTCCACGCAGCCAAGCACGCCAAGGGGTTCATGCCGCTCGCCGAAGGGCTGGCACTCTACGAAGCGGCCCGTCAGTACGGCGCGCTCGGCCCGATCTGCGAGATCGGCACCTACTGCGGCAAGTCCGCCGTCTACCTCGGCGCCGCCGCCCGCGAGGCCGGCTCCGTCGTCGTCACGGTCGACCACCACCGCGGCTCGGAGGAGATCCAGCCCGGCTGGGCCCATCACGACCCCACCCTCGTGGACCCCCGCTTCGGCAAGATGGACTCCCTGCCGACCTTCCGCGCCACGATCGCGAACGCGGGCCTGGAGGAGGAGGTCATCGCGGTCGTCGGGCGCTCCGAGCGCGTGGCCGCCCTGTGGAACACGCCGCTCGGCATGCTGTTCATCGACGGCGGCCACTCCGAGGAGCCGGTCACCCGCGACTACGAGGGCTGGGCGCCGCACGTCCGGGAGGGCGGGGCGCTGGTCTTCCACGACATCTACCCCGACCCGGCCGACGGCGGTCAGGCGCCCTACCGGGTCTACCTGCGGGCGCTGGAGTCCGGAGCGTTCCAGGAGAAGTCCGTGGAGGGCTCGCTGCGCGTGCTGGAGCGCGTCGCGCCGGGCATCTGACTCTCGGCACGGCGCCGGCCCGTCCGGGCCCGCTCAGGCGCTCTGGCGGCGCCGGGTGCGGGTCCACGACTGGCGGATCCGCGCCTGCCAGCCGCGGAAGTCGTCGTGCGTGCGGGCCTCGTGGCCGAGCTCGATGAGCGCCTGGTCGGTCCAGGACGCCGCCTCCTCGGCGTCGGCTCCCACCAGGACGGCCGCCGCCTGCCCCGTGTGCTCGGGCAGCGTCCCCGAGCACAGCCGGGCGGCCACCGCGAGGGCGCACCCCTGCGCCAGATGGGCGCGGAAGCCGTCGGCCGAGGCGTGCTCGGCCAGCCACCGCAGCTCCTCGGGCTCGGCACCGCCCGTGTACGCCGCCGCGAACCCCGCCCCGCTCCACAGGTCCGCCCGCCGCACGGCGGGGAACCCGGCGATCCTGGCCGCCACGTCGTCGGGCGCGGCGCAGTCGTGGTACCACAGCAGCCGCCCCAGCCCCTGGTCGAAGGCCGCGCAGTGGGCCCGGGTCAGCAGGTCGGGCATGACCCGCTCGCCCACCAGCCGGTCGGTCCTGGCGAGGGAGCGCTGGAAGCCGAAGCCGTCCACCGCCAGCCAGCGCAGCAGCGGGTGAGCCAGGCGCGCGCCGCGCACCGGCCGCAGCCGCAGCAGCGCGTAGCCGCGTCCGGCCCCCAGGTAGGCGGCGTGGCGGTGGTGCCGGGCGGGGCCGGCGAGCAGCTCGTGAAGGCGCCGGCCCCGTGAGAGCGTGAGCAGGTCGAGTACGGTGCAGGCGGCCGCCGCCCCCTCGTAGCCGAAGGGCCGCCGGTCCGCGGGAACCTCCTCGACCTTCTCCACTTCTTTCGACATCACCGCATTGAAGCCGAAAATGTATGACTTCTCGGCTTCCGAGAAGACCGTTCGAGCCGGCCCGGGCCTGAGCCGGAATCTCCGCCGGCTCAGATCGGACTCCAGTGGATCCTTGGTCAGGAACCTTCGCAGTCTCTTCGCCGGCGTCAGTGTCGGCTCGATCCCGGCCTGGTCCAAGAACGAAGTTGTGCCCGTGTCGCCCACGCTTCCCCCGAAGACGCCTCGTACGGCCACTCACGAAGCTAGTGACCCCAATGCGGCCCTCACCGGCGGCACACCGGACGTCCGGGGCAAAGAAGCGGCAAAAGCGCTTGCCTAGGGGGTCTCCCGCTCGGCCGCCTGCGGGGGGACGCGGATGCCTGCCGCGCAGCCGCACACGTCGGGATCGAACGTCGCCGTACGCTCCACGTCGCGGAACAGCCCGGAGCCGGGGGAGAGCTCCATGAGCGCGTCGGCCGCGAGGACCACCGCCGCCGCCGTGTAGCCGGAGCGCTCGTGCGGGAAGTGCTTGCGGTTCACGAACTGCCAGCCCGTCCAGTACGAGCCGTCCTCGTGCCGCAGGTGCTGCATGTCGGAGAAGAGCCGCGCGGCCCGCTCGCGGTCGCCGAGCGCGTCCAGCGCCAGCACCAGCTCGCACGTCTCGGCCCCGGTCACCCACGGCTGGTCGGAGACGCACCGGATGCCGAGCCCCGGCACCACGAACGTCGTCCACTCGCGGTCCAGCAGCTCGAACGCCTGCTGTCCGCGCACCGCGCCGCCCAGCACCGGGTAGTACCAGTCCATCGAGAAGCGGCTCTTGTCGGCGAACGCCTCCGGATGCGCGCCCAGCACGTGCGCGAGCCGGTCGGCGGCCAGCTCCCAGTGCGGCTGCGGATCGCCCAGCAGGTCGCCGAGCAGCACGCCGCAGCGCAGCCCCTGGTGGATGGAGGAGCAGCCGGTGAGCAGCGCGTACGACGAGGGCCTGCCCCGCGCGTCACGCTCCCACACGATCTCGCCGCGCTCGGTCTGCAGCCCGGCCACGTAGTCGAGCGCGGCCTTGACCATGGGCCAGGACTCCTCGGTGAAGGCCCGGTCGCCGGTGACGAGGTGGTGGTGCCAGACGCCGACGGCGACGTAGGCGGCGTGGTTGGTCTCGCCGCCCAGCTCCACGCCGGCCCCGTCCACCAGCTTCATCGGCCAGGAGCCGTCGGCGCGCTGGTGGCGGGCCAGGTAGGCGTAGCCGCGCCGGACCGGCTCGGCGAGCCCCGCGACCGTCATGGCCATCAGGCACTCGACGTGGTTCCAGGCGTCCACGTGCCCTTCCGGCCACGGGACGCCGCCGTCCTCCTGCTGCAGCGCGGCGATGCTCTCGGCCGTGCGTACGACCTCCGCTCGGGAGATCATGGCTTCTTTACGTAGAGGACCACGCTCTTGCCGATGATCGGGTTGAGCACGGCCTCGGCGATCTGGGTGACGGCCGGGCGCTTCATGATGTCCCAGACCAGCAGCTCGTGGTACGCCTTCGCGAGCGGGTGGTCGTCGTTGTTGACGCCGACCGCGCACTTGATCCACCAGTAGGGGGAGTGCAGCCCGTGCGCGTGGTGGTGCGGGCCGATCTCGAAGCCGGTGGACTTGAGCTTGGCCGACAGCTCGGCGAGCGTGTAGATGCGCACGTGGCCGCCCGGCGCGGTGTGGTACGCCTCGTCCAGCGCCCAGCAGATGCGCTCGGGCAGGAAGCTCGGCACGGTGATCGCGGCGGTGCCGCCCGGCCTCAGCACGCGGAAGATCTCGGCCATGGCCGCCATGTCGTCGGGGATGTGCTCCAGCACCTCGGCCGCGATCACCCGGTCGAAGCTGCCGTCCTCGAACGGCATGTCCAGCGCCGTGCCCTGGACGGTGCGGCCGCTCGCGTCCGGCGGCACCTCGCCCGCCTTGTCCATCGCCGCGAACATGTTCGCCACGTTGTCCAGCTCCGCCTGGTCCATGTCGAAGGCGATCACGTCCGCCCCGCGACGTAGCACCTCGAAGGCGTGCCGGCCGCCGCCGCAGCCCAGGTCGAGCACGCGCACGCCGGGGCCGACGGGCAGCCGGGCGAAGTCCACGGTCAGCACTGGTGGTCTCTCCTCGCGATCGGTGTCGGGGGTGGGGGTCAGGGGCGGTGTGCGGCGATGGCCTCGTGGTAGGCCTCGACCGTGCGCTTGGCCACGACGTGCCAGGTGTAGCGCTCCATGACGCGGTCGTAGCCCGCCCTGCCCACCCGCTCGCGCTCCTCGGCAGAGTCGTGCAGGCGGCGCAGCGCGGCGGCCAGCTCCTCGGCGTCGCCGGGCGGCACCTGTACGGCCGCGTCGCCGACGACCTCGGGCAGCGCACCGGTGCGGCTGGCGATCAGCGGCGTGCCGCAGGCCATGTGCTCGACGGCGGGCAGCGAGAAGCCCTCGTACAGCGACGGCACGACCGAGATCTCCGAGGTGGCGATCAGCTCGCCCAGCTCGTCGTCGGAGATGCCGTGCACGAAGCGCACCCGGTCCTGCAGCGACAGCTCCTGGACGAGCTGCTCGGTGGGGCCGCCGGGCGTGGGCTTGCTGACCACGGTGAGGTTGACGTCGCGCTCGGTGGACAGCTTGGCGACCGCCCGCAGCAGCGTGGCCACGCCCTTCATGGGGGAGTCGGCGCTCGCCACGGCCACGATCGAGCCCTTGCGCTTCGGCTTGTCCGGGCGGGGGTGGAAGTAGCGGGTGTCCACGCCGAGCGGGATCAGGCGCAGATTGGCCTGGGGGACGTTGAAGTCGCGGTGGATGTCGGCGAGCGAGGACTCGCTGACGGTGAGGATCGGGCTGAGCCGGGGCGCGACGCGCGACTGCATCTTCACGAACCCGTACCAGCGGCGCATCGTGAGCTTCTTCACACCCTGGGCGGCCTCCAGCTCGATGCGGCGGTCCACGCTGATGGGGTGGTGGATGGTGCCGACCACCGGGAACAGCTTCTGGATGCCGAGCAGGCCGTAGCCGAGGGTCTGGTTGTCCTGGACCACGTCGAAGTCGCCGACCCGCTTCTTCAGCTCACGCAGGGCGCGCAGCGTGAACGTCAGCGGCTCGGGGAACCCGGCGGTCCACATCGTGCCGACTTCCAGCAGGTCGATCCAGTCGCGGTACTCGTGCAGCTTGGGGGTGCGGAACGGGTCCTCGTCGCGGTAGAGGTCGAGGCTGGGCACCTCGCGCAGGATGACGCCCTCGTCCAGCTCGGGATAGGGCGGGCCGGAGAACACCTCGACGTGGTGTCCGAGCGCGACCAGCTCGCGGCTCAGATGGCGGAGGTAGACACCCTGGCCGCCACAGGTGGGCTTGCTGCGGTAGGACAGCAGCGCGATCCGCAGCGTTCGCTCCCGCACGGACACCCCTTTCTCCGCCGGTAGGCGCCTGAGATCAGTTGAATGTGACCTTAGCCCGAGAAGGCTACCATTCGGTAGGTCACCGAGAATTGCTCACATTCGTCCCCGCAGGCCGTGCGACATGCGACGTTGCGGTAACCGAACGTGGTTCTGTGGAACACGTTCTAGGCCGGGCTGCTGCTCTTTCCTGGTGCATAGCGGTACATTCCGTCCCAACGGGATTGCGTGACGCGAAGTTGGAGGACCCTTGGCCAGGCGCGCTCTGATCACCGGCATCACCGGCCAGGACGGTTCCTATCTGGCGGAGCACCTGCTGGAGCAGGGGTACGAGGTCTGGGGCCTCGCCCGAGGCCAGGCCAACCCGCGCGTCTCCCGCGTGCGCAGGCTGCTGTCGGACGTCCAGGTCGTCCGCGGCGACCTCCTCGACCAGGGGTCGCTCATCTCCGCCGTCGAGCGGGTCCAGCCCGACGAGGTCTACAACCTGGGGGCGATCTCGTTCGTGCCCATGTCCTGGGAGCAGGCCGAGCTCACCGCCGAGGTCACCGGGATGGGCGTGCTGCGCATGCTGGAGGCGATCCGGGTGTGCTCGGGCGTCTCGCGCGGCGGCGCCTCGGCGGCCTCCGGGCAGATCCGCTTCTACCAGGCGTCGTCCTCCGAGATGTTCGGCCAGGTCAGCGAGACGCCGCAGAACGAGCGCACCTCCTTCCACCCGCGCTCGCCGTACGGCGTGGCCAAGGCGTACGGGCACTTCCTCACGCAGAACTACCGCGAGTCGTACGGGATGTTCGCCGTGTCCGGCATCCTGTTCAACCACGAGTCGCCGCGGCGCGGGGCGGAGTTCGTCACCAGGAAGGTCTCGCTCGGCGTGGCCAGGATCAAGCTGGGGCTCGCCGCCGAGCTGCGGCTCGGCAACCTGGAGGCCAGGCGCGACTGGGGGTACGCCGGCGACTACGTCCGGGCCATGCACCTCATGCTGCAGGCCGACAGGCCCGAGGACTACGTGATCGGCACCGGGCGGATGAAGTCGGTGCGCGAGCTGGCCGAGGCCGCCTTCACCGCCGCCGGGCTCGACTGGGAGCGGTACGTCGTCACCGACCAGACGCTGCACCGGCCGGCCGAGGTGGACCTGCTCTGCGCCGACCCGAAGAAGGCGCGCAACCAGCTCGGCTGGGAGCCGACGGTGTCGTTCGACGAGCTGGTGGCCATGATGGTCGAGGCCGACATGAAGCTGCTCACCGACGGCGGCGACCCCGACCAGGAAGGCTCCTGGCCCTAGACCCGTGCGGCTTCCCGGTAGGCGCCGGGGGTGAGCCCGAAACAGCGGACGAACCAGCGGGTCAGGTGGCTCTGGTCGGCGAAGCCCGTGGCCGCCGCCGCCTCGCCGATCGGGACGCCGTCCGCGATCAGCGTACGGGCGCGGCGCAGCCGGAGCAGGCGCTGGTAGTCGCTGGGCGGCATGCCGTACCGCGCCACGAACGCCCGGTACACCGCGAACCTGCTGCCGCCCGTCGCCCGCGCCAGTTCCTCTGCGGTCGGGTCATCGAACAGGCGGTCCTCCAGGAACCTGCACGCCCGCGCGGCCATCGCCGCTGACGTCCCGGTTTTTGGCGGGTCCGGCGGTGCCTGCGTCGCCGCCGCCCTGACCAGGTGGGCGACCGTGCCGGCGAGCAGCTCGTCGCGGCGCAGGGCCGTCGCGGCCGGGTCCAGGAGCGCCCGGTGGAAGGCGCGCAGCGCGCCCGCCGCCGCCGCGTCCGCCACCAGCGGGGCGGCGAACAGGGGGAGCGGCGCCCGGCGGCCCGTCGCGTCCGCCAGCGCCTCCGTCACCAGACCGGGACCGATGTGCACGATCCGGTAGGTGAAGCCGAGCGCGTCGGCGGCGTGGCCGTCGTGCGGGTCGTCCGGGTTGAACG
Organism: Nonomuraea sp. B208; assembly: GCF_057536035.1. Taxonomy (NCBI): domain Bacteria; kingdom Bacillati; phylum Actinomycetota; class Actinomycetes; order Streptosporangiales; family Streptosporangiaceae; genus Nonomuraea; species Nonomuraea sp. B208. The sequence continues at coordinate 218,378 of NZ_BAAJOU010000033.1, forward strand.
CCATCACCATGCCGGCCGCGCTCGTGTGCGCCGCGCCTCGGCAGGTGAACGACTGGGCGCCGGTCTCCGTCACGCCGAAGGAGTAGGTGTCGTGGCTGTGGCGGTGGTAGACGTGCCGTTCGAAGTGGGCGTGCATGGCCTCCAGCGGTCGCCGCCCGGCCCGCCAGTACCGCGCCCAGTCCCTTCCCACGCCTCCAATCCTCCTCGCGTCCCCCATTGACAAAGAGAGTTTTTACGTAAAGGATGATTTTTGCGATGAGAGACATCCTGTACCTGGAAGCCATCGAGCAGGCCGAGGCGCTGCTCAAGCCGCAACGCGTCGAGGTGCTGCGGCAACTCGCCGAGCCTCGTACCTGCTCGGAGGTGGCCGCCGTCCTGGGCCAGACGCCGCAGCGCGTCTACTACCACGTGAAACGCCTGGTCGAGGCGGGCCTCGTGGACCAGGTCGCCGAGCGCAAGGTCCGGGGGATCTCCGAGGGGATCTACCAGGCCGGCGCGCGGTCGTACTGGCTGTCGCCCCGGCTGGTCGGCCGCATCGGCGGCCTGCGCCGGGCCCGCGACGAGCTCAGCCTCGGCTACCTCCTGGATCTCATGGAGGAGGTGCAGGAGGACATCGCGGCGCTCGACCGCACCGCGCCCGAGCTGCCCTCCGTCGGCCTGTCCGGCGAGATCCACCTACGGACCGAGCAGCGCCAGCAGTTCCTCACCGACCTGCAGACGATGCTCCAGGACCTGTTCACCCGCTACGGCGGCGCCGAGGGCGACGCCTTCAAGCTCGCCGTGGCCTGCTACCCGAAGACCGACGACCGTCGAGGAGACGATGACGATGACCGACGACCTGCAGACGCCTGAGCCCGCCGCCCCCATGATGCTGCGCGCCCGCGTCCCGGCCCCGATCGCACGGGTCCGCGAGGCGCTGACCGACCCCGCCGAGCTGCGCGTCTGGCTCGCCGAGCAGGCCGAGGTGGACCTGCCCGCCGGACGCTACGCCTTCTGGGGCCCCACCACCCCCGAGGGCGACGCGCCGCACCAGCGGTTACTGCACGCCGACGACCGCACCGTGCGCTTCGCGTGGGTCCTCGACGGCGAGGAGACCACCACCGAGTTCGCCCTTGAGCCCGACGGCCCGGTCGCCACGTTCGTCACGGTGTCCCAGAGCCACTTCGACTTCCAGGACGCCATGACGGGCAAGAGCATCCGGGGCGTGCTGCAGACGTACTGGTGCCTGGCCATCGCCAACCTGGCCGAGCACCTGGAGGGGCGGGAGCTGACGCCGCGGGTCGACTTCACCTCGTCCGAGCTGCGCGCCGAGGCCGTCGTGGACGCCTCGCCGGCGGACGTGTTCGCCTCGCTGATCGAGAGCGAGGCCGTGACGAAGTGGTTCGGGTACCCGATCGAGATCGAGCCGTACGTGGGCGGGCGCTTCGCGATGGGCGGCCTGGCCAACGACCCGAGCCCGGCCAAGGTGCTGGAGCTGGTGCCCGAGCGTACGTTCTCGGTCGACTGGGGCGGCGGCAGGATCGGGACGTGGGAGCTGGAGGGCAGCGGCGGGCGTACCCGGCTGACGCTGGTGCAGAGCGGCTTCGACGCCGGGCAGCCGCCGTACTCGGCGTGGGGCGGCATCCTGGCGGGGCTGGCGGAGCTGCGGCGCTACCACGAGGTGCCGGACTGGCGTCCGATCCTGGAGCCGGCGTAGGGGCTGGGGCCGCACGAGCGTACAAGACGGGCAGGCCCTCGGTCGGGAAGGCTCGGGGGCCATGCGTTTCGATACGAAGATCGCCATCGTGGTACGCGACGACCTGGCCGTCTGGCAGCGCCTCAACGTGACCGCCTTCCTGGCGAGCGCGGTGGCGGGCGGGGTGCCGGAGACCATGGGGGAGCCGTACGCGGACGGGTCGGGCGTCGCGTACCTGCCGATGTTCCGCCAGCCGGTGCTCGTGTACGAGGGCGGCCTGGCGCAACTGCGCGGGATCCGGGAGAAGGCGATCGGGCGGGGGATGGACGTGGCCGTCTACATCGAGGAGATGTTCAAGACGGGCCACGACGCGGACAACCGGGCGGTGGTGCGGGCCGTGGCGAGCGACGAGCTGATGCTGGTCGGACTGGCCGTCCACGGCCCCCGCAACGCCCTCGACAAGACCCTGAAGGGCCTGTCCCTGCACCCCTGACCCCGCCGGTTATCCACAGAACCCCGCTCGGCCGCTCGCCCGTACGCGCCGGCCACCATCCTGACCCCATGCACCAACCAGCCGAGGCTCCGCTCACCCCCTCACCCGCCGAAGACCCTCTGATCGACCGGACCCGTCAGATCACCCGAGCCATCCCACAAGCCACCGCCTGCCGCCGGACCGCCGCCCACATCTGGGGCCTCGACGTCCTCCCGACCCGCACGGGCGACGACTGGCCGGTCGAGCTCATCGCCCGAGGCCATGTCACCCTCCCCGGCTGCGTGACCTACCTGGCCCCGCTGCCGGACGACGACATCATCCTGCACAAGGGCGTCCGCCTCACCACCATGGAACGTACGGCCCTCGACTGCGCCCGCCACCTCCCCCGCATGGAGGCGGTGGCGGTCCTCGACCAGTTCGCCCGCAAGGGGCTCGACCTGGAGGCGTTGTGGCACCGCCCGCTCAACTCCTGGCAACTGCGCGACACGCTCAGCCTCGCCGACGGGGGAGCCGCCTCGCCGAGGGAGAGCTCGCTCCGCGTGATCCTCGTCGAGGGCGGCCTCCCCAGACCCTCCACCCAGATCAGGGTCGACCTGGGCGACGACCACCACGCCTATCTCGACCTGGGCTGGGAGGCGTTCAAGGTCGCCGTCGAGTACGACGGCCAGGAACACCACACCTCACCCGCCGACCGCCGACGCGACACGGACCGCCGCGAGGAGCTCCGCCGCCGCGGCTGGCGCGTGATCGCCGTACGCCGTGACGTCATCCCCGGCCAGATCGCCGACCTCCTCCACCACGTGGCGGACGCCCTGATCGAGCGCGGCTGGCGCCCCGCCCCGGAGACCACGACCCGCATCCTCCGCAACATCCGCGCCGCCCGCCACCGCTCCTACCAAGGCGGCAGACGCCGCCGAAACCCCGGCAACGACTGGACGTCCTGGTGACCGCACACCTCGGCGGAGATCATCCCAGCTCAGAAACGGTCCGCGTGCTCGTCAACCCACTGCGTGAACGTAAGTGCCGGACGCCCGATCACCCGCGAGACCGTGTCGTCCACGGTCGTGGAGTCATCAGTGGGCTCGGCATACCAGCCGATGACATACTCGGCGTCCGCCCGGGACACGCCCGTGGCCATCAGCCTCTCGACCGCCTGCTCGTGCGTGATCCGCTCGAAGGCGATGGGGCGGCCGAGCCTCCGCGCCAGGATCGCGATCCGCTCACTCGTCGTCAGCGACTCAGGCCCGGTCAGGTTGTAGGCGTGCCCGGAGTGGCCGTCGTCGAGCAGCGCGACGGCTGCCACAGCCGCGATGTCGGCCTCGTGCACCAGCGCGCTGGGAAAGTCGTACGGCTCTCGGACCACTCCCTCGGCCCGGATCGATTCGGCCCAGGTCAAGGTGTTGGACATGAACTCCTGTGCCTCCAGGCGCGTCCATTCCACGCCGGAGTCCGCCACCGCCTGCTCGACCGGGCCCACCCAGCCGCCCCACAACACGGTGATGCGCCGAACGCCCGCGGCGACCGCCCGCTTGACCAGCTCGGGCCCGACCTCGGCCAGTCCGGCCGTCACCGTGATGTGCAGCCGGCTGACGCCGTGGAGCGCGGCGTCCAACTTCTCCGGCGCGGTGTGCGTGCCGGCCACCAGCTCCACCTCGGCCGGAAATCTTCCCGCGTTCGCCGCCGGGTCCCGGGTCAGGGCCCGGACCCGCTCTCCTCGGCGGACCAGCTCCGCCACAACGTGCCGGCCCGTGTTCCCGGTGGCGCCCGTCACCAAAGTCGTCACAGTGGAGTTCCTTCGTCATCTCGTCCTGGTGAGTCGCTGACGAGCCTAGAAACTCAACCGCGCTTGAGGTCAACGACCCGCCCGGCCACCGGCGTGCCCGTCGGTCGTCCCGCTAGGCGTTCGACGGAGGGCGTCCCGGCGGCACGCCGGGACGCCGCGTCCGCTACTCGTTGACGCGGTCGAAATGGAACGGGCAGTGGGTGCCGCCCAGGCCGATCGTGGTGCGGCGCTCGAAGCGGAAGCCGTGCCTGCTCGGCTCGATGGCCTCGATCCAGTTGGCGTCGAACGCGCACATGGCCGGGGTCAGTTCCGGCGCCCCGTTGGCGACCAGGACGTCGTGGTAGAAGCACTGGCGCACGTCGAGGTGATAGCGCTCGTCGTCGTCCACGGGCCGCTCGAAGACGAACCCCTTGCCGAACGCGTGCTCCTCCCGCGACTTGCTCATCTCCACCATGGCGCGGAAGGCGTCCGGCGCATGGTCCAGCATGGCCCGGGTGCCCTCCTTCATGGCGTCGCCGAACGGCTCGACGAACGCCGCCTGGACGGCGTCGATGGCCCGTTGCCTGCCGAGCCTGGGCCGGAGGGCTTCATAGGCGGCGACCAGCGCCAGGGTCAGGCGCAGGTTGTGCCGGGCGGGCTCGTCGACGATCCGCGACCGGTTGGCCGCTTCGAGCTCGTCCTGACGGGCCCGCATGGCGGCGGTGAGGTCGGCCTCCGTCGTGGCCAGGCGCTCGTAGAAGGCGTCCAGCAGCAGCGTGGTGTCGCGATCGGGGTCGGGGACGTAGTCGCCGCCGGCGAGCCCGAACTGGTCGGTGGACATGATGGTCGGTCCTTTCGGTGTACGGCTCGGCGCGTACACGTCCAGGACCCCGCGCGGAGGCGTGACCGGACGTGCCCGCGACCGAGCGAGCACGCCAGCGCACTCCACCGACCGACCGGCGCTGACTAGCTACGTGTGTTGATATTTCGCACGAAGTCTGGCACGGCCGCGACGATCACGTCCACCTGCCCGCCTAGCTGATGGTGACCGGGAGTTCCTTGATGCCGTTGATGAAGTTGGAGCGCAGGCGGCTGGCCGGGCCGGACTGGGTGAGGCGGGGGCGGCGGCGGGCCAGTTGTTCGAACAGGACCCGGAGTTCGAGCTTGGCCAGATGGTTGCCCAGGCAGAAGTGGGCGCCGCCGCCGCCGAAGCCGATGTGCGGGTTGGGGCTGCGGCCGATGTCGAAGACCTCGGCGTCAGGGAAGACGGAGGCGTCGCGGTTGGCGGAGCCGTAGAAGACGACCACCTTGTCGTCGGCCTTGATGGGCTGGCCGCCGATCACCTGGTCGCAGGTCGAGGTCCGGCGGAAGAGGTTGACGGGGGAGACCCAGCGGACGATCTCGTCGGCGGCCGTCTTGGCCATCGTGGGGTCGGCGACGAGGCGGTCCCACTGGTCCGGGTGGTCGAAGAAGGCGAGCATGCCGCCCGAGGCCGCGTTACGGGTGGTCTCGTTGCCGGCGACGATCAGCAGGAGGACGAAAAGGTCGAACTCGCTCTCGTCGAGCGTCTCGCCGTGCTCGTCGGGCTGCAGGAGCTTGGTGACGATGTCGTTCCTGGGGTTGGCCTTGCGCTGCGCCGCGAGCTGGTTGGCGTAGGCGTAGACCTCCATGGCGGCGTCGGGGCCCTCGCCCGGCACGTCGGCGTAGTCGGGGTCCTGCGCGCCGATCATGCGGTTGGACCAGGCGAAGAGCTTGTCGCGGTCGGAGACGGGCGCGCCGAGCAGCTCGCAGATGACGTAGAGGGGCAGCGGCGCGGCGACCTCGGTGACGAAGTCGATCTCGCCCGAGCACTTGTCGAGGAGGTCGTCGCAGATGTCGCGGATGTGCTCTTCGAGGGCGTTGATGGTGCGCGGGGTGAAGCCCCGGTTTACCAGCGAACGGCGCCGGGTGTGCTCCGGCGGGTCCTGGTTGAGCATCATGAGCCGCTGAAGGGCGATCTGCTCCTCCTCCAGCTCGTCGAAGAGCGCGAGCCTGCGGTGGGAGGAGAAGAGCTCGGAGTGGCGCGAGATGTGGACCACGTCCTCGTAGCGGGTGACGGCCCAGAATCCGGGCTCGCCGTCGTGCCAGTGGACGGGGGAGTTGGCGCGCAGCCAGGCGAACTGCTCGTGCGGTGGTCCAGCGGTCGCGTAACGGTCCCTGTCGACGAGGTCGATGTGCACCCGGCTCACCCTCTTGATCAAGCGCTTGGTTAAGTGGTACTGGAACGTGTTCTATTACGTGACTGTACGACCGTCAAGGAGCCACGGCGAGCCGGTAGGAGCGACGTCCGATGTCTGTGTGACGGCCACGTATCCTGTGCGTGAACCGGGTCATCGGGGCGATATGGCCGGTTCATGTCGCCGGTGATGATGTTTGAGCAATATGTCCAGGTCACAGATCGGATGTTTCCGTAGCCTCACCCTTGACACATCCCGGGTAGGCGCTTCAGCATCGGGAGACGAGACATCCGATGTATAGATGAAGGATGCGGTGTGAAGCTGCTGCGAGTAGGACCTGTCGGACAGGAACGGCCGGTGGTATTGGATGAGGCCGGTAACCTGCGCGACATCGGAGAGCCCGACATCGACGGTGCTTTCCTCGCCTCCGGAGGAGTGGCGCGCGTCCGTGCCGCGCTCGACCGCGGTGACCTGCCGATCGTGGCCGAGGAGGGCCTGCGGGTGGGCGCCCCCGTCGCGCGGCCCGGCAAGATCGTCTGCATCGGCCTGAACTACCGCGACCACGCCGCCGAGTCGGGCGCGGAGCCGCCGGCCGAGCCCGTGGTCTTCATGAAGGCCGCCGACACCATGGTCGGCCCGTACGACGAGGTGCTCGTCCCCCGCAACAGCGTCAAGACCGACTACGAGGTCGAGCTGGCCATCGTCATCGGGAAGCGGGCCCGCTACCTGGAGAGCAGGGAGGAGGCGCTGGAGGCCGTCGCCGGTTACGCCGTGGCGAACGACGTCTCCGAGCGCGAGTTCCAGCTCGAACGCGGCGGCCAGTGGGACAAGGGCAAGTCGTGCGAGACGTTCAACCCGCTCGGGCCCTGGCTGGTGACCGCGGACGAGGTGGGCGACCCGCAGAGCCTGTCGCTGCGCCTCTGGGTCAACGGTGAGCTGCGCCAGGACGGCGACACCAAGAACATGATCTTCGACGTCGCCGAGATCGTGCGCTACCTCAGCCAGTTCATGGTGCTGGAGCCGGGTGACGTCATCAACACCGGCACCCCCGCCGGTGTGGCGATGGGCATGCCGGGGCAGCCGTACCTCAGGGCCGGGGACGTCGTGGAGCTGGAGATCGAGGGTCTCGGGCGGCAGCGGCAGACGGTGGGCCAGGCATGACGAACCCAGGCATGACGAACAACGACAACCGACCGGCGTACCGGATCGTCGGGATGGAGACGCACGACGTGCGTTTCCCGACCTCGCGCGAGCTCGACGGCTCCGACGCGATGAACCCTGACCCCGACTACTCCGCCGCCTACGTGGTGCTGCGGACCGACGACGGCCACGAGGGCCACGGGTTCGCGTTCACGATCGGGCGCGGCAACGACGTGCAGACCGCCGCGATCAGCGCGCTGGAGCAGTACGTGCTCGGCAAGGACGTCGAGGACCTCGGCGCCCTCTACAAGGAGATGGTCAACGACTCGCAGCTGCGCTGGCTGGGGCCGGAGAAGGGCGTCATGCACATGGCGATCTCCGCCGTGGTCAACGCCCTGTGGGACCTGAAGGCCAGGCGGGCCGGCAAGCCGGTGTGGCGGCTGCTGTCCGAGATGTCCCCCGAGGAGATCGTCGGCCTGGTCGACTTCCGCTACCTCAGCGACGCGCTCACCCCCGAGGAGGCCCTGCAGATCCTGCGCAAGGCCGAGGGCGGCAAGGAGGAGCGGATCGCCGAGCTGATCGAGACCGGCTACCCGGCCTACACGACTTCCCCCGGCTGGCTCGGCTACGACGACGAGAAGCTGCGGCGGCTCTGCGAGGAGGCCATCGCGCAGGGGTTCGGGCAGATCAAGCTCAAGGTCGGCGCCGACCTGGAGGACGACAGGCGGCGCTTCAGGGTCGCCCGCGAGGTCTGCGGCCCCGACTTCCCGATCGCCATCGACGCCAACCAGCGCTGGGACGTCGGCTCGGGCATCGAGTGGGTCAACGCGCTGAGCGAGTTCGGCCCGCACTGGGTGGAGGAGCCGACCAGCCCGGACGACGTGCTCGGCCACGCCGCCATCGCCCGCGGCATCGCGCCGATCCCCGTCGCGACCGGCGAGCACGTGCAGAACCGCATCGTCTTCAAGCAGCTCCTGCAGGCCGGGGCCATCTCCTACCTGCAGATCGACGCCGCCCGCGTCGGCGGGGTCAACGAGAACATCGCGATCCTGCTGCTCGCGGCCAAGTTCGGCGTCCCGGTCTGCCCGCACGCCGGCGGCGTCGGCCTGTGCGAGCTGGTGCAGCACCTGTCGATGTTCGACTACGTGGCGGTCACCGGCACCATGGACGGCCGGGTCATCGAGTACGTCGACCACCTGCACGAGCACTTCGTCGACCCGGTGGTGATCCGCGACGGCCGCTACCTCGCGCCGTCGCGTCCCGGCTTCAGCGCGCAGATGCACGCGGAGTCGATCGCCGCCCACACCTTCCCCAACGGTTCGGTCTGGAGGGACGCGTGAGCCGGACTAACGCAGCAGGTCTGAAGGCCGTCGTGACCGGCGGCGGCTCCGGCATCGGCCTGGCGGCCGCCACCCTGCTCGCCGAGCGCGGCATGACGGTGGCCTGCCTCGACCTCAACCCGCCGGGCGAGCCCTTCGTGGGCATCAAGGCGGACGTGACGGACGACGCGAGCGTGCGCGCCGCGGTGGCCGAGGCCGCCGAGCGGCTGGGCGGCATCGACGTGCTGGTCAACAACGCCGGCATCGGCGCCCAGGGGACGGTCGAGGACAACCCCGACTCCGAGTGGCAGCGGGTCTTCGACGTCAACGTGTTCGGCATGGTCCGGGTCGCCCGCGCCGCGCTGCCCTACCTGCGCAGGTCGGAGCACGCCTCGATCGTCAACACCTGCTCCATCGCGGCCACCGCCGGGCTGCCCCAGCGCGCGCTCTACAGCGCGACGAAGGGCGCGGTCCTGTCGCTGACGCTGGCGATGGCCGCGGACCACATCCGCGAGGGCATCCGCGTCAACTGCGTCAACCCGGGCACCGCCGACACCCCGTGGGTCGGCCGGCTGCTCGACTCCGCCCCCGATCCGGAGGCGGAGCGGGCGGCGCTCAACGCCAGACAGCCCATGGGCCGCCTGGTCACGGCCGAGGAGGTCGCCGCGGCGATCGCCTACCTCGCCGGCCCCGAGTCGGGCGCGACCACCGGCACGTCGATCGCGGTCGACGGCGGCATGCAGGGCCTGCGGCTGCGGCCCACCAACTGAAGCGACCAGTCAAACGAAGGAAGGTACCCCCCTATGAAGTTCGGACGGGTGATCACGGGCGCCGCCCTCTTGGCGGTCGTCACGGCGTGCGGCTCAGGCACCACGACGGAAGGCGCGAGCGGCGGCGGCGGGAAGGTCGGCATCGACCACCCCCGGGCCGACTCCGACTTCTGGAACTCCTACATCAAGTACGTGCCGCAGATGGCGAGCGAGCTCAAGGTGGACCTCATGCCCGCCACGAACTCGCAGAACGACGTGTCCAAGCTGGTCAACAACGTGCAGGCGCTGGTCGGCCAGGGCGCCAAGGCCATCGTCATGGCGCCCCAGGACACCGGCGCGGTGGCCAACACGCTGCAGCAGCTGGAGAACAAGAAAATCCCCGTCGTCTCCGTCGACACCCGGCCGGACAAGGGCAAGGTCTACATGGTCGTCCGCGCCGACAACCGCGCGTACGGCACCAAGGCGTGCGAGTTCCTCGGCGAGAAGCTCGGCGGCAAGGGCAAGGTCGTCCAGCTCCAGGGCGCGCTCAGCTCGATCAACGGCCGTGACCGGTCGGAGGCGTTCCTGGAGTGCATGAAGACGAAGTTCCCCGACATCACGGTCTTCAGCGAGCCGACCGAGTGGGAGGGCAGCAAGGCGGCGTCCATGCTGCAGACCCGCCTGGAGCAGAACCCTGACATCAAGGGCATCTACATGCACGCGGGCGGCGTCCACCTGGCGCCGACGCTGCAGGTGCTCAAGCAGAAGGGCCTGCTCGTGCAGCCGGACGACCCCAAGCACATCTTCGTGGTCTCCAACGACGGCATCCCGCAGGAGTACGACGCCATCCGCAAGGGCGAGATCGACGCCACGATGTCGCAGCCGGCCGACCTCTACGCGAAGTACGCGCTCTTCTACGCGAAGGCCGCGCTGGAGGGCAAGACGTTCCAGCCGGGCCCGACCGACCACGACAGCACCATCATCCAGCTCCCCAACGGTCTTGAGGACCAGCTTCCCGCGCCTCTGGTCACCAAGGAGAACGTGGACGACAAGAACCTCTGGGGCAACCAGGTCGGCTGATGAGCATTCACGTCGAAGCCCGCAACGTCGTCAAGCGGTTCGGTCCGACCGTCGCGCTGAACGGCGCGAAGATCGCGATCGCCGAAGGCGAGACGCACGCGCTCCTCGGCAGGAACGGCGCGGGGAAGTCCACCCTCGTGTCGATCCTCACCGGGCTGCAGCGGCCGGACGAGGGCGAGGTGCTGTTCTCGGGAGAGCCGGCGCCCGCCCCCGGCGACCGGGACGCCTGGCGGCAGCGCGTCGCCTGCGTCTACCAGAAGTCCACGATCATCCCGGCGCTCACCGTCGCCGAGAACCTCTTCCTCAACCGGCAGAGCGACGGGCACGGGCCCATCAACTGGCGGACGGTGCGAGGCCGCGCGCGCGAGCTGCTCGACACCTACGAGGTGGACGTCGACGTGCAGGCGCTGGCCGGCGATCTCAGCGTCGAGCAGCGCCAGCTCGTGGAGATCGCGCGGGCGCTGTCGTTCGGCGCGCGCTTCATCATCCTCGACGAGCCCACGGCGCGGCTCGACGGGCCGGCCATCGAGCGCTTGTTCGCCCGCATGCGCTCGCTGCGCGAGCAGGGCGTCACGATGATGTACATCTCGCACCACCTGGACGAGGTGTACGAGATCTGCCAGAGCGTCACGGTCTTCCGCGACGCCCGGCACATCATGACCCGGCAGGTGGACGGGCTGCCGCAGGACGAGCTGGTGCACGCCATGACCGGTGAGGCGACGTCCGCGTACCACGCCAGGGAGCGCACGCCCGGCGAGCGGGTCGTGCTCGCCGGCGAAGGGCTGTCGCTGGCCGGCCGCTACCGGAACGTGGACATCAGCGTCCGCGCCGGCGAGGTGGTCGGCCTCGCCGGGTCGGCGAGCAGCGGCAAGGTCGGCCTGGCCGAGACCCTGGTCGGGCTGCGCGGCGCCGACACCGGCACGGTCGTGGTCAACGGCACCACGGTGAAGCCCGGCGACGTGCCCGCCGCGATGAAGGCGGGGCTCGGGTTCGTGCCCGAGGACCGCCATCACGAGGGGTTCGTCCCGTTGCTGTCGGTGGGGGAGAACGCCACGTTCCCCATCGCCCGCAAGCTGGGCCGCTTCGGCGTCGTGTCCCCGGCGCGCCGCCGGGAGAAGGCCAAGGAGATGATCACCGCCCTGGACATCAAGACCGAGGGCCCCGACCAGCCCGTCGCCGACCTGTCCGGGGGCAACGCGCAGAAGGTCGTGTTCGCGCGGGCGCTCGTGGACGATCCCACGGTGCTGGTCGTCATCAACCCCACCGCCGGCGTCGACGTCAAGGCCAAGCAGGCCCTGCTCGGCGCCGTCGAGGACGCCGCCGAGCGCGGCGCGGGGGCCGTCGTGGTCTCCGACGAGCTCGACGACCTGCGCATCTGCGACCGGGTGCTGGTGATGTTCCACGGGGAGATCGTCAAGGACGTACCGCGTGGCTGGACGGACCACGAGCTCGTGGCCGTGATGGAAGGCGTACAAGAGTGACCACTTTGACCGCACCGGCTCCGCGGCTACGGCTGGCCAGGTTCCGCGACCTGACGCTCGTGCCGGTGATCGTGCTCCTGCTCGTCGTGGGCGCGTTCCTGGACCCGACCTTCCTGACGGCGGGCAACCTCACGAACGTCCTCCAGCAGCAGGCGGCGATCTCGCTCCTCGTGCTGGCCGAGGCCATGATCCTGATCGCCGGGAAGTTCGACCTGTCGCTGGAGTCGACGGTCGGCACCGCGCCCGCCATCGCCGTGATGCTGGTGATCCCGGCCGCGGCCGGCGGGTTCGGGCTCGGGCTGCCCGGCACGCTGGTGATCCCGCTCGCGCTGCTCGTCGGGGCCGCCATCGGCGCCTTCAACGGATTCCTGATCATCAGGTTCCAGCTGTCCGCGTTCATCGTGACGCTGGCCATGCTGATCATCGTGCACGGCTTCCTGCAGGGGCCGACCGAGGGCAAGACGCTGTTCCAGCTCCCCGAGTCGATCCTCTACCTCGGCAGCGCCCTGTGGCTCGGGCTGCCCGCGGCCATCTGGATCGCCGGGCTGCTGTTCGCGGTCGGCATCTTCGGCCTCGGCTACCTGCGGATCGGCCGCTCGCTCTACGCGATCGGCGGCAACATCGACGCCGCCCGCGCCGCGGGCATCCGGGTGGACCGGGTGCTCTACGGCGTGTTCATCCTCGGCGGCGTCCTCGCGGCGCTGGCCGGCATCCTGGAGACCGGCCGCCTCGGCGCGATCGGCAACGGCATGGGCGTCGGCTGGATCTTCATGGTGTTCGCCGCGGCCGTCATCGGCGGCGTCAGCATGGACGGCGGCAAGGGCACCATCCTCGGCGCGCTCACCGGCGTGCTGGTGATCGGCCTGGTGCAGAACATCCTCACGCTGATCGGCGTCTCCGGCTTCTGGCAGCCCGTCATCTACGGCAGCATCATCCTCATCGCCCTGATGATCAGCCGGATCGCGGGCGGGAAGGCACAGGATTAGATGGGAGTCACGGCGTGATCGAGCTGCCGCGTCACGGCTTCGGCGGTGCGCCCATCGGCAACCTCTTCCAGGCGGTCACCGACGCCGAGGCCCGGGCCACGGTGGACGCCGCCTGGGAGAGCGGGGTCCGGCTGTACGACACCGCGCCGCACTATGGCCTCGGCCTGTCCGAGCGCCGGCTCGGCGCGGCGCTCGCCGGGCGTACGGACTATGTCCTGTCGACCAAGGTCGGGCGGCTGCTGGTGCCCGCGCCGGCGCCGTCGGGGCGCGACGACGACATCTTCGACGTCCCTGGCGAGCTGACGCGGAAGTGGGACTTCTCGCGCGACGGCGTACGCCGCTCGCTGGAGGACTCACTCGAACGCCTGGGGCTGCCGGCCGTGCACGTCGCCCTCATCCACGACCCCGATGAGCACGTGGAGCAGGCGCTCGGCGAGGCGTACCCGGCGCTGGCCGAGCTGCGGGCCGAGGGCGTGGTGCGGGCGATCGGGCTCGGCATGAACCAGTGGCAGGTGCCGCTGCGCTTCGTCCAGGAGACCGACATCGACGTGGTCATGCTGGCCGGGCGCTACACGCTGCTCGACCAGTCCGGCCTGCCCCTGCTGGAGGCGTGCGCCGAGCGGGGGGTGCGGGTGCTGGCGGCCGGCGTCTTCAACAGCGGCATCCTGGCCACGTCACGGCCGGGCGGCACCTTCGACTACCAGCCGGCGCCTGCGCCGCTGGTGGAGCGGGCCTCCCGGATCGCCGAGGTGTGCGAGCGGCACGGCGTGAGCCTGCCGCAGGCGGCGATGGCGTTCCCGCTGCGGCATCCGGCGGTCGCCGGCGTCGTCCTGGGGGCGCGGACCCCGGAGGAGGTCACGGCCAACGCGGCCCTGTGGTCGCGGCCGGTGCCGGACGCGCTGTGGGAGGACCTGGAGTCCGCAGGACTCATCTGACGAGGGCGTAGCCGGCGATCCACAGCTTGGGGATGACCTCGGTCTCGTCGAGCAGGGTGAAGCCGAGCCCTTCGTACAGCCGGCGGGCCGGCACGTTGTCGCGGCCGGTGGAGACGACGACGCGGCGTCCGCCGGCTCGGGCCAGCACCGCCTCGACCAGCGCCCGGCCGATGCCGCGCCGGGCCATGGCCGGGGCCACGACGAGCCGGTCGATGTCGAGCTCGTCCGCGCTCTCGGCCCAGGCCACGGCTCCCGACAGCGCGCCGCCGTCGAAGGCCGCCAGCCACAGCAGGTCACGCGCCCGCAGCTCGGCCAGGCTCTCGTGCAGCGGCGGGATCCGGTCGTCGCCGATGAGCTCCGCCTCGACCGCGTACGCCGCCTTCTGCATCGCCAGCAACTCGCTCCCGAGCGGGTCGTCGTGCGGCGAAACCGTCTTGATGATCACCACCCGAGTATCCCGCACCCCCCGCTCAGGACGGAATGAACAGCCAGGACGTCGAAGGACCCGGCTCGTACGGCGAGTCCAGCCGCTTGGCGACCACACCCGGCAGCCCCTGCTCCCTGGCCGCCTGCCGCACCGGCCCCGCCTCGCCGGGCCACGAGGGCGCGACCTGCCAGCGGGTCCCCGACACCTCCAGCGCCTCCAGCGCGGCCCTGCGCTCGGTGTACGGCCGGTCGAGCAGGGCGTGGCCGTCGTCGTACAGCAGGTCGTAGAGGATCAGGAGCTCGGCCCCGCCGAGCGTGGCGACCTCGCCGTCCAGCACGGCGCTCCGGCTGCCGAACGACTCGGCGAGGGGCCGCAGCCAGGGATGCTCGCGGGCGGCGTCCGTCCGGCCGCCGTCGACGGGCACCAGGAGACGTCGGCCGCCCCAGGCGAACTCGAAGGCGTAGGAGGCGGCGTCCCTGGGCGGGCGGGCGCGTTCGGCAGGGAGCATCGGGTCGAGCGCGGGGAACGGGTCGCGCACCGCCTCGTCCATGCGGTGGATCATCCAGTTCTTGCCCCGCGTACGGAACAGCACGAACCGCCCGGAGGCGCGTGCCCCGCGCAGCACCACCTTGACCTCGCGGTCGGACCACTTCTCCGTCTCGTACGTGCCGGTGTCCCAGACGGTCATGGTGCCGCCGCCGTACTCGCCCTGGGGGATCTCGCCGTGGAAGGTGAGGTACTCCATGGGGTGGTCCTCGGTGTGGACGGCCAGGTGATTCGTCCGGGGGTCGGCGGGCAGGCCCTTGGGGACGGCCCAGGAGACGAGGACGCCGTCGCGTTCCAGGCGCAGGTCCCAGTGCAGCGACCGGGCGTGGTGCTCCTGGATGACGAACGCGTGCCCGTCCCCGGCGGCCGGGGGCTCGGCCGGGACGGGCTCGGGGGTGCGGGCGGCGTCGCGCTTGCTGCGATATCGCTCAAGTTTGTCCGGCACGCCCCGGCTTCTACCCGCCGCTCCCTTCGTTCATCATCAACAATCCTCCGATGTGTCGGCGATCAGTCGAGTTCGAGCGCCCGGCGCAGCCACGACTCCACGCCGGCCACGTGCACCGTGGCCCAGGACCGGGCGATGTCGGCCTGGCGGGCGGCGATCGCCTCGTAGATCGCCATGTGCTGCTCGCGGGTCTTCTGCAGCGCGCCCTCCTGGGTGAGCCCGCGCCACACCCGCGCCCGGTTCGTCGGGCCCGACAGGCTCTCGATGAACGAGCACAGCACGCTGTTGCCCGACCCCTGGGCGATGCGCTGGTGGAAGCGCAGGTCGTTGGCCACCAGCTCCTCGATCGTGGGCCGCTCGGGCAGCGACTCCAGGATGACCCGCAGCTCCTCGATCTCGTCGTCCTTCATCAGCTCGGCCGCCATCGCGGTGGCGGCCGGCTCCAGGATGCGGCGGACCTCGAAGAACTGCAGCACCGTGTCGTCCTGGTGCAGGTCGAGCACGAACGACAGGGTGTCGAGGAGCAGACCGGGCTCCAGGCTGGTGACGTAGGTGCCGTCGCCCTGGCGTACGTCGAGGACGTTGATGAGGGACAGCGCGCGCACGGCCTCCCGCAGCGAGTTGCGCGAGAGGCCGAGCCGTTCGGCCAGGTCGGCCTCCTTCGGCAGCCGGTCGCCCGGGGCGAGCTCCCCCGAGACGATCATTTGCTTGATCTTGTCGATGGCCGCGTCGGTGACCGCCACGCTTCTCCCCCTAGACATCGGATGTCTAGGAGTCTAGGGCCTGGAAGCGGACGAGTTCGACTCCGGGCAGGCGGCGGATCCGGCCGCGGGCCTCAAGGGTGCGCAGATGGGCGGCCGCCTCCCCGGCGGCCATGCCCCGCAGCATGGGGGGCAACGTGTCCCACGGTTTGTTCCACGTCATCATCGCGGCGACCTCCCAGATGGTCTGCGGCTCGGGCTGTCCGGCCAGGAGGGCGAGCAGCGAGTCGAGCTTCTCCTCGTGATGGTGACGGATCTCGGCGGCCCGTGCCGCCACATCCGGAAATATCCACTCATGGGCGGGGAGGGCGTCGAGCGTCCCCAACTCGCCCACCCGCTCCAGCGACTCCAGGAAGTCGCCCAGCGGATCGACGTCCTCCCGATCGTACGGATAAATCCCGATGTGTGGGGTGATGTCGGGCAGGACGTGGTCGCCGGTGAACAGCCGGTCGGCGTCCTCCAGGTGCAGGCAGATGTGCCCGGGGGTGTGGCCGGGCGTGTGGACGGCCCGCAGCTTGCGCCCCGGCAGGTCCACGAGGTCCCCGTCGCGCAGCTCGCGGTCGGGCACCGCGGGCGGGGCCGGCCGCTCGCCCGAGGCCGCCCTGGCCTCGCTGGGATCGGCCCCGGCCCTGAGCAGCATGTCGGACTGGAAGGCCGTGTGCTCGTCGCCGGCGAAGTCGTGCATGAGCCGGACCATCGCCGCGTCGTTCTCGTGCATCGCGATCCAGGCTCCGGAAGCCTCCCTGACCTGCCCGGCGAGCCCGGCGTGGTCGGGGTGGAAGTGGGTGACGACCACCCCCCGCACCGTGCTCACGTCGATCCCGAGCGCCGCGAGACCGCCGCTCAGCGCCTGCCACGCCTCCGGATGGTTCCAGCCGGCGTCGATCAGGACCGGGCCCTTCGGCGACTCGACGGCGTAGACGAGGGTATAGCCGAGCGGGTTGCCGGGGATCGGCACAGGCACGCTCCACACCCCGCCGCCGAGATCCTGCGGGCGCTGCTCCGCGTACGGCCTGCGTCTGGTCTTCATCCGTCCCCGATTCCTTACTTACCTAGTGCTATGGGTGGTACGTGATACAGCTCAATTGATCCGTTCGAGGATCGTCGCGGTGGCGAGCGCGCCGCCCGCGCACATGGTGACGAGGGCGGTCGTCGCGTCGGCGCGTTCCAGCTCGTGCAGCGCCGTGGTGATGAGCCGCGCGCCGGTCGCGCCGACCGGATGGCCGAGGGCGATCGCGCCGCCGTTGACGTTGACCCGGTCCATGTCGGGCTCGTGCACGCTCGCCCACGACAGCACGACGGAGGCGAACGCCTCGTTCACCTCGAACCGGTCGATGTCGCCGATCGTCATCCCGGCGTCGGCCAGCGCCTTGGCGGTCGCGTCCACGGGCCCGTCGAGGTGGTAGTAGGGCTCCGCGCCGACCAGCGCCTGCGCGCGGATGCGGGCCCGGGGGCGCAGGCCGTGCCGCCGCGCCGCCTCCTCGCTCATGACCAGCACGGCGGCCGCGCCGTCGGAGATCTGGGACGAGGTGCCCGCCGTGTGCAGCGCGCCCTCCATCACCGGCTTGAGCTTGGCCAGCCCGTCCACGGTGGTCTCGCGCAGGCCCTGGTCCCTGCGGACGTCGCCGACCGGCACGATCTCGCGCTCGAAGCGGCCGTCGGCCCACGCCTTGGCGGCCAGGTGCTGCGAGCGCGCCCCGAACCAGTCGAGCCGCTCGCGGGTGAGCCCGCGCCGCGCGGCGATGCGCTCGGCGGCGGTGAACTGGTCGGGCAGGTCGAGGTCCCAGTCGTCGGGACGCGGGTTGGCGGGCAGCACGTTGCTGCCGAGCGGCGCGCGGCTCATCACCTCGACGCCGCAGCCGATGCCCACCTCGATCACGCCCGCGCCGATCAGGGCGGCGGCGAGGTGGACGGCCTGCTGCGACGAGCCGCACTGCGCGTCGACGGTGGTGACGCCGGCCTGGTGCGGCAGCCCGGCGTAGAGCCAGGAGCCCCGGCCGACGTGCCCGCCCTGCTCGCCCGCCTGCGTCACGCAGCCGGCGAACACCTGCTCGACGGCCGCGGGGTCGAGGCCCGACCGCTCGATCAGCCCGTTGAGCGCGCCGGCGAGAACCTGTTGCGGTTTGAGCTCGGCGAGCCAGCCGGCCCGCTTGCCGATGGGGGTGCGGACGGCTTCGACGATCACAGGTGTGCTCACAGTCGCCTCCAGAACGATGCTCTGGAGAGACAGTAACGCGTTCTACTTAGCCGCGGAAGCCTGGGGGGTCAGAGCGGTGGGCAGCCCGAAGGTCTCGAAGAGCCCCTCCTCGAAGAACATGCCCACGTGCCGGACCGCGCCGCCGGACAGGGTCAGCACCATGATCGCGAACTGCCGGTAGCCGCCGTCCTCGCGGAAGTAGACCGCGAACGCCGGCTGCCCGTTGGCCGCGACCGGCACCAGCTTGAGATCGCCGGCGCGCTCCGCGGGGCACTGCGTCCTGGTGAGCTCGGCGATGGTCCGCGGGCCTTGGTACCAGCCCGTGAAGGGCGGCATCTCCCAGATCGCGTCCTCGGTGAACAGGTGCACGAGGTCGTCCACGTCGTAGTTCTCGAACGCGGCGACGTAGCGGTCGAGCAGGGCCCGCTGCTCGTCGGTGAGCGGCTCCACCGGGTCGTCGAGGCTCGGCGAGCGCTCGCTGAGCTGGGCCCGCGCCCGCTGCAGGATGCTGTTGACGGCGGCGGTGGACAGGCCGACGGCCTCGGCCACCTCGGCGGCCTTCCACCTGAGCACGTCGCGCAGGATGAGCACCGCACGCTGCCGGGGCGGCAGGTGCTGCAACGCGGCGACCAGCGCGAGCCGGATGCTCTCGCGCGCCGTCACGATCGTGGCCGGGTCGTCGCCCGCCACGCCCGCGAGCGCGTCGGGCACCGGCTCCAGCCACGGCACCTCGTTGTCCTGGGCCAGGGGAGCGGTCGCCTCGGAACTGGGCGCGCCGAGGCCGCTCGGCAGCGGCCGCCGGCCGCGGCTCTCCAGCGCCGTCAGGCAGGTGGTGGTCGCGATGCGATACATCCACGTGCGCAGCGAGGAGCGGCCCTCGAAGCCGTCGTAGGCCCGCCACGCCTTCAGATAGGTCTCCTGCACGAGGTCCTCGGCGTCGTGCACCGACCCCGTCATGCGGTAGCAGTGCGCCAGCAGCTCGCGTCGCATGGGATCCGCCTGCTGGAGGAAATCCTCATTCGTCGGCTTGTCGCTCATGCCCTATGTATAGACGCCGCCACCGACAATTCGCGGCCCCAGCATCAGATGTCGGCGAGCAGGCGCGAGGCGGCGGTCTCGATGCGGCGCTGGATCTGGTCGTAGGTGCGCCGGCCGCGCAGCATCTCCAGCAGCTCGTGCACCCAGATGCCGGCCAGCGACCCGGCGAGGTCGCGCTGCTCCTCGCTCGCCTGCTCGAAGCTCAGCCCCTCGGCGGAGACCCGCAGCAGCAGCCCGGCCATCCGGTCGCCGAACGGCGTCTGCACCTCGGCCATGATCAGCGAGCGGATGAGCGCGTCGGCCAGCTCGGGCTCGCGCATGAGCCCGCGCGTGGCGCGCATCAGCACGTCGACGGCCCGGCCCTCGGGCGTGGCCGCGCCCGGCGGGCGGCGCTCGATGCTGCTCTCCAGCAGGTCGATCTCCTCGCCGACCACCGCCACCACGAGGTCCATCTTGGACGGGAAGTAGCGGTAGAGGGTGCCGAGGGCGACGCCGGCCCGCTCGGCCACCGTGCGCATCTGCATGGCCTCGACCCCGCCGCGCGAGGCGAGGGCGGCGGCGGCCTGGACGATGCGCTTGCGGCGCTGGGTCTGGCTGCGGCTGCGGACGCTCCCCTCGCCGTCGGAGGAGGTGGCGACCGTCGCGGACGGGGTGCGCATAAGAACACGTTATCTGATGCACCGGTGCCGCGGCTTGTTACTCGGCGGTCACAAAGAACCCCTATCAGCGCATGTCCCTCGCGTTACGGGGATATAACGCGATTTTTCGGGATGATTGGCCACTGGACATTAACTAGAATCTGTTCTAGTTTGCGGTTTGCTGACCGAGCGCTTGGTGTGGAGGCGGCATGACCGCGAACACCCTCGCGGCCCTGCTGACCGCACGGGCCGAGGACGGACGACCTGGCCTGCTGTTCGAGGACACGGCCTGGACCTGGCGCGAGCACGTCGCGGCGTGCCGCGCGGCGGGCTCCTGGCTGGCCGGCCGCGACATCGGCTCGCATGTCGGGGTGCTCAGCGACAACGTGCCCGGCCTGCTCTTCCTGGCGGGCGGCGCGGCGCTGACCGGGCGTCCGGTCGTCGCGCTGAACCCCACCCGGTCGGCGGCCGAGCTGGGCCGCGACGCCCGCGCGACCGACGTGGGCCTCGTCCTGTTCGACGCGCCGTACGAGGAACTGGCGGGTTCCCTGGGCCTGCCCGCCCGGCCGCTCTCCGAAGCCGCCGCCAAGGACCCGCTCCCCGAGCGGACGCCCGACCCCGGCGAGCTGGTGCTGCTGATCTTCACCTCGGGCACCTCGGGCCGCCCCCGCGCCGTCCGGATCACCCAGCGCAAGCTGGCCGTCCCCGGCACCAGCCTCGGCGCCCTGCTCACCCCGGACGACGTCGTCTACTGCTCGATGCCGCTGTTCCACTCCGGAGCCCTCATGGCCGCGTACGCGCCCGCCGTCGCCTCCGGGGCCGCCCTGGTGCTCCGCCGTCGCTTCTCCGCCTCGGGCCTGCTGCCCGACCTCCGCCGGTACGACTGCACGTACCTCCACTACGTCGGCAAGGCGCTCTCCTACGCCCTGGCCACCCCCGAACGCCCGGACGACGCCGACAACCCGCTCCGACTGGCCTTCGGCAACGAGGGCAGCGCGGTCGCGATCAGGCGCTTCGGCGAGCGGTACGGCTGCCACGTCATCGACGCCTTCGGCTCCACCGAGACCGCCGTCTCGATCAGCCCCGACCCGGCGGGCCCGCCCGGCAGCCTCGGCCGCCTGCCCGAGGGTGTGGCCATACTGAACCCGTACACCGGCGAGCCCTGCCCGCCGGGACGGGTCGAGGACGGCCGGCTGCTCAACCCGGACGAGGCCGTCGGCGAGCTGGTCAACACCGCCGGGCCCGGCCTGTTCGAGGGCTACTACAACGACCCCGAGGCCGACGCCGAGCGGCTGCGCGACGGCGCGTTCTGGTCCGGCGACCTCGCCTGGCGGGACGCGGACGGCCACGTGTTCTTCGCCGGGCGCGGCACCGAGCGCCTGCGCGTGGACGGCGAGAACCTGTCGGCCGCCCCCGTCGAGGCCGCGCTGCGCGAGTTCCCCGGTGTGGTGGAGGCGGCGGTCTACCCGGTGCCGGACGCGGCAGCCGGCGACCAGGTGATGGCGGCGCTGGTGCTGGCGGGCGGGTTCGACCCGGAGGCGTTCACGGCCTTCCTGGCCGCCCGGCCCGACCTCGGCGCCAAGTCCCTGCCCCGGTACGTGCGCGTGGCCGCCCGGCTGCCCCAGACGCCCTCGCACAAGGTGGTCAAACGGGTCCTCGCCCGCGAGGGCTGGCGTACCGATGACCCGGTGTGGTGGCGCACCCGGTCCGGGCTGCGCCCGCTCACCGGCGCGGACGTGAAGGCCATCGAGGAGGAGTTCGTACGGCACGGCAGGCAGCACCTCTTGGAGACGTAGGGGAACACACGTGGACTTCAACCTGGACGAGACCCAGCAGGACGTGCGGAGACTGGCCGCCGACGTGCTGGCCAAGGAGGCGGACGAGGAGCGGCTGCGGCAGGCCGGGCTGCTCGGCCTGTGCGTGCCCGAGGAGGCGGGCGGCGCCGGGCTCGGGCCGGTGGAGATGGCCGTGGTGCTGCGGGAGGTGGGCGTGAAGGCGGCGGCGCTCCCCGGGCTGCCCGCGCTCGCGGGCACCCTGGCCCTGGCCCGCCACGGCACGCCCGAGCAGCAGCGGCGGCACGCGGACGGCATCGCGCTCGCGGTGCGGGAGCCCGGCCGCGCCCTGGCCGCCCCGCCGGAGACCATCGCCCACGACGACGGCGGCTGGACGCTCACCGGGCGCAAGGTCACCGTCATGTACCCCGGCGCGGCGGCGCTGGTGACCGCCGGCGAGGGCCTGTTCCTGGCCGAGCTCCCCGGCACGGCCCCGGAGCGCACCTCGACCGGCGAGCCCGCCGCCACCGTCGTGCTCGACGGCGCCCCCGCCGAGCGGGTGGCGGGGCCGGAGGCCGCCGCCGACGTCCGCCGCCTCTACACCGCCGCGATCGTCGCGCAGGCGAGCGGCGTGCTCGCCGGGGCGCTGGAGCTGACCACCGCCCACATCAGGACGCGGCGGCAGTTCGGCCGC
Source organism: Nonomuraea sp. B208 (assembly GCF_057536035.1). Lineage (NCBI taxonomy): Bacteria > Bacillati > Actinomycetota > Actinomycetes > Streptosporangiales > Streptosporangiaceae > Nonomuraea > Nonomuraea sp. B208. The sequence continues at coordinate 240,732 of NZ_BAAJOU010000033.1, forward strand.
GCGCTGGCCGAGTTCCAGGCCGTGACCATGCAGATCGCCGACGTCTACATCGCGGGCCGGGCGCTCGACGTGGCCATGTGGTCGGCGCTCTGGCGGCTCGGAGAGGGCCTGCCGGCCGAGGAGGACCTGGCGCTGGCCGCCTATCACGCGGCCGAGGCGGTCAAGGCCCTGCACACCTGCCAGCACCTGCACGGCGGACTCGGCCTCGACGTCACCTATCCGCTGCACCGCTACTTCGCCCAGGCCAAGCACCTATCGTACCTGCTCGGCGGCGCCGACGCCCAGCTCGACCTGATCGGAGCGCTCGTCTGATGCTCATCGACCTCACCCCGGAGCAGCGCAGGCTCCGCGACGAGCTGCGCGCGTACTTCCAGGGCTGCCTGACCGAGGAGGACCGGCGCGCGATCGCCGAGGACCCGTTCGGCGAGACGTACATGGAGCACTGCCGCCGTCTCGGCCGCGACGGCAAGCTCGGCCTCGGCTGGCCCAAGGAGTACGGCGGCGCCGGCTACGGCCCCCTGGAGCAGCAGATCTTCGCCAACGAGATCGCCCGCGCGGGCGTGCCGTACCCGATCATCACGGTGCAGACGGTGGGCCCGACGCTCATGCAGTACGGCACCCCCGAGCAGAAGGACTTCTTCCTGCCGCGCATCCTCGCCGGGGAGTGCCACTTCGCGATCGGCTACAGCGAGCCCGAGGCCGGCACCGACCTGGCGTCCCTGCGGACGACGGCGGTGCTCGACGGCGACCACTACGTCGTCAACGGCCAGAAGATCTTCACGAGCGGCGCGCACTACGCGCAGTACATCTGGCTGGCCGCCCGGACGAACCCCGAGGCCAAGAAGCACAAGGGCATCACCATGATGATCGTCTCCACGGACGATCCCGGCTACTCCTGGACCCCGATCGTCACCATGGACGGCCGCCACCACACCAACTCGACCTACTACTCCGACGTCCGCGTCCCGGCGGACATGGTGGTCGGCGAGGTGGACAAGGGCTGGGACCTGATCGTCAACCAGCTCAACCACGAGCGGGTCACGCTCGGCCCCGCCGGCAACCTCGGCCAGACCTACGACCGGTTCCGCGACTGGGCCCGCCGTACGGGCCTGGACGGCGAGCCCGACGTGCGCCGCGCCCTCGCCCGCCTGTGGGCGGCCCTGCGCACGAACGAGCTGCTCAACTGGCAGGTCGCGGCCAACATGGACCTCGGCTGGCTGGGCGCGCCCGACGCCTCGGCCACCAAGATCTACGGCTCTGAGCGGATGCAGGAGGCCGGTCGGATCGTCGGCGACGTACTGGCCCGCCACGGCGACCCCGCCGACCCCGGGACGGCCGAGCTCATCGAGCGGACCGACCTCGGGGCGAAGGGCGCGGTCGTGCTGACCTTCGGCGGCGGCGTCAACGAGGTGCAGCGGGAGCTGATCGCGATGCTCGGCCTGAGCCTGCCGAGGCCGCCCCGATGACGGACGCGCTGACCGACGAGGAGCTGCACGAGCTGGCCGCCAAGCAGACGGCGCTGGGCGAGCTGCGCGGCACGCCCGCCGCCGACCCCGTGAACGTCCCGATGATCCGCCACTGGCTCGCCGCCATGGGCGACGAGAACCCCGTCTACCTGGAGCGCGGCCTCGCCCCGCCCGCGATGGCGCAGGTGTGGACCATGCCGGGCCTGCGCCGCGCCGTCAAGGACCGCTCGCCGGTGGACGAGCTCATGGCCGCGCTCAACGCCTCCGGCTACACGGGCGTCGTCGCCACGAACTGCGAGCAGGTCCACCACCGCTACGCCCGCGTGGGCGAGGTCCTGACCCCCGCCACCCGCTTCACCAGCCTGGCCGGCCCGAAACGGACCGCGCTCGGGGTCGGCTTCTTCGCCACCTGGAACATCACCTGGTACGCCGGCGACGACGAGCCGGTGGCCGAGATGCTGTTCCGCGTACTGAAGTTCCGCCCACGGGAGAAGCGACCGAAGCGGGAGCCCTATCCGCTGCGGCCCGCCGTCAACCAGGACACCGCCTTCTTCTGGGAGGGCGTACGCCAGGGCGAGCTGCGCGTCCAGAGCTGCGCCGACTGCGGCCTGCTGCGCCACCCGCCGGGCCCGCTGTGCCCCCAGTGCCGCTCGGCCAACCGCTCGTACGCCGTCGCGTCCGGCCGCGGCACCCTCTACAGCTACGTCGTGCACCACCGGCCGCCGGTGCCGGGGCGGGAGACGCCGTTCGTGGTGGGCGTGGTGGAGCTGCCGGAGGGCGTCAGGGTCGTGGGCAACGTCGTGGACTGCCCGATCGAGGAGGTGGCGGTGGGGATGCCGCTGCGGGTGACGTACCGGTCGATGGACGACGAGCTCGTCCTGCCGATGTGGACGCCGGGGGAGCCGTGAGCGAGGAGCTGGACGTGCTGCCGGAGCTGTCGATCGACCTGACGCCCACCCTGGTCATCGCCACGGCCCTCGCCACGATGGACCCCACGCCGGTGCACCACGATCCGGCGCTGGCCCGCGCGCAGGGCTCGAAGGACATCTTCCTCAACATCCTGACCACGATGGGGCTGGTCGAGCGGTACGTCACCGACTGGGCGGGCCCGGCGGCGGTCATCCGGCGCATCGACGTCAAGCTGGGCGTCCCCGCGTACGCGGGGGACCGGCTGAGCTTCACCGGCAACGTCGTCTCGCGCGCGGACGGCGAGCTGACGGTCGAGGTGCGCGGCGCGGTCAGCCTGGGCGACCACGCGGTCGGCACCGTCACCCTGACCCTGCCCGAGGGGGAGGACCCGTGTTGAGCGGACGCGCGGCGGTCGCCGGGATCGGCGCCACCGAGTTCAGCAAGGAGTCCGGGCGTTCGGAGCTGCGGCTGGCCGCCGAGGCCGTGCTCGCGGCGCTGGACGACGCCGGGCTGTCGCCGGCCGACGTGGACGGCATGGTGACCTTCAGCCAGGACGCCAACCAGGAGATCGCGGTCGCCCGCGAGGTCGGCGTCGGCGACCTCACGTACTTCTCCCGGGTCGAGTACGGCGGCGGCGCGGCCTGCGCGACGGTCGCGCACGCGGCCATGGCCGTGGCCACCGGCACGGCCCGCACGGTCGTCTGCTACCGAGCCTTCAACGAGCGCTCGGGACGCCGCTTCGGCCAGCCGGACGCCCGCCTCGGCGGCCAGCCGACCTCGCAGGGGCTGGAGATGAGCTGGCACGTGCCGTTCGGGCTGATGACGCCGGCGGCCTGGGTCGCCATGTTCGCGCGCCGCTACATGCACACCTTCGGCGCGACGTCGGAGGACTTCGGCCGGGTCGCGGTGGCCATGCGCAGGCACGCCGCCACCAACCCCGCCGCCTGGTTCCACGGCCGGCCCATCACCCTGGAGGAGCACCAGGCGTCGCGCTGGATCGTGGAGCCGCTGCGCCTGCTCGACTGCTGCCAGGAGAGCGACGGCGCGGTGGCCCTGGTGGTGACCTCGGCCGAGCGCGCCCGCGACCTGCGCAGGTCGCCCGCCGTCATCAAGGCCGCGGCCCAGGGCTCGGCGGCCGGGCAGCAGATGATGACGAGCTACTACCGGGACGACATGAGCGGCCTGCCGGAGATGGGGGTCGTCGGACGGCGGCTCTGGGAGATGTCCGGCCTGTCCCCGTCCGACATCAGGATCGCCATCCTGTACGACCACTTCACCCCGTTCGTCCTGGCCCAGTTGGAGGAGCTGGGCTTCTGCGGCCGGGGCGAGGCGCCCGCCTTCATCGCCGACGGCGGCATCGAGCTGGACGGCCGCCTCCCCGTCAACCCGCACGGCGGGCAGCTCGGCGAGGCGTACATCCACGGCATGAACGGCATCGCCGAGGCGGTCCGCCAGATCCGCGGCACCGCCGCCAACCAGCTCGGCGGCGTCGCGAACGTCCTGGTCACGGCGGGCACCGGCGTGCCCACCAGCGGCCTGATCCTGTCGCCCAGTTAGTCGGCAGGTCAGGGGGTCCAGGCGCCCGCGACCTGCCGGGTGGAGGCGTTGAGCCGGTTCCACACGTTGATCGAGGCGATCGCCAGGACGAGGCCGCCGAGCTGCCGCTCGTCGAAGTGGTCGGCGGCCTCGTTCCAGATCTCGTCGGACACCGCGCCCTTCTGGCTGGCGCGCATTTGACGTGCTCCTCCATATGAATGCGGAGGATTCCTGTGCTGCCTAGGCAGCAGCTCGCGGCGCGGGAGCGGGCGAGACTGCGGGACAGGATGCTTGACGCTTCACAGACCCCGACACCTCGGAGTCTCCACGCCCTGTGACCGCCCGTCCGGCGGCAATGGTGTACCGGTGGAGCTGGTTTCCGGCGGCGTTGGTGTCGGCATTGCCGATCCATCCGCACGCCGGGTTCTTGCACACGAACCGGGCCTGACTCTCGCGCGAGCCCGGCACGGTGGTGTGGCAGCGGTGGCACTGGCGGCTGGTGCCGTGCGGTGGGACCTTGGCCACCAGGCCGCCCCGATCGGCGGTCTTGTAGGTCAGCAGATCCACCGTGCGGCCCCACGCCTCCCCGGCGATGGCCCGGTTTAGGCCCCGCTTCCGGGCGACGCCCCGGCCGGGTTCCTCCACGGTCCCCGCCGCCGAGGCCATCATGTTCACGATACGGAGGTCTTCCACCACGATCACGCTGAACCTCTCGGCCAGCCTCGTGGTGGCCTTGTGCTGCCAGTCGAGGGCCCGGCGCTTGGCTTTCGCGCGAAGCTTGGCGATCTGGTCGTAGGAGCGGCGCTCCCGGTTCGAGGCCGGAGCGCCCTTCGTACGGTGGGCGCGCCGGCGAGCGCTCGCGCGTTCCAGACGCAGCAGCCGGGCCTGCTCTGCGTCGGTGAGCCATGGCCCGTGCGTGAGGTGCTCTCCCGTGGACAGGGCGAGGGGGACAGCGATGCCCCGGTCCATCCCCACCTGCGGTCCCCGGTGCGGGGCCGGGACCGGGACATGCTGCTCGGTGCGGAAGACGATGTGCCAGCCGAGGGCGTCCTTGACCAGCCGCGCCCCGGTGATCCGCCCTGCGGGTGAGCTCTTGGTGACGCCGGGCAGGTCTTTGGTCCAGCGGAACCGGACCCGGCCGATCTTGGGCAGGTTCACCGCGCCCTGCCTGCGGCTGATCCGGGTGATGCGCAGGTCGCGGGCTTGGGGGACATCGACGGCCATCCGCGACCGCACGCGGCTCTTGAACGTGGGCCGCGCGGCGGGGTGTTCGGGGTCGAAGAAGTTCGCCCACGCCCGCCGGTAGGTCTTCAGCACCGCCTGGGCGGCTTGAGCGGGCAGGTCGTTCAGCCAGGCGATCTCCCGGCGAGCCGCACGGATCGCCTCGTCGCAGTCCTTCAGCGACGCCAGGCGGCCCTGCCGGAACGTCGTGTACTCATGCAGCAGGTTCCACAGGGCACGCGCGCAGTGCGCCTGACGGTCCAAGGCAGCACTCTGCGCCCGGTCCAGATCCAGCCGCGCAACATGCGCCCGGACCCGCTTCTCCCCCTCCACACCAGCGATCGTATCGTCCGGTGTCACGGACCAACCTGTGATTTACGCAGGGGACGCCACTGCGTACATCGAACTCGGTGTCCATCTGGTGTTCGTGACCGGATACCCGCGGTACGTGTTCGCCAGGACCGGCCCACTGCCTGGCGTTCAGGAACGATCGTGCCCTGGCGGGCACTTTCGCGCGGGCCTTCACCTCCCCGCCACGCTCTTGCCGAGCGCCTGGAGCGCCTGCATCGCGCCGGGGACGACGAAGGCGGGGTTGCCCATACGTGCTTCCATTGGTGGTCTCCACGTTCTCCGGTTGGAGAGGTCTCTCACTCGCTCTGAACCGGCGGCGAAGGAGAATGTGACCGATGAACGAAGAAAAAGAACTTATTGCCATGTTCGAGGCGCACCGGGATCATCTGCGCGCGGTGGCTTACCGGATGCTGGGCTCGCTCAGCGAGGCGGACGACGCGGTGCAGGAGACGTGGCTGCGGCTGGAGCGGACCGACGTCCGCGACGTGGTGAACCTGGGCGGCTGGCTCACCACGGTCGTGGGCCGGGTCTGCCTCAACCTGCTGCGCTCCCGCCGTACACGGGGTGAGGAGCCCCTGGAGCCGACCATGCCGGACCCCGTGGTGACCTCGCCCGAGGGGGTGGACCCCGAGCACGAGGCGCTGCTGTCGGACTCGGTGGGGCTGGCGCTGCTCGTGGTGCTCCAGACGCTGGAGCCGGCCGAGCGGCTGGCGTTCGTGCTGCACGACATGTTCGCGGTGCCCTTCGACGAGATCGCGCCGATCGTGGACCGCACCCCCGCCGCGACCCGGCAGCTCGCCAGCCGCGCCCGCCGCCGGGTGCGGGACGGCGCCGTCACGCCGGACCCCGACCTGGCCAGGCAGCGCGAGGTCGTGGACGCGTTCATGGCCGCCTCGCGGGCCGGCGACTTCGACGCCCTGGTCGCGGTGCTCGACCCGGACGTGGTGCTGCGGGCCGACGCGGGCGGCGCGCCGCGGACCTGGCTGGAGGTGCGCGGGGCGCTGGAGGTGGCCGGGCGGGCGTTCATGTTCCGGCGCTTCGCCGCGTACGTGCGGCCGGTGCTGGTCAACGGCGTGGCCGGGGTGGTCACGGCGCCGGAGGGCCGGCCGCTGTCGGTCATGGCGTTCACCGTGGCCGGCGGCAGGGTGGTCGCGCTCGACATCCTCCAGGACGAGGACCGGCTGGCCGCGCTGCTGGGCGCGTAGCCGGCCCTCGGCTACGGGTTGAAGATGGTGGGCACGGAGAAGAAGACGATCATCGCGATCGCCACGCAGACCAGGAAGCCGACCAGCTCCCAGACCCAGTCGTAGTGGCGCTCCTTGCGGCGGCGCTTCTTCTCCGGGCGCGGCTTCAGCTCGGGGCGGCGTTTGGGGACGGGCCGGGCGCGGACCGGGCGCGGCTCCAGCGCGTCCCGCGCCGGGGCCGGGGCGTCCTTGCCCTCGGGTTCGTCCTTCCTCGCGGGCTCGTCCTCCCACGGCAGGCGGTAGACCGGCTCGGGCGCGGGCTTGGCGCGCGGCTGGAACAGCGGCGCGGTCTCCCTGGCGGGTCCGTCCTCCTCCTGCCGCGGGTCGCCGGGCTGGAGCGGGCGGGCCGGGCCCTTGTGCACCAGCACGTCGTCGGCGGGGGTCGGCTGGGAGCGGCGCACCGGCTCCGGCCGGCGCGGCCCGCCCCGTCCAGCGGGCGGTGCCGGCGGGGTGAACGGCGGCTCGCCCGGCAGCAGCACGTCGCCCGTCGCGTACGGCTCGGGGGAGTCCTTGGGCAGCAGCACGTCGCCGGTGGCGAAGGGCTGCAGCCCGTCCTCGGCCGGCGCGGCCATGAAGAACGGCCGCTCCTCGCTCGGTGGCAGCGGCGGGACCGGCGTGCGCCTGGCGCGCCGGCCGTCGTCGAAGGCCCCGAGCGGGTCCCTGAGCGGCCGGGTGAGGCCGGGAGGGGGCCCGAGCGGGGGACCGACCGGGCCGCGCAGCCGGGGCATCGGGGCCGTGGTGGCCTCGTGCTCGGACACCCGTGAGGCCGCCGGCGGCGACAGCAGCTCCGCCGGGAAGATCACGGTGCTGGTCGCGGGGTCGGCGTCGGCCAGCGGCTGCGGCCAGACCGGCGGGCTCGGCCAGCGCGGCTTGACGAACAGCGGCGCGGGCTGGGCCGTACGCGAGCCGGCGAAGTGGATGCGCAGCGCGCCGGGCGGCTGCGGCCACGGCAGGCGGCCGAGCACGTCCTTGAGCGGCGCGACGGCGAGCGCGCCGTAGATGTCGGCGACGGGCTTGGGCACGCGGGCGCCGATCGAGGCCAGCGCCGTGCCGAGGGCCTGGCGGAACCGGTGCCCGGCTCCCACGGCCAGCTCTTCGGCGGTGTCGGGGGCGACGTCGAGCACCCAGGCCAGCTCGGCCTTGCTGAGGCCGCAGACCGCGCACAGCACCAGCACCTCTCGCTGGTGGAGACGCAGCTCGCGCAGGGTGCGCTCGACGAGAGCGGTCGCCGGGTCGATGAGGGGGTCGACGGCGGGCGGGGCGTAGACGACGTCGCGGCGGTGGAGCTCGCGGCGGGCGAAGGCGTAGAGAGCGGCGCGGGGCGGCTCCGCGGCCGGGACGGCGTTGAGCACCGCCAGCAGGACGTCGGAGGCGGAACCGAGGTCGCCCAGCTGGTCGGCGCAGTACGCGAACAGCCCGGCGGCATGGCGGTCGTAGAGCTCTGCGATCAGTTCGGCGCGTGGGCGCTGATCGGTGAGCGGCTGGGACACGGGGCCGGATCCTCTGGGTGCGGACGCTGCGGGTGTGAGGGGTGCGCGTCAGGGAGATTGTGGAGGTAATCATGCCAACACCGACAGGTTCGGCGCACTACCAGATCCAGATTTAAGTAAATAAGGCTGGTCAGTGAAGCGCTTAAGCGCAGCCCGGCACGACACGCCCGTAGTCCTCGCCGTAGTCTGTCGTGCACGAGAGATCATGCGGCGGTCGTGGCACGGGGGTCGCGGCCCTGCCACGAGCGAGAGGTCACGCGTGATCACATTCGACGCTGTCACCAAACGCTATCCGGACGGCACGGTGGCGGTTGACTCCCTCAGCCTGGAGGCGCCCACAGGGGAGATCACCGTCCTGGTCGGCCCCTCCGGATGCGGGAAGACGACGTCCCTGCGGATGATCAACCGCATGATCGAGGCCAGCGAGGGCCGCATCCTCCTCGACGGGAAACCGGTCCAGGGCATCGATCCGCCGACGCTGCGGCGCGGCATCGGCTACGTCATCCAGCAGGCCGGCCTGTTCCCCCACCGCAAGATCGTGGACAACGTCGCCACCGTCCCCTACCTGCTCGGCTGGGACCGCAAGAAGGCCCGCTCCCGTGCCATGGAGCTGCTGGAGCGCGTCGGGCTGGACCCGTCGCTGGCGGGGCGCTACCCGTTCCAGCTCTCGGGCGGGCAGCAGCAGCGCGTGGGCGTGGCGCGGGCGCTGGCCGCCGACCCGCCGGTGCTGCTCATGGACGAGCCGTTCAGCGCCGTGGACCCGATCGTGCGGACGAGCCTCCAGGAGGAGCTGCTGCGGCTGCAGTCGGAGCTGCGGAAGACCATCGTCTTCGTCACCCACGACATCGACGAGGCCATCAAGCTCGGCGACCGGGTGGCGGTGCTGCGCGTGGGCGGGCGGCTGGCGCAGGTCGCCGATCCCAAGACGCTGCTCACGGAGCCGGCCGACGACTTCGTCCGCGAGTTCCTGGGGCACGACCGGGGCATCCGGCGGCTGCAGTTCGTCCCTACCGACGGGCTGCGGCTGCGTACGGACCTGACCGTGGCGGAGGGCGCCGAGCGCGGCGCCGCCGAGCCGTGGCTGCTGGTCGTGGACGGCGAGGGCCGGCCGCTCGGCTGGGCCTCCGGGGCGCGTCCCGGCGAGCTGGAGCGCCACGGCACGTACGTCCACGGACGTGACTCGATGCGCGCGGCCCTCGACGCGGCGCTGCTGTCGCCGTCCGGCTGCGCGGTGGCCGTGGACGAGGGGGGCAGGGTGGTCGGCGTGGCCACCAGGGAGAGCCTGGACCAGGCGCTCGCGGAGGCCGCCGATGTCTGACGGCCCACCCTCCATCTGGGAGTGGATCGGCCGCAACTGGGACACCGGCCGGGCCGACAGCATCCGCAACCTGCTGACCGACCACCTCACGATGTCCCTGGTGCCGATCGTGCTCTCGCTGGTGCTGGCGCTGCCGCTCGGCCTCGCCTGCGCGCGCTGGCGCTGGCTCTACCAGCCCACGTCGGGCCTGATGAACGTGATCTACGCGCTGCCGTCGCTGCCGGTCTTCATGCTGCTGATCTCGGTGACCGGGCTCTCGCAGACCACGGTGATCATCCCGCTCACCTTCTACGGCATGGCCGTGCTCATCCCGGCCGTCGTGGACGGGCTGCGCTCGGTGCCGGACCACGTACGGCAGTCGGCGGTCGCGATGGGCTTCACGCCGCTGCGCCGGCTGCTGCGGGTCGAGCTGCCGATCGCGGTGCCCGTGGTGCTGGCCGGGCTGCGGGTGGTCGCGGTCTCCAGCATCAGCCTGGTCAGCGTGGGCGCGCTGATCGGGCAGGGCGGGCTCGGCGGGCTGTTCACGCGGGCCTACCAGAACCCGTTCATGCCGCCGGTGATCGTGGGCATCGTGCTCATCGTGGCGCTGGCGCTGGTCGCCGACGCGCTGATCGTGCTGGCGCAGCGGCTGCTGACCCCCTGGGTGCGCGCGCGGAAGGGGAGGGCGTCGTGAGCTGGCTGACGAGCTTCTTCTCCTGGCTGGGCGAGTTCTTCGGCACGGCCGCCAACTGGTCGGGCCCTGGCGGCATCCCCATGCGGCTGCTGGAGCACCTGGAGTTCTCGGCGCTGGCGCTGGCGCTGGCCGTGGTGATAGCGGTGCCGGTCGGGCTGCTCATCGGGCACACCGGGCGCGGCGAGGTGATCGTGGTCGTCTCGGCGAACCTGGCCAGGGCGCTGCCGACGCTGGGCCTGCTGGTGATGTTCGTGCTGCTGCTGGGCACGGCGTCGATCTGGCCGGTGATCATCCCGCTGGTGCTGCTGTCGGTGCCGCCGATCCTGGTCAACACCTACGAGGGCATCAGAGGCGTCGATCCGGAGCTGCGTGACGCGGCGTACGGGATGGGGCTGCGCGGCGGCCAGGTGCTCACGCGGGCCCTGGTGCCGGTGGCGCTGCCGCTGATCCTGCTCGGGTGTCGGCTCTCGGCGATCCAGGTCGTCGCCACGACGACGGTGGCGGCGTACACGGGGCTGGGCGGGCTCGGGCGGTACGTGATCGACGGTTTCGCGACGAAGGATTACGCGAGCGTCGTCGGGGGTTCCGTACTGATTGTGCTGTTCGCGCTGGTTGTGCAGATCTTGTTCGCGCTCGCGCAGAGGGTGGCGGTCTCGCCGGGGGTGAGCCGGCGACAGAAAATCCGATAGTCTCCTGTATTACCGCCCGCTTTAGAAGGGAATAGCAAGATGAGACGCACGTACGGCATCGCGGGGGTGCTGATCTCGGCGGTGCTCGCGCTGTCCGCCTGTGGCGGCGGCGGGTCCGGCAACGCGGGCAACCCGCTCGACACCTCCAGCGCGGCCCCCAGCGGCTCGGCCTCGGGCGGGGCCGCCGACGCGGGCAAGGCCGTCATCGGCTCCTTCGACTTCGACGAGAGCGTGCTGCTCGCCTCGATCTACGCCCAGGCCCTGGAGTCCAAGGGCGTGCAGGTGGAGGAGAAGCCGCGCATCGGCAGCCGCGAGGCGGTCTACGACCAGGTCAAGAGCGGTGGCCTGACCATCGTCCCCGAGTACAACGGCAACCTGCTCGCCTTCATCGACCTCAAGGCCACGGCCGCCACGACCGACGAGGTCAACGCGGCGCTGAAGGAGAAGCTGCCCGCCGAGCTGGAGGTGCTCGACTCCTCGCCTGCCGAGGACAAGGACAGCCTGTCGGTCACCAAGGACTTCCAGGCCAAGCAGTCCGTGACCACGATGGAGGACCTCGGCAAGGTCTCCAAGACCCTGGTCGTGGGCGGGCCGCCGGAGTTCAAGAAGCGCTGGGAGGCCCGGTTCAAGGAGGTCTACGGGATCGAGTTCAAGGAGTGGAAGCCGACCGGCCCCACCACCGCGGACGCGCTCAAGGACGGCACCATCCAGGTCGGCAACGTCTTCACCACCGACCCCAAGATGACCGCCAACAACCTGGTGCCGCTCCAGGACACCAAGAACGTCTTCCCGGCCCAGAACGTGACGCCGCTGCTGTTCAAGGCGGGCGCGAGCGACACGATCCGCACCACGCTCAACTCCGTCTCGGCCAAGCTGACGACCGACTCGCTGCTCCAGATGATGCAGCAGATCTCCGTCAACAAGGACGAGCCCGCCACGGTGGCCAAGGAATGGCTGACCACCAACGGCCTGGGCTGATCGGCGTGCTGGCGCGGTGAGCGAGTTCACGGGCGAGTTCACGGAGGCGATGGCGCAGCTCGCCGGCGGGGTCGCCGTGGTGACCGTACGCGACGGGCGCGACGACCTCGGCACCACCGTGTCGGGGCTGATGTCGGTGTCGCTGGAGCCCCCGCTCGTGCTCGTCAGCCTGGCCGGCGGCGGCTATCTGCACGAGGTCCTGCTCCGGCGGGACCGCTGGGCCGCCTCCCTGCTGTCGGCGGGGCAGGCGGCCGTCGCCAGCCGCTTCGCCACCCCGGGCAGGCCCAGCGCCCGCCTGCTGGTGGCGGGGCTGCCGCACCATCGGGGGGCGCACACGGAGGCGCTGGTGGTGGAGGGCGGGGTGGCCGCGCTGGAGGCCGAGACCACGAAGGTGGTCCCGGCCGGCGACCACACACTCTTCATCGCCGCCGTGCTCGGCGTGACCTACGTCGACCCGTCGCTCCAGCCATTGGTCCGCCTGCGGGGCCGCTACCGCCCCGTGTGAGGGCCGGCGGCGGCTCCGTCAGCGGCTCCGCCAGCGGCTCCGGCGGCGGCCCGTGCCGGTCAGCGGATCGTGTACCACTCGGGCAGGATCAGCGGGCCGGCGGCGGGCAGGCCCAGCTCGGCCGACAGGCGGGTCAGCGGCCCCCAGGCGTCGAGCCGCATCCTGGCCAGGGCGGCGGACTTGTCCTCGCTGGAGTCCGGGCCGCGCAGCCGCTCCAGCGGGTTGAGCCTGGGGTACATCCGCACCGGCGCGCTGTCGCCCAGCCCGGCCCGCTTCCTGGCGAGGGCCAGGGCGTCCTCCAGGCCGCCGAGCTCGTCCACCAGGCCGTTGGCCCGCGCGTCCGCGCCGGTCCACACCCGGCCGCGGGCCAGCTCGTGCGTACGTTCCCTGCTGAGGTCCCGGCTGCTCGCCACCTTGCCCACGAAGTCGTCGTAGATGCGGTCGAGCCAGGCGTTGACGCGCTCCCACTGCTCGGGGGAGAAGGCGCGCGAGGGGGAGAACATGCCGGCGTTGGCCCCCTCGGCCACCATTTCCGTACTTATCCCCATCCGCTGGAGAAGGTCGGCGAAGACGGGCTTGCCGCCGTACACGCCGATCGACCCGGTCAGCGTCCCCGGCTGGGCCACGATCACGTCGGCGGCCATCGACACGAAGTAGCCGCCGGAGGCCGCCAGGTCGCCCATCGAGACGATGACCGGCTTGACCTTCCGCGTCAGCACCACCTCGCGCCAGACCGTGTCGGAGGCCACGTACGAGCCGCCGGGGCTGTCCACCCGGAACACCACGGCCTTGACGTGCTCGTCGCGGCGGGCCGCCCGCAGCGCGGCGCTGATCGTGTCGGAGCCCATGGCCCCGCCGCCGCCGAGCGGGCTCCGGCCGCTGCGGCCCGACTTGATCATGCCGATGCCGTGGACCAGCGCGATCCCGTCGGCCCCGGGGTGCGGCAGCTTCCTGACGGCGGCGGCGCGGGCGTAGCGGGAGACGTACAGCAGGTTGGCCTCCGCGCCCGCGGCCCGCTTGAGCTCGTCGTACACCTCGTCCCGGTACGCCAGCCCGTCCACCAGCCCGGCCTCCTGCGCCTCGCCGGCCGTGAACGGGCCCCGGTCGATCAGCTCGCGCACCTTCTCCGGGTCCAGCCGCCGCCCGTCCGCGATCCCGTCGATCATCGTCTCGGTGATCGACTCCACGATCCGGCCGATCGACTCCCGGTGCGGCTCGGTCATGTGGTCCTGGGTGAAGGTGTTGGCCGCGGTCTTGTACTCGTGCCGCTGGCCGACCTCGTAGCCGACGCCCAGCTTGCCCAGCGCGCCCTTGAGGAAGCGCTGCTCCACGGCGACGCCGGTGAGCCCGACGTCCCCGCTCGGCTGCAGGTAGACCCGCTCGAAGGCGCTGGCCAGGTAGTAGGGCACGGTGCCGCCCGCGAACTCGCCGAACGTCTCGGCGAACGCGACGGTCAGCTTCCCGCTGGCCCGGAAGTGGAGGACGGCCTCGCGCAGCTCCTGCACCATGGCGAGCCCCAGCGGCGGCCCGCCGATCTTGACGACCAGCCCCTTGACCCGGGAGTCCTGCCGCGCCCGCCGCAGCCCGCCGATGACGTCCGCGAGGCGCGTCTTGCGCATGGACAACACGGCGGCCAGCGGATCCGTCGGCGGCCCTTCCGTGACGCCCTCGGTGAGATCGAGCTCCAGGATCAGCGGGCCGGTGCGCCGCTGGCGAAGCCTGTCGACGGTTTCGAAGATCGCCTTGCCTGCGTCCATACAACTCACCCTAAGCGACACATTTCCGTTCGTGTCTGGGCAGTTCATACGAAGTCCACACTCGGCCGCCGGGAACAATGGATCCGTGCGACCGAACACCGGCAACGCCGGCCCCACGCCCGCCGACACCCTGGTCGAGCGCGTCCACGACCTGGCCGCCGCCGGCCCGCGGGTCGTGCTCGGCATCGCGGGCTGCCCGGGAGCGGGCAAATCCACCCTGGCCCACTGGCTGGCCGACCGGCTCACCACGACCGGCCTGCCCGCCGTGTGGGTGCCGATGGACGGCTTCCACCTCGCCGACGTCGAGCTGGAACGCCTCGGCCGGCGGCACCGCAAGGGCGCGCCCGACACCTTCGACGCCCGCGGCTACCTGGCCCTGCTGCGCCGCCTCCACACCGAGACCGGCACGGTCATCTATGCCCCGTCCTTCGACCGCGACCTCGAACAGCCCCTCGCCGGCGCCATCCCCGTCCCGCCCGAGGCCCGCGTGGTCGTCAGCGAGGGCAACTACCTGCTCCTCCCGCAGGACCCGTGGCCGCTGGTGCGCGCCGCCATGACCGAGGTCTGGTACGCCGACCTCGCCGACCGCGTCCGCCTCGACCGCCTCGTCCGCCGCCACATCCGCTTCGGCAAGGCCCCGGAGGCGGCCGAGCGCTGGGTGGCGGAGGTGGACGAGCCCAACGCCGCCGCCATCCGCGCCACCCGCCACACCGCCGACCTCGTCCTCGACACCGCCGCCCTCCCGCTTACCGCCCGACCGATGTAGAACTATGCAGCTAAGTTCCGTACACCTTAGCTGTACGGTTCTCCTATGGAGCCTGTTTCCAAGCCGAGTCATGTGTTCGACCGCGACGAGGAGTGGGCCGGTCTCGTCCGGTTCGCCACCTCGCCGAGCCCGGACGCAAGGCTGGGCATCGTCAGCGGCCGGCACCGGCAGGGCAAGACGTTCCTGCTGGACGCCCTGGTGGGGGCGATGGACGGGTTCATGTTCACGGCAGCAGAGGAGACCGAGCACCAGGCTCTGGCACGCTTCGGCCGCGAACTGGCCGCCCGGACCGGCGGTGGCCGATACGCCTTCGCCGACTGGGACGAGGCGCTGGAGCGGCTCTTCGCAGTCATCCCCCGGGGTCTCATCGTGATCGACGAGTTTCCCTACCTGACCAAGGCGTCCCCGTCACTGCCCTCCCTGATCCAGCGCGCTCTGGACCCGAGGGGACATGCGCGGAAGAGCGACGCCCGCCTGCTGCTGTGCGGGTCGGCCATGCAGGTGATGGGCCGGCTCCTGTCGGGCAACGCGCCTCTGCGCGGACGCGCGAGCCTGGAGCTGATCGTCAGGCCCCTCGACTACCGGGCGTCCGCCGACTTCTGGGGCATCTCCGACCCCCGTCTCGCCGTGCTGGTGCACTCTGTCGTGGGAGGCACCCCGGCCTACAGACGTGAGTTCGTGGCTGGTGACGCCCCCACCTCCCTCGTCGACTTCGACGGGTGGGTGCTGCGGACCGTGCTCAACCGGCAGATGCCGCTGTTCCGCGAGGCCAGGTACCTCCTGGCCGAGGAGACCGACATCCGCGACATGGTCACCTATCACGCGGTTCTGGGCGCCATCGCCGCCGGAAACGCCACCCGCGGCGGCATCGCCGATCACATGGGGCGTAAGTCGCCGGACATCGGTCACCCGCTGTCGG
Source organism: Nonomuraea sp. B208 (assembly GCF_057536035.1). Classification (NCBI taxonomy): domain Bacteria; kingdom Bacillati; phylum Actinomycetota; class Actinomycetes; order Streptosporangiales; family Streptosporangiaceae; genus Nonomuraea; species Nonomuraea sp. B208. The sequence goes on from NZ_BAAJOU010000033.1 coordinate 256,554, forward strand.
TCCTGGAGGACTCCCACCTGATCGCCCGCGAGGCCGACGCGTTCAGGAAGGGCAGGACGCACTACCGCATTCGCGAACCATTGATCGTCTTCTACGAGGCTGTGATGCGGAGCGAGTGGCCGCGACTGGAGCGAGGGAGAGCGGAGGCCGCCTGGCGCGACTCCCGGTCCCGCTTCCTGTCCCAGGTGGTGGGGCCGCACTTCGAGAGTCTGTGCCGCGAGTGGGCGATGCTGGCCGGACCCGAGGTCTTCGGTGACCTGCCGGGAGCCGTGGCCGCCGGCACCGTGGCAGATCCTGGCAACCGTACCCAGATCGAGGTGGACGTCGCGGTCCTCGCTCCTGAGGAGCACGGCCGGCCGCGCCGGGTGCTGTCCCTGGGGGAGGTCAAATGGGACAAGGTGCTGACGGTGGGACACGCGGACCGGCTGAGGAGGGCGCGCGACCTGCTGGCGGTCAAAGGGTACGACACCCGGGACACCGTGCTGGCCTGCTACGGCGGCGCGGGCTTCCAGCAGGACATGCCCGGCGACGTGCGGTTGATCGGCCTGCCGGAGCTCTACGGGTGAGGGGCGGGGCGCCCCTTGCCCCCGAGGTCAGGCGGCGGTGCGGGCGGTGGCGGCGGCGGTGGCGCGGTCGGCGGCGACGCGGGCGGTGGTGATCGACGTCCCGCCCGCGCTGTACCGCAGGCGCCGGCCCGTGGCCTGCAGGCGCTGCAGGGCCTGCGCCACCGAGAAGCGCGGGTACGCCTGCCGCATCAGCGCGAACACGCCGGCGACGTGCGGCGCGGCCATGGAGGTGCCGGTCATGGCCACGTACGAGCCCCCGGGCACCGCCGAGCGGATCGCCACCCCCGGCGCGAACAGGTCCACCAGCGGGCCCCGGTTCGTGAACGAGGTCAGCGCGTCGGCGGCGTCGCTGGCCCCCACGGCGACGGCCGTGGAGATGCAGGCCGGGGAGGTGACGCCGGAGGTGAAGCCCTCGTTGCCCGCCGCCACCACGGTGGCCACCCCGAGCCTCTCCAGCGCGTCGAACTGGGGCTTGAGCGCCGACGCGGCCGGGTCGGCGTCGCAGGCCCGGGTGAACGGCTCGCCGCCGCCGAGACTCAGGTTGGCCGCGGCGACCCGGTAGGCCCTCGCCACCCGCGCCACGTACTCCAGGGCCAGCTTCTGGTCGGAGGTGTAGCTGAGCAGGCAGGGCGAGCTGGCCCCCAGGGAGGCGCAGGACAGCGGATTCTCCAGCCGGCTGAACACCTGGACGGCGAGGATGCCCGCCTCGGGGGCCACTCCGTTCGACGGCGCGCCGGAGACCAGGCGGCCGGCCACGATCCCGGCCACGTGGGAGCCGTGGTAGCAGGCGTTGGCGCCGTCCACGACGCACCGGGCCGTGGTCGCGTCGGCCGCCCCGGCGCCGGTCTGGTTCGGCCGCTTGTTCGGGCAGAGCGAGACGGTGCCGCTGCGGGCGTCGGAGGAGGAGAAGCAGGCCTCGCCGACGACGCGGCCGGCGAAGAAGGGGTGGCGGCGGTCGATCCCCGTGTCGAGCACGGCGACCGTCGTGCCGCGGCCGGTCCAGCCGGCGGCGTTGGCCCGGTTCGAGCCGATCAGGTCGGTGCTGACGTCGAGGCCCCGCGGCATGGCGGGCGCGCCGATCGGGGCCGCGGCGCTCAGCTCGTCCTTGTAGACGGCCCGGACGCGGGGGTCCTTGCGCAGCTCGTCGAGCGTGCGCTGGTCGACCTCGGCGACGAAGAAGGTGGAGGAGCCGTTCGCCTTGAGCACCCGGCCGCTCTCGGACGCCTTCTCGATGTCGTTCGCGACGACCTTGACGTTCTGGTCCGGCTTGAGCTCGATGATGCAGCGGACCCGGCTTCTCGTCTGGATCTCCTCCACCAGCTCGTCGCTGACGACGGGTCCGCTGGCGCCCCTGGAGTGCGCGTTCAGCGCCACGGCGCCGTCACGCGGGACGGGCGCCTCCCGGACGGGCCGGGTGTCGGCGTGCAGGGCGGGCGGCGCGCAGAGCGCCGCCGACGTGGCGGCCAGGGCGGCGACGCAGGCGAGCAGGGACCGTAGCCTCACGGGTTCCTCCGGGAATCGGCGTTCGGCCCGGTTCCTCCCCGCCTGCGTCTTGTGCGATGTGAGTGACGATAGTTATTTGACGGTGTTCAGAACGTTCTTTGTCGCCTTCTTCAGCGCGGACGCCGATGGCTTGCTCACCATCCGCACCTTCTCGGCGGCGGTGAGGGCCGTGGTGCCGTTCGTGCCGTGCGCCCAGTTCAGCCAGGCGGTCAGCAGGGCGCTGTCCAGCTTGGCCTTGTTGGTCGTGCCGTTCTTGAGCACCCGGTACGCCTTGCCCAGCGACGAGGCCTTCGTCAGCTCGGGGAACACCTTGCTCGACTTCGCGATCAGCTTCAGATAGCAGGTGAGCGTGGCGTCGGACAGCTTGCCGCTGCTGCGGTGGATCTCGACGGCCCACTTCTTGGCCGACAGCTTCTTGGCCGCCGTGCCGCGCGTGCAGACCGCGGCCGTGGCGGCCGGGGTGGGCGTCACCGTCACGGTGACCGTCACGGTGGGCAGCGGCACAGGGGAGGTCGTCGGCTGCGGGGCCGGCGACTCAGGCGGGTCGTCGGCCGGCGGGTCGTCGGCCGGCGGGTCCGTGGGGGCCGGAGCGGTCTCGTCGGACGGGTCCGGGTCGGGCGCGACGGGCGACTGCGAGATCGTCGGCTGCGGCGTCGCCCCGGCCAGGGCCGCCGCCAGGTCCAGGCGCGGCGTGGTGACCTGCGCGCCGTTCGACTCGTACGTGTACGGCCGCCCCGTCCTCTTCAACTTCTCGACCAGATCGCCGATCGGCGTCTCCGGCTCGGCCTGCTTCATCAGCGCGAGCGCGCCCGCCACGTGCGGCGTCGCCATCGAGGTGCCGCTGTAGACCACGGTCTGGTTGTCCGGCACCGCCGACTCGACGTCCACGCCCGGCGCGAACAGGTCCAGCGCCGCCCCCCGGTTCGAGAAGTCCGCGATGGCGTCGGCGTTGTCGCTCGCCCCGACCGCCACCGCCGAGGAGACACACGCCGGGTACGACGTCCCGTCGAAGGACTCGTTGCCCGCGGCCACCACGGTCGCGACGCCCTTGGCCAGCAGCGCGTCGATCTTCGGCTTGAAGATCGCGCCCTCCTCGCTCGCGTCGCAGCCGGTCTCCGACAGCGCGCCGCCGAGGCTCAGGTTGACCGCCGCCAGCGGCTGGTCCAGCCCGGCCACGTAGTCCATGGCGAGGCGCAGCGACGACTCGAACGCCAGCACGCACGACGCCTCGCCGCACACCCCTTCGTCGTTGACCCGGCTGAACACCTGCACCGCGACGATGCTCGCGCCCGGCGCGACGCCGCCGGAGCCGGCCGCGATGCCCGCGACGTGGCTGCCGTGGTCGCACAGGTTCGTGCCGCCGGCGAGGCACTTGGCGGTCATGGCGTCGGCCGCGCCCTCGCCGATCTGCTCGCTCTGCCCGTTGGGGCACAGGGACTCGACGCCGGCCTCCACGGCGGAGAAGCACGCCTCGGCCACGATCCGGCCGCTGAACCACGGGTGGTCGCGGTCGATGCCGGTGTCCAGCACCGCCACCGCCTGGCCGGTCCCCGTGAGGCCCTTGGCGTGCGCCTGGTCGGCGCCGATGAGCTTGAGGTTGGGGCCCACGTCGGCCGGCGTGTACGTCCGGTCCCGATGGATCGAGGCGACCCGCGGATCGGCGGCCAGCGCGGCCAGCTCCTCCGCGGTGCCCTGCACGACCATGAACGACCCGTTCTGGGGCTTGAGCACCACGTCCACGCTCTGGGCCGCCGCCTGGCTCGCCACGGGCTCGTTCTGCGCCGGGTCGGTCAGCTCGACGATGGCCCGTTCGGTGCCGCCGCCGGCGCCCAGACCGTCCTCGACCTTCTCCTCAGGAGTGGTGGGAGCGGGTGAGGGGGCGCCCGTGGGGACCGCGGTGGGGGCGGGGGTCGGCGTCGGGGTGGGGTCGTCCGCGTAGGCCGGGCCCGATAACGGGATCAGCGCCAGAACGGCCGAACAGACCATCAGGTGGCGAAATCGCACGCGTCTTCCTCCGAAGGGGATGATCTCGGAGTTTAGGGCGATTTCCCCACCAGGCACAGGCCCCCCGTCCGGTTCTCACCGAACTTTCAGTGACCTCACCCTCGACGTTCAGCCGTTCGCGGACGTCCCTTCGTGCGTGAACCACACCGCGCCGAGCGGCGGCACCCGCAGCGTCGTCGAGTACGGCAGCCCGTGACACGGCTCCTCCACCGCCTCGATCCCGCCCATGTTGCCGACGCCGCTGCCCCAGTAGTCGTAGGCGTCGGTGTTGAGCACCTCGCGCCACTGCCCCGCGTACGGCAGCCCCAGCCGGTAGCCGTCGTGCGGCGCGCCGCTGAAGTTGACCACGCACGCCACCGCCGAGCCGTCCTTGGCGTAGCGGACGAAGGAGAAGGTGTTGCCCGAGGCGTCGTCGGCGTCGAGCCAGCGGAAGCCCTCGGGCGAGGTGTCCTGCTCCCACAGCGCCGGGGTGTCCTTGTAGATCCGGTTGAGCTCGCGGACCAGCCGCTGCACGCCCTGGTGCCCGTCGAACTCCAGCACCCACCAGTCGAGGCCGCGCTCCTCCGACCACTCCGAGCCCTGGCCGAACTCGCCGCCCATGAACAGCAGCTGCTTGCCCGGATGCGCCCACATGAACGCCAGCAGCGCCCGGAGCTGCGCGAAGCGCTGCCACTCGTCGCCGGGCATCTTGCCGAGCAGCGAGCCCTTGCCGTGCACCACCTCGTCGTGCGAGAGCGGCAGCACGTAGTTCTCGGAGTAGGCGTAGAGCAGCGAGAACGTCATCTGGTGGTGGTGGTACTGGCGGAAGACCGGCTCGTGGCGCAGGTATTCGAGCGTGTCGTGCATCCAGCCCATGTTCCATTTGAAGCCGAAGCCCAGCCCGCCCAGGTGCACCGGGCGCGACACGCCCGGCCAGGCCGTCGACTCCTCCGCCACGGTCGAGATGCCGGGCGCCTCCCGGTAGCTGACCGCGTTCATCTCCTTGAGGAACTCGACGGCGTCGAGGTTCTCCCGGCCGCCGTAGACGTTCGGCGTCCACTCGCCCTCGCGCCGCGAGTAGTCGAGGTAGAGCATCGAGGCCACGGCGTCCACGCGCAGGCCGTCGATGTGGAACTCCTTCAGCCAGAACAGCGCGTTCGCGACCAGGAAGTTGCGCACCTCGCGGCGGCCGTAGTCGAAGACGTAGGTGCCCCAGTCGGGGTGCTCGCCGCGCGCCGGGTCGGCGTGCTCGTAGAGCGGGGTGCCGTCGAAGCGGGCCAGCGCCCACTCGTCCATGGGGAAGTGCGCGGGCACCCAGTCGAGGATCACGCCGATGCCGCGCTGGTGCATGCGGTCCACGAAGTGGCGGAACTCGTCGGGGGTGCCGAAGCGGGCCGTCGGCGCGTAGTAGGAGGTCACCTGGTAGCCCCACGACCCGCCGAACGGGTGCTCGGCCACCGGCAGCAGCTCCACGTGGGTGAAGCCCATGTCGTCGGCGTACGCGGACAGCTCCTCGGCCAGCTCCACGTACGACAGGCCGGGCCGCCACGACCCCAGGTGCACCTCGTAGATGCTCATGGGCCTGGCCTGCGCGTGCGACTCGCGCCGCTCGACGAGCCAGGCGTCGTCCTGCCAGCTGTAGTCGGACTTGTCCACCACGGAGGCCGTCATCGGCGGCACCTCGGTGCGCCGCGCCATGGGGTCGGCCTTCTCCCGCCAGATGCCGTCCGCGCCCAGGACCTGGTACTTGTACCGCTCGCCGGCCCCCAGGCCCGGCACGAACAGCTCCCACACGCCCGAGCGGCCGAGCGACCGCATGGGGTAGGCGGTGCCGTCCCAGTGGTTGAAGTCGCCGATGACGCGGATGCCGCGCGCGTTCGGCGCCCAGACGGAGAACGCCACCCCCTCGGTGTCCTCGTGCTCCATCACGCGGGCGCCCAGCGCCTCCCACAGCCGCTCGTGCCGTCCCTCGCCGATGAGATGCAGGTCCACCTCGCCCAGGGTGGGCCAATGCCGGTAGGGGTCGCGCACGGTGAACGGCTCGCCGCCCGCGTACTTCACCTGCAACGCGTAGCCGGGCACCTTGTCGAGCCCGGGAACCAGCACTTCGAACACCCCGTGTGCCTGGTGTTTCATGTCAAAGGTGGTGCCGTCGTCGTCCAGCACCACTGTGACCCGCTCGGCCAGCGGGCGCAGCGCGCGGAAGACCACCCCGCCGGCAGTGGGGTGCGCTCCGAGCACGGAGTGCGGATCGTGGTGCGCCCCACCCGCGAGGCGGTCGAGCTCGTTCCTCATCGGCATGCTCCCAACACTGCCTTAAGACGACCGTCCATCCCAGGCTCTGCCCGCATACCCGACACAATCACAGAAAGTGCAAAATCCCGGGTTCATCACAAGACCGTGCCGGGATGGGATAACCCATCCTTTACCGCTATCTGGCTCGACATACTGGTGCGCCGCTCGTCAACCTAGCCAGAAAGGTTGCAGCAATGTACCCGCCACCTGCTTCCCCCACACATCCGTCATATCCTCCGCCTCCTCCGCTCTTACGCCCGGTCCGCGGACCGGCGATCCTCGCGGTCGTGGCGCTCGTCGCCGACTCGCTGGTCGGCGTCGTCGCGGCGGTCATCGACCTCTGGTACGCCGACGTCGTGGACCGGATCATCGCCGACGTGACCTCCGTGACCGACGCGGAGATCGACACCGCGGACCTCGTCTACGCCTTCTCGGGCGTCGTGGAGGCCGTCGCCTACCTCGCCGCGATCGTGGCGTTCCTGGTCTGGCTGTTCCGGGTGCGGGCCAACGCCGAGCTCCTCGCCCCGCACGGGCACCGGCGCTCGCGTCCCTGGCTGATCCTCGGCTGGATCGTCCCGATCGTCTCGCTCTGGTTCCCCAAGCAGATCGTGGACGACATCTGGGACGCCTCCGCCCGCTCGTGGTCGTCCCGCAAAGGGCTGCTCCACGCCTGGTGGGCGGCCTGGCTCGTGGGCGCCTGGGTGTCGAACGTCGCCGCGCGCCTGCTGTTCAACGCCGAGGAGGCGGACGCCCTCGCCACGGCGGCCCGCTTCGACGTGGTGAGCATCGCGCTGATGCTGGTGGCCGCGGTGTTCGCGATCCTCGTGGTGCTGCGGATCACCGGCGAGCAGGAGGCACGGCGGATGGAGGCCGCTCCCGTCCTCCATCCTGGCGCCTCCCGCTGGGCGTGACCGCTCAGCGGGGCCGGAAGGCGGCCAGCGGGATGGGGAGCCAGGTCGGGCGGTTCCTGGCCTCGTAGCCGACCTCGTACACGGCCTTGGACAGCTCGAACGCCCGCAGCAGCACCGCGTCGGCCCGGCCGATCACGCCGCCGCCCTCGCGGTAGCCCTCCAGGAAGGCGGCGCGGTTGCGGTCGGCCCACTCCTGCGCCCGCTCCTCCAGGTCGGCCGCCTCGGCGCGGCCGGCCAGCAGGTGGCGGGCCGCGTAGTCGAACGAGCGCAGCATGCCCGCCACGTCCCGCAGCGGCGACGACAGCGCCCGCCGCTCGGCCAGCGGCTGTCCTGGCTCGCCCTCGAAGTCGAGGACGACCCAGTCCGTCGGCGTGCGCATGACCTGGCCCAGGTGGTAGTCGCCGTGAACCCGCTGCACGGGCACCGCGCCGGTGAGCAGCTCCACCTCGTGGTAGGCCTCTTCTAGCGCGCCCACGTGCGGCCGCAGCTCGGGCACGTCGACCACGGCCCGGACGAGCCTGCGGCGGAACGCCTCCGCCATGCGCTTGATCTCGTACGTCTCGATCGTCGCCGTGGGGAAGGCCGCGGCCAGCTCCTCGTGCACGCGGGCGGTGGCGACGCCGAGCCGCCGCGCCTCGCCCGCGAAGTCGCCGCCCGCCTCGGCGGCGCTGGTCTCGGGCGGGCTGGCGTAGAGGTCGCGGACGCTGGTCAGCGCGAGGTCCCAGCCGTCGTTGGCGTTCGACAGGTACTCCTGCATGATCGCCAGCGTGGTCCCGGTGCCGTCCAGGTCGGCCTCGATCCACCCGTACGGCTGCGCGATGTGCGGCGCCTTCCGCTCCGCGAGGGCCGTGACGATCTCCAGCTCCGGGTTCACGCCGGGGATGAGGCGGCGGAAGAGCTTGCAGATGTAGGCGTCGCCGTAGACGAGCGAGGTGTTGGACTGCTCGGCCCCGAGCACCATGCTGCGCGGCGAGGAGTCGATCTCGGCCCCCTCGACGTGCCGCATGCGCAGGCCGCTGCGGGTCTCGTCGCGCGCCATGCCGTCGAGCAGCCACGCGGTGCGCTCGGGGTCGTGGGTGGCGTCGTAGAGGCACACGCCGTCGATCGAGCCGATCAGGGCGTGGGCGAGCCGGTCGGGCAGGTCGTGGCGCTCGCCCAGCAGGAGCTGGTAGCGGTCGCGGCAGCCGTCCTGCCACACGGCGACGATCAGATGTCGGAGTCCGGGCGTCAGCACGACGTCCGCGTCGATCGACAGCTCGTCGATCGGGCGCCCCTTGCCGCCGAACCAACGTTGGCGGCTGATCCATGCGGCAAGGAGCTCATTCAGCACGTCCTACTCCTCCTGGATGACGGCCGGCGGGAGTGTGAACCAGTAGAACCCATGCCCAGGAAGCGTCAAAAGATACGGTAGTTCGCCAATTGCCGGAAATGGCACGCCTCCCATGGTTTCCACGGGGGAGACGCCGACGAACCTGCGCAGGTCGAGCTCGACCGGCTGCGGGAAGCGTGACAGGTTGTTCACGCACAGCATCCGGTCGTCGCCCAGCTCCCTGACGAAGGCCAGGACGCTCGGGTTGGAGGAGTTGAGCTCGGCGTACTCGCCCAGGCCGAAGACCGGGTGCCGCTTGCGGATCTCGATCATGCGCCTGGTCCAGTGCAGCAGCGAACCGGCGTTCTTCTGCTGGGCCTCGACGTTGATGGCCTGGTAGCCGTAGATCGGGTCCATGATCACGGGCAGGTAGAGCCGCCCGGGATCGCAGTCGGAGAAGCCGGCGTTGCGGTCGGGATCCCACTGCATCGGGGTGCGCACGCCGTCGCGGTCGCCGAGCCAGATGTTGTCGCCCATGCCGATCTCGTCGCCGTAGTAGAGCACGGGGGAGCCGGGCAGCGACAGCAGCAGCGCGGTGAACAGCTCGATCTGGTTGCGGTCGTTCTCCAGCAGCGGGGCCAGGCGGCGGCGGATGCCGACGTTGGCCCGCATGCGGGGGTCCTTGGCGTACTCGGTGTACATGTAGTCGCGTTCCTCGTCCGTGACCATCTCGAGCGTCAGCTCGTCGTGGTTGCGGAGGAAGATGCCCCACTGGCAGTGCTCGGGGATCTTCGGCGTCTGGGCCAGGATCTCGGAGATCGGGTAGCGGCTCTCCCTGCGCACGGCCATGAAGATGCGCGGCATCAGCGGGAAGTGGAAGGCCATGTGGCACTCGTCGCCGCCGCCCACCGGGTCGCCGAAGTACTCCACCACGTCCGACGGCCACTGGTTGGCCTCGGCCAGCAGGACCCGGTCGGGGTAGAGCCGGTCCACCTCGGCCCGGATGCGCTTGAGGTACTGGTGCGTCCTCGGCAGGTTCTCGCAGTTGGTGCCCTCCTCCTCGAAGAGGTAGGGCACCGCGTCCAGCCGGAACCCGTCGATGCCGAGGTCCAGCCAGAAGCGCAGCACCTCCAGCATCGCGTCCTGCACCGCCGGGTTCTCGTAGTTGAGGTCCGGCTGGTGGTGGAAGAAGCGGTGCCAGTAGTACTGGCCGCGGACCGGGTCGTAGGTCCAGTTGGAGGTCTCGGTGTCGATGAAGATGATCCGGGCGTCCTGGTACGTCTCGTCGGTGTCCGACCACACGTAGAAGTCGCCGAACGGCCCCTCGGGGTCGTGCCGGGAGGCCTGGAACCAGGGATGGGCGTCGCTGGTGTGGTTCATGACGAGGTCGGCGATGACGCGCATGCCCCGCCGGTGCGCCTCCTCGACGAGCTTCACGAAGTCGCCCAGGTCCCCGAACTCGGGGAGGATCTTCATGAAGTCGGCGATGTCGTAGCCGCCGTCACGCAGGGGCGACTCGTACAGCGGGAGCAGCCACAGGCAGTCGACGCCCAGCCACTGGAGATAGTCGAGTTTGCTGATCAGTCCCTTGATGTCGCCGGTGCCGTCGCCGTTGGAATCGGCGAAGCCCCGGATGAGGACCTCGTAGAAGACGGCGCGCTTGTACCAGTAGGGATCGCGCGGCTTTTCCTCGTCGAAGGTGTTGGGAATGGGTGTGGAGCTCATGAGCGCCCTCGCCGGAGGCTCATGAGGGAGGCGCTGACACACACGTTGAAGACTCCCCGCTGAATTCAGTTCTACCGTGGCGCGGCTCGTACGGTGAGAATGTGGGCAGGCTGGATGTGAGGGTCGAGGCGCACGTAGTTGCTCTGACGCCAGCGGTAGGACTCGCCGGACAGTTCGTCGTCCACGACGAACTCGGCGTTCCAGTCGAGCCCGAGGGCGGGCAGGTCAAGATCAACGGTTGCCTCATGGGTGTGGTGCGGATCCAGGTTGACGACCGCGAGAACGACGTCGCCCAGCCCGTGCCGCCTGGTGGCCGGGTCGTAGGCCCCCGGCAGACGCTTCGAGAAGCAGACGATGTCCGGCTGGTCGACCCGGTGAAATCGTAGGTTACGCAATTCCTGCAGTGCCGGATGCGCTCTTCGAAACAAATTCAGATGAGTGATGAAGGGAGCCAGGCTGTGTCCCTCGCGTTCGGCGGTCATCCAATCGCGAGGCTTGTACTGATATTTCTCACTATCGAGGTATTCTTCACTGCCCGGACGGACTGGGATATTTTCCCCAAGTTCATATCCGGAATAAACCCCCCAAGTCGGCGAGGCGAGCGCGGCCAGCACCGCCCGGATCTTGAACGCCGGCATCCCGCCGTGCTGCAGGTACTCGTGCAGGATGTCCGGCGTGTTGACGAACAGGTTGGGCCGCAGGTAGGACGAGGTCTCCCTGGCCAGCTCCGACAGGTAGGTCTCGACGTCGTACTTGGAGTTCTTCCAGGTGTAGTACGTGTACGACTGGTGGAAGCCCACCTTCGCGAGCGCCCGCATCATCGCCGGCCGGGTGAACGCCTCCGACAGGAACAGCACGTCCGGGTCGGTGGTGTGGATGTCGGCCAGCAGCCGCTCCCAGAAGTTCACCGGCTTGGTGTGCGGGTTGTCCACCCGGAAGATGCGCACCCCGTGGTCCATCCAGTGCCGCACCACCCGGCGGACCTCGGCGTAGATGCCTTCGGGGTCCCGGTCGAAGTTGAGCGGGTAGATGTCCTGGTATTTCTTCGGCGGGTTCTCGGCGTAGGCGATCGAGCCGTCGGCCCTGATCGTGAACCACTCGGGGTGCTCCTTGACCCACGGGTGGTCCGGCGAGCACTGGAGCGCGAGGTCGATCGCGACCTCCATGCCCAGCTCGCGGGTGCGCGTCACGAACTCGTCGAAGTCCTCGATGGTGCCGAGGTCGGGGTGGATCGCGTCGTGGCCGCCGTCCTCGGAGCCGATCGCCCACGGCGAGCCCGGGTCGTCGGGCTCGGGGCTCAGGGTGTTGTTGCGGCCCTTGCGGAAGGTCGTGCCGATGGGGTGGACCGGCGGCAGGTAGACGACGTCGAAGCCCATCTTGGCGATCGCGGGCAGCCGCTTGGCGGCAGTCTGGAAGGTGCCGGACTTCGACATGCCGCCGGCGCTGACGACCGCGCCCTCGGAACGCGGGAAGAACTCGTACCAGGAGCCGTAGAGCGCCCGGCGCCGGTCCACCCGGATCTTGAACGACTTCGACCTGGTCACCAGCTCGCGGAACGGGTGGGCCTCCAGCAGCGCGGCCGTGTCGGGGAGCTGCGCGATCGACAGCCGGGCCCGCGGGTCGAGGTTGTCGTCGCGCAGCGTGGCCGCGACCGACAGCAGCGCCGCCCGGTGCCCGCACGAGGGCTCGCCGTTGCCGCCGGCCCTGCCGTTGCCGCCCGCCCTGCCGGTGGCGTTGGCGCCGCCGTTCTGGCCCGTGGGCACGGAGGGGCAGTCGGCCGCGCGCACGGCCCTGGCCGCCCGCTCGAACAGCCGGGCGCCCTCCTCGCACATGAGGTCGACGTCCATGCCACGCGGGATCTTGATCTCGGCGTCGTGCAGCCAGGTGCTGATCGGGTCGCTCCAGGCCTCCACGCGGTAGAGCCAGTCGCCCTCGGCGGGCAGGCACACCTCGGTGGCCCAGCGGTCGGTGCCCGGACCCAGCTCGCGCATCGGTCTCAACCGGCCACGCTGCCCATCGGGCGAGGTGAGCACCACGCCCGCGGCCACGGCGTCATGGCCCTCTCTGAAGACGGTCGCGGAGACCTCGAAGGTCTCGCCGGCGACCGCCTTGGCGGGCCGCTGCCCGCAGTCGACGACGGGGGAGATGTCCGTGATGGGAATTCGTCCGATCATCGCAATCAAGGGTTTGCGACGGCACACTCGGTGCCGCCGGAGGTTTTCCGTGGCAGGAACGATCCTCGCACGTTATTTCTGGACAGCAGCGGATAGACCTCCCGCAGAAGTTCGCGGGAGAACCCAACATTAGGGAAAGTTGCCCCATTGCGCCCTCTTCATGCTTGTCTTCGGAAGTGGTTTGAAGGGCTCTGATGGGGGTGAAGGAACGAGAGGTCCCTCCTAGCCCGTAGGGTGCACAACGTGAGAGCTATCCGTCGGTTTACCGTCCGCACCGTCCTGCCCACGGAGCTGGCCGCCCTCGGCGAGCTCGTACACAATCTCCGCTGGTCCTGGCACCCGGAGACGCTGGACCTGTTCGCCGAGGTCGACGCCGATCTCTGGGAGCAGGTCGGACACGATCCCGTGGCCCTGCTGGGGGCCGTCACGCCCGCACGGCTCGCCGAGCTGGCCGCCGACCGCCGCTTCCTGCGGCGGCTCGCCGACGCCGCCGACGACCTGCGCGAATACATCACCTCGCCGCGCTGGTACCAGACGCTGCCCGACGGCGCGCGGGCCATCGCCTACTTCTCGCCCGAGTTCGGCATCGCCGCCGCCCTGCCGCAATACTCCGGCGGGCTCGGCATCCTGGCCGGCGACCACCTCAAGGCCGCCAGCGACCTCGGCGTGCCGATCCTCGCGGTCGGCCTGCTCTACCGGCACGGCTACTTCACGCAGTCGCTGTCGCCCGAGGGCTGGCAGCTTGAGCACTATCCCTCGCTCGACCCGGGCGGCCTGCCGCTGTCCCTGCTGAAGGAGGCCGACGGCACCCCCGTCAAGATCCGTCTGGGGCTGCCCGACGAGCGCGTGCTGCACGCCCAGGTCTGGGTGGCGCAGGTCGGCCGGGTGCCGCTGCTGCTGCTCGACTCCGACGTCGCCGACAACGACAACGCCGCCCGTGACATCACCGACCGCCTCTACGGCGGCGGCACCGACCACCGGCTCATGCAGGAGCTGCTGCTCGGCGTCGGCGGCGTGCGCGCGATCCGGGCCTACTGCCGGGTCACCGGGCACCCCGAGCCCGAGGTCTTCCACACCAACGAGGGCCACGCCGGCTTCCTCGGCCTGGAGCGCATCCGCGAGCTGACCGAGGCGAGGCTCACCTTCGACGAGGCGCTGGAGGCCGTACGCGCCGGCACCGTGTTCACCACGCACACGCCGGTGCCCGCGGGCATCGACCGCTTCCCCGTCGAGCTGATCGAGCGCCACTTCGGCGGCTCGGCGTCCTGGCCGACCGTGCCCGTCGAGCGCATCCTCGCCCTGGGCGCGGAGTCCGACCCCGGGCGGTTCAACATGGCCGTCATGGGCATGCGCCTGGCCCAGCGGGTCAACGGCGTCTCGCAGCTCCACGGCGAGGTCAGCCGCGAGATGTTCAAGGATCTCTGGCCGGGCTTCGACCTCGACGAGGTGCCGATCGGCTCCATCACCAACGGCGTGCACGCCCCGACCTGGGTGGGCCGCGAGCTGATGGAGCTGGCCGGGCGCGAGCTGCCCGCGCTGCTGGAGCGCGCCCGCGGCTGGGAGGGCATCCAGAAGCTCTCCGACGCCGACCTGTGGGAGATCCGCGGCGTGCTGCGCCGCCGCCTGGTCGAGGGCGCCCGCGCGCGCCTGCGCCGGTCCTGGCGCGAGCGCGGGGCCTCCGACGCCGAGCTGGGATGGATCGACGACGCGCTCGACCCCGACGTGCTGACCATCGGCTTCGCCCGGCGGGTGCCGTCGTACAAGCGGCTCACGCTCATGCTGCGCGACCAGCGGCGGCTCACCGAGCTGCTGCTCGACCCGGACAAGCCGGTGCAGATCGTCATCGCCGGCAAGGCGCACCCCGCCGACGAGGGCGGCAAGAAGCTCATCCAGCAGATCGTCAAGTTCGCCGACCAGGCCGACGTGCGCCACCGGATCGTCTTCCTGCCCGACTACGACATGGCGCTCGGCCAGCTCATGACCCAGGGCTGCGACGTGTGGCTCAACAACCCGCTGCGCCCGCTGGAGGCGTCCGGCACCTCGGGCATGAAGTCCGCGCTCAACGGCGGGCTCAACCTGTCGATCCGCGACGGCTGGTGGGACGAGTGGTACGACGGCACCAACGGCTGGGCGATCCCCACCGCCGACGGCGTCACCGACCCCGACCGGCGTGACGAGCTGGAGGCCGCCGCCCTCTACGACCTCATCGAGCACGAGGTGTCCGACCGCTTCTACGACCGGGCCTTCGACGGCCTGCCCCGCCGCTGGCTGGAGATGGTCAAGCACACCCTCGCCTCGCTCGGGCCGAAGGTGCTGGCCGGGCGCATGCTGCGCGACTACGTCGTGGACCTCTACACCCCGGCCGCCAAGTCCGCGCGGGCGCTGGCGGCCGACGCCCACGCCCCGGCCAAGGCGTTCGCCGCCTGGCGGGTCCGGGTCACCCGGGCCTGGCCGGGGGTGCGGGTGGAGCACGTGGAGGCGTCGGGCGCGGGCGACACGGACGCCCCCGAGGTGGGGGCCGCGATCGAGGTGCACGCCACGGTGGCGCTCGGTGACCTGGAGCCCGGCGACGTGCTGGTCCAGGCCGCGTACGGCAAGGTCGGGCCGCACGACGAGCTGGTCCACCCGTCGTACGCGAAGATGGCCTGCCAGTCGGTGGACGACGACGGCCGCGCCCACTACACGGGCGTGGTGCCGCTCGACCGCACGGGTGCTTTCGGCTACACCGTCCGGGTCGTCCCGGATCACCCGCTGGTCGCGACGACGGCCGAGCTCGGCCTCATCGCGGTCCCCGAGGAACCCGTGGGCATGACGAACGGCACATTGCGTTAAAGCCCAGGCATAATCGGGGGGTGGACGACAGTGCCAACGGCCTGCGGGCCGACACTCTGGTGGCCACGGTCCGAGGTGTGCTGCCGTCCCTGACGCCGGCCGCCCAGACCGTGGCCCGCCTCATCCTGGAGGACCCGGCGACGGTGGCGCGGAGCACCATCACCGAGCTGTCCGCCGCCTCGGGCACCAGCGAGGCCACGATCGTGCGGACCGCGCGGCTGCTGGGGTTCGCCGGCTACCCGCAGCTCAGGCTGGCGCTGGCGGCCGCGGCCGCGCAGCCCGACCGGCTCGTGCCCGGCGACCTCGCCCCCGACGACCCGCTGTCGGCGGTGATCCAGAAGGTCGCGCGGGCCGAGTCCGAGGCGATCAACGACACGGTCGCCCAGCTCACCAGCGAGCGGCTGGGCCTGGTCGTGGACGCCATCGTCGGGGCCCGCAGGATCGACGCCTACGGCGTCAGCGCCTCCGGCCTGGTGGCCGGGGACGTCGCGCAGAAGCTGCTGCGCATCGGCCTGTCCAGCCACGCCTTCCAGGACGCCCACCTCGCGCTCACCAGCGCCGTGCTGCTGCGGCCCGGCGACGTGGCGATCGGCATCAGCACCTCGGGCGAGACCCCCGACGTGATCGAGCCGCTGACGCGGGCCAAGGAGGCGGGCGCCACCACCGTGGCGATCACCAACAACCCGCGCTCGTCGATCGCGGAGCTGGCCGAGCACGTGCTCATCTCGGCCGGGCGCGAGACGGAGTTCCGTCCCGGCGCCCTGGCCAGCAGGATCAGCCAGCTCCTCGTCGTCGACTGCCTGTTCGTCGGGGTGGCGCAGCGCACCTACGACTCCTCGCAGGAGGCGCTGGCCAGCACCCGCAGGGCCGTCAGCGAGTTCACCCGGAGAACGACACCCGCACGTCGTCAGCCTTGACGAACATCACCCGGTGACCGAACTGGATCTGCAGATACTTGGTCTTGCCGCGCACCACCTTGTGGTCCTCCAGGTTGAAGGTGACCGCCCGGTAGTACTCGGTGGCCGCCGGTCCGGCGAGGGTGTACTTCTCGCCCGCCGAGAACGTGTACTGCAGCGGCGTCACCGCCTGGTACGGGATGCCCGCCGGGTACGCCTCCTGCTCCGGGTACGCCCGCCCGTACACCGGGACCGTGGCGAGGCCCGGCTTCGGCGTCACCACCAGGCCGGCTGACGGGACGGCGGTCGGCGCCGAGGCCGGGTTGTGGAACCACGCCTTCTGGCCGAGATACCAGATGGCCGTCCAGTCGCCCTGGCGGTCGGCGACGGCGAAGCGCTGGCCGGTGCTGGCGCGGGCGCTGTGATCGTAGACGCTGTAGAGCGACTCGCCCGTAGGGTGCTTGCCGATGTCCTTGACCAGCGGGGCGTCGGCGCGCGGCTCGGTGCGCAGCCACACCGTGTGGGCGGGCAGCGGCGGGCAGGCGGCCTCGGGGTTCTTGCGGTCGCAGCCGTAGAAGTAGGGCTTGTTCGTAGCGAAGTCCGGCTTGATCATGACGCTGCCGGAGCGCGGCCCGCCGAGCTGGTGCAGCGGCGCGCCCATGAGCTGGAAGTAGTGCGCCCAGTCCCAGAACGGGCCCGGGTCCTCGTGCATGGTGCGCACGGTCGTCGGCAGCGTGCCGGGGACGTTGTCGTGGCCCAGGATGTGCGCGCGGTCGAGCGGCACGCCGTGCCGCAGCGCCAGGTAGCGGACCAGGCGGGCGGACGAGCGGTACATCGCCTCGGTGTACCAGGTGCTGCCCTCGGCCAGGAAGCCCTCGTGCTCGATGCCGATGGACTTGGCGTTGATGTACCAGTTGCCGGCCTGCCAGCCGACGTCCTTGGTCTTGATGTGCTGGGCGATGTGACCGTCGGCGGAGCGGACGGAGTAGTGCCAGCTCGCCCCGTAGTTGGGGTCCTGGTTGAGCCGGATGGACGGCAGGAAGTAGCCCTCCATGTCGTGGATGATGATGTAGTCCACCTTCTGGCTCACCGGACGGTTCGCCAGGTCGTAGTGGCCGTAGTCGTCCGGCGGCAGCTCCTGGTAGGCCGCCGGGATCCACTCGCAGGAGATCGAGGCCGGGCACTCGACGCCGTCGGGGCGGACCGGGGGTCGCAGGCCCAGCTTCTCCAGCCACTTCTCGATCTTGCGCAGGCCGGTCACGGCCGGCAGCCGGACCTGCTCGCCGTCGTCGGTGGTGCGCTGGGCGCCCTCCGCGATCACCGAGTAGACCTCGTCGGCGAAGAACTTGGCGGCCCCGGCCTCCTCGGCGCCCGAGTACTTGGCGACGGCGCCGTACCACTCGCCGGGGTCGTCGCTCAGTGGCGCGCCGAGGGACTTCTGGTAGTCGGCCAGCAGGGCCGCGCCGCCGCGGATGTTGGCGGCGTCGTCGGAGCGCAGGCGCTCGTGGCTCTCGCCGGTGAGCGCCGCGGCGCGTTCCATGGTGCGCAGCCGGGCCGGGATCTCCGCGGGGGCGGGCCGCTCGGCGGGCGCGGGCAGGGGCCGGGCGTCGTCGCCGCGGGCGTCCTCCTCGCCCGCGTCGTGGTGGTTGGAGCCGGTGTAGGCGGCGGCGTCCGTGAGGTGCATGGGGCCGAAGCCGGCGTCGCTGGAGGGCCTGCCCGCGTGGGCGTCCCACCGCGACTCCAGGTAGGAGACGCCGAGCAGCACGCTCTCGGGCACCTGGTACTCGGCCGCGGCGGCGGCGAAGGCCCGCTGCCGGTCGGCGGCGTCCTGGGCCTGGGCGGTGGGGGCGAGGGTTAACGGCAACAGGACGGCCACGCCGAGCGCCAGAAGTCTGCGCATGGACACTCCTCGGGACTGGGGGTGCGGTGCGCGTTCAGCGTCTCAACAATTTCCTTCGTAGGCGAGATCTTTGCGAAGACTTTTTTCAGTCATGGGGTCAGGCGTCCCCCGTAGACCGCTCTGGCGCGCTCGTACAGGTGCAGGTGGTCGGCCAGTTGCTCTTCGGTCTCGAAGGAGCCGTGCTCGTGCAGGAGCTCCGTCAGCCGGTCCAGCCAGGCGAGGCACCAGCGCACGTCCGCCCGCCTGGCCACGTGCTCGCCGGCCACGTCCAGGTAGACGGGGCTGGTGTGGGCGTAGGCGCCGGACGGGTGGAAGGCGCGCGGGTGCGGCCCGCCCGTGGCCACGGCCACCACGTACGTGGGCTCGCCGACCACCAGCGAGGCCGCGAGCCGCCCCGGCGGGCCCTGCGCCAGCACGCCGTCCGCGGTGCGGATCTCCAGCGACTCGACCTCGGGCCCCACCGAGCTCACGGCGATCTCCACCCGGGCCCCGACCGGCAGGTCCAGCGTGTCGCCAGGACCGTGGCCGTCCACCGTGAGCTCCAGCCACGGCCCGGAGGTCGCGAACGTGCGGCCCAGCAGGAGCGCCTCGGCGTAGGACTCGGCGGTCAGCGGCCCGCCGACGTGCGCGTACACGCGCTCCCAGCCCGGCGGCGAGGACGCCGTGCCGCGCCGGCAGAACGACAGCACCGCGTCGGTGCCCGCGGTGACGGCGAGCCGGTTGCCCGCGCCGATCAGCCGCCGGTAGACGGCGGCGGTGGCGGCGACCGAGGAGTGGTTGAGCACGTCCAGGCAGTCCACCAGGCCGAGCGCGGCGTCGGCCACGATCTCCCTGGCCGAGCAGTTCCGCCCGCGGCTCAGCACCACGTCGGGCGGGTCGTCGTCGCCGAAGGGCGTGTGGAACGGGTGCCCGTAGCCGGTCACGCCGCCGAGCTCTCTCAGCTCCTCCAGCGCCACCGCGTTCGGCGGCCAGTCGGCCGTGCCGAGAAAGCCCGAGTGCCGCCGCTCCGGCGCGGCGCGCAGCCCGAACGCGGTCGCGTGCCCGACGAGGTCGTTGCGGTACTCGACGCCGAACCTGGCGAGGTGGCGCCCGTCCGACCACGGCAGGTCGCGGCCCGCCCAGTGCTCCAGCGCCTCGGCGTCGTAGACCCGCTCGGCCGCCACGTTGCCGGCGACCAGGTTGAGCACGTGCAGGTCCTCGCCGTGCTGCGCGGCGGCGGCCAGCTCGGGCGCGGCCGGCTCCTCGCCCATCCAGTTGAGGTGGACGTGCAGGTCGCCGCCGTACCAGCCGCGGGCCGCGGCGTCGTAGAGGCGTTCGGGGGTCAGCTCGACCAGCGTCTCGCCGCCCTGGACGGGGGTCACCGCGGTCTCGGCGGAGGCGTACTCCATGCCCCTGGTCACGGTCACGGTCAGCGGCTCGGCGGGCACGGCCACCACCAGGTCGTCGCCATGGAAGTACGGCCTCCCGTGCGCGTCCACCTTGGACGGGACGCCCTCGGGATACCAGCCCTGGCCGTTCGCGCCGGTCACGCTCCACCGGCACGGGAACCCGGCCCGCAGCCGGAGCGCCGCCGCGCCGGCCCGCCGGGCCAGCGGCGACAGGTCCACGGCCCGGCCCGCGACGACCACCTCACCCGTCACCTCGACGATCTCGGCGCCGCGCGGCGGCACCACGTGTGGCACACCGTCCACGACCACCTCGACCGGGTCGTCCGTGCGCGAGTCCAGCAGCAGCGCGGTGCGCAGCGGCGCGCCGTCGAGCAGCACGCGCCCGACGGCCTCCAGCGCCGCCCCGGACGGGGTCAGGCGCAGCGCGGGCAGGTTGTCGGCGACCTCGTCGCCGAGGGCGTCGCGTACCACGAGGTCGACGTCCACCTCGCCGAGGCGGTCCTCCAGCTCCCCGTCGGACAGTCCGGGGTGGCGGGCGGCGAGCAGGCTCATGGCCGGGCCCCAGAAGCGGTGCCTGAGGTCGAGGAAGACCGTGGCGCGGGCCTGCGTGACGTAGGAGAGGGACGGCTCGCCCCAGGTGACCCCGTGCTCGTCGCGGAGCGAGCGGTAGTGGGCCACGGCGCGGGCGACGGCTTCCGGTAACAACGGATCGTGACACATCGGGCACTCCTTGAGATCGGACGCGCCGTCATCGTGACACGGGATCTGCCGCCGTGCGACCGATATCAGTGGGTACGTAGTGACAAATCCGCCAAGGCTAGGGCCGCCGGTCCAGGTGGAACGTCGGCTGCCCCGGGCTCCCCGGCCGGGCGTCGAGCGACTTGTCGTCCAGGACCGCCACGGTGTCCTCGGCCACGAAGACCCGCACGTCCCCCTTCTCGATCACCTGGTCCCCGGCCTCCGGCGTGCTCGCCAGAGACAGCTCCAGCGTGCCCGCCCTGTCCGGAATGGCGGCGATGCGCAGGCCGGCGTGGGGCGGCACGTCCTCGCCGTCCATCAGGTCGCGGATCGCGTCCACGGCTTTGTCGGTCACAGTCAGCACGTCCGACCTCCTCACCTGCGGGAAGACCTGCGGGAAGACCTTCGCCTCCCCGCCAGCCGGAGGAGCAAACGCCGACGCGCCCGAGCCCGGCCGGGCGGCGGGGGAGCGGCCTGTTAGGTTCGGACCATGGGTGAGTTTGTGAGCGTCGAAGTGGCCGACCAGATCGCCACGATCCGTCTCGACCGTCCCAAGATGAACGCGCTCAACGGCCAGGTCCAACGAGAGATCGCCGAAGCGGCCCGCATCGTGGACGAGGACCCGCAGGTGCAGGCGGTCATCCTCTACGGCGGCGAGCGGGTCTTCGCGGCGGGTGCCGACATCAAGGAGATGGCCGACATGTCCTACGCGGACATGTCCGCTCACTCCAGCACGTTGCAGGCGTGCTTCACGACGGTGGCCCGCATCGGCAAGCCGGTCATCGCCGCCATCACCGGCTACGCGCTGGGCGGCGGCTGCGAGCTCGCCCTGTGCGCCGACTTCCGGGTGGCGGGCGAGTCGGCCAAGCTGGGCCAGCCGGAGATCCTGCTCGGCATCATCCCCGGCGCGGGCGGAACCCAGCGCCTGCCGCGCCTGGTGGGCCCGGCCCGCGCCAAGGACCTGATCTTCACCGGCCGGCACGTGTCCGCGGCCGAGGCCCTGGAGATCGGCCTGGTCGACCGGGTGGTGCCGGACGAGCAGGTCTACACGGCGGCGCTGGAGTGGGCCGCGACGTTCGTGGGCGGCCCGTCGATCGCGGTGCGCGCCGCCAAGCAGGCCGTCGACCAGGGCCTGGAGGTCGATCTCGACACCGGGCTTGAGATCGAGCGGCTGCAGTTCTCCGGCCTGTTCGCGACCGACGACGCCAAGATCGGCATGCGCGCGTTCGCGGAGAAGGCCAAGCCCAAGTTCACCGGCCGGTAAACAGTTGATTACACAGGCCGCTCCCCGGCTCCGGGGGGCGGTCCATACAGAGCTGTACCTGTTATCGCTGGCGCACTTTTTACTCTGCCTTTAGCAGTATCGTGACGTCTCATGATGCGCACCCTGGTCCCCGCGCGGCTCCGGAAGGCCGTGCGCACATGGTTCGACTCCCGGTACATCTCCGTCGCCGACCACCGGCAGGACATCAGGGACGCGCTCTGGGAGGTCCAGACGCTCCGGCGCGAGGTGACCGGGCTCCAGGCCGAGGTCGAGCGGCTGCGCAAGGCCGTGGCGAAGCCCGCGCCGCGCCCCGCGGGGGCGGACAAGAAGGCGGCGACGGACAAGGCGCGGCTGGACGACGCCCACCGGCTGGCGCAGGAGACGGCCAAGGCGCTGGACGGCGTGCTGCAGAACGAGGTCCTGGTCTGGCAGGCCATCGACGACCTGCGCGCCCGGCAGAGCACGCCCGTGCCCGGCCAGAGCTCCGGAGAGGAACGCCCATGCGCGTGACCTGGACCGGCGGCGACCTGAGCTTCCGCCTCGACGCCGAGGACGAGATCACCGGCAGGGCCTCCGACGAGCACCCCGTCAAGCTCGCCATCAACTCCTGCACGATCGGCGGCGTCCCCGGGGACGCGCATCCCGACCTGTTCGCCGTCGCGGCCTGGACCGTCGTCGCCCCTTGGACGCGCAGGCGGGTGCTCTTCGACCGGGCCATCTCGGCCGAGGTCGCCGCCGCGCTGCACGACGGCTGGGGCGTCGAGGCCGGGCCGGTCGGCGCCGAGCCGCGGCGGCCGGGGCCGACGCTCGGGATCTCCTACAGCGGCGGCGCCGACTCCGTGGCCGCGGCCACGATCTTCCCCGAGTCGCCCTTCCTGCACTTCCGCCGGGTGCCGCACCGGCGCATTCCCAACCGGTGGCCGCACTACCGCTCCGACGTGCTGGCCAAGCTCGCCGCGAAGACCGGGCGCGAGGTCACCACCGTCACCTCCGACCTGGAGTACACCCTCGCCGAGCCCCGCCCCGGCTACCCCGAGCACCACGCGGTCGCCGCCGGGGCGCTGCTCCTCGCCGACCAGCTCGGCCTCGGCGGCCTCGGCTTCGGCTACGAGATGGGCTCACGCTGGCTCGGCGGCGGCCGCTACCTGCACCGCTACACCCCCGACAACCCCATGTGGTCGCCGCACGGCAAGTGGGGCCGGCTGTTCGCCGCCGCCGGCGTCCACCTGGTGCTGCCGGTCGGCGGCGTCAGCGAGGCGACCACGATGCGCCTCGCCCTGAACTCCGACCTGCGCGAACAGGTCCGCTGGTGCCTGCGCGGCACCGACGGCCCGTGCCGCGACTGCGGCAAGTGCCTCTACAAGGAGCTCATCCAGGCCGCCGTCGAGCGCCGCCCGCTGAACACGCCCGTCACCGCCGATCGCCCGTTCGCCCGCAAGTGGCTGCGCAAGCCGCCCTACGGCGGCCAGGAGATGATCGAGTACGGCCTGGCCCGCGTCCCGGGCATCGAGAACACGCTCTTCGGCCCGGCGCTCGACTTCTTCGAGGCGACGGAGGAGTCCACGAGCTGGCTCGACCACTGCTACCCGCCCGCGATCGAGGAGATCCCGGAGGCGTGGCGGGCGCAGGCGGCCGCGTTCATGACGGAGAACGTCGGGATGATGACCGAGGCCGAGACTCGGCGCGTGGAGAACTGGGGGAACTGACCGTGAAGGTTTATCTGTCGGTGGACATGGAGGGCGTGACCGGCCTCACCGATCCCGAGGAGATGCACACCGGCGGGCGCGGCTACGAGCGCGGCTGCGAGCTGATGACCGCCGACGCCAACGCCGCGGTCGCGGGCGCGTTCGACGCGGGCGCGGGCACCGTGCTGGTCAACGACGCCCACGGCTCCACCAAGAACCTCCGCATCGACCTGCTGGACCCGCGGGCCAGCCTGATCCGCGGCCCCGGCAAGGCGCAGCGGATGGCGCAGGGCCTCGACGGGTCGTTCGCGGCGGCGTGCTTCGTGGGCTACCACGCGCGGGCGGGCGTCCAGGACGGCGTGCTCAACCACACGTGGATGGGCAAGGAGATCCAGAACGTCCAGCTCAACGGCGAGCCGTGCGGCGAGACCCGGCTGGTGGCGGCCTGCGCCGGCTACCACGGGGTGCCCGTCGTGCTGGTCACCGGCGACGAGGCCGTCGGCGAGGAGGCCCGCGAGGTCCTCGGCGACGTCGAGACGGTGGCGGTCAAGAAGGGCATCGACAAGTTCTCGGCCGAGCTGCTGCCGCCGAGCGTGGCCCAGGCCCGCATCCGCGAGGCGGCGGCCCGCGCGCTGGGGCGGCTCGGCGATTTCACTCCGTACCGGGTGGAGGCGCCGTACACCTTGGGGGTGGAGTGGAACTCGACGGCCATCGCGGCCGCCGTGGCGCTCGTGCCGGGTGTGAAGCAGGTGGGCTCGCGGCACACCGAGTTCACCACGGACGACTTCACCCAGATCATGGCTCTGTTCGGCATCTTCGCCACGATCGGCGGCCAGATAGCGTGCGGCAGCGGCCCGTACGGATGAGGAGCGGGACGTGGAACGGGCGGCGCTGACGCGGCGAGGGCTGCTCATCGGGATCGGCGCGGCGGGCGGCGCGGGCGCCATGTACGCGGCCATGGGCGCCCTCGGCCTGGCGCCGTCGGAGCAGGACAAGGCGTTCACCCCACCCCGGCAGGGCGACTTCACGCTGCGCGGCAAGGGCTCGGCCAAGGTCGTGATCCTGGGGGCCGGGGTGGCGGGGCTGACGGCGGCGTACGAGCTGGGCAAGGCCGGCTACGACTGCACCGTGCTGGAGGCCAGGGAGAAGGCGGGCGGCCGGAACCTGACGCTGCGCGGCGGCGACCGCCTGCCGGAGCTGAACGGCCCGGTGCAGCAGGCCGCGTTCGGCGAGGGCCAGTACTTCAACGCCGGCCCCGGCCGCATCGCGCCCTGGATGCTGACCCTGGACTACTGCCGCGAGCTGGGCGTCCCCGTCGAGGTGTTCGTCAACCACAACGCCATGGCCTACGTCCACACCGGCGGGCGGACCATGCGGGTCCGCGCCGCCCGCGCCGACCTGTACGGCTACGTCGCCGAGCTGCTGGCCAAGGCCACCGACCGCGGCGCGCTCGACCGGGCCGTCTCCGCGCAGGACCGGGAGCGGCTGCTCGACTTCCTGCGCCGCTTCGGCGACCTCGGCCCGAAGATGGAGTACGACGGCTCCGCGCGCCGCGGCTTCGCGACGTACCCGGGGGTCGACGCGGGCACGCTCGACGCGCCCCTCTCCCTCACCGACGTGCTGGCCGCCGGCACCGGCCGGCTGGTGCTGAACGACTTCGGCCACGACATGGCCACCCCCATGTTCCAGCCGGTCGGCGGCATGGACGCGATCGTCGTCAAGCTCGTCGAGGCCGTCGGCGCCGACCGGATCAGGACCGGGGCCAAGGTCACCGGGATCACGACGCTGGCCGACGGCGTCGAGGTCGTCTGGGACGGCGGCTCGATCAAGGCCGACTACTGCGTGGCCGCGCTCCCGCCGCACGTCATGGCCAAGATCCCGCACAACCTCGGCGCGGAGGTCACGGCCGCGCTGAAGACCCCGGTCCCGGTCGCCGCCGGCAAGATCGGCCTGGAGTACGACCGGCGCTGGTGGGAGAGCGAGGACCGCATCTACGGCGGCGTCACCGAGACCGACCTCGACATCACCCACATCTGGTATCCCTCGCACGGCTACCACTCCGGCCGCGGCGTGCTCGTCGGCTACTACAACACCGAGCGCGACGCCGAGCTGTACGGCGCGCTCTCCCCGGAGGACCGCCGGCGCCGCGCGCTCACCCAGGGCAAGAAGATCCACGGCGAGAAGTACCGCCAGGGCGTGCTGGCCGACGTCTCGATCGCCTGGCACCGCCAGCCGCACATCGAGGGGGCGTGGGTGCGCTGGCCGGTCTTTGATTCGTCCTTCACTCTTCTGCAACGCCCCGCCGGAAGGGTTTACTTCGCGGGCGACTGGCTCACCCAGCTGATCGCCTGGCAGGCGGGGGCCATGGAGTCCGCCCGCGCCGCCGTCACCCAGCTGCACCAGCGCGCGGTGCGGTCGGCCTGACGGCACCGGCCGTCCCCTGAACCCCGCCACTCCCCGGACCGCCGTAGGGTTTCCGGGAGAGGCGAACAAGGAGATGGCATGAGCTTGCACTGGGAGCCCGCCACCGGACGAGCCGACCTGCTGGCCGGCCCGGTGGCACGGGCCGTGACGGCGGTCGACGGCGTCGAGGTGACCGAGATCGACCCCGACCTGGCCGACACCGCGGCGTTCTGCGACCGTTACGGCGTACGCCTCGACGAGTCCGCCAACTGCGTGATCGTGGCCGCGAAACGGGGCGGCGAGACCCGCTACGCCGCCTGCATGGTGCTCGCGACGATGCGGGCCGACGTCAACGGCGTGGTGCGCCGGCATCTCGAAGCCCGCAAGGCGAGCTTCGCGCCGATGGCCGAGGCCGTCGAGCTGACCGGCATGGAATACGGCGGCATCACCCCGATCGGCCTGCCCGAGGAGTGGCCGATCCTGGTGGACACGCACGTCGCCGAGCACGCGAGGGTGGTGATCGGCAGCGGGCTGCGCCGCTCGAAACTGGCGCTGCCCGGTGCGGCGCTCGCCGGGCTGAAGCGCGCCGAGGTCCTGCCGCTGGCGGGCTGAAGGAGAAATCGAGGCCGATTCGAGACCCACGTCCGGGAAACCGGAGAGGCCCTTCCGGACGTTGTACGAGGTGGGAATGTGGCCTCATGGTTCATCTCGTGGGCGGGGATTAAGCCGGTATGGTGCTTCATGCCATGAACGATGACCGACTAGGCCCTTACCGGCTGCTCAGGCGGCTCGGTGAAGGCGGGATGGGCGTTGTCCACCTCGCTGTCGACCCGCAGGGGCGGCAGGTGGCGGTCAAGGTCCTGCGTGGCGAGGTCGCGGGCGACGAGGTCGCCAGGCGGCGGCTTTCGCGCGAGGTCGAGACCATGCGCCGGGTGCGCAGCAAATACATCGCCGAAGTGGTCGACGCCGATGTGACCGGTCATCGCCCCTACATCGTCACCCGTTACGTGCCCGGACGTCCGCTCGACGAGATCGTCAAGGACGACGGGCCGCTCGACCTGCCCGCGCTGGTCCGGGTGGCGCACGGCGTGGCGGCGGCGCTCGCCTCGGTGCACTCGGTGGGCGTGATCCACCGCGACCTCAAGCCGGGCAACGTGCTGATCCTGGACGGCGAGCCCGTTCTCATCGACTTCGGCATCGCGCAGGCGGTCGACGCGACCCGGCTGACGCAGACTGGCATGTTCATCGGTACGCCCGGCTACCTCGCCCCCGAGATCATCGAGGGCCAGGAGGCGGGCCCCGAGGTCGACGTGCACGCCTGGGCGGGCACGCTGCTCTACGCCGCGACCGGCCAGCCGCCCTTCGGCAAGGGCACGCTGGAGATGATCTTCTACAACATCACCGCGGGCAAGGCCGACGTGAGCGCGGCTCCCGCGACGTTGCAGCCGCTGCTCAAGGCGGCCTTCCAGCGCAACCCGGCCAAGCGGCCCAAGGCGGCCGAGCTGGCCGAGCAGACCGCCCGGATGCTGCCGCAGCCGCCGCCGGGCAGCGTCCCCGACGAGATCTCGACGGTGCCGCGCCCGCCGGAGAACCCGCCGCCGCACCTCGCCGACCGGCCGTCCTACGACATCTCCACGCCGGCGGTCACGCCGCGGCGGCTGCTCGACGGGCAGGAGCGGCAGCCGACGATCCCGCCGCAGGACCAGCCGTACGTGTCGCTGCTGCCCGGCCAGGAGGCCCCGAACCCGCCGGGTTCCGGCGTGCCCGGCGGATCGCACCCCAACGTGCCCGCGGAGAGCCTGCTCGGCGACGGCGGCGACCCCTGGCCCACCCGCAGGGTGACGCCGGAGGAGCTGCGCCGCATCCAGCGCGAGAACGCCGCGGCGGCGCCCCCGCAGCAGCCCGTGCAGCAGCCCGTGCAGCCCTGGCCCGGCCTGCAGAGCGGCGGGCACCCGGTGCCGTCCGGCGAGGAGGACGTGCCCACTCGCCGGGTCCGTCCCGGTTCGCCGGAGCTGGGCCGCTCCAACCTGTCCGGCCCCAACCTCTCCGGGCCCAATCTCTCCGGGCCCAACCTGCACGGGCAGGGGCTCGACGCGGCGCGGCTCACCCCCGGCGTGGCCGGGCCCGTGCCCGACGCCGGCCGGATGGCCCCGGGCTACGACCCGGCGGGCCGCGTGGCCCCCGACGTTCCCGAGTACGGCCGCCACGGCCCCATGCCGATGCAGCCGCCGCCCTACATCCCGGCGCAGCAGCACTACCATCACGACCCGACGCAGCGGGAGCCTTACCTGCCGGGCGTGATCCCGGGCAACCCGCTGCAGCGGTCCAGGGCGTACGGCGTGGCCGGCTGGATGCTGCTGGTCATCATGGTCGTGGCGGCGGCGCTGGAGCCCCTGCTCGTGGCGGTCGTGGCCGTCCCGTTCGCGGTGCTGCTGCGCGCGGCCGACCTCGCGCAGCCGCAGCTCGCCGGAAGGCGCCCGGCCGGGGCGGCGGCGCTCGACGTGCTGCGGGTCTTCGCCTACCCGGCGGCGCTGGCCAAGTCGGCGGGCATCACGCTCGCGCTCACGCTCTACGCGCTCATCCTGGGGCTGCCGGTGACGCTGCTGCTCACGGTGGTCACCGACACCACCACGTCGAACGCCCTGGCCTGGGGCGCGGCGGTCGCGCTCTGGACGGTCTGCGCGGGGCCCGGGGTCGAGGGCCCCGGCAAGCAGATGCGCAGAACACTCGCATCGCTCGTACCCTCGAGGACAGCGGCGATGGTGATGGCGGGAGTTCTGGCGGCGGTCGCCGCGCTCTCGCTGATCCTCGCCATCAGCACGTTCGGGGACAAGCCAAGGGGGGCTGGATGGACTCCGCTGAACGTCGGGCCAGTGACGGACCAACTGGACGGCTTGAGGGTGAACACCGGGGGATGA
The DNA here is from genome assembly GCF_057536035.1 of Nonomuraea sp. B208. Lineage (NCBI taxonomy): Bacteria > Bacillati > Actinomycetota > Actinomycetes > Streptosporangiales > Streptosporangiaceae > Nonomuraea > Nonomuraea sp. B208. The sequence goes on from NZ_BAAJOU010000033.1 coordinate 285,044, forward strand.
CACGGGAAGGGCGGCGATGAGCATTCAAGCACCGGAACGCCTGGGCCCGTACCGGCTGGTCAGGAAGATCGGCGAGGGCGGCATGGGCGTCGTCCACCTCGGCCTCGACGGCGAGGGGCGCGAGGTCGCGATCAAGGTGCTGCACCCGCACGTGGCCGCCGACCTCAAGGCGCGCGACCGGCTCACCCGCGAGGTGGAGACCATGCGGCGGGTGCGGAGCCCGTTCGTGGCCGAGGTCATCGACGCCGAGCTCGTGGGCGGGCAGCCCTACGTGGTGACGCGCTTCGCGCCCGGCCGCACGCTGGAGGACACCGTCCTGGCCGACGGGCCGCTCGCCGCGCGCGAGGTGATCAAGCTGGCGCAGGGGCTGTGCCAGGCGCTGGTCGCCATCCACGCGGCCGACGTGATCCACCGTGACTTCAAGCCGTCCAACGTCATGCTGGTCGACGGGGAGCCGCTGGTCATCGACTTCGGCATCGCCCACCTGGTCAACGCGACCCGGCTGACGCAGACCGGCATGTTCGTCGGCACGCCCGGCTACCTCGCGCCCGAGATCATCCGCGACTCCGAGATCACCCAGGCGGCCGACGTGCACGCGCTGGCCTCGACGGTGTTCTTCGCGGCCACGGGGGCGCCGCCGTTCGGCACGGGGACGTTCGAGTCGGTCTGCTTCAACATCATGGAAGGGCGGGCGCAGCTCGACAAGGCGCCCGCCTGGCTGCGCGGCTGGCTGAGCCGCGCGCTGCACGTCGAGGCCGCCTCCCGGCCGAGCGCGCAGGAGCTGCTGCGCATGGCGAGGGCGCTGGACCCGGCGGTGACGACGTTCAACGAGACGACGTCGTTCGACGGGCCGACCGGCACCAAGCGCATGGGCAGCGGCACCCGCGTGATGGGCCAGAGCGACTACTCCGACCTGCTGCCGCCGGTCGAGTACGCCAAGCCGCAGCCGCCGCCGCCCCCGCCGCCCAGGCAGCGGCGCGAGCAGGCGCCGCCGCGTCCGCGCCACGAGGAGCGGCCCCGGCAGGACGAGCGTCCGCCGCCCTACGTGCCGGCCCGCCCGCCCTACGGCGACCAGCGGGTGGCCGGTTACCCCGCGCCGCCGCCGCAGCAGCAGGTGCGGCCCTACACGCCGCCGCCCGCGCCGCGCCAGCAGACCCAGCCGCCCGCCGAGCGCAAGCGCTACCTGTTCGGCGCCCAGCTCACGGGGCTGCTGCTGCTGGTCACGCTGGTGGCGGTGACCGTGATGCTGCCCGTCATGGCGGGCGCGATCGCGGTCGCGCTGGCGCTGGTGCTGCGCCTCGGCGAATACCTGTTCGGCGACATGGTCAAGCGGCGGCAGGTGCGCGGCAGCAGCGCGGCCGACCCGCTGCTCGCGCTGGTCGGCACGCCGTGGGCGCTGATCAAGTCGGCGCTGGTGACGGCGGTGCACGTGCCGCTGGCGCTGCTGTTCGGCGTGTGCGTGTGGGGCGTGCTCCACTGGGCGGGCGGCATGCATCTCAACGAGGCGGCGGCGTACGGGGCCGGGGCCATGGCGGCCGGCCTGTTCGTGCTGCCCGGCGGCGGCGCGCCGCGCCAAGCGGTCACCCGCTCGCTCACCGGCGTCCTGCGCACGCCGGGCGCGGCCCTGGTCGCGGTCGTGGTGGTGGGCACGGCGGCGCTGTTCGCGGTGATGTTCGCGCTGGGGCAGGACCCGGTGTGGACGCCGTGGCGCGCGCCCAGCAAGATCATCGACGAGCTGAGCGCGCAGGCCAGCCAGACGGTGACCGGGCTGATCACCGGGCTCATCGGCAGCCTGCTCGACGACCTCGGCCTGGGCTTCCTGACCAACTGGTTCTGAGCCGGCGACGGGTGCCGGCGTGTCTCCGGCCGCTCCCTTGGGGAGAGTAGAGGTATGAGCGAGCGCCTCGGCCCGTACGAACTCCTCTCGCGCCTGGGGTCGGGCGGCTTCGGCGAGGTGCACCTGGCGCTCGACGCGGAGGGCCGTACGGTCGCCGTCAAGGTGCTGCACCCGCACGTCGCCGCCGACGCCGCCGCGCTGGCCCGGCTGGCGCGCGAGGTGGAGACCATGCGCAGGGTCGGCGGCCCCAACGTGGCCGAGGTGCTGGACGCCTCGCTGGAGGGCGGGCGTCCCTATCTGGTGACCCGCTACGTGCAGGGCCGGCCGCTGAGCGCCGTCCCCACGCCGGTCGAGGACCTGCGGCGGCTGGCCGCCGGGCTGGCCGGCGCGCTGGTCGCCATGCACGAGGCCGGGGTCGTGCACCGCGACCTCAAGCCCGCCAACGTCATCCTGACCGAGGGCGACCCGGTCGTCATCGACTTCGGCATCGCCAGCGCGCTGGACTCGCTGTCGGTGACCGCCTCGGGCGCGGTGGTGGGCACGCCCGGCTACCTGGCCCCCGAGGTGCTGGAGGGGCGGCAGGCGGGCATGGAGGCCGACGTGTTCTCCTTCGGCGCGACCCTCGCGTACGCGGCCACCGGGCGGCAGCCGTACGGGCAGGGCCCGGCCGCCGCGGTCGCCTACCGGGTCGTGCACCATCCGCCCGACCTGGAGGGCGTGCCCGGGTGGCTGGCGCCGTTGTTACGCGAGTGCCTGGCCACCGACCCCGCCAAGCGGCCGACGGCGGCGCAGATCTGCGCCCTTCTGGGCGTCGAGCACGTGCCCGCCGCTCCCCGTGCCGTCCGTCCCGTGCCCGCGCGGCCCGGCGACGACACCGCGACCATGGAGTGGCGGCCGGGCGAGGACCCGCGGCGCCGCAGGGTCGAGGAGTCGAGGGCGCGGCACCGGGAGAAGGTGCGCAGGCGGTGGGTGATCGGGTCGGGGCTGTTCGTGTCGTTACTGGCGGCCGCGGCCTGGAAGGTGCTGCCGGAGGTGGGGTTGTTCCTGCTGGCGGCGTACGCGCTGGGCGTGGTCTCGGACGCCGGGGTCGCGCTGTTCACGCGTGGCCCGTACCGGCGGTCCCGTGTGATCGTCGATATGGTCGCTGTGGCAGGGGTTGTCGGCCTCTGCTTCGGGCTGGCGGCGGTGTTCAGCACCTTCACCCTGGCGCTGTTCGCCGGAACGGCGCTGGTCGTGGGGGTCGTGTTCCTGCTGTCGGCCTGAGCCGGCCACTGCGGGGGGCGGGCGGCACGAACAGAATGAAGTTCGGTATGGTGGAGGGGCAGAGTCCGGCGTGCCGACCGTGCTTCCGCACGGTTTGCGCGTAAGCTACTCATGGGTAACATGACCGCGACAAGCCACCCTCTGCCGGAGGCCGGACAGGCACCTGGCAGTCTGGACAGCATTGCATCCGGCGCCCACCGCAGCGACGCGGTGGCGCACGCGAAACGGGAGGTCGGCCACCGGCCATGAACATCGTCGTCTGCGTGAAGCAGGTCCCCGACACGGCGACCGAGCGCAAGCTGCGGTCCGATGACAAGACGCTCGACCGCGACGCCGCCGACGGCGTGGTCAACGAGCTTGACGAGTACGCGGTCGAGGAGGCGCTGAAGCTCAAGGAAGCGCACGGTGGCGAGGTCACCGTGCTGACCATGGGCCCCGGCAAGGCCACCGAGACCATCCGCAAGGCCCTCGCCATGGGCGCCGATAAGGCCGTGCACCTGAGCGACGACGCGCTCCACGGCTCCGACGCGCTCTCCACCTCGTACGCGATGGCGCAGGTGCTCAAGAAGATCGGCTTCGACCTGGTGATCCTCGGCTCGGAGTCGACCGACGCGCGCACCGGCGTGCTGGCCGCCATGCTGGCCGAGCGCCTCGGCGCCGCGCAGCTCACGCTGGCCAACAAGGTCGAGGTCGAGGGCACCTCGATCCGCGTCCAGCGCATCACCGACTACGGCTTCGACAAGATCGAGGCCGCGCTGCCCGCCGTCGTGTCCGTGGTCGAGAAGATCAACGAGCCGCGCTACCCGTCGTTCAAGGGCATCATGGCGGCCAAGAAGAAGCCGGTCGAGACGCTCGCCATCGGCGACGCCTCCATCGACGCCGGGCAGGTCGGCCTGGACGCCGCCTGGTCCGAGGTCGTCGACTTCGCCGCGGCCCCGCCGCGCGCCGCCGGCACGATCGTCAAGGACGAGGGCGACGGCGGCGCGAACGCCGCTGACTTCCTCGCGTCCAAGAAGTTCATCTGAGAACGGGGGTTTACTGAAATGTCGGAGATTCTCGTTCTCGTCGAGCAGGTCGAAGGCGAGGTCAAGAAGGTCACGCTGGAGCTGCTCACGCTGGCCCGCTCGCTCGGCACGCCCGCCGCCGTCTGGCTCGGCCCCGGCATCACCGCCGACGCCAAGGCCAAGCTGGCCGAGTACGGCGCCGAGAAGATCTACGTCGGCGGCTCCGAGGAGCTCGTCCAGTACGTGGTGGCGCCCAAGGCCGAGGCGCTGGCCCAGCTCGTGGCCGACAAGTCGCCCGCCGCCGTGCTCGTGGCCGCCACGGCCGAGGGCAAGGAGATCGCCGGTCGCCTGGCCGTCAAGACCGACTCCGGCGTCATCACCGACGCCGTGGGCCTCGGCGAGGGCTTCGTGGCCGACCAGTCCATCTTCGGCGGCGGCGTCAACGTACGCGCCAAGGTCCGCAGGGGCACGCCCATCGTGGCCGTACGCCCCAACTCCACCGCTCCCGCCCCGTCCGCCGGCGCCGGCGCCGAGGAGGAGATCGCGGTCACCCTGTCCGACGCCGCCAAGGCCACGCGCGTGGTCGAGCGGGTCAAGCAGGAGAAGGGCGCCCGCCCCGAGCTGACGGAGGCCGCGATCGTGGTCTCCGGCGGCCGCGGCGTCGGCTCGGCCGAGAACTTCAGCGTCATCGAGGGTCTCGCCGACGCGCTCGGCGCGGCCGTGGGCGCCTCCCGCGCCGCGACGGACGCGGGCTGGTACCCGCACCAGTTCCAGGTCGGCCAGACCGGCAAGACGGTCTCGCCGCAGCTCTACATCGCGGCCGGCATCTCCGGCGCCATCCAGCACCGGGCGGGCATGCAGACCGCGAAGACGATCGTCGCGATCAACAAGGACCCGGAGGCCCCGATCTTCGAGCTGGCCGACTACGGCGTGGTGGGCGACCTGCACCAGGTCGTGCCGCAGCTCACCGAGGAGATCAAGAAGCGCAAGTGACGTACGACGCCGGGATGCGGCATGAACCCGCATCCCGGCGCCCGCCGCCCAAAGGACCTCCCTAGGGGCGCTTCGCGCAGAGGGCTCAGGCTGTGACCTCGGGGGGCACGGCCCCCGAACCCCCACTCGAAACCCGCTTCGCCGCTGCGGCGGCGCGTGGGGTGACGGCGTGCATGACCCTCGAAGACGGCGACGCCAGGACTTCGGCGACCGTTCGACACTCTGACTCATGGAAGCGACCCGCTCGTTCTTCACGGCCAGGCCCACGTGGACGCCCACCCGGCTCAGCGCGTACCGCAGCACGACGCGGAGCGGCGCGTACGTCGACAGGCTGGTGAAGAGCGGGGACCACCCGATGTTCACCAGCATCGTGACGGCGGCGCGCCAGCCGCGCCTGAGCCGCGACGAGCAGCTCCGGCACGGGCTCCGGCGCGTCCTCGACTGCGTCGCCGCCGCCCTCCCGGCACGCCGGGAGGGCAGCTAGGCGCGGAGGTCAGGCGGCGGCGGGCTCGCGCTCCCTGGTGACGGGGAGCGTGCTCACCGCGGCCGGTTCGCGGCTCGGGAGCAGGCGGCTGGCCAGCGCGATCAGCACGCCGAGCACGACGCCGATGCCGAGCGCGGTACGCAGCGTGGTGGCGTCCGACAGGAAGCCGATCACCACCGGGCCCAGCAGCAGGCCCGCGTACCCCATCGCGCCCGCCTGGGCGATCGCCGGGCCGGGGGTGGCGGTCGCCGTTCCGGCCAGGGACAGCGTGAGCGGCGAGATCGTCGCCACGCCGAGGCCGACGAAGAACATCGCGCCCACCGCCACCAGCGCCGCCGGGGCGAGCAGCACGATCCCGAAGAAACCGGCCGTGGCCACGCCGGAGACGGTCAGCATGCCGCGCACGCCGTACCTGACGCGCAGGCGGTCGCCGGTCAGCCGGGCGATGAGCATGCCCGCCTCGAAGACCGGGTAGCCGAGCGCGGCCACGGCCTCGGGGGCGCCGAGCTCGTCGCGCATGTAGAGGCCGTTCCAGTCGGCGACGGTGCCCTCCACCATGAAGGCGAAGAACATGATCGCGCCGAGCAGGTAGATGATCGGCGGTAGGCGCCGGCGGCCGGCGGCGACGGAGCGCTCGGAGGCGGGGGCCTCGGGCAGGTGCGTACGGCCGACCGCGATCATGAGCGGGAGCGCGACCAGGCCGATCAGCGCCACGTTGGCGGTGAACGACAGGCCGACGGCGATGGACAGGCTGCCGACGCCGCCCGCCGTGATCGCGCCGACGCACCAGCCCGCGTGCATGCCGTTCATGAGCGGCCGTCCGTACGCCTGCTCGACGGTGGAGCCCTGGGCGTTCATGGCGACGTCCACCATGCCGAACGCCATCCCGAAGAACGCCACGGCCACCATGAGCAGCGGCAGGTCGGGGGCGAAGGCCACGGCGACGAGGGAGAGCGCGGTCAGGGGGCCGCCGACCCGCAGGACCGTCCTGCTGCCCAGCCGGGCCATGACACGGCGCATGCTCTGCATGGTCACCAGGGCGCCGACGCCCCAGACCAGCAGCACGGTGCCGACCATGGACTCGGACAGCCCGAGTTTGTCGGTCAGCGCCGGGATGCGCACGGTCATCGTGCCCACCATCAGGCCGGCAAGGACGAAAGTGAGGACCGCCCCGTAGCGGGCACTCCTCAGGGCGCGGGTCATACGGCAACACCTTCCACAGAACAGTTACTTATGGGGATATTTCGGGCGGGCAGCGGCCGACGAGGCGAGGGCGGGCGTGCCGCGCGTACGTTCGCGCAGGGGGAGAGGGCACACCAAGCCCCCGACGCCGGACGAGCACTGGCGACGGGACGTATGGGACAGATGGGACGGAAAGGGCGAGACAGGAGGGTGGAACAGGATGAGGAGGGAGAAAATTCCAGGAACCGGCGGGGCCTGGAGGGGGAGCCGTGAGGGGCGGCGGAGCCGGACGTCAGGCGGGCGCGAGCAGCGCCCGCAGGCGCGTCTCCAAGGTCCGCAGGTCGGACTCGGTGTTCAGCTCCGGGGCGTGGCTGGCGACATCCCACAACCCTTCACAGGCGAGCCGGACGATCTGCGACGTCACCGGGTCGGGCTCGGCCTCCAGGTCCTCGCGATGCCAGCGGGCCATCGCCTCGCGCAGCGGGGCGAGCAGGAACAGGTTTCCCGACGCGCCCGTCACCACGGCCCAGCGTCGCAGCCGGCCCGTGCGCACCGCCGCCAGGGTCGCCCTCAGGTAGCGCTCGGTGTAGGTGTCGTCCTGCTGGGCTGCCATGAGCTGGTCGAAATCCTCGATCAGCCGCTCGACCATGCCCTTGATCAGGGCTTCCTTCGAGTTGAAGTGGTAGAGCAGCCCGCCCTTGCTGACGCCGGCCCGGTCGGCCACCGCGGAGAGGGTGAGCGCGGCCGAGCCCTGGTCGCAGAGGATCTCCTCCGCCGCGTCCAAAAGCTCGTCCCTTCGCATGCCTCTACTGTACCGGCCGGACGGTACAGTCGCAAACGAGATACCCTGAGCGGGTGACCAGACCGTCCGCCTATCTCGATCATGCCGCGACCACGCCCATGCTGCCCGAGGCGATCGAGGCCATGACGGAGCAACTCCGGCGGGTCGGAAACCCTTCCTCCCTGCACGCGGCCGGCCGGCAGACGCGCCGGGTCGTGGAGGAGTCGCGCGAGAGCATCGCCGACGCGCTCGGCGCCCGGCCCAGCGAGGTCGTGTTCACCTCCGGCGGCACCGAGGCCGACAATCTGGCGATCAAGGGCCTCTACTGGTCGCGCCGGCCCCGGCGGCGGGTGCTGCTCAGCGCCATCGAGCACCACGCCGCGCTCGACCCCGCCCACTGGCTGGCCGAGAGCCAGGGCGCCGAGGTCGAGCTGCTGGAGGTCGACGAGCACGGCATGGTGCACCCCGACACGCTGCGGGCCGCCGTCGAGCGCGACCCCGACGACGTCGCCGTGATCAGCGTGATGTGGGCCAACAACGAGGTCGGCACCATCCAGCCGCTCCACGTGCTCGCGGCCATCGCCCACGACCACGGCATCCCGTTCCACACCGACGCGGTGCAGGCCGTCGGGCAGTTGCCGGTGTCGTTCGCCGCGTCGGGAGCCGACGCGCTCACGCTCACCGGGCACAAGGTCGGCGGCCCGATGGGGGCCGGCGCGCTGCTGCTGGCCCGGGGCCTCACGCCGGTGCCGGTGCAGCACGGCGGCGGCCAGGAGCGCGACGTACGCTCCGGCACCCTCGACGCCCCCGCCATCGCCGGGCTCGCGGCGGCGGTCCGCACCGCGGTCGCGCACCAGGAGGAGACGAGCCGCCACCTGACCGCGCTGCGCGACGAGCTCATCGAACGCGTCCGCCAGGCCGTCCCCGGCGTCGTGCTCAACGGGCATCCCACCCAGCGGCTGCCCGGCAACGCCCACTTCTCCTTCCCCGGCTGCGAGGGCGACGCGCTGCTCATGCTGCTCGACGCCAAGGGAGTGGAGTGCTCGACCGGCTCGGCCTGCTCGGCGGGCGTGGCCCAGCCGTCGCACGTGCTGCTGGCGATGGGGGCCGACGCCGCCGCGGCCAGGGGCTCGCTGCGCTTCTCCCTCGGACACACCTCGACCAGGGAGGACATCGACCGCCTGATCGAGGTGCTGCCCGCCGCCGTCGAACGCGCCCGCCGAGCCGGGTTGAGCTGAGCCGCGCCCGAGGGCTGAGCGCCGCGTCCGGAGGCTGAGCCGCGCCCGAGAGCTGAGCGCCGCGTCCGGAGGCTGAGCCGCGTCCGAGAGCTGAGCGTCGCGTCCGGAGGCTGCCGAGCGCTAGCTGAGGAACGGCGAGACGGCCGTCCAGGCGGGATCGGTGGCGACGTCCACCCGGGGCTCGCCCTCCTCCCAGCTCACGATCAGCTCCTTGGCGTGGATCGCGGCGTCACCGGTCGGATCGGCGTAGACGTGGATGGTCCGTTGTCCCTCCGCGCTCAGGTGCGCGGCCAGCACCGCGTCGTCGCGCAGCTTGAGCAGGCGGGCGGCCAGCCGCTCCTCGAAGTCGCGCAGCGCGGCCAGCGACTCGCCGATCGGCAGCCCGGCCTCGTCGCGATGCGCGTACGGGAGCGTGATCGCGATGTGCTGGTCGAAGAGCGGATGATCGACCGGCCGCAGCGGGTAGCGGGCGGTGGCCACCAGCGGCGCGCCGCCGGCCGTCTGGCCCTCCAGCAGCACCCACTCCTCCTCGTCGTAGCCGGAGGCGAGGTCGGCGACCACGGCGGGCAGGTGCGGGGCGGCCACGGCGTCGATCGGCTCGAACGTCACCGCCGTGATCTCGCCCACCCACCGGGCCACCTCGTCCTCGCCGAGAAGCCAGTCGAGGGCGAGCAGCGCGGCGTCCAGCCTGACGTCCTCGTCGAGCTCGGCGAAGATCGGGTGGTAGGCGGCGACGTCCACGCGCGGCTGGTTGCGCGGCACCCGCAGGCCCAGCACGAGCTTGTCCAGCGCGAAGTCGAACCCGCCCACGTCCAGCGTCAGCTCGGCCGCCTGCGGGTTGGCCTGCCGCGACGGATGGAACTCCCACAACAGGTCGGCCGGCGGCGCGGCCTTGGCCCAGCGATGCGCGAGCGGGCGCAGCTCGGCGTCGCCCGCCGAGGTCACCACCAGGGCGTGCATGGCGTTGCGGCCGGGCGCGATCTCCCACACCAGGTCGGGGTGCACGGCCGCCACGGCGGGCGCCACCAGGTCCTCGAGCCCGGCGGTGTCGCCCGCGGCCACCAGCGCGTCGACGGCCGGCCTGGTCTCCTCCCACCACGTCCAGAATCCGGCGAGCCCGTCCTCGGATGACCCGCCGCCGTGGTCCTCGGCGTCCTTGCGCCCGAACAGTCGCATGAGCTGAATCCTCGCAGACGTGGGGCGCGCTCGCGCACCCTGTGTCTGCGTGGGGCGCGCTCGCGCACCCTGTGTCTGCGTGGGGCGCGCTCGCGCACCCTGTGTCTGCGTGGGGCGCGCTCGCGCACCCCGTGCCGGACAGTACGCTTGAACGGTCATGGGACTGCGTGTGCTTGCCGCCATGTCGGGCGGCGTCGACTCAGCCGTGGCCGCCGCTCGCATCGCCGAGGCCGGTCACGACGTCACCGGTGTGCACCTCGCGCTGTCGGCCAACCCCCAATCCCATCGCACGGGCGCCCGGGGCTGCTGCACGATCGAGGACTCCCGCGACGCCCGCCGGGCGGCCGACGTGATCGGCATCCCCTTCTACATCTGGGACATGGCCGAGCGTTTCCAGCGCGACGTGATCGAGGACTTCGTCGCCGAGTACGCCGCCGGCCGCACGCCCAACCCGTGCCTGCGCTGCAACGAGAAGATCAAGTTCGCGGCGGTGCTCGACCGGGCGCTGGCGCTCGGGTTCGACGCCGTGGCCACCGGCCACCACGCCAGGCTGACCGACGGCGTGCTGTCCAGGAGCCCCGACCAGGGCAAGGACCAGTCGTACGTGCTGGGCGTGCTCACCCGCGAGCAGCTCGCCCACGCGATCTTCCCGCTCGGCGACTCGACCAAGGCCGAGGTGCGCGCCGAGGCGGCCCGGCGCGGGCTGACGGTCGCCGACAAGCCCGACAGCCACGACATCTGCTTCATCGCCGACGGCGACACGCGCGGCTTCCTTGCCGACCGGCTGGGCGCGGCCGAGGGCCCCATCGTGGACGAGGAGGGCGCGGTCGTCGGCAGCCACCAGGGCGCCCACGGGTTCACCGTCGGGCAGCGCAAGGGCCTGCGCATCGACCGGCCCGCGCCCGACGGCCGGCCGCGCTACGTGCTGTCCATCGAGCCGGTGAGCAACACCGTCACGGTCGGGCCGCGTTCGGCGCTGGAGGTCACCACGATCCACTGCGGCCCGCCCGTCTGGAACGGCCCCGACCGGCGCGACGACCTGACCGTCCAGCTCCGCGCCCACGGCGAGGTCTACGGCTGCCGGTTCGCGGAGGTCGCGGGCGGCCTGCGCATCGACCTCGACCGCCCGGCCACCGGGGTGGCGGCGGGCCAGGCGGCCGTGCTCTACTCCGGCGACACGGTCATCGGCTCGGCCACGATCAGGTCGGCGAGCAGGGACCAGCTCGGCTAGCGGGTCACCGACCCTAGAGGGTCACCGACTCGCCGACCGCGAGGCGGCGGATGTCGGCGCCCTGCTTGTCGGCCTCCATCTTCAGCCAGCCGTCCACCAGCGCGAGCCCGATGTCGCTGTAGAGGGCGTCGTGCGTCGAGTACGCCCGCGCCGGCCGCACCGTGCGGAGATAGTTCACCATCTCCGCCAGCCTCAGCCACGGCCCGCCGGTCGGCACCAGCAGCGTGGGCACCTCGGCCGAGGGCACGGTCAGGGCGTCGCCGGGGTAGAAGACCTCGTCGTCCACCAGGAAGCCGACGTTCTGGACGATCTCCATGTCGGGATGGTTGGGCGCGTGCCGCTCGCCGAACACCCGGACCCGGAAACCGGCCGTCTCGAAGGCGTCGCCGTCGCGCACCACCTGCACCTTGGCCGGCACCTCGGACAACTGGGCCGCCACGCCCTCGCACGTGAAGACCTCCAGGCCGGGCGAGGAATCCCGCAGCTTCGCCACGTCCACGTGGTCGAAGTGCTCATGCGTGATCAGCACGGTGTCGGCGCCGTCCAGCACCGGGTCCCTGGTGAACGAGCCCGGGTCGATGACGAGGACCTTGCCGTCCTTCTCAAGGCGGACGCAGGCGTGACCGTATTTCGTGAGCTCCATGGCGAAGAGCCTACGCTTGTGCCATGTCAACGTGGGAAGCCACCGGGGTCGGCTCGCACCCGGGCGACGATCATCTTGAGGCGATCCGGGTCGTGTTCGGCGAGGTGCCCGGACTGCCCTATCTGCCCGAGCTGCCCGCGCGAGGCGTCGGCGCCGACCTGATCGGCCGGACGGCCTCGCTGCTGGTCGACATGCCCGTCGAGGTGCAGCCGTCGGGCTGGCGGATCGCCGACCGGCCCGGCCGCGACCATCAGCGGGCCGTCGACCACCTGCGGCGCGACCTCGACGGGCTGGAGGAGATCGGCCACGACTACGAGGGGCCGCTCAAGGTGCAGGTGTGCGGGCCGTGGACGCTGGCCGGGGCGATCGAGCTGCGGCACGGCGACAAGATGCTCGCCGACGCGGGGGCCGTACGCGACCTGACGGCCTCGCTGGCGCAGGGCGTGGCCGACCACTGCGCCGAGGTGCGGCGGCGGCTGCCCGGCGTGACGGAGATCGTGCTGCAGCTCGACGAGCCCGGCCTGCCGGGGGCGCTGGCGGGCACGGTGCCGACGGCGTCCGGGTTCGGGCGGCTGGCCGCCGTGGAGGAGTGGCGGGTGGAGGAGTCGCTGGGGCTGTTCGGCGAGCCGGTGGTGCACTGCTGCGCGCCCGCGGTGCCGTTCGCGCTGCTGCGGCGGGCCAAGGCGCGCGGGGTCTCCGTCGACGCCTCCCTGCTGCGGCGGCGGGACGAGGAAGAGCTGGGCGAGCTGGTCGAGGCCGGGATGACGCTGTTCCTGGGGGTCGTGCCTGGCGCCGGGAGCCGGCTGCCGGACCTCGGGGCGATCGCCAGACCGGCCGTGGAGCTGTGGCGGCGGCTCGGGTTCGCGCCGGACGAGCTGGCCGGGCGGGTCGTGCTCACGCCCGCGTGCGGGCTGGCCGGGGCCTCGCCCGCGTACGCGCGGGCGACGCTGGCCGCCTGCCGCAAGGCCGCCCGGGTGCTCAAGGACGATCCGGCGGGCGGCGAGGGCTAGCGGCACGCCTTCGTGAGCACGGTGTTGTCGGTGCTCAGCGGTAGCGTTTGCTCAGGTTGCCGTACGGAAGGAGAGCCCGCGTGAGCGAGTCAAGCACCGAGGTCCAGGGCGTGCCCGTGGCCGCGCTCAAGCGGCACGCCGAGCTGAGCGATCTGGTCGAGGACGCCCGCTGGCGCTACTACGTGCTCGACCAGCCGACGGTCAGTGACGCGCAGTTCGACGCGTGGTTCAGGGAGCTGCTGGCCCTGGAGGAGGCCCATCCGTCGTTGCAGACGCCCGACTCGCCGACCCAGAAGGTGGGCGCGCCGCCCTCGGGCGACTTCGCCAAGGTCCAGCACCTGGCCAGGATGGAGAGCCTCGACAACGCGTTCACCCCCGAGGACATGGCGGCCTGGCAGGCCCGCGCCGAGCGGCTGGCCGAGGGCGATCCGGGGCCCTACCTCTGCGAGCTCAAGATCGACGGCCTGGCCATCGCGCTGGTCTACCGTGACGGCAGGCTGGAGCGGGGCGCCACCCGCGGCGACGGGCGCACCGGCGACGACGTGACCGACAACGTGCGCACGATCCAGGGCGTGCCCCACCGGCTCACCGGCGACGACGTGCCGAGCCTGGTCGAGGTGCGCGGCGAGGTCTACATCCCGGTCGAGGGCTTCAAACGGCTCAACGAGCAGCTCGTCGAGCAGGGCAAGCCGCCCTTCGCCAACCCGCGCAACTCCGCCGCGGGCACCCTCCGCCAGAAGGACCCGCGCGTCACCGCGCAGCGGCCGCTGCGGATGCTGGTGCACGGCGTCGGCGTCTGGGAGGGGGCGGCCGCGCCGCGCACGCAGTCGGAGACCTACGCGCGGCTGCGCGAGTTCGGGCTGCCGGTCAGCGACCTCTACCAGGTGGTGCCGACGCTCACCGAGGTCAACGAGTTCATCGAGCACTACCGGGTGCACCGGCACGACCCGGCGTACGAGATCGACGGGGTCGTGGTCAAGGTCGACGACCTGCGCACGCAGCGCGAGCTGGGCTCGACCTCCCGGGCGCCGCGCTGGGCGATGGCCTTCAAATACCCGCCCGAGGAGGTCAACACCAAGCTCCTCGACATCCAGGTGGGGGTGGGGCGCACCGGGCGGGTGACGCCGTTCGCGGTGATGGAGCCGGTGGTGGTGTCCGGGTCCACGGTCGAGCGGGCCACGCTGCACAACGCCGCGATCGTGCAGAAGAAGGGCGTGCTCATCGGCGACACGGTCGTGCTGCGCAAGGCGGGCGACGTCATCCCCGAGGTCGTGGGCCCGGTGACGGCGCTGCGCGACGGGTCCGAGCGGGAGTTCGTCATGCCGACGCACTGCCCCGAGTGCGGCACGCGGCTCGCGTACGAGAAGGAGGGCGACGCCGACCTGCGCTGCCCCAACGCGCGGGCCTGCCCCGCGCAGATCCGCGAGCGCGTCTACTTCGCGGCCGGGCGGCGGGCGCTCGACATCGACGGGCTCGGCTACGTCGCGGCCACCGCGCTCTCCCAGCCGCTGCCGCCGCAGGAGCCGGTGGTGCGCACCGAGGCCGACCTGTTCGACCTCACGCTGGAGCAGCTGCTGCCCATCAGGTCCGTGGTCCGCGACCCCGACTCCGGCCTGCCCAAGATCGACCCGAAGACCGGCGAGGAGAAGGTCGTCACCCTCTTCTCCAACCAGAACGGCGAGCCCAGCGCCGGGGCCCGGCTGCTCATCGAGGAGCTGGAGCGGGCCAAGCAGGTTCCGCTCGCGCAGCTCCTGGTGGCGCTGTCGATCCGGCACGTCGGGCCGCCCACGGCGCGCGACCTCGCGGGCGCCCTGCGCTCGATCGACGCGATCATGAACGCGTCCGAGGAGGAGCTGGCCGCGATCGAGGGCATCGGGCCGCGGGTGGCGGCGACGATCAAGGAGTGGTTCGAGGTCGACTGGCACCGGGAGATCATCGAGCGGTGGCGGGCCGCCGGGGTGCGGATGGAGGATGAGCCCGCGCCGGAGAAGGGGCCGCAGACGCTCGAAGGGCTGACGTTCGTGGTGACGGGCACCCTGGAGGGCTACACGCGCGACTCGGCCTCCGACGCGATCGCCGCGCGGGGCGGCAAGGTGGCCTCGTCGGTGTCGAAGAAGACGTCGTTCCTGATCGCGGGGGACAACGCGGGGTCCAAGTACGACAAGGCGGTGACGCTCGGGGTGCCGATCCTGGACGGGGCCGGGTTCGCGGTGCTGCTGGAGGAAGGGCCGGAGGCGGCGGCCGCGGCGGCGGTCAAGCCGGAGGAGTGACCTGCCTGTACCGGGAGGGCCGGTACGCACCGAGCAGGATTTGCTACGTACGGTGGTTTTTGGGTATATGTCGGAAAGGAGAATTACGGACCGTACGCGCTTGGTTTCGCGAAGTGGGCTGAAGGTCGTACCCTCCCATAGTGACCTCATGGGGGTTCTGTTATCGATGACTGACCCAACCGACACCCGCGACACCGGACCACGCGTCGGCACGCCGCTCTGGGCGTTCCTCGCCGGCATCACGGTGATCGGCTTCACCGCTCTGCTCGTGGCCATGCTCAGGCTCGACGCCACGGGGCTCACCGCGCTGGCCCGCACCGCACTGTTCTGGGTGCTGGTGGTCCTCGTGATCCTCGGCGAGCTGCGGCCCGTGATGGTGTCCTCCGCCGCCTCGGTGGGCGGCACCTACCCGTCCACCATGTTCACCTTCGCCGTGCTGCTGCACTACGGGCTGCCGGTCGCGGTGCTGCTGCAGGCCGTCGCGGTCGCGCTCAACGGCGTGCTGACACGCAAGGCGTGGCACCGGGTCATGTTCAACATCGCGCAGTCCACCCTCGCGCTCACCGCCGCGGCCGTGGTCCTCGGGGCGTTCGGCATCGCGCCGAGTCCGTCCGTGCCCTGGGAGCCCGACGTGCCCGGCCTGGTGCCGATCGCGCTGGCCGGGATCGCCTACTTCGCCACCCGCGCCACCCTCGTCTGCGGCGCGGTCGCGCTGCACGAGCGGCGTTCGATCGTCCGGGTGCTGCGGGTCACCGTGGGGCCCCAGAGCCTCGTCTACGTCGCGCTGCTCGGCATGGCGCCGCTGGTCGTCGTGGTCATGAACCACACGCCCGGCCTCGTCCCGCTGTTCGTCGCGCCGCTCGCGGCCGTCTACTTCACCGCCACCCTGTCCATGCGCCGCGACCACCAGGCGATGCACGACGAGCTGACCGGCCTGCCCAACCGCAAGATGCTCATCGTGAGCACCGAGGAGGCGCTGGCCGAGGCCCGCCACGACGAGCGGGTCGGCCTGTTCCTGCTCGACCTCGACCGGTTCAAGGAGGTCAACGACACGATGGGCCACCCGGTGGGCGACCGGCTGCTGCAGATGGTCGCCCACCGCCTGACCCACTCCGTGCGGCCCGGCGACGTGGTGGCCCGGCTGGGCGGCGACGAGTTCGCCGTGCTGCTGCCCTCGATCCGCGACATCCACGCGGCCCGCGAGGTCGCGGCCCGGCTGCGCGCGGCGCTGACCGAGCCGGTGCGGCTGGAGGGCATGACGTTCGACGTGGACGCCTCGGTCGGCATCGCGCTCTACCCGGACCACGCCCCCGACTTCGAGCTGCTGCTCCAGCGCGCCGACGTGGCGATGTACCTCGCCAAGGAGGGACGCACCGGCGTCGAGCTCTACCAGCCGGACAAGGACCGCAACTCGCCCGAACGGCTGACGTTACTGGGTGACCTGCGACGCGCCATCGACGGTGGCGAGCTGCGGCTGCACTACCAGCCCGAGGTCGGGCTGGGCAGCGGCGCGGTGCGGGGCGTGGAGGCGCTGCTGCGCTGGCGGCACCCGGTGCACGGGATGATCCCGCCGTCGGAGTTCGTGCCGCTGGCGGAGCAGTCCTACCTGATGCGGCAGCTCACGGCGTACGTGATCGAGCAGGCGCTGGCGCAGGCCGCGTGCTGGTGGCACGGCGGGCTGCGGGTGCCGGTCTCGGTCAACATCTCGGCCCGCGACCTGCTCGACTCCGCGCTGCCCGAGCAGCTGGAGGTGGGGCTGGCCCGCTACGGGCTGCCGCCCTCGGCCATCCAGCTGGAGGTGACCGAGCGCATACTGACCGGCGACCAGGCCTACACGCAGGAGACCATCAAGGCGCTCGTCACGCTGGGCGTGCCGCTGTCGCTGGACGACTTCGGCACCGGCTACTCCTCGCTCATCCGGCTGCAGCGGCTGGCGGTGTCCGAGGTCAAGATCGACGCCTCGTTCGTCCGCAGGATCGCCGAGTCCGAGGACGACGACCGGATCGTCCGCTCGATCGTCGACCTGGTGCGCTCCTTGGGGCTGCGCTCGGTCGCCGAGGGCGTCGAGTCGGACGACGTCGCCATGCGGCTGGCCGAGATGGGCTGCGACGTGGGGCAGGGGTGGCTGTTCGGCGAGCCGATGCCGGCCGCGGAGATGACGGCCTGGCTGCGCGAGCGCGCCGGGGCCCTGTCCGCCGAGTACGGCTACCAGCCCGAGGTGACCCACACCGCCTGACCATGCCGCCGTGCTTCGTGGGAGCGCTTCCACGGATCGCCGCGCGGATGTTGCCAGGGGGTTAATCGTTCGGGTGCGCTGCGTCAAGCCCCCTAGGATGGCAGTGTCCAAAGACTCCATCCACGAAACGGGTTAAACGACTCATGTCCGCCATAACCCGCGACGAGGTCGCACACCTGGCCCGGTTGTCCAGGCTGGCGCTCACGGACGACGAGCTCGACCACTACGCCACCCAGCTCGATGCCATCATCGAGTCGGTCGCGAAGGTGGCCGAGGTCGCGGCCGAGGACGTTCCGCCTTCGTCGCACGCGCTTCCGCTCACCAATGTCTTCCGTGCCGACGAGGTGCGGCCGTCCCTGACCCCCGAGCAGGCGCTCTCCGGCGCGCCCGCCGTCGAGGACGACCGCTTCCAGGTGCCGCGCATCCTCGGGGAGGAGGCATGAGTCTCATCCGCAAGACCGCCGCCGAGCTGGGCTCGATGATCGCCGCGGGCGAGGTGTCGGCCGTCGAGGTGGCCGAGGCGCACCTCGACCGCATGGCCGAGGTGGAGCCCAAGGTCCAGGCGTTCCTGCACGTCGACCGCGAGGTGACGCTGGAGCAGGCGCGGGCCATCGACGCCCGGCTGCGCGCGGGCGAGAAGCTGGGCCCGCTGGCCGGCGTGCCGATCGCGCACAAGGACATCTTCACCACCCGCGACATGCCGACCACGGCCGCGTCCAAGATCCTGGAGGGCTGGCGGCCCCCCTACGACGCGACCGTCACCGCCCGGCTGCGCGAGGCCGGGCTGGTCATCCTCGGCAAGACCAACCTCGACGAGTTCGCCATGGGCTCCTCGACGGAGAACTCCGCCTACCACGTCACCCGCAACCCGTGGGACCTGACGCGGGTGCCCGGCGGCTCCTCCGGCGGCTCCAGCGCCGCGGTGGCGGCCTACGAGGCGCCGCTGTCCACCGGCACCGACACCGGCGGCTCGATCCGGCAGCCGGCCTCGGTCACCGGCATCGTGGGCATGAAGCCGACCTACGGCGGCTCGTCCCGCTACGGCCTTATCGCCTTCGCCAGCTCGCTCGACACGCCGGGCCCCTTCGCCCGCAACGTGCTCGACGCGGCGCTGCTGCACGAGGCGTTCTCCGGCCACGACCCGATGGACTCCACCTCCATCGACGCGCCGGTCCCGAGCGTGGTCGAGGCGGCCCGCAACCCCGACATCGCCGGCCTGCGCGTCGGCGTCGTCAAGGAGTTCTCCGGCGAGGGCTACCAGACCGGCGTGCTGGCCCGCTACCACGAGGCCGTCAAGCTGCTGGAGTCGCTGGGCGCCACCGTGGTCGAGGTCTCCTGCCCGTCGTTCACCACGGCGCTGCCGGCCTACTACCTGATCGCGCCGTCGGAGTGCTCGTCCAACCTGGCCCGCTTCGACGCCATGCGCTACGGCCTGCGCGTCGGCGACGACGGCGGACGCAGCGCCGAGGAGGTCATGGCGCTGACCCGCGCCGCCGGCTTCGGCCCGGAGGTCAAGCGGCGGATCATGCTGGGCACGTACGCGCTGTCCAGCGGCTACTACGACGCCTACTACGGCCAGGCGCAGAAGGTCCGCACCGTCATCGCGCGCGAGTTCGAGGCCGCCTACCAGCAGGTCGACGTCCTGGTCTCGCCGACCACGCCGACCACGGCGTTCCCGATCGGCGAGCGCGCCGACGACCCGATGGCGATGTACCTCGCCGACCTGTGCACCATCCCGTCCAACCTCGCGGGCAACGCCGCCATGTCGGTGCCGTGCGGCCTCGCCGACGAGGACGGCCTGCCGGTCGGCCTCCAGATCATGGCCCCGGTGCTCGCCGACGACCGCTGCTACCGCGTCGGCGCCGCCATCGAGCACGCCCTGGAAAGCCGCTGGGGCGGCAGCCTCCTGGCCCAGGCCCCGGAGCTGTAGGACTGCGGGCTGTCAGACGCGGACTGCAGGACGAGGGAGGAGACGGCGGCATGCTCACGCGCATCGAGATCGACGGGTTCACGTCCTTCCTGGACTGCGCCCTCGACGTGCCGCCGTCCCCACGCGAGCATGGCGCTCGTCGAAGAGGGCCCGCTGCTCACTGCGAGGAGAGGCGGACCGCAGGAGTTGTCCCACCGGCCGGTGGGACAGGGTCCGCTGCCGCGGTTCACGATGCAGCTCGTCGCAGAGCCGGTGCCGGCTCGAAGCCGCTTCCTCCGACCGCCCACGCGATAGCTGAAAAGCAACGATCTGAACTAAGGACCTCATCATGACTGCCGGTACGCTCATGCCGTACGACGAAGCGCTGGAGCGGTTCGAGCCGGTGCTCGGGCTGGAGACGCACGTCGAGCTGGGCACCAGGTCGAAGATGTTCTGCGGCTGCAAGACCACCTTCGGCGCTCCGCCCAACACGCAGGTCTGCCCGACCTGCCTGGCGCTGCCGGGCTCGCTGCCGGTGGCCAACGCCATGGCGATCGAGTCGACGATCCGCATCGGCCTGGCGCTCAACTGCTCGATCGCCGAGTGGTGCCGCTTCGCCCGGAAGAACTACTTCTATCCGGACATGCCGAAGAACTACCAGATCTCCCAGTACGACGAGCCGCTCTGCTTCGACGGCTACCTCGACGTCGAGGTGAACGGGGAGACCGTGCGCATCGGCATCGAGCGGGTGCACCTGGAGGAGGACACCGGCAAGTCCACCCACGTGGGCGGCGCGACCGGGCGCATCCACGGGGCCGACCACTCGATCGTCGACTACAACCGGGCGGGCATCCCGCTGGTCGAGATCGTCACCAAGCCCATCCCCGGCACCGACCGGCTCGCGCCCGAGGTCGCCCGCGCGTACGTCACCGAGCTGCGCGAGATCATGCGCTCGCTCGGCGTCTCCGACGTGCGCATGGAGGAGGGCTCGCTGCGCTGTGACGTCAACGTCTCGCTGATGCCGCGCGGCGCGTCGGAGTGGGGCACCCGCACCGAGACCAAGAACGTCAACTCCCTGCGCAGCGTCGAGCGGGCCGTGCGCAGCGAGATCGAGCGGCAGGCCGCCGTCCTCGCCGACGGCGGCACGATCGTCCAGGAGACGCGGCACTTCCACGAGGACACCGGCACCACCACGTCCGGCCGTTCCAAGGAGGAGGCGCAGGACTACCGCTACTTCCCCGAGCCCGACCTGGTGCCGATCGCGCCCGACCCCGCGTGGGTGGCCGAGCTGAAGGCGGCGCTGCCCGAGCTGCCGTCGGTGCGGCGCAAGCGGCTGCAGGCCGAGTGGGGGCTGTCCGACCTCGACATGCAGGCCATGCACAACGCCGACGCGTTCGACCTGGTCGAGGCGACGGTGGCGGCCGGCGCGCCGGCGGCCGACGCGCGCAAGTGGTGGATGGGCGAGCTGGCCCGCCGCGCCAACGAGACCGGCGTGCCGCTGGCCGAGCTGGCCATCACGCCGGCGCAGGTCGCGCGGGTGACCGAGCTGGTCGCCTCCGGCGCGCTCAACGACAAGCTGGCGCGCGAGGTGCTGGAGGGCGTGCTCGGCGGCGAGGGCGACCCTGACGCGGTCGTAGAGGCGCGCGGGCTGAAGATCGTCAACGACGAGGGCGAGCTGTCGGCGATCATCGACCAGGTGCTGGCCGACAACGCCGACGCGGCCGACAAGGTACGCGCAGGAAAGATCGCCGCCGCCGGCGCGCTGGTCGGCGGCGTCATGCGGGCGAGCAAGGGCAAGGCGGACGCCGCCCGCGCCCGCCAGCTCATCCTGGAGAAGCTGGGCGTGTCCGAGTAACCGTACGGACGTGTGGTCAGGGGCCTCGTCGCTACGGCGGCGGGGCCCTCGTACGTGGTGAGGGCCGGTCCTAGGACCGATTGCCGAGGCGGACCGGCACCCCCGCCGGAGGTGCGGCGCGCCGGCAGGCCGTAGGTTCTGCGGCATGCCGAGAAGAGCGTTGACGGCCGGCCTGGTGGCGCTGATGTCACTGGTGGCCTTCGAGTACATGGCGGTCGCGATCGCGATGCCGGTCGTGGCCGAGGAACTGGGCGGGCTGGAGCTGTACGGGCTGGCCTTCAGCGGCGCGATGGCGGCGAGCGTGGTCGGCACGGTGCTCGGCGGCCGGTGGGCCGACCTGCGCGGGCCCATGGCGCCGCTGTGGACGGGCGTGGCCGGGTTCGGGGCCGGGCTGGCCGTGGCGGGTCTCGCGCCGAGCATGGAGGTGCTGATCGCGGGCCGCTTCGTCCAGGGGTTCGGCGGGGCGCTGGTCAGCGTGGCGCTGTACGTGCTGGTGGCCCGGGTCTATCCCGAGGAGCTGCATCCGCGGATCTTCTCGTTGTTCGCGACGGCGTGGGTGGTGCCGTCGATGGTGGGCCCGGTGATCGTGGGCGTGCTGACCGACACGCTCGGCTGGCGGTCGGTGTTCCTGCTGGTGCCGTTCCTGACCGTGGTCGCCGGGTTGCTGCTGCTGCGCGGGCTGGCGGGACAGCCGGTGCGCGGCGGGCAGCGGGGGCCCGCCCCCGGCCTGCCGGCGAAGATCACGTGGGCGGCGGTGACCGCCGTCGGGGCCGCGCTCATGCAGTACGGCAGCACGGACGGGCGGCTGCCCCTGCTGATCATCGGGCTCGTGGTGCTGGCCGTGGCGCTGCCCAGGCTGCTGCCGGCCGGGACGCTGCGGGCGGCCCGCGGGCTGCCGTCCGTGGTGGGGCTGCGCGGGCTGGCCGCCGGGGCGTTCTTCGCGGCCGAGGTCATGGTGCCGCTCATGCTGCGCGAGGAGCGGGAGCTGTCCACGACGGCGGCCGGGCTGGTGCTCACCGGTGGCGCGCTGAGCTGGTCGTTCGCGTCGTGGCTGCAGGGGCGGGAGGTCTTCGGGCAGCGGACCAACCTGCGGCTCGGCTCGGCGATGATCGCGCTGGGCATCGTGGTCATGGGGGCGGTCACGATCCCGTCGGTGCCGCTGGCGGTGGCGTATCCGGCGTGGATCGTCACCGGGTTCGGGATCGGGCTGATCTATCCGACGCTGTCGGTGCTCACGCTGGAGCTGTCGGCGCCCGGCGAGCAGGGAGAGAACAGCTCGGCGCTGCAGGTGGGGGAGTCGGTGTTCTCGGTGGTGTCGGTGGCGGTCACGGGGGCGCTGTTCCTGTCGGCGGGGCGGGAGTACTGGGTGGTGTTCGCGGCGACGCTGGTGATGGCGGTGGCGGGGCTGGCCGTCGCCCCCAGGGCGTTCGGCGGCCCGAAGGCCACCGGAGCACCCGGGGACGGCGAGGGCGGCCAGGCCCAGGCCGGGGCGGCGGCGGGTCAGTCTTCGGCGGCTGGCTCCGCATAAGAAGTCGCGCGGCGCCGGGCCGCCAGCCGCCTGGCGAGCGGCGTCAGCAGCGCCAGCGCCGCCAGCGCCAGCAGCGCCGCCGCGACCGGGCTGCGCACCAGCACGCTGACGTCGCCCGCGCCGATCGCCAGCGCCCGGCGGAGCTGGATCTCCGCCATCGGCCCCAGGATCATGCCGATCACCGCGGGGGCGATCGGCAGGCCGAAGCGGCGCATGGCGTAGCCGAGCAGGCCGAGGACGTACAGCACGAACAGGTCCACGACGGTGCCGTTCAGCGCGTACACGCCGAGGGCGGCGAACAGCACGATCCCGGCGTACAGGTACGGCCTGGGCACCCGCAGCACCCGCGCCCACACCGGGGCCAGTGGCAGGTTGAGCACCAGCAGCATCGCGTTGCCGATGAACAGCGAGGCGATCATGGCCCAGACCAGCGCCGGGTTGTGGTCGAAGAGCTGCGGGCCGGGCTGCAGGCCGTACTGCTGGAAGGCGGCCAGCATGATCGCGGCGGTCGCGGAGGTGGGCAGGCCCAGCGTGAGCAGGGGCACCAGGGTGCCGGCGGCGGAGGCGTTGTTGGCCGCCTCCGGCCCGGCGACGCCCTCGATGGCGCCCTTGCCGTACTCCTCGCGGGCCACGCCGCGGGCCAGGCGCCGCTCGGCCGCGTACGACAGGAACGTCGGGATCTCGGCCCCGCCGCCCGGCAGCGCCCCGAAGGGGAACCCCAGCGCCGTGCCGCGCAGCCACGGCCCCCAGGAGCGCCGCCAGTCCGCGCGCCCCATCCACGCCCGGCCGACGGGCACCACGGAGGGCGGGGAGTGGCGCAGCCGAGAGGCCACGTACAGGGCCTCGCCGAGCGCGAACAGGCCGACCGCGACGATCACCACGTCGATGCCGTCGAGGAGCTGCGGGACGCCGAGCGTGAGCCGCGCCTGCCCGGTCTGCTGGTCGATGCCGATCAGCCCGATCACCAGGCCGAGGCCGAGCGAGGCGAGGCCGCGTACGACCGAGCGCGACAGCACCGACGACACCGCGATGAACGCGAGGACGGCCAGCGCGAAGTAGTCCTCCGGCCCGAACGAGATCGCGAACGCCACCACCGCGGGGGCCGCCACGACCAGCAGCGCGGTGGCGATGGTCCCGGCCACGAAGGAACCGATGGCCGCCGTGGCGAGGGCCTGCGCCGCCCGCCCGCGCCTGGCCATCTTGTTGCCCTCCAGCGCGGTGATCATGGAGGAGGACTCGCCGGGCGTGTTGAGCAGGATGGACGTGGTCGAGCCGCCGTACATGCCGCCGTAGTAGATGCCGGCGAACATGATGAACGCGGCGGTCGGCGGCACCGTGAACGTGACCGGCAGCAGCAGCGCGACCGTCATGGCCGGCCCGATGCCGGGCAGCACGCCGACCAGGGTGCCGAGGGTGACGCCGATGAGCGCGTACATGAGGTTGACGGGGGTGAGCGCGGCGGCGAAGCCGTCCAGCAGCAGCTCCAGGGAGGTCATCTCACAGCACCCCCGCGAGCGGCCCGTCCGGCAGCCGCACGCCGAGCCCGTTGACGAACAGCACGTACGTGAGCACGCCCATGACCACGGCGACCACGGCCGCCCGCGCCTTGTGCTCGGCCCCGAGCGCCACCGACAGCCCGAAGAACAGCAGGCTCGCGCCGATGATCCAGCCGAGCAGGTCGAGCAGCGCCGCGAAGGTCAGGAAGATGCCGCTCACCAGCAGCAGGCCGCGCAGGTCGGCGGGGGCGGCGGCGTCCACGTCCTCGCTCTCCTCGGGGTCGCCGTGCCCGCCGCGCAGCACGTCGAGCACGTAGAACAGGCCGATCACCACCATGGCCCCGCCGACCAGCACGGGGAAGAACCGCGGCCCGGGGCCGAGCCGGGAGGCCGCCGCCGAGACGTCGAGCGTCCCGGCGATCACGAAGACCCCCAGCCCGAGCACCACGAGCGCGAGCCCGAGCTCGGGCCGCCACCACGAACGCAGGCGCGTCATCAGGACACGAGCCCCATCTCGGCGATGATGCCCTTGACCCGGGCCTGCTCGGCGCTCAGGAAGTCGGCGAACTGCTGACCGGTCTGGAAGGAGTCGATCCAGCCGTTCTTGGCCACGGCGTCCTTCCACGGCTGCGCGTCGTGCATCTTGGTGACCAGGTCGGTCAGCGCGGTCTTGTCGGCCTCGGACAGGCCGGCGGGGGCGACGAAGCCGCGCCAGTTGGCCAGCTCCACGTCCAGGCCGCCCTCCTTGAGCGTGGGCGCGTCCAGGTCGGCCAGGCGCTCGCCGGAGGTGACGCCGAGGGCGCGCAGCTTGCCCGACCGGACGTGCTCGGCGAACTCGGAGACGCCCGAGACGCCCGCGGTGACCTTGCCGCCGAGGAGCTCGTTCAGCGCCTCGCCGCCGCCGGAGTGCGCGATGTAGTTGACCTGCTTGGGGTCCACGCCCGCGGCCTTGGCCATGAGCCCGGCCACGATGTGGTCGGTGCCGCCCGCCGAGCCGCCGGAGATCGACACCTTCGCCGGGTCGGCCTTCCACGCCGCCACCAGGTCGGCCAGCGTCTTGTGCGGCGAGGAGGCCGGGACCACGACGATCTCGTACTCCTCGGTCAGCTTGGCGATCGGCGTGGTCTCCGCCAGCGTGACCTTCGACTTGTTCTGCTCGATGGCGCCCACCATGACCAGGCCCATCGTCATGAGCAGGTTGCCGTTGCCCTTCTCGCCGGCCAGCTGCGCCAGGCCGATCGTGCCGCCCGCGCCCGGCACGTTGTACACCTCGACCTTGCGGTCCGGCGCGGCGCTCTTGAACGCCTGCTCGGCGGTGCGGGAGGTCTGGTCCCAGCCGCCGCCGGGCGCGGCCGGGGCCATGATCCGCAGCGTGCCCGAGGCGCTGGTCCCGCCGCCCTGCCCGCCGCAGCCGCTCAGGGCGGCCAAGGAGAACGCCGCGAGCGTGGCGAATATGCGCAGACGCATGATCGACTCCAGGAAAGAGAGTTCACGGTTATGAAACTGGGATGGTGAATCCCCTTCCGATCCGCGTCGAGGCTTTGCATGCTTGCCGTCATAGTGGTCGTATTGGTCGTGACCTGGGTGAAGGCGTATGTGGCTCACGAGACGGGTGCGTGAGGCCCCGCTGGGCACCCAGCTCTTCGTGCTCCAGATGGTGATCGTGCTGATGGCCGCCGGCGGCACCGCCGCAGTGTGGGCGGGGCACACCCGCGAGCAGCTCGACGCGCTGCACCAGCAGCGGGCGCTCGCCATCGCCCAGTCGGTGGCCGCGCTCCCGCAGGTCCGCGACGCGTTCAGGCGGCCCGATCCGGAGAGCGTGCTGCAGCCGCTCGCGCTGGGCGTCCAGCAGGAGACCGGCGCCGACTACGTCGTCATCGCCGACGCCCAGCAGCGCCGCTACGCCCACCCCAACGCCTCGCTCATCGGCAAGCGGCTGTCCACCGACGGCACGGTGGTGCTGCGTACCGGCCGGAGCTGGGTCGGCACCGAGACCGGCACGCTCGGCACCACGGTCCGCGGCAAGACCCCGATCCGCGACGAGTACGGCGCCGTCATCGGCCTGGTCTCCGTCGGCGTCCTGGAGACGACGGTCATGAACCAGCTCGGCGGGGCGCTGCCGCCGCTGGTGTGGACCGCGCTCGCGGTCATGCTGGCCGGGCTGGCGCTGGCCGCGCTCGTCACCGCCCGGGTGCGCAGGCAGACCTTCGGCCTGGAGCCGAGGGAGATCGCGGCGCTGCTGGAGCAGCGCGAGGGCGTGCTGCACGGCGTGAAGGAGGGCGTGCTCGCGCTCGACCTCGACGGCCGCGTGACGCTGGTCAACGACGCCGCCCGCGACCTGCTCGGCGCGGTCGCCGAGGGCGAGGACCTGACCAGGCTGCCGGTCTCCGAGCGCCTGCGCGACGTGCTCGGCGGCGCCGACCCCGGCGAGGACCGCGTCGTGCTGCACGGCGAGCGGGTGCTGGTGCTCAACCGCACCCCCGTGTCCGTACGCGGCCGCCAGCTCGGCTGGGTCGTCACCCTCAGGGACCGCACCGAGCTGATCCGCCTGGCCCGCGAGCTGGACGACGCCAGCAGCGCCACCGACGCGCTGCGCGCGCAGGCCCACGAGTTCGCCAACCGCATGCACACCGTCGTCGGGCTGCTGGAGCTGGGCGAGCACGAGGCCGCGATCGGCTTCATCACCCGGACGACGCGCGGCACGTACGCCAGCGACCTGCGCAAACGCGTCCAGGACCCCACGCTGGCCGCGCTGCTGCTGGCCAAGTCCGCCGAGGCCGCCGAGCGCGGCGCGACGCTCGTGCTGTCGGAGGACTCCCGGGTGCCCGAGGGCACGCTCGGCGATCCGCAGGACGCGGTCCTCGTCGTCGGCAACCTGGTGGCCAACGCGATCGACGCGCTCGACGGCGCGCCGGGCACGATCGAGGTCTCGGTGCGCTCCGACGCGGGCGGCCTGCGCGTACGGGTCGGCGACTCCGGCCCCGGCATCGCCCCCGACCTGGTCGAGGAGGTGTTCAGGGAGGGCTTCACCACCAAGGCCGCCCACTCGGGGCCGCGCGGCCTCGGCCTGGCCCTGACCCGGCAGGCGTGCCTGCGCCGGGGCGGCTGGGTGCGCGTGGGCAACGCCGGCGGCGCGGTCTTCACGGCCCTCCTGCCGGCCCTCACGCAAGGTGGGACGCGATGAACGACGTACGGGTGCTCGTCGTGGACGACGATTTCATGGTGGCCCGCATCCACGGCGGCTACGTCGCCCGCGTGCCCGGCTTCCAGGTGGTGTCCACGGCCCACACGGGGGCGGGCGCCCTCGCCGCGGCGGCCGAGTCGCGGCCCGACCTCGTGCTGCTCGACATCTACCTGCCCGACATGTCGGGGCTGGAGGTGCTGAAGGCGCTCCACGACGTGGACGTCATCATGATCAGCGCCGCCCGCGACGTGCCCACGGTCCAGGAGGCCATGCGCGGCGGCGCGGTGAACTATCTGATCAAGCCGTTCACCGCCGCCGCCCTGGCCGAACGCCTCCGGCACTACGCCGACACCCGCCGCCGTCTGACCGCCATCGGCGCCGAGGTCCGCCAGGACGACGTGGACCGGCTCTTCGGCGCGCCCGCCGCCACCACGCCCCTGCCGAAAGGGCTGTCGGCGGCCACGTGCGCGCTGGTCGCGGACACGCTCAGGGAGGCGGGCCGCGACCTGTCCGCGGCCGAGACCGCCGAGCTCACGGGCCTGTCGCGGGTGAGCGCCCGCCGCTACCTCGACCACCTGAGCACGGTGGGCCGGGCCGAGTCGCGGCCACGGTACGGCACCGCCGGCCGGCCGGAGCACCGCTACCGGTGGCTAGGTTGACACACTTCCGTATCCATTTCCCGTGACATATGCGGATCGTCGTGCCTTACTGTTGCCTGAGACTTGGCTGCGGACCGGGAGGAGACTGAGGGCGTGCGCGACGCCGGACCGATCGAATCACCGACCGACCCGTTCGCCTCGGTGCCTTTGCCCTCGTCGAGCGTCTCCAGGAAGCCGCGCATCGAAGGACTGCCGCCGGGCGTCTCCCGCGACATCTTCGGCCCGCCGGACCGCCAGGACAGCCGGCCGGCTCAGGGCCCCGGCGCGCCGGGCGGTCCCGCGGCCGGCACGCTGCCGCCCGCGACGCCGCCGGCCCAGCCGTGGCCGATGAAGGAGAAGGAGCCCGCACCCGTGTTCGGGTCCGGGCCCGGCGAGCGGCCATCCTTCGCCGCCGACCCCGAGCCGCCCCGGCGCCGCCGCCTGCTGCCCGGCCTCGCGCTGCTCGTCGTGGTGCTCGCCGCCCTGGCGTACGTGGTGCCCGCCGTCTTCATGTCCGGCTCGGTGTTACGCGGCACCCGCGTGGCGGGGGTGGACATCGGCGGCCTGACCGTCACGCAGGCGGCCGACAAGCTCCGCGACGAGCTGGGCGCCAAGCTCAGCAGGCCGGTCACGGTCGAGATCGGCGACAAGAAGGACACCGTCCAGGCCGACGAGGCCGGGCTGGAGCTGGACGTGGTCGGCACCATCGGCCAGGCGCCCAGCGGCTTCCCCAGCCCCGTGGAGGTCTGGCGGGGTCTGACCGGCACCACCGAGCTCCAGCCGAAGATCAACATCGACTCCTCCCAGCTCGCCAGGACCGTGGACGGCCTGGCCGAGACCGTGGACAAGCCCGCGGTCGAAGGGCGCGTCACGTTCGCCGGGCTGGAGCCCAAGGCCCGTCAGCCCGCCGACGGCGTGGTGCTCGACCGCGAGGACGCCGTACGCCGCATCGGCGACACCTTCCTGCGCGGCGGCGGCAACGTCGTCCTCACCCTGCGGCCCGCCAAGCCCGTCACCACCCCCGAGGCGGTGGAGGCGGCCGTGACCAAGGCGCGCCAGGCCGTGTCCGCGCCGCTGACGCTCACCGCGGACGGCAGGCAGGCGCAGGTCACGCCCGCGATGATCGCGGCGAACCTGGCGTACGTGCCGGACGGCGACGGCACGCTGGTGGCCCAGTTCGACGCCAAGGCGGCGCTCGCCGGGCTGGAGAGCACCCTGGTCGACGCCGCCCAGCAGCCGCGCGACGCGACGTACCAGATCGTGAACGACGCGCCGGTCCTGGTGCCCTCGCGCACCGGCCGGGGCGTGAACGACAAGCTGCTCGCCAGGGACGCGGAGAAGGTCTTCGACGCCGGCGGCGCCCGCGTCGTCCCCGTACGGCTGGGCACGGTCGAGCCGGCCGTCACCACCCAGCAGATCCGCGGCCTCGGGATCAAGGAGCAGGTGGCCACCTTCACCACGTCCTTCGAGTGCTGCCAGACCCGCGTCACCAACATCAGGCGCATGGCGCAGCAGCTCGACGGCCATGTGGTGAAGCCGGGGGAGACGTTCTCCATCAACGAGGTCGTCGGCGAGCGGACCGTCGAGGACGGCTACGTCATGGCCGGGCAGATCGTCGGCGGACGCATGGTGAGCCTGGTCGGCGGCGGCGTCTCGCAGTTCGCCACGACCATGTACAACGCGGCCTTCTTCGGCGGCTTCGAGGACGTCGAGCACCAGCCCATGGACTACTACGCGCCGCGCTACCCGGCCGGCCGCGACGTCGCGCTGCTCTACCCCGAGACCGACCTCAAGTGGCGCAACGACTCCGAGTTCGGGGTGCTGGTGAAGACCGCCTCCACGGACACCTCCGTGACGGTGACGCTCTGGAGCACCAAGCGCTACGACAAGATCGAGGCGATCACGTCGGAGCGGCGGGACGTCGTCGCCTTCCGCACGGAGGTCAGCTCCGAGCCCGGCTGCCTGCCCACCCTCGGGCAGGAGGGCTTCACCGTGGACGTCACCCGGGTCTTCCACCAGGGCGGCAAGGTCGTCAAGCGGGACCCGAAGCTGACCACCGAGTACCGGCCGCAGGCGCAGATCACCTGCGCCGGCAGCGGCCAGTAGCGGGTCAGGAGATCGGGACGGACAGCACGCGGTCGTCGCCCGCGCGCGGCGAGCCGCGGCCGTCCTTGTTGCTGGTGCCGACCCAGAGCGCGGAGCCGTCCGGCATGGCCGCGACGGCGCGCAGCCGGCCGTAGCGGCCCTCGAACCGGGCGACCGGCTCGCCGGCCGTGCCGTCGGCCGCCAGCGGGACCTGCCACAGCCGCTCGCCGCGCAGCGCGCCCACCCACAGCGAGCCGCCGGCGTAGGCCATGCCGGACGGCGAGGCGTCGGAGGTGGGCCAGGTGACGATCGGGTTCACGTAGCGGGGGTCGTCGCCGCGCCCCTCGACCTCGGGCCAGCCGTAGTTGCCGCCCGGCTTGATGAGGTTGACCTCGTCCCAGGTGCTCTGGCCGAACTCGCTGGCGTACAGGCGGCCCTCCTGGTCCCACGCGAGACCCTGCACGTTGCGGTGGCCGTAGCTGTAGACGAGCGTGCCGAACGGGTTGCCGGGCGCGGGCGCGCCCTCGGTGGTCATGCGCAGGATCTTGCCGGCCAGCGAGGCGCGGTCCTGCGCCAACGGGCGGTCGCCGGTCTCGCCGGTGGTGGCGTAGAGGTAGCCGTCGGGGCCGAAGGCGAGCCGGCCGCCGTTGTGGATGCCGCCCTTCGGGATGCCCTCGACGAGGACCTTCGCCGCGCCCAGCCGGTTGCCGTCGAAGGCGTAGCCGACGACGCGGTTGTCCCGCTCGGCGGTGTAGTAGAGGAAGACCCGGTCGTCCTTGACCGCCACGCCCATCAGGCCGCCCTCGCCGTCGGGGCGCGCCTCGGCGATCTTCGCCACCTCGCTGACCTGCCCGGACGCGCTGATCCTGAGCAGCCGGGCGGTGTCCCGCTCGGTCACCAAAGCGCCGCCGTCCGGCAGGAACGCGATGCCCCAGGGCACGGCGAGGCCCGTGGCGACGTCCTTGGGCGTGCCGGGGCTGACGGCGGCGGTCACCGAGGCCGCCGGGGTGGCGGCGGCCTGCGGGGTTGCCGGGGCCTCCCGGGGACCGGCCTCGGGGGCGCCGGGGGAGCAGGCGGTCAGCGCGGCCAGGAGCACGAGCGTCCAGAGCTTCCTCATGTGTTCCATACTTACCCGCGCGCCGTAAGGTTCTGGGCATGAAGACCTGGGTTCCGTCCGCATCGGTAGCCGAAGTCCTGTCCGACCTCCCGGGCGTGGAATGTGCCGTCTACAACTCCTCGACCCCCATGCCGGAGGGGATCGAGGAGGTGGAGGTCTGGGTCCCGCCGCTCATCCCGGTGCCCGACGTGCCCGGCACGCTGGCCAAGATGACCTCGCTGCGGCTGGTGCAGACCGTCACCGCGGGCGTGGACCCGTACCGGCCGCACATGCCCGCGGGCGCGCTGCTCTGCAACGCGCGCGGCGTGCACGACGCCGGCACCGCCGAGTGGGCGGTCGGCGCGATGATCGCGGTGCTGCGGGAGTTCCCCGGGTTCGCCGACGCCCAGCGGCGCGGCGAGTGGACCTACCACCACACCGGCGTGCTGGCCGACTCCACCGTGCTGATCATCGGTTACGGCTCCATCGGCGCGGCGCTCGAACGCCGGCTGGAGGGCTTCGAGGTCGAGGTCGTACGGGTGGCGCGCACGGCCCGCGAGGGCGTGCACGGCATGGCCGAGCTGCCCGCCCTGCTCCCGGAGGCGGACGTCGTGGTGCTGCTCGTCCCGTCCACGCCGGACACCGCCGGCATGGTGGACGCCGCCTTCCTCGGCCGGATGCGCGACGGCGCCGTGCTGGTCAACGCCGCGCGCGGCAGCGTCGTCGACACCGACGCCCTGGTCGCGGAGCTGCGTACCGGCAGGCTGCGGGCCGCGCTGGACGTGACCGCGCCCGAGCCGCTGCCCGAGGGGCACCCCCTGTGGAGCGCGCCGGGCGTGTTCATCACCCCGCACGTGGCGGGCAGCACCCCCGCCTCGGAGCGGCGGATGCTGCGGCTGATCAGGGCCCAGCTCGGGCGCTACCGCGCGGGCGAGGAGCTGGACAACGTCATCACCGCTTCCTACTGAAGGGACGCGTACTGAGAGGATTCCGGAACGTGGCTGGTCCGTGACCTGGGGTGCGTACCGTTACGTTTGCAGGGAGCTCCTGACTCGCTGTCAAGGATCTCTTGGCGGCAATTGGTCCGTGTGGTTATCAGATCGGTGACGACATCGGCGTTGTCACCACCCGGGCGCCCGCGACCGCACACACTGGCGAGGTGATCGCCGGGCTTCGGCGGTCGCGAGACGCCGAGTTCGAGACGGGATGGGCAACGACTGTGATCCGCTGGCGTGATCCGCGTGCGCCGCTGACCGCCGTGATCGCGGCAGGTGTGGTGGTGCTCGCCGCCGCGTTCCTGAACGACGATCAGGTCCTTGTCGCCGGAGCGGTCATCGGAGGGATCGCCGCGCTCGCGGCCGCCGCCTCCCTGGTGGTGGCCTCGCTGCGGTCGGGCGGGCACCGCCCCACCGCGATGGGAGCCCGCTGGATGGGCGGCGGCGCCGTCATCTGGGGCGCCGGGCTGGCGCTGCGGCCGGTCGACGGAGGCTTCGTCGCCGGCTTCGCCGACCTGTTCCTCCTGCTCGGCACGGTGGTCACCGCGGGTGGCGCGCTGATCGCCGCCGACCGCAAGCTGCCGGCCAGGTCGGTGTTACGGCACATCACCGACGCCTACCTGTGCGCGGCCTCGATCTTCCTCGTCGGATGGGTGGTGCAGCTCAGGCACGTCTACGACGCCACCGCCGACCCGCCGACGTTCACCCTGGTCATGCTGCCGCCCATGATGGGCCTGCTGGTGACCTGCGCGGTGCTCCCGTCGGTGGCGATGAGCAGGGCGCGGTCGTGGACGCTGAGCCTGGCCGGGGCCGGCGCGCTCGTCGCCATGAACGTGGCGGGCCTCGCCGTCGCCGTGGCCCGTCTCGACGACGGCGCGCCGTCCGCCTGGGCGGTGCTGCCGGCCCCGGTGGTGTTCCTGCTGCTGGCCGCCGTGCCCTGGATCCAGTGGCCCGGTCACGGCGGCGGGCCCACGGCGAAGAGCCTCGTCGCGATGGTCCCGCTGGGCCTGGTCGCCGTGGCCGCCTGCACACTGCTGGTCCACGTGGCCGGCGGCAACGCCGGGCGGCCGGTGACCGGTGTCGTGGTGGTCGCGGTCAGCGTCGTGCTGCTCCTGCTGGTCCGGCTGGTCGTGGTGTCGGCGGTCAACGTACGCCTGCGCGGCCTGGTCAGGCTCGGCGAGCGGCAGCTCAGGGAGCTGGCCGAGAGCACCGGCGACGTGGTCTTCCTGTGCGACTACGAGGGCGTGGTGCGCGAGATCGGCGCGGGCGTCGAGGTCACCTACGGTTACGCGCCCGACGAGGTGGTCGGCGGCTCGATCTTCGACTACATCCACCCCGAGGACGTCCCCGGCATCCAGGCCGCGCTGCGCGCCATGGGCCTCGACGAGGAGACCGCCGTCGCCGGCGCCTGCCTCATCGCCTGCCGGGTGCGCGCCGCCGACGGCACCTGGCGGCCCACCGAGTCCGTCGCCACCCGCCACGTCGGCGGCGACGAGCTGATGCTGGTCACCACCAGGGACGTCAGCGACGAGGAGGCGCTGCGCAACCAGGTCGCCCACCTGACCTTCCACGACGGCGTCACCGGCCTGCCCAACCGCGCCTACTTCGAGGAGCGCACCCGCGAGGTGCTCTCCGGCCGCGCGGTGGGCAACGTCGCGGTGATCTTCCTCGATCTCGACGGGTTCACCTCGGTCAACGACTCGGTCGGCCACGCGAGCGGCGACTACCTGCTCGGGCAGGCGGCCCGGCGGCTGCGCGGGGCCGTACGCGCCGACGACACGCTCGCCCGGTGGGGCGGCGACGAGTTCGCGGTGCTGGTGGAGACGGGCGGCGACGCGCAGGTGGCGGTCGACCTGGCCGAGCGGCTGGTCCGCGCGGTGTCGCAGGAGCCGTTCCGTGTCGCCGACCGCGACGTGGCGCTCACCGCGAGCGTGGGCGTGGCCTTCGCCGAGGACGACATCCCCGCCGGCGACCTCATCCGCAACGCCGACGTGGCCATGGCCCGCTCGAAGGAGCTGGGCGGGCGGCGCGTGGAGGTGTTCGCGGCGCAGATGCACGCCGACGTCGTACGACGCCTGGAGCTCGCCGCCGACCTGCAGCGGGCGCTCATCGAGCACCAGTTCGCCATCGAGTACCAACCGGTCGTGGACCTCGCCACCTCGCGCGTCACCGCCGTGGAGGCGCTGGTGCGCTGGTGGCGCGGGTCGGTGTTCGTGCCGCCCGAGCAGTTCCTCGGCCCGGCCGAGGACACCGGCCTGATCGTGCCGCTCGGCGAGTGGATCCTGCGCGAGGCGTGCCGCGAGGTGGCCGCCTGGCGGGCCTCCTCCTGGGACATCGGCCTGTCGCTCAACCTGTCGGCCCGCCAGATCACCGCGCCGCGCTTCGTCGAGACCGTCGAGGAGGCGCTGGCCGAGAGCGGGTTGCCCGCCTCCGCGCTGACCCTGGAGGTCATCGAGGAGATGCTGGTCGAGGACGCCGAGGAGACGATCAAGCGGCTGTCGGAGCTGCGCGCGCTCGGCGTGCGGCTGGCCATCGACGACTTCGGCACCGGCTACGCCTCGCTGGCGTTCCTGCGGCAGCTCCCCGTCGACATGATCAAGATCGATCCGTCGTTCGTGGCGGGGCTCGGCAGGGACGACACCCTGACGCTGCTCACCCGTACGATCGTGCGGCTCGGCCACGATCTCGGGCTCATCGTGGTGGCGGAGGGCATCGAACGTCCCGAGCAGCTCGAACTCCTCCGCGAGATGGGCTGCACCCGAGGTCAGGGCTTCCTCGTGGCCCGGCCGATGGCGGCGCGGGGCGTCGACTCGCTGATGCGGACAAGTCTCACTGTTTGAGACTTGTGTCCACCAAGTTGACACCAGGGCTCTCGGAGCGGATATCGTGGACGACATGCTTCGCAGTGAGATTCTCGTAGTACTTCGCCGGCGCGCAGGCCGATAGCGAAGCACGACGACCTGCGCGCCGCCCCAGTCCCGCCGTCCCAGGTGGGAAGGGGCATTTTTTATGTCCTAAGCGAGTAGCCACGCAAGGAACGAGCCGATGACCGAACGCATGACAGGTGCACAGGCCCTGGTCAGGGCGCTGGAGCACGTGGGGGTCGACACCGTGTTCGGGATCCCCGGCGGCGCCATCCTGCCCGCCTACGATCCCCTCTACGACTCGGTCAAGGTGCGGCACGTGCTTGTACGGCACGAGCAGGGCGCCGGGCACGCGGCCGAAGGTTACGCGCAGGCCACCGGCAAGGTGGGCGTGTGCATGGCGACCAGCGGCCCGGGTGCGACGAACCTGGTGACGCCGCTGGCCGACGCGTTCATGGACTCCGTGCCGATCGTGGCGATCACGGGGCAGGTGGCCTCGCCGATGATCGGCACGGACGCCTTCCAGGAGGCGGACATCTCCGGCATCACCATGCCGATCACCAAGCACAACTTCCTGGTGACCGATCCCGCCGACATCGCCCGTACGATCATGGAGGCGTTCCACATCGCCTCGACCGGGCGTCCCGGGCCGGTGCTCGTCGACATCTCGAAGGACGCGCTGCAGGCCGAGACCACGTTCTCGTGGCCGCCGGTCATGCAGTTGCCCGGCTACCGCCCGGTGACGCGGCCGCACTCCAAGCAGATCCGCGAGGCGGCCAAGCTGATCGCCGAGTCCCGGCGGCCGGTCCTCTACGTGGGGGGCGGCGTCCACAAGGCGCACGCCTCCGCCGAGCTGCTGCAGCTCGCCGAGCTGACGAACATCCCCGTCGTCACCACCCTGATGGCCCGCGGCACGTTCCCCGACGGCCATCCGCAGCACATGGGCATGCCCGGCATGCACGGCACCGTCTCGGCGGTCGGCGCGCTGCAGCAGTCCGATCTGATCATCGGGCTGGGCGTGCGGTTCGACGACCGGGTGACCGGCGACCTGTCGACGTTCGCGCCGTACGCGAAGATCGTGCACGCCGACATCGACCCGGCCGAGATCTCCAAGAACCGCCACGCCGACGTGCCGATCGTCGGTGACTGCAAGGAGGTCCTCACCGACCTCATCGCGGCCGTCCAGGCCGGCGGGCAGAAGGGCGACTACGACGAGTGGTGGCGGCTGCTCAACGGCTACAAGCGGACCTACCCGCTGGGTTACGAGCAGTTCGAGGACGGCTCGCTCGCCCCGCAGTACGTCATGGAGCGGCTGAGCGCGATCGTCGGTCCTGACGCCTACTACGTGGCCGGCGTCGGCCAGCACCAGATGTGGGCCTCGCAGTTCATCGACTACGAGAACCCCGGCACGTTCATCAACTCCGGCGGCGCCGGCACGATGGGCTTCGCCGTCCCGGCCGCGATGGGCGCGAAGATGGGCCGCCCGGAGAGCACGGTCTGGGCCATCGACGGCGACGGCTGCTTCCAGATGACCAACCAGGAGCTCGCCACCTGTGCCCTGGAAGGTGTGCCGATCAAGGTCGCCGTCATCAACAACGGCAACCTCGGCATGGTCCGCCAGTGGCAGACGCTCTTCTACGACCAGCGTTACTCCAACACCGACCTGCAGGCGACGCGCCGCATCCCGGACTTCGTCAAACTGGCGGACGCCTATGGTTGTGTTGGTCTCAGGTGCGAGCGTCCGGAGGACGTGGACGCCGTGATCAAGAAGGCCATGGAGATCAACGACGTGCCCGTCGTGATCGACTTCGTCGTCCACCAGGACGCGATGGTCTGGCCCATGGTCGCTGCGGGCACCAGCAACGACGACATCAAGATCGCCCGGGACATGGCGCCGAAGTGGGAGAACGAAGATGAGTAGGCACACGCTGTCCGTGCTCGTCGAGAACAAGCCGGGCGTGCTGGCGCGCGTGTCCGCGTTGTTCAGCCGGCGCGGCTTCAACATCGACTCGCTGGCCGTCGGGCCCACCGAGCACAACGACATCTCACGCATGACCATCGTCGTGAGCGTCGAGGAGCTGCCGCTCGAACAGGTCACCAAGCAGCTCAACAAGCTCGTCAACGTGCTCAAGATCGTCGAGCTGGACCCGTCGCAGTCCGTGCAGCGCGAGCTGACGCTCATCAAGGTCAAGGCCGACGCCGAGAGCCGCTCGCACGTGCTGGAGCTCGTCCAGCTCTTCCGTGCCCGCTGCGTGGACGTGGCCGCCGACGCGGTGACGATCGAGGTCACCGGCACTCCCGACAAGCTCGACGCCTTCGTGAAGGTCCTTGAGCCGTTCGGGATCAAAGAACTCGTCCAGTCGGGCATGGTGGCTGTTGGCCGCGGTGCCCGTTCCATCACCGACCGGTCCCTCAGGGCACTGGACCGTACCGCCTGAATTCCGCCTGAAAGGTTCTAAGCAAGTGACCGAGATCTACTACGACGACCAGGCCGACCTGTCGATCATCCAGGGACGCCACGTGGCCGTGCTGGGGTACGGCAGCCAGGGCCACGCCCACGCGCTCTCCCTGCGTGACTCCGGCGTCGACGTGCGCGTCGGCCTGCCCGAGGGCTCCAAGAGCCGCGAGAAGGCGGAGAACGACGGCCTGCGCGTCCTCACCCCGGCCGAGGCCGTCGAGGAGGCCAACCTCACGATGATCCTCGCGCCGGACCACATCCAGCGCGACCTCTACGCCCAGCACGTGGCCCCCAACCTGGTCGAGGGCGACGCCCTCTTCTTCGGCCACGGCCTCAACATCCGCTACGGCCTCATCGAGGCCCCCGAGGGCGTCGACGTCTGCATGGTCGCCCCCAAGGGCCCGGGTCACCTGGTGCGCCGCCAGTTCGAGGCCGGCCGCGGCGTGCCCTGTCTCGTCGCCGTCGAGAAGGACGCCTCCGGCAAGGCGCTGGACCTGGCGCTGTCGTACGCCAAGGGCATCGGCGGCACCCGCGCCGGCGCGCTGCGCACCACGTTCAAGGAGGAGACGGAGACCGACCTGTTCGGCGAGCAGGCCGTGCTCTGCGGCGGCGTGTCCGAGCTCATCAAGGCGGGCTTCGACACCCTCATCGAGGCGGGCTACCAGCCCGAGGTCGCCTACTTCGAGTGCCTGCACGAGATGAAGCTCATCGTCGACCTCATGTACGAGGGCGGCGTCTCCAAGATGTACTGGTCGGTCTCCGACACCGCCGAGTACGGCGGCTACACCCGCGGCCCGCGCGTCGTCACCGAGGAGACCCGGCAGGAGATGCGCCGCATCCTCGGCGAGATCCAGGACGGGTCGTTCGCGCGCGAGCTGGTCGAGGAGTTCGACAGCGGGCAGAAGAAGTTCCAGCAGTACCGCGACGAGCTGGCCGAGGACGCCATCGAGAAGACGGGCGCCAAGCTCCGTCCGATGATGAGCTGGCTCAAGGGCTGAGCTCCCTCCGGCGTGAGACGCCCCCGGCGAAGCGGTCTTCGCCGGGGGCGTCTCGTGCGTAGGATGCCGATCATGGCAAGTCGCATATCCGAATTGATCATTCCTTGTCAGGACGCGAACGGGCTGGCCGCGTTCTGGTGTGAGGTGCTGGACTTCGTGGTGCTCGACACCGAGGACGACGGCTCGGTGGAGATCGGCCCGCGGGAAGGGTTCGGCGGGCTGCAGCCGACCCTGATCTTCAGCCCCACCACCGAGCCCAAGACCGGCCCGCTGCGGATGCACTTCGACGTCAACGCCACCGACCGCGACCAGGACGCCGAGCTCGAACGCCTGCTGAGCCTCGGCGCGCGCCCGGCCGACGTCGGCCAGACCGGCGAGGAGTCCTGGCACGTCCTGGCCGACCCCGAGGGCAACGAGTTCTGCCTGCTGCGCGCCCGCCTGAGCTGAGGGCCGGGGTCAAGGGGCCGGCGAGCTGCATAACCATGCAGTGAACCGACTTGACTGGTGATCTTGCATGCACCAGATTGTTCGCGTTCCCGGAAAATCCCCCCTCAAGGAAACCATCAACCCATGAAGCGAACCATCGTCGGTGTCGCCGTGGTCGCCGGTGCGCTGCAGCTCGCCGTCGCCGCGCCCGCGCAGGCGGCGCAGAACATCGATCCGGTGAAGGTGCTCAAGTCCGAGCTGGCGCGGGGCAAGGG
This sequence comes from Nonomuraea sp. B208, assembly GCF_057536035.1. Classification (NCBI taxonomy): domain Bacteria; kingdom Bacillati; phylum Actinomycetota; class Actinomycetes; order Streptosporangiales; family Streptosporangiaceae; genus Nonomuraea; species Nonomuraea sp. B208. Next base: position 324,199 of record NZ_BAAJOU010000033.1, read on the forward strand.
CGTCAACGTACGGGCCACGGCGAGGGTGACGTACTCGGCGGGCGAGTACATCTCCTCGACGCTCGACGGGACCGTCGAGTTCGACGCGCGCGGCGCGCGGGCGGCCGACACGAGCCAGAACCTGAGCTACAGCAAGAGCCTGCTCGCCAAGATGGCGAAGGTGAGCCCGCGCGAGATCGAGACGCTGCAGCACTCGCCGGTGCGGGTGCTCTCCTCCGGCCGGGTCAGCTACGTCTCCGGCGCGGTGGTCCAGGACGCCCTGCCCGAGGGGACGAGCTGGGTGCGCTACGGCGGCACCGACGTCCCGTCCGGCAACCTGCTGCTCGACGTCTTCGAGCCCGCCACGCTCAAGGCGCTCATGGACCACCGCGCGTCCTGGAGCGGCGGCGTGGTGAAGGGCACGATCAAGCCGCACGAGCTGGCCAGGGCGTCGGCCTCGTTCGTCGCCCGCTACGGCGAGCAGTGGATGAAGAGCCGTCCCGGCAGGATCTCCTACGCGCTGCGCCTCAGCGCGGGCGGCCGGGTGGAGCGCGTGTCGGTGACGGGTGAGCTGCCCTACGACAAGGGCTCGGTGCGGGTCCAGTCGGACACGACCTACACCGAGTGGGGCCGCCAGGTGACGGTCCTGCTGCCGCTGCGCGGCGAGGTCATCGACCAGCCGGAGGTCAAGGACGAGGTGCCGGCGCAGGCCCCCGCCCTCTGGAGCTGATCCCCGGTCAGAGCGCCGCGGCGGCCGCCGCGAGTGCGGCCTGGGCGTCCGTGACGGGCGCGCCGTGGCCGACGCAGGCGAGCCGGGCGTCGATCTCGGCGAGCCTGCGGAAGGACCGCAGCATCTCGTCGCGGTCGAGGTTGAACACGCCCGGCATGACCTGACCGCCGACGTGCGCCACCGTGTCGCCGGTGAACAGCACCCCCGGGCCGGGCAGGTGGACGGCGATGCTGCCGTCGGTGTGCCCCGGGGTGTGGATCACCCGCGCGCCGCCGCCGAAGTCGATCACGTCGCCGTCCTCCAGCTCGCGGTCCACCCGGCAGGCGGGCGCGGGAGGCAGCAGGTGGGCTCCCAGCTCCCGGTGGAGGACCCGTTCCTGATCCGTGAACCGCGGCGGGGGCGCGGGCCGCTCGCCGCGGATCACCGGCGCCTCCAGCCGGTGGGCCAGCACGGTGACCTCACCCCATCCGCTGATCTCGGCCGCCCCTCCGGCGTGGTCCTCGTGGAAGTGGGTGAGCACCACCCGCCTGACGTCCTCCGTGCGGTGGCCGAGGTCGCGGAGCGCGGTCGCGACGGCGGCGGCGGAGGTGGCGACGCCGGTGTCGACGAGGGTCAGCTCGCCCCCGTCGTCCCACAGGTAGACCTGGCCGAAGTCCGGCAGCAGCAGGTGCAGCTCGGAGCTGAGCCGCTCGATCCTCATCATGACGCCAGCCAACCGGGGCAGGGCCGGCGGCGTCCAACAACGGTTCCCGCGCATTGACAACTGCTGGTTGTCGCTGCAGGCTCGGCGCGTGGAGCCGGACATCGAGGGGCTGCGCGCGTTCGTCGTCGCCGCCGAGGAGTCGCACTTCGGGCGGGCCGGCGCGCGGCTGTTCCTCACCCAGCAGGCGTTGTCGAAGCGGATCCGCCGGCTGGAGGACGCGCTGGGCACCCCGCTGTTCCGGCGCACGACGCGGGCGGTGGAGCTGAGCGAGGCGGGGCGGCGGCTGCTGCCGGAGGCGGTCGAGGCGGTCGCCGCGTTCGACCGGGCGGTGCGCTCCGTGCGCGCCGAGGACGAGCCGCTGCGGGTGGACGTCTACGACGAGCGGTTCACGCCGCTGCGGCTGGTGCGTGGGGCGAGCGAGCGCGACCCGCGCGTACGCATCGAGCTGAGCATGCGCCAGGGGCTCTCGATGGCGCTGCCCGCGCTGCGGCGGCAGGAGATCGACGCGGCGTTCGGGCGGGTGCACGGGACGCCGGGGCCGTGGCCGGAGGAGCTGGCGTACCGGCTGGTGCACCTGGAGCCGCTGCACGCGTTCGTGCCCGAGGACCACCGGCTGGCGGGCCTCGGCGTGCTGCGCCCGGCCGATCTGCGGGAGGCCGGCATCGCGATGCCCGACCCGGCGGGCGCGGCCGAGTGGCGCGACTACCTGGAGCGGCTGGCCGCGCGGCTCGGCGTGCCGCTGCGGTTCAACGCGCCCGCCATCGGCGTACGGCACCTGGTGGAGCAGTTCCTGGCCGAGAAGGCGGCGGTGGGGCTGGGGGAGGCCGCCATCGACGTGACGGGCAGCGGGCTGCGCCGGATCCCGATCGTCCAGCCGACGCCGCTCATGCCCTGGTCGGTGGTGTGGCACCGGCGCAACCCGCGCCCCCTGCTGCGGGCGATGCTGCGGCAGCTGCGCGGGTGCGCGCCGCCCGCGCGGCTCGACCCGGAGGTGTGGCTGCCGGAGCCGGACCTGGCGCGCTGAAGCCCGTCGGCTCCGGCGTTCTCTGTACGAAGATATATCGTTCGATATAGCATCCGACTCATGATGATGAACGCGCGCCGCGCCTCCGGCGGGTACGGACCCACCGGGCGCTTCTTCGGACCCGGCGAGCTGCGCCTCGCCGTGCTCGCGCTGATCGCCGAGCGGCCCGGCCACGGCTACGACGTCATGAGCCGCCTGTCCGACCGCTTCAACGGCACCTACGAGCCGAGCGCCGGCTCCATCTACCCCACGCTCCAGCTCCTGGAGGACGAGGGCCTGGTCCGCGTCGAGCAGGACGAGGGCCGCAAGGTCCACCACGTCACCGACGACGGCCGCAGGGCCGTCGAGGAGCAGGCCGACGAGATCGAGCGGCTGTGGGGCCGGGCGGCCAGCAGGGGCGAGTGGGGCATGTTCCGCGACCCCCAGGCCGCCGAGATCGTCGCCCCCGCCCTGCGCCTGGTGAAGGCCGCGGTCAAGGCGCTGGCCCACACCCACGGCGATCCGCAGGTGGTCGAGCGCATCCAGCAGATCTTCGTGGAGGCCCGTCACCGCGTCGAGGAGCTGGACCCGAGGAGGGGGCGATGACCACGGCCAGGAAGAGCGTGGCCAGGCGGCTGCTCGGCCGCGTGTTCGTGGAGGGCGAGATCCTGGAGGTCGAGGAGGTGGCCCCGCGCATGCGCCGGATCAGGATCGGCGGCGAGGGCCTGGCCGCCCTCGCGTACGTGCCGGGCCAGCACGTGCGCGTGCTCATCGGCGACGGCGGCGGCCTGGTGGGCGGGGTGCTGCGGACGTACTCGGTGTGGTGGTACGACCCGAGCTGGGAGGCCCTGGACCTGATCGGGCTCGACCACGGCGGCGACGCCCCCGGCGCCGTCTGGGTGCGCGACGCCGCGCCGGGACAGGAGGTCGTCTTCATGCGCCCCGAGGGCGGCTTCGTGCTGCGCGAGGACGCCCCCTACCACCTGTTCGCGGGGGAGGAGACGGCGTCGGTCGCGTTCGGGGCGATGCTGCGGGCCCTGCCGCCGGAGGCGGCCGCGTACGGCGCCGTGGAGGCCGAGCGGCCCGGCGACCACCTGGGCCTGCCGCGGGAGCTGACCCGGGTGTGCCGCGAGGGTGCGTCTGCGGCCGGCTCGCGGGTCCTGGTCGACGCCGTACGGGCGCTGGACCTGCCGGACGAGCCGGGCTTCGCCTACCTGGCGGGGGAGGCCCGCACGATCCAGGCGGTCCGCGCCCATCTGGTGGACGAGCGCGGCTGGAGCCGCAGGGACGTGCGGACGAAGCCGTTCTGGACGCCGGGCCGCCGCGGCCTCGACTGACGGCGCCCCTGGCTCTCCTCGATAAAAATACCGGTATAGTTATCGCCACGCCGACCGGTGAACGACGAGGAGGGGCCGTGATCGAGCTGAAGAGCGCCGGGGAGATCGACGCGATGCGCGAGGCGGGACGGGTGGTGGCCGCCGTGCACGCGGCGGTGCGCGACCAGGCCGCCGTGGGCGTGACGCTCAGGCGACTCGACGAGGTGGCGCGGACCGTCATCGAGGAGGCCAAGGCCGGGGCGTCGTTCCTGGGCTACCACCCGTCGTTCGGCGCGACGCCGTACCCGGGGGTCATCTGCACCTCGGTCAACGGGACGATGCTGCACGGGCTGCCGACGGCCTACCGGCTGCGCGACGGTGACCTCATCAGCGTGGACTGTGGCGCGATCGTGGACGGCTGGCACGCCGACGGCACCGTGAGCTTCACCGTCGGCACGCCACGCGCCGAGGACCTCAAGCTCATCCAGGTCGCCGAGGAGACGCTGGCCGCCGGCATCAGGGCGGCCGTGCCCGGCGGCCGGATGGGCGACATCGGCCACGCGATGTCCACCGTCGGGCGCGGCGCCGGCTACGGCATGCAGAACGACTTCGCCGGCCACGGCATCGGCCGGGCCATGCACGAGACGCCGTTCGTGCCGAACGAGGCCCGCGCCGGGCGGGGGCTGCGGCTGCGCCCGGGGCTGGTGATCGCGATCGAGCCGAGCCTGATGGCGGGCGGCGGCGACGACTACTACATGGCCGAGGACGGCTGGTCGGTGTGCTCGGGGGACGGCAGCCGCAGCGTCCACGTGGAGCACACCGTGGCCGTGACGGCCGACGGGCCCGTGGTCCTGACCCTTCCCTAAGCGGGGGTCAGCGAAGGGCCTGATGTCTCTCCGTAGCGCGCATGGTCGCGTCAAGGACGGCAGGGATCGGCATCGCTTCGCCCGGAGCGGGTGTTTACCCTGGTCAAGGGTGAGATCGCTGGCGTTTGGTGCAAGAGGCCGTAGGGCAGATCTCTTCCCGGCAGCTACGGAGAGTAGTCGATAGGCATCAGAGGAGATACAAATGTACAGAGCAGGACTTGTCCTTGCCGGCCTCGTCGGCGGGATGGTTGTGTTCGGCGGCTCCGCGCTGGCGGCAACCAGTGGCTATGGCCCCGGCGGCTACGGCCCCGGCCACGGCCCCAGTTATGAGTGGGAGAGCGGCCAGTTCAACAACTTCGGCGACGACCGTGACCTCCTCGACCTGGACCTCCTGAACGGCCTCCTGGGCCAGGCGCTCAGCTGACGCCCTACGAGTCGTAAGCAGGGGCCCATCCTGAGGATGGGCCCCTTCGCTTTGTCCTGGGCCGGTGGGCGGGCCCGGCCGCGGTCCTATGCGGGGGGAGGCGCGGCCGAGCCCGCAGGGAGGGGAGCGCCGTGGGCGTGCGGTGGGTAACCGGCTCAAGGGTGAGGCCGGTGAAGGCCCGGGCGCTCCCGTGGTCCTCGGTGGGCTGTCCTGAGAAGGGATTCTGGTTCTCGGATGTCGGTCATGTCCTGAAAAGTCGGCCGATATCTGGAGCTCCAGGTAAACCCGCGCGCCCCCCTGGGCGTCAGGGGATCAGCACTGGACGGGCTTCAGCCACGAGCACTCCAGGTCGCCCGCCTGCCCCTCGGCCGCCGAGCGGAGCTGGGCCGGGGCGTCGACGGCGGCCGCGCGGGTGAACTGCGCGAGCCGTACCGCGATCTTGTCCTCGATGTCCTTCGGCGAGCCCGACAGGTACTGGTTCAGCATGATCGAGAAGACCAGCGGCTCGCCGTCGGCGCTGGTGACGTAGCCCGACAGGGACGTCACGCCGGTCAGGGAGCCGGTCTTCGCGTGCACGTTGCCCGCGGCGGGGGTGCCCCGCATCCGGCTGCGCAGGGTGCCGCCCACGAAGCGGTCGGCGTCGCCGGCGATGGGCAGGGCCGCGTACCAGGTGGGGAACCACGGCTTGCCGCGTACGGAGGTCAGGAGCTGGACGATCGAGCCGGGCGAGAACCCGTCGCGGCGCGACAGCCCGGAGCCGTCCCGCATGTTGATGACCTGCACGCCGTTCGCCTTGGCGAAGTCGGTGGCGACCTTGAGCCCGGCCGACCACGTGCCCTGGCCGGCGGCCTTGCGGCCCATGGCCTTGGTGAGGATCTCGGCGTGGATGTTGTTGCTCAGCTTCATGAAGGGCACCAGCAGCTCGCCCAGCGTCATCGACTCGTGCCGGGCCAGCTCCTTGGCCCCGTCGGGCGCGGCCCCCGTGGCGGTCGCGCCGAGCACCTTCACGCCGTGCTTGGCGAGCGACGCGCGGAACAGCGTCGAGACGTAGGCGGTCGGGTCGTCCACGGCCACCCACTCCTGGTACGGGTCCGCCACCGTGCCGGTGATGACGACCGTACGGGTGCCGTGCTGGCGCTCGATGAGCACGTCGGTCTCGGCGCCCGCCGTGGCCTTGTTGACGATCTTCAGGTAGTCGGTCTCGGGCGTCGTGGAGACCTTGACCTTGCCGCCGTCGGCGGCCACGGAGACGATCACCGATCCGGCGTCGTAGTCGCGGTCGGGCGAGGCGGTCAGCGCGGAGATCGGGGCCGCGTAGTAGGCGGTCTCGTCGTCCCAGGCCCAGTCGTTGCCGAGCCGCTGGGAGTCGAACCAGGTGTCGTCGGCCACGAGGCGGCCGGTGACGACCTTGACGCCGGCCGCGGCCACCTTGGCGGCGAGAGCGTCGTAGTCCTCGGCCAGCATGGTCGGGTCGCCGGTGCCGCGCAGCACGAGGTCGCCGGCGAGGACCGAGCCCGCCTTGCGGCCCGTGTTCAGCACGGTGGTCGGGAAGCGGTAGTCGAGGCCGAGGGTCTCCACCGCGGCGGCCGAGGTGAACAGCTTGGTGTTGGACGCCGGGATGAGCTGCTTGCCGGCGTCGGTGGCGTACAGCTCCTCGCCGGTGGAGGCGCTCTTCACCACGACGCCCGCGCGGGCGATGGTGAGCCGGGAGTCGCTGAGTATCTGGTTGAGGTCCTGGGTGAGGTCGGCCACGCCGGCCGTGGGGTCCAGGGCGACGGCGGGTGAGGACGGGCTGGACGCCCACGCGAGGGACGCGACGAGCGCGCCCGCGACGAGGGAGGCTGAGGTGCGCCGCATGGGGTCTCCAAAGAAGACTGGGGGATCGCCTGAGAGCATGGATCAGCGCAGACAGCCTGTAATCCGCAAAATTCCGTATTTATCGATCAGGCTCGGCCGGCCGGGAAGCCGGTCAGCTGCTCGGCACCCCGGACGTCAGCAGGAAACCGCAGTCCCCGAAGGACACCTCGTCGCCCGGCGTCACCCGCGCCGGCCCCACCAGCCGCCAGCCGTTGAGCCGGGTGCCGTTCAGCGACCCGAGGTCGACCAGCACCCACCGGCCCTCGTCGTCGCGCCGCAGCTCGGCGTGGACCCGGGAGACGGTCAGGTCGGACAGCACGAGGTCGCAGGCCGAGCCCCGCCCCACGACGTAACGCACCCGCTCGTCGTCGGGCAGCGCGAGCCGGGGCAGCCGGGGCCGCCGCCAGGCGGACTGCAGCTTGGTGGTGAACTCCGACACCGACGACACCGCGTCGGTCAGCCGCTGACGTAACGTGGGCCGCTTCGGCAGGTCGGCCACCAGCTCGTCGAGCTCGTGCTGACTGCGGGCGCGCAGCGCCTGGTCGACGCGGCCGACGAAGGTGTCGTGGGAGATGCGGCCCTCCACCGCGCGGACCTTGAGCTCGTCGATCGCACGGTCGCGTTCCCCGTCGGAGGCGCGGAAGGGTGGATGGGTCGAGCTCATGTAGCGAGTATCGGCCTCAACCTCGGTTCGTGTCCAGAATACGCCGAATCGGGTGCCGCGCTCGGGTTCACGCGTCCGCGGGCGGCGCGACGGGAGGCGTGAGCCGGTACTTCAGCGTCACCAGCACCGACGCGAAGATGATCAGCGCGGGGATGGCGGTCTGCCCGATCAGCACGGCCGTCACGGCGCTGTCCGGCTGCTGAACGGGCGTGTCCGGCTGGGACTCGACGAAGCCGCCGATCGACAGGACGACACCGAAGATCAGCGCGCCGAACGAGCTGACGCCGCTCTCGATGGCCGTCCAGAGCCCGGTGAGCACGCCCGCGCGCCGCTTGCCGGTCTCGGCGGCGTCCACGGCGATGACGTCGGCCAGCATGGAGAACTGCAGCAGCTGCAGCCCGGCGTACCCGACGCCGACGAACAGGATCGTCACGTGCGCCCACAACGCCCCGAACAGCGGCGTGGCCATGGCCGCCGCCGTCCCCGCGGCGAACAGCGAGGCCGCCAGCACCATCGCCCCCCGCTTGTCGAAGCGCCTGGCGAGGCGCACCCACAGCGGCATGGTCAGCAGGATCGGGCCCACGAGCGCGGCGAAGAGCGTCTGCGTGGCCTTCGGATCGCCGATCGTGTACGTGGCGAAGTACGGCGCGGCGGCCAGCATCATGCTCACCGCCAGCATCTGCGTGCAGGCCAGCACGGTCAGCCAGAGGAACGGCCGATTGCCCTTGATCGCGGCGAGCTGTTCGCGCCAGTCGCCCCGGTCGGCCTCCGGCGCGCCGGTCATGGGGGCGCGGGCGGTGCCGAAGAAGGAGCCGAGCATGGCGAGCAGCAGGATGACCGCGATGGTGAGCGCCATCGTCCGGTAGCTGCCCAGCGTCCCGTGCTCGCCCTCGCCGGTGGCGATGGCGGGGGCGAGCACGCCGCTGATCGCGGTGGCCACGCCGATGAAGACCATGCGCCACTGCAGCAGCGAGGTGCGCTCGTGGTAGTCGTGCGTCATCTCGCCGGGCATGGCCTTGTACGGCACCTCGAACAGCGCGTACGCCGTCGCCGTGGCGAGGAAGCACACCGCGACGTAGGCGGCGGCGGGCACCCCCGTCAGCGGCGGCCCCGCGAAGACCAGGAAGAACGCGACCGGCAGCGTGCAGGCCCCGGCGAGCAGCCACGGCCGGCGCGGGCCCCAGCGCGAGACGGTCCGGTCGGACCACCGCCCGACCAGCGGGTTGATGACCAGGTCCCAGACCTTGGGCGCGGTGACCACCACGCCGGCCAGCCACGCGGGCACGGCCAGGAAGTTGGTCATGTAGTAGAGCAGCAGCAGCCCCGGCACGGCGTTGACCGTGGCCGTGCAGAAGGAGCCGACCCCGTAGCCGAGGCGCACGCCCCGGGGAACCGTGGCCGCGACCGGTGTGATCATCCCCACATTAGAGCCGAGCAACGGCTTGTTTGGGGAGACCCATTCGGCCGGCGGCGGCAGGAGAATCCCGCCGCCGCAGGTCAGTCGTGCGCGTCGGCGCGCACAGGTCAGTCGTGCGCGTCGGCGCGCACAGGTCAGTCGTGCGCGTCGCCGCGCACAGGTCAGTCGCGCACGTCGCCGCGCACAGGTCAGTCGCGCACGTCGGCGCACACCACGTGCGCGCCGATCTCGATCATCCGGCGCTCGCTGCGCGCGTCGGCCACCCGGGCCATGAGGATGGGCGCGCCGCTGGCCGCGAACTGCGGCAGCCGGGCCCGCACCAGGCGGTGCAGGTCGCGTACGACGTCCTCGGCGGCCGACATGTGGACCTTGACGTGCAGCATGATCCCGGTGGCCCCGGAGGCGGTGCTCGCCTCGGAGATCCACACGTGGTGCACGAGCGGGAAGTCCATGAGCAGCTGCGCGATCGCCTGCCGCAGCGCGGGCAGGATGGGATGGGTGCACCTGCGGTAGCCGGGGTCCACCTGCTGCATCGGGCCCGACAGGTGCGGCCTCGGCGCGGGCACCCACGGGAACGACGGCGCCTGCGGAGCCGGCGGGGCGACCTGGGCCAGCGCGGCACCCCGCGACACGGTGGCCATCGCGCCCGTCGCGTAGGCGGCGGGGGCCGCCCCGGACAGGACGGGCGTGGGCCCGGTCCGCGTCGTGGTGAGGAAGCGCTGGAGATCGTCGATGGGCACGGCCGCGGCGGCTGGTCCGGCCGCGTCGATCACGATCTCCCGCACGCCCGTGACGCGCTGGATGTCCAGGATGGTGTCGGCGTCGCACGCCGACAGGGAATGGCTGCCACGGTGCCGGGCGTAGGTGGTCGCGCTGGTGTAGCCGAGCAACACGCGGTCGCCGGCCTGGGTCGTCCCGAGGACGACCGAACGGTCAGGGCGCACTGCCACCAGGACGCCACCGTCGGCGAGGGCGCCCAGCAGCCGGTGGGGCGTGCCATGCTGGGCGAGAACGTCGGCAAGCGCAGGATTCCCGATGCTCATATGACGAACCATAGGTAGTCGGCCACGGCTTATCAGGCTAATGGCGAATAAATCTCCCGATCAAGACGAAGATGGCCCCGGAGTGGGTGACTTTGTCCTCTACCGGGTAGCCGCCCGTCCGTCTCACATGGTGGGTCTCTCGTGAATGCGTTCACAAGCGCCGGTTAGACTCGGTAGGACCGCCGGGGGATCCATGGACGTGTCCCCCTCATGACTCGCCGGAAGCCCCTAAGGATTCACCTGTGAACAAGCCCGTCGTACTGGTCGCTGAGGAGCTGTCCGAGGCCGGCCTCGCCGTTCTCGGCGCCGATTTCGAGGTCCGCCACACCGACGGCGCCGACCGTTCCCAGCTCCTGCCCGCCCTCGCCGACGTGGACGCCCTCATCGTGCGCTCCGCGACGCAGGTCGACGCCGAGGCCATCGCCGCGGCGCCCAAGCTGCGCGTGGTCGCCCGCGCGGGCGTCGGGCTCGACAACGTCGACGTCGAGGCGGCCACCAAGGCCGGTGTCATGGTCGTCAACGCGCCGACCTCCAACATCACCAGCGCCGCCGAGCAGACCGTCGCCCTCATCCTGGCCAGCGCGCGCAACACCGCCCAGGCGCACGCCGCGCTGAAGAACGGGGAGTGGAAGCGGTCCAAGTACACCGGCGTCGAGCTGGACGAGAAGGTCGTCGGCATCCTCGGCTTCGGCAAGATCGGCCAGCTCGTGGCGCAGCGGCTGGCGCCGTTCGGCGTCGAGATCATCGCCTACGACCCCTACCTGCCGCCGGCCCGCGCCGCGCAGCTCGGCGTCAAGCTGGTGAGCCTCGACGAGGTGTTCAAGCAGGCCGACTTCATCACCGTGCACCTGCCGAAGACCAAGGAGACCCTCGGGCTCATCGGCGACGAGGCGCTGCACAAGGTCAAGCCGAGCGTGCGCATCGTCAACGTCGCCCGCGGCGGCATCGTGGACGAGGCCGCGCTCTACTCCGCGATCAAGGAGGGCCGCGTCGCCGGCGCCGGCCTCGACGTCTTCGCCAAGGAGCCCTGCACCGACAGCCCGCTGTTCGAGCTCGACCAGGTCGTCGTCACGCCGCACCTCGGCGCCTCCACCCACGAGGCCCAGGAGAAGGCCGGCACCCAGGTCGCGCGGAGCGTGAAGCTGGCGCTCGCGGGCGAGTTCGTGCCGGACGCGGTCAACGTCCAGGGCGGCGCCGTCGCCGAGGACGTCAAGCCGGGCCTGCCGCTGGCCGAGAAGCTGGGCCGGGTGTTCACCGCGCTGGCCGGCGAGGTCGCCACCAAGCTCGACGTCGAGGTGCGCGGCGAGATCGCCTCCCAGGACGTGCGGGTCATCGAGCTGGCCGCGCTCAAGGGCGTCTTCGCCGACGTCATCGAGGAGCAGGTCACCTACGTCAACGCGCCGCTGCTGGCCAAGGACCGCGGCGTCGCCGTCGAGCTGATCACCAGCTCCGAGAGCCCCGACTGGCGCAACGTGGTGACCGTACGCGGCGTGCTGGCCGACGGCCGCCAGGTCTCGGTGTCGGGCACGCTGTCCGGTCCCCGCCAGATCACCAAGATCGTCGAGGTCAACGGCTACGAGATGGAGATCGAGCCGACGGCGCACCTCGCGTTCTTCACCTACGCCGACCGTCCCGGCATCGTCGGCGTGGTCGGCCGCCTGCTCGGCGAGCACGGCGTCAACATCGCCTCCATGCAGGTGGCCCGCGACGTCAAGGGCGGCAAGGCGCTCATCGCGCTGACCGTCGACTCGGCGATCCCGGCCGACATCGTCGACCAGATCGTGGCCGAGATCGGCGCAGAGAGCGGCCGTTCTGTGGACCTGGAGGACTGACACTCCCCGCCTCGCGCGAAAGGCCGCCGCCCGGATCGGGCGGCGGCCTTTTCGTCGTCTCAGCTGTCTCAGCATGCGGGATGCTAGGACATCCAACGAGATTCCTCGGTTAACGTGGAAGCACATGCGCCAGGTGCTCGTACTCATTACCTGCCGCGGCGAGGCCTGTTAGGGCAGGTCGGCGACTCGCCGCGGTGAACGGCGTCGCGTCGGCCGGTAAGTCCCTCCCGTCAGTAACGCCTCCTCGCGAAACGAGTTGACGATCATGTACGAGATGTACGCCTGGAACCGTGCGGAAGACCACAAGGACGAGGCCGCCGAGGCCCTGCAGACCGCGCTGGACCGCCGCGACAACGGCGGCGCCCCGCAGGAGTCCGGCCGGTAGGGCCCCGGCTCACCCATCAGGGACGTCGGTCAGAGCACCGACGCGACGGGCATGGGCGGTGCCGGCTCCTCCTGCCGCTCCGCCCACTCCCGTACGCCCTTGCGGTCGGGCCGGACGCCGCCGACGAAGACGCTCCTGCGCCAGCTCGACAGCTTTTCCTCCTTGATGACGTCGCCGGTGCGGGGCGCGTGCACCATGTAGCCGGGCCGGGAGATCATCCCGACGTGGCCGAGGTTGCTGAAGAAGACCAGGTCGCCGGGCTTGAGGTGGTTCCAGGAGACCTTCTTGTCGAATGCCGCGTACTGGTCGGCGGCGACGCGGGGCAGCTGGATCCCCGCCTTCTGGTACGCCCGGAGCATGAGGCCCGAGCAGTCGTACCCGCCCCTGCCGGTCCCGCCCCATAGGTACGGGATGCCCTGTTTTTTCAGGGCGAAGTTCAGCGCGATCTTCCAGGCGGGCCTGCTCTGCCGGTCCCGGATCTTCTTGAGTTCCGGACCGGTGAGCGTGGTGGTGAGTGCGCGCTGGTCGAGGGTTTCGGCCTTGGGCGCGCGGTCGGGGTTGTTCTCGTCGGGGGTGGAGGCCTGGGCGGGGGAGGCGAGCACGGCGAGGCCGGTCGCGCCCGCCGCCACGAGAATGGCGATGCGAGACAGGGGACTGTCCTTCCATACGGCCGACCGGGTTAGCTGACGGGCTCGGGCTTGGAAGCAGCCCTACGGCGCATGCCGATTCGCCCCTGGGGGAGAGTGGGTCCCCGGCTCCACGCGAACCGCCGCGTGGATTAGGCAGGGCACGGACGCTAACGAATCGGTCAAAAGATCGCAAATGTTCACAAATCGGACTTCTCGTGAACAGTCCGAGAAATGAGACCGGGTGTTCGTCAGGCGAGACGAGCCGGTAAGGTACCGGCATGGAGTCGCGTAACATCCGCTTGGCCGTCATCCCCGGCGATGGCATCGGCACCGAGGTCGTCACCGAAGGGCTCAAGGTCCTCGAAGCCGTCGGCACGAAGATCGAGCCCACGCACTACGACCTGGGCGCGGCGCGATACCACCGCACCGGCGAGACGCTGCCCGACTCGGTGCTGCAGGAGCTGCGCGGCTACGACGCGATCCTGCTCGGCGCGGTGGGCGACCCCAGCGTGCCGCCGGGCATCCTGGAGCGCGACCTGCTGCTGCGGCTGCGCTTCGAGTTCGACCACTACGTCAACCTGCGCCCGGTCAAACTCTTCCCCGGCGTCGAGACCCCGCTGGCCGACACCACGGCCGAGGACATCGACATGATCGTGGTCCGCGAGGGCACCGAGGGCCTCTACGCGGGCACCGGCGGCGCCATGCGGCGCGGCACGCCGCACGAGATCGCCACCCAGGAGTCGCTCAACACCGCCCACGGCGTCGAGCGCGTCGTCCGCTACGCCTTCGACAAGGCCCAGAGCCGCCCGCGCAAGAAGCTGACGCTGGTCCACAAGACCAACGTCCTCACCTTCGCCGGCGACCTGTGGCAGCGCACGGTCAACCGGGTGGCCGAGGAATACCCCGAGGTCACCACCGACTACTGCCACATCGACGCGGCGTCGATGTTCTTCGTGACGCAGCCGGGGCGCTTCGACGTCGTCGTCACCGACAACCTGTTCGGCGACATCATCACCGACCTCGGCGCGGCCATCGCGGGCGGCATCGGCCTGGCCGCGAGCGGCAACATCAACCCCGAGCGCACGGCGCCCAGCATGTTCGAGCCGGTGCACGGCAGCGCCCCCGACATCGCGGGCCAGGGCAAGGCCGACCCGACCGCCACCATCCTGTCGGTCGCCATGCTCCTCGACCACCTCGGCCTGAGCGCCGAGGCGGCCAAGGTCGAGCAGGCGGTCGCCGACGACATCGTCGAGCGGCTGACCGGCTGGACCGGCCGCACCACCTCGCAGATCGGCGACGACATCACCGCGCGAGTATCCGGCTAGGGCCGCCTAGCCTCCCCACGCGCCTGGCGGTCCGCACCCGGATCGCCAGGCGCTTTTTGCTGTCCGAAGTGGCCGAATCGCCCAACGGCAGCTTGTCATCCCATATGGCGAGACAATAGGAAGTACTAGCTGCCTTCGGGCAGCACTGCCGCGCTGTAGCGGGTCCACGGACCCTCAGGATTCGGTAGATTTTCGCGAAATCGCAGAGAGAAGGACCATCGTCATGACCATCGCTCAGAAGCTCAGCTTCGACGTGCAGCTATCCGACCACGCTCGCACCGCGGCCGAGCGGGAGCAGGTACTGACGAACCCCGGATTCGGGCAGTCCTTCACCGACCACATGATCATCATCGACTACACCGAGGGTCGCGGCTGGCACGACGCCCGGCTGGCGCCGTACGGGCCGCTCTCGCTCGACCCGGCCACCGCGGTCTTCCACTACGCGCAGGAGCTGTTCGAGGGCCTGAAGGCGTACCGGCAGGCCAACGGCTCCATCGTGATGTTCCGCCCGTACGCCAACGCCGCCCGCTTCAACCGCTCGGCCGCCCGCATGGCCATGCCCGAGCTGCCCGAGGAGACGTTCGTCGAGTCGCTCGAACTCCTCGTCCGCACCGACGAGGAGTGGGTGCCGACCACCGAGGGGCACAGCCTCTACCTGCGGCCCTTCATGATCGCCACGCAGGCGGGGCTCGGGGTCAACTACCCGTCCAGGACCTACTCGTACATGGTCATCGCCTCGCCGGCGGCGTCGTACTTCAGCGGCGGCGTCAAGCCCGTCTCGGTGTGGCTGTCCACCGAGTACACCCGGGCCGCCCCCGGCGGCACCGGCTTCGCCAAGTGCGGCGGCAACTACGCCGCCGCCTTCGTCGCCCAGCGCCAGGCCGTCGAGAACGGCTGCGACCAGGTCGTGTGGCTGGACGCCCAGTCCCACGAGTACGTCGAGGAGATGGGCGGGATGAACCTGTTCTTCGTCTTCGGCAACAAGCTCGTCACGCCCGCGCTGACCGGCACCCTGCTCCCCGGCATCACCCGCGAGTCGATCCTGGAGCTGGCCGGCGACCTCGGCCTGGAGACCGAGGAGCGGCTCATCTCGGTCGACGAGTGGCAGTCGGCGTGCGAGTCGGGCGAGCTGACCGAGGTCTTCGCCTGCGGCACGGCCGCCGTGGTGACCCCGGTCGGCTCGGTCAAGGGCGCAGACCGGGCCTGGACGGTCGCCGACGGCACGCCCGGCCCGGTGACCATGCGGGTGCGCGAGGAGCTGGTCGGCATCCAGTACGGCGCCCGCCCCGACGCGCACGGCTGGGTCCACAAGATCGCCTGACCTCGGGGACCCGCGCCCGTCTCAGTGCTTGGTGATCAGCGTCATGCCGTCGGCGACCGGCAGCATGAGCACGCTCACCCGCGGGTCCTCGATCACCAGGTCGTTGAACTGGCGGATCTCCACCGTGGTCGGCTCGTCGTGGGACGGGTCGGCCACGTGCCCGCGGCGCAGCGTGTTGTCGGCGATGAGCAGCCCGCCCGGCCGCATGCGCTCGATCAGCAGCTCGTAGTAGCCGGGGTAGTTGCCCTTGTCGGCGTCCACGAAGGCCAGGTCGACGGTCTGGTCGAAAGCGGCGAGGGTGTCCAGCGCCGGGCCCAGGGTGAGCGTCACCCGGTCGGCCACCCCGGCCTCCGCCCAGTAGCGGCGCGCGATCGAGGTCCACTCCTCGCTCACGTCGAAGCAGTGCAGCCGGCCGCCCCGCAGGCCCCGGGCGATGCAGATCGACGAGTAGCCGGTGAACGTGCCCACCTCCACGGCCACCTGCGGGGCCATGAGCTGGGTGATCATCGTGAGGAACGTGCCCTGGTCGGGGGAGATCTGCATCCCCGCGCTGTCGCCCGTGACCTCCATGGTCTCCTGGGCCAGTCGCTCCAGCAGGGGGTCGGGCTTGGTCGAGTGCTCGTACACGTAACGCGCCACGGCTGGGGTCAGGAGGTCTGCCTTCATACGGCCATTGTTTCCGTTCCGGTAGGGTCTGCGCGATCGACAAGCTGAGAGTGGGCGAATGATGAAGCGGTTGGTGGCGGTCGCGGTCGCGTGCGCGGTGATCGCGGTGCTCGGTGTGCTGGCGTTCTCCGAGCCGGGCGAGAGCTCGGCCGAGGTGCGGCTGACCCGTCAGCTCGACGGGTCCATGGTGCTGGCGGACCGCGGCGGCGATGCTCCCGTCCTGGATGTCTACGAGGATTTTGACTGCCCGGTCTGCAAGGACATGCACGCCAAGGTCGATCCGACGATCCAGCGGCTGGCGCGTGAGGGCA
The DNA here is from genome assembly GCF_057536035.1 of Nonomuraea sp. B208. Taxonomy (NCBI): domain Bacteria; kingdom Bacillati; phylum Actinomycetota; class Actinomycetes; order Streptosporangiales; family Streptosporangiaceae; genus Nonomuraea; species Nonomuraea sp. B208. Next base: position 340,670 of record NZ_BAAJOU010000033.1, read on the forward strand.
AGGTCAAGGTCGTCTTCCACGCCGTGACCATCTTCCGCGACGAGCCCATGCGCTCCAACTCCATCCGCGCCGCCGCGGCCGCGCGCTGCGTCCCCGAGTCGAGCTGGCTGGCCTTCCGCGACGAGCTGTACGCGATCCAGCCGGCCCCGCACGGCGTGGCCTCGGGCTTCACCGTCGAGGAGCTGGTCGGGGCGGCGAGGAAGGCGGGCGCGCAGGTGGACAGCTGCGTACGCGACCAGTCGTACGCCGACGCGCACCTGGCCGAGACCGCGAAGGTCCGGTTGGAGGGCACCCCCACGCTGCTGCTGGACGGCAAGCTGCTGGGTGGCGAGGCGTTCGACCCGCAGGCCCTGGAGCATGCCGTCACGGGCGGTGGCGGCGTCACCGTGTAGGCGTCCGAGCAGTGAGATCCTTGTGCCGAATGGTGGAAACGTATGGCAGACTGATGAGCACCATGTTCTACGGTCTGCTCATTATCGGCAGGCGCGCTGGCTGACACAGGGACACCGCCAGCGCGCAGACCTCTCACGTCCGTGAGGGGTCTTTTTGTTTTCCAGGGATCTCCAGAAGGAAGAAGCTCATGGCCGATGACCGGTTCCACGTATATGACACGACACTGCGTGACGGCGCGCAGCAGGAAGGGCTCAACCTGACCGTCGCCGACAAGCTCGCCGTCGCGCGTCACCTGGACGGACTGGGCGTCGGTTTCATCGAGGGCGGCTGGCCCGGAGCCAATCCCAAGGACACCGAGTTCTTCAGGCGTGCTCGCACCGAGCTCGACCTGAAGCACGCGCAGCTCGCCGCGTTCGGCGCGACCCGCCGGGCCGGGGTGAAGGCCGCCGACGACCCCTTGGTGGCCGCATTGCGCGAATCCGGCGCGCCCGTCGTGACCCTTGTCGCCAAGAGTCACGACCGGCATGTCGAACTGGCCCTCCGCACCACGCTGGAGGAGAACCTCGCGATGATCCGCGACACGGTCTCCCACCTGCGTGCGGAGGGCCAGCGGGTCTTCCTGGACGCCGAGCACTTCTTCGACGGCTACAAGTCCAACCCCGCGTACGCGCTGGAGGTGCTGCGCACCGCCGCCGAGGCGGGCGCCGACGTCATCGCGCTGTGCGACACCAACGGCGGCATGCTCCCCGACGAGCTGGCCGACATCGTCCACGAGGCCGTCCAGGCCGGGGCCAGGGTCGGCATCCACTGCCACGACGACACCGGCTGCGCGGTCGCCAACACCCTCGCCGCGGTCCGCGCCGGCGCCACCCACGTGCAGGGCTGCGCCAACGGCTACGGCGAGCGCTCGGGCAACGCCAACCTCTTCACCGTCGTCGCCAACCTGCAGCTCAAGCGCGGCTTCGACCTGGTGCCGCAGGCCGCGCTCGCGGACATGACGCGCATCGCGCACGCCATCACCGAGGTGACCAACGTCACCCCCAACTCGCACGCCCCCTACGTCGGCATGTCCGCCTTCGCGCACAAGGCCGGCCTGCACGCGAGCGCCATCAAGGTCGACCCCAACCTCTACCAGCACATCGACCCGGCCGCCGTCGGCAACGACATGCGCATGCTGGTCTCCGACATGGCCGGTCGCGCCTCCGTCGAGCTCAAGGGCCGCGAGCTGGGCTACGAGCTGACGGGCGAGCACACCAAGGCGCTGGTCGAGCGGGTGAAGGAGCTGGAGTCGCGGGGCTTCACCTTCGAGGCCGCCGACGCCTCCTTCGAGCTGCTGCTGCGCGACACCGTCCACGGCGAGCGCAAGCGCCACTTCGAGGTGGAGTCCTGGCGGGTCATCGTCGAGCGCACCAAGGGCGGCGAGCTGGTCAGCGAGGCCACCGTGAAGGTGCACGCCAAGGGCGAGCGCATCGTGGCGACCGGCGAGGGCAACGGCCCCGTCAACGCCCTCGACAAGGCCGTCCGGCTGGCGCTGGAGCAGCTCTACCCCGAGCTGGCCAAGGTGCAGCTGGTCGACTTCAAGGTCCGCATCCTGGAGGACACCCACGGCACCGACGCGGTCACCCGCGTGCTCATCACCAGCAGCGACGACACCGGCGAGTGGGCCACGGTCGGCGTCGCCGAGAACATCATCGACGCCTCCTGGCAGGCCCTGGAGCAGGCGGTCACGTACGGCCTGCTGCGCGCCGGCCGCGACTGCTGAGCCAGGGGAGTCCGAGGTCAGAGCAGGCGGGCGGAGAAGGAGACCCCTTCGACCGTCACCTTGCCGCCGGAGCACGACACCTTCGGCGCGTCCGTCCCAGGCACGACCACCGTCAGCAGGGACTTCGCCGCAGGCGAGACCACCACCGTGGCCGCCTGCCTCGACAGGTAGGTCGGCGACACCCAGCCGAGCTTCCCGCCGCGCTCCACCCGCTGCCCGCCCACCTTCGCGCACGACGGCGACAGCTGCAGCAGCGTGACCTTGAACTTGCCGTCGGCCAGCACGACCTTGCCGCCGCCGTTCGAGACGACCTTGAGCGACGGGGCGAACCGCCACAGGTTCCGCACCTGCTTGCCGCCCCCGGCGGTGTCGAGCACCGCCATCAGGTCCTCGCCGTGGTCGACCAGCACCGACCGCGTACGGCTCACGCCGTAGGCGTCGTCCGTCACCCGGAACGCCTGCCGGTCGTCGCCGAGCGAGGACTTCGTCAGCCGCGAGGAGGTGCGCGGCCGGAACTTCGCCCCGACCACCGTCGGCACGTTGTGCGCCTCGGGGGAGAGCGTCCAGTAGCGGTAGGCGCTCTTCTCGTAGGAGTGGAAGCCGGCGTCCACGAGGATGTCGCGGCCCTGCGCGTAGTAGGTGACGCCCAGGTGGTCCTCGTGGCCGTGGAACTTCATCCCCGGCCCGAACCTGATCGAGTAGTACGCCGAGTCCTGCTTGTCGAAGGCCGTCCGGCCGAACACGTAGCCGGCCCGGTAGACCTTGACCTTCTGCTTCGGCGTGCCGGTCTCCATCTTCGGCTCGGTCTCGGCGCTGCCGTCGCCGAGCGGCGCCATGTAGCCGTTCGGCATGGTGGCGTGCGCGATGAAGTCCTTCAGCGCCTCGGCGCGCTTGGCGATCTCGCCGGGGACCTTGCGGCCGCAGGACTTCATGTTCGTCATCGCGACCTGGAGGCGGCCGTAGACGTAGACGGCGTAGCGGGGCGCCTGCTCCATCAGCGCGCCCTGGGCGTCCACGTCCAGCTTGACGGTGCCGGTCAGGCGCCTGGACGCCAGGTCGGCCCAGTCCTTGCGGCCGTAGCGGCAGCCGATGCCCATGAGCGCGATGTCCTGGTCGATGCCGTGGTTGTGGCCCTTCTTGTACAGGGCCGGGTTCGCGAGGAGCTTGGCGTGCACGGCCAGGCTGTCCTTCAGCCAGGAGTCCTTGACGTGCTCGCTCAGGCACAGCAGCGGCTGGGTGCGCAGCGAGACCGGGTGGTCCTTCCAGACGTAGGGCTTCGTGCCGCGGGCGCCGTACTTGTTGTTCGCCACCCAGTCCTTGGCGAGCTCGGTCGCGCGGTCGAGGTAGCGCCGCTCGCCGGTGTTCTCGTACTCGACGACGAGCGTGCCGAGCCAGCGCAGCGACTGGAAGACGAACTCCCAGGAGCGGTTCTTGTACGGGCTCGCGCCCCAGTCGACCTTCTCACCCAGCTTGTACGCCGGCAGCCCCACCAGCGAGATCTCGCCGCCCATGACGTCCGCGGCGGTCGGCGTGCCGGGCAGCCAGTCGCCCTGGCACGCCGCGGTGCGCGCCACCTTGCCGTCCTGAGCCGCGTGCGCCGGTGCCCCGGCCAGGCCGCCGAGCGCGAGCGTGAGGGCAAGAGGGATCGCGAGGCGGCGCACGCCAGTTCCTTTCAGCACGAACCAGGACACACAAGCTTGAGGCGGGACATGCTTTCGCGTGCGCGATCATCCGGTCAAGCCGAGTGCCCGATTCGTTAACCGCCCGCTACGCCTTGGGGGTGGCGCTCTCGACCACCTCGAACGTCCACAACTCGGACCCGCTCGCGGCCGGACCCTGGCCGTGACCGTGCCCATGCCCCTGAGAGCCCTGGGCCTCGCCGGCGGCCCGCGCGTGACCGCGGGCGAACTCCTGGCTCTGCTGCCACGCCTCGAAGTCCGCCTCGCTCCGCCAGCGCGTGTAGACGAGGTAGCGCTCGGTCCCGTCCACCGGCCGCAGCAGCTCGAACCACTCGAACCCGTCCGCGGACTCCACCATCCCCGCCCGCCCGGCGAACCGCCGTTCGAGCTCCTCCCGCATGGCGGCCGGCACGGTCAGCACGTTGATCTTCACGACGGACATGGGAAACCCCTCTCGTCAGCGCACCTGCGCAGGTCAGGGGTCCAGGCTAACCCGTCGTACGTGAGCCGCGCGGGCCAGGTGAACGGACTCCCACGGCGGCGGCGATAGCCTGGACAGGTGCGTATAGCGAGGTTCTCCACAGGCGAAGGCGTGTCGTTCGGCGTGGTCGAAGGCGGTCCCGGCGAGGAGTTCATCTCCACCGTCGCCGGTCACCCGTTCAGCCAGGTGCAGTTCACCGGCGAGCGCCAGCCGCTCAGCCAGGTCAAGCTGCTGGCTCCGATGCTGCCGAGCAAGGTCGTCGCCATCGGCAGGAACTACGCCGAGCACGCCCAGGAGATGGGCAACGAGGTGCCGGAGGAGCCGCTCATCTTCATGAAGCCGTCCACCTCGGTGATCGGCCACGGCGAGCAGATCGCCTACCCGGTCCACCTGTCCGACCGCGTCGACTACGAGGGCGAGCTGGCCGTGGTCATCGGCCGGCTGTGCCGCGAGGTCCCGGTCGAGCGGGTCAAGGACGTCATCTTCGGCTACACCTGCGCCAACGATGTGACCGCGCGCGACCTGCAGAAGAAGGACGTGCAGTTCACCCGGGCCAAGAGCTTCGACACCTTCTGCCCGCTCGGGCCGTGGATCCAGACCGACCTCGACCCGAGCGACCTGGCCCTCACGACCACGGTCAACGGCGAGGTGCGCCAGAGCGGCCGCACCACCCAGCTCATCCACGACATCCCCGCGCTGGTCGCCTACGTCAGCGCGGTCATGACGCTCATCCCCGGCGACGTCATCCTGACCGGCACGCCGGCCGGCGTCGGCCCGCTCCAGGTCGGCGACGAGGTCAGCGTCGGCATCGAAGGCATCGGCACACTCACGAACAAGGTGGTCTCCCGTGACTGACGTACGGGTCAGGTTCGCCCCGTCCCCCACCGGCATGTTCCACGTCGGCGGCGCCCGCACGGCGCTGTTCAACTGGGCGCTGGCCGAGCAGTCCGGCGGCCGGTTCGTGCTGCGCGTCGAGGACACCGACGCCACGCGCAACCGCCCGGAGTGGACCGAGGGCATCATCTCCGCGCTCGACTGGATCGGTGTCAACGGCACCAACCCGGCCTTCGAGGGCCCCTACTTCCAGTCGGCGTACGAGCCGCAGCACCGCGAGGCCGTGGCCAAGCTGCTCGCCGACGGCCGCGCCTACTACTGCGACTGCACCCGCGAGGCGCTGGTCGCCCGCACCGGCTCCGAGCACCGCGGCTACGACGGCCACTGCCGCGAGCGCGGCCTGACCGAGGGCGCGGTCCGCTTCCGCACCCCCGACGAGGGCGTGACCATCGTGTCCGACCTCATCCGCGGCGACGTCGAGTTCCCCAACGAGGCCCAGGAGGACTTCGTCATCGCCCGCACCGACGGCTCGCCGCTCTACGTGCTGGCCAACGCGGTCGACGACATCACCCAGAACATCACCCACGTCGTACGCGGCGAGGAGCACCTGGGCAACGCGGCCAAGCAGATGCTGCTCTGGCCGGCCCTCGGCGCCAACCCGCCGGTGTGGGCGCACCTGCCGGTGATCGTCAACGAGCAGCGCAAGAAGCTGTCCAAGCGCCGCGACAAGGTGGCACTGGAGGACTACCGCGCCGAGGGCTACCTAGCCGAGGCCATGGTCAACTACCTCATGCTGCTCGGCTGGGGCCCCGGCGAGGACCGCGAGATCATGCCGTGGTCGGAGATGGTGCCGCTGTTCCGGCTCGAGGACGTCAACTCCTCCAGCGCGTTCTTCGACGAGAAGAAGCTGCGGGCCTTCAACGGCGAGTACATCCGGGCGCTGCCGCTGGAGACGTTCGAGGAGCGCTGCGCCCCCTACCTGGAGGACGGCTGGGACCGCGAGCTGTTCAGCAAGGTCGCGCCGCTCGCCCAGACGCGCATCGGGGTGCTGTCGGAGATCCGGCAGAACGTCGACTTCCTCTTCCTCGACGAGCCGGTGTTCGACCAGGCGTCCTGGGACAAGGCGATGAAGAACTCCCCGGTGGAGATCATCTCCGGCTACCTGGCGCGGCTGGAGCTGGTGAGCTGGGACCCCGAGTCGCTGAAGGAGGCTCTGGAGGAGGTCGGCGCGGCCCACGGGCTCAAGCTGGGCAAGGCCCAGGCGCCGGTGCGGGTGGCCGTCACCGGCCGCACGGTGGGCCTGCCGCTGTTCGAGTCGATCGAGGTGCTGGGCCGCGAGCGCACCCAGGACCGCCTGCGCGTCGCCCTGGCCCGCCTCGGCGCCGTCGGCGTCTGACGTGCCCGCCGGGGCGGCCCGCTCTCGTGGCGGGCCGCCCCGGCCGGGCCGTTCGTCAGTCCAGGCCGCGCCGCTTCAGCAGCGGCTCGATGCGCGGCTCGCGCCCCCGGAAGTTGCGGAAGGCGCTCAGCGGGTCGAGGCTGCCGCCCCGCGACAGCAGCTCGCGGCGGAAGTGCTCGCCGTTCTCCCTGCGCAGCCCGCCGTTCTCCTTGAACCACTCGACGCTCTCGGCGTCCAGCACCTCGCTCCAGATGTAGGAGTAGTAGCCGGCGCTGTAGCCGCCGGCGAAGATGTGCGCGAAGTAGTTGGTGCGGTAGCGCGGCCGCACCTGCGGCACGGCGATCCCGGCCCGCTCCAGCGCCGCCGCCTCGAACGCCTCGGCGTCCGCCACCTCCTCGCCCGGCGCGAGCCGGTGCCAGGCCCAGTCGAGCAGCGTGGCGGCGAGATATTCGACGGTCTTGAAGCCCTGGTTGAACGTCTCGGCCGCGGTCAGCTTCTCCACCAGCTCGGCCGGCATCGGCTCGCCCGTCTCGTGGTGCCTGGCGTAGTTGGCCAGCACCTCGGGCCAGGTCACCCACATCTCGTTGACCTGCGAGGGGTACTCGACGAAGTCGCGCGGCACCGAGGTGCCGGACACGCGCGGGAAGCGCACCTTCGAGAACAGGCCGTGCAGGGCGTGCCCGAACTCGTGGAAGGCGGTCGTGACCTCGTCGTAGGTGAGCAGCGTCGGCCCCGATGCGGGCTTGGTGACGTTGAGGTTGTTCAGCACCACCGGCCGCAGCCCGAACAGCAGCGACTGGTCCACCAGGTTGTTCATCCACGCCCCGCCGCGCTTGTTCGCCCGCGCGTACGGGTCCAGCAGGAACAGCCCGAGCGCGGAGCCGTCCTCCTCGAACACCTCGAACACCTTCACGTCCGGGTGGTAGCCGGCCAGGTCGGGCCGCTCGGAGAAGGTGACGCCGTACAGCTTGCCGGCCGCGAAGAAGATGCCGTCGCGGTAGACCCGCTCCAGCTCGAAGTACGGCCGCACCGCGCTGTCGTCGAAGTCGTAGCGGGCCTTGCGCACCTGCTCGGAGTAGTAGGGCCAGTCCCACGGCTCGATCGGGAACCCGGCCTGCTGGGCCAGCTCCTCGGCCTCCCGCCCGGCGTTGCGCACGGCCGGGCCGACGAGCTGGCCGAGCATCTCCTCGACCGCCTCGACGGTCTTGGCCGTCTGGTCGGCCACCACGTAGGAGGCGTGGTCGGGGAAGCCGAGCAGCGCCGCCCGCTCGGCGCGCAGCGCCGCCATCCTGGCCGCGATCGCGAAGTTGCCCGGCGCGCGGCCGACGCTCAGCTCGAACAGGCGGCGGCGCACGTCGCGGTTCGTGAGCTGGGAGAGCGCGGGCTGGGCGGTGAAGTTGAGCAGCGGCAGCGCGTACGTGCCGTCGTCCTGGCGCAGCGAGTCGATCCTGGCCTGGTCGAAGCCGTCCAGCTCGGCCGGGTCCTTGACCACCAGCGCGGCCTCGGTGGCCGCCTTGAGCAGCGCCTGCGCGAACTCGGTGGACAGCCGCGACAGCTCCTCGTTGAGCTCGCGCAGCCGGGCCTGCTCGGTCTCCGACAGGTCGGCGCCGGCCCTGATGAAGTCCTCGCGGTATTTCTGCAGCAGCCACGCCTCCTCCGGGTCGGAGGTGGTGACCTGCTTGATGCGCGCCCACAGCGCCCGGTTCAACCGGATGCTGTCGCTGTGCCGGGTCAGCTCGGGAGAGATCTCCTTCTCGATCTCCATGATGCCGTCGCTGGAGTTGGAGGAGGCGATGCTGAAGAAGGCCGTGGCCGTGCGGTCGAGGACGCGCCCCGACCGTTCGAGCGCGGCGATCGTGTCGTCGAACGTCGGCGGCTCGGTGCTGCCGGCGATCGCCTCGACCTCCGCCAGCTGCTCCGCCATGCCGCGCCGGAAGGCGGGCAGGTAGTGCTCCTCGCGGATCTCGGCGAAGGGCGGCAGCTCGTACGGCAGGTCACTGGGGGCGAAGAAGGGGTTCTCTGCCAAAGCTCGGGCTCCTCCACGTGGTGTTTTGTCCCCCACAGCTTGGCACGGCCACGCTCCCGCCGCGCCCGGCGGTCACCCCGTCCGGCAATCGTTTTGGTCTTACCCCCGGAGCTGGGCTATTCTTTCGGACGTCGCCAAGCGCGCTCCACGGAGCTCGTGACAGCGGTGGGGTATGGTGTAATTGGCAGCACGACTGATTCTGGTTCAGTTAGTCTAGGTTCGAGTCCTGGTACCCCAGCAAGGCGCCACCTGCGGCGGGAGTCTCATCGAGACCCCCGCTTTTTTGTTTTCCGACCGCGGGTCAGCGCGCCAGCTTGTCCAGGATGTCGGTGATCTGGCGGTAGTCCTCCGGGGTCGGGGCGTGGGAGGTGTCCACGGTGAAGACCTCGAACCGGTTGCCCGGCGTGGCCGCGTCCGCCTCCCTGATCATGCGGTCCTGGAGCGCGAGCGGGATGACCCGGTCACGGGAGTGCCGGATGTAGACGCGCGGCACCCGCCCCCAGGCGTCCGGGCGGCCACGGGAGTCCGCGCCGGACACCTGCAGGCTCTCGTCAGGCAGCAGTGTGTTCAGCATGGCCAGCAGCTCGCCGTCGGTCCCGCCGGCCATGTACGCGGCCTTGGCGGCCGCCAGGAACGCCGGGTCGTTCGTCCGCCAGTTCACCCGGATCGCGCCCAGCTCGCGGGGGTCGCCGACGATCGCGCCGAGCACGCTGCCCGCCAGGCTGCCGGCGTTCTCCGGCGTCTCCATGTACTCCGCCGGGGAACGCAGCTCCGTGCAGCAGAAGGAGGCGTCGTAGACCAGCAGGTCGACCAGGTCGGGCACGGCGTCGGCGGCCTTCGTCACGGTGGAGCCGCCGAGGCTGCCGCCCACCAGCACCACCCGGCCGTGCCGGGCGGCCCGGCGTACGGTGTCCACCGTGGCCGCCACGTAGTCGTCGAGCGTCACCCGCGCCACCGGCGAGGGCAGCGCCGCCAGCACCGCAAGATCCTGGGGTGCCTGGTAGGCGACGTGGAACTGCTCGGCGGGGCCGTGCCCCGGCAGGCTCACGCCCACCGAGCGGTGCCCGCGCAGGGTCAGCTCGGCGTCGGCGGAGGCCACGCCGTTCGAGCCGGTCACGAAGACGAACGTGGTCACCTCCCTGCCCCGCCGGGGCGGCCCGCCCGTCATGGCGGCCGCCTGGACGCCGAGCGCGCCCGCGGCCGTGGCCAGCTGGATCGTCTTCCTTCGTGTGGGATCGCTCATGCCCCCGATCGTCGCCCGCGCGGACCCGGCGCCGCTTCGCCCGGCCGGCTCCGCGATCGGTGGAGGCCGCGTATCCACCGATCGGTGGATGCCGTGCCAGGCTGGAGGGCATGAGCCGGCTCGACGGGCGCGAACGGTGGGTCTTCCTGGGGCTCGCGTACGCGTTGCTCGCGACCTCCGCGACCGCCGCCGCCCTCACGGGCACGAACGGCGGCGACGCGGGGTGGCCCGTGCTCGCCGTGGCCGCCGCCGTGTGGGTCGCGCCGCTCGCCTGGCTGCACCCGCGCCGCGACCGGCGTCGCGTGCTCGTCGTGGGCCACTACCTCGTCCTCGTGGCCCTCGCCGGAGCGCTGACGGCCGCGCACGCCGCCTTCGCGGTGTTCGCCGCGATCGGCTATCCGCTCGCCCTCGCGCTGCTCCCGTCCCGGCTGGTGATGGCCGGGGTGACGGTCACCGCCGTCGTCGTCGTGGCCGCCCAGGCGGCCCCCGGCGACCGCGCCGCGCTGCTCACCGTGATCGCCGGCGTCGCCCTGCCCCTGGCCGTCGCCGGCTGGTACGTCGCCGCCGAGCACGACCAGCGCCGCCGCCTCGTCGTACGCCTGCGCGCCGCCATGGACGAGAACGCCTCCCTGCACGCCAGGCTGCTCGACCAGGCCAGGCACGCGGGCGTACGCGACGAGCGGCACCGGGTGGCCGGCGAGCTGCACGACACCCTGACCCAGGACCTCGTCGCGCTGATCCGCCAGCTCGACGCCGCCGCCGGCGCCACCGGCGAGGAGGCCGGCCGCCACCTCGGCCAGGCCGCCACGCTGGCCCGGCGCGGGCTGGCCGAGGCCCGCCGGTCGGTGAACGCGCTGCGTCCCGGCCCGCTGGAACGGTCGAGCCTGCCGGAGGCGCTGGAACGCATGGCCGCGTCCTGGTCGCGGATGTCGGGGGTGCCGCTGGCCTGCGAGGTCACCGGATGGCCGGTCGCGCTGTCCGCCGACCTGGAGGCCACCCTGTTCCGCGTCGCCCAGGAGGCTCTGGCGAACGTCGCCAAGCATGCGGAAGCCACCAGGGCGGCTCTGACCCTGTCGTACACGGACGATCTCGTGCTCCTGGACATCCGGGATGACGGAGCCGGGTTCGATCCGCAGGCGGCCACTGACGGCTTCGGGCTCGACGGCATGCGGCAGCGGGTCCGGGCCGCCGGCGGCACCCTGGAGATCGAGTCACGGCCGGGCGCGGGCACCGCGATCGCGGCCGCCGTCCCAGCTCTGTCCGTCGCCCGCCACCGTTCCCCCGGCCCGGCCGATGAGACGATGGCGGGCGGAGGGGAGGACTCATGACGCCACCCGTGCGGGTGCTGGTCGCCGACGACCACCCCATCGTGCGCGACGGCCTGCGCGCCGCCCTCGGCCCCGGCTCCGGCGTGGAGCTCGCGGGCGAGGCCGCCGACGGGGAGCAGGCCGTGCGCCTGGCCGCCGAGCTGCGTCCCGACGTCGTGCTGATGGACCTGCGCATGCCCGGCCTGGGCGGCGTCGCCGCCATCAGGCGCATCGCCGGCACCGGCCCCCGGGTGCTGGTGCTGACCACGTTCGACACCGACGTGCTGCCCGCGCTGGAGGCGGGCGCCCACGGCTACCTGCTCAAGGACGCCCCGTCCGGCGAGCTGGTCCGCGCGGTGCTGGCCGTCCACCGGGGCGAGACCGTGATCGCGCCCGCCGTCGCCGGCCGGCTGGCCGAGCAGGTACGCAGACCGTCCAGAGGCGCCCTGAGCAGGCGCGAGCTGGAGGTGCTGCGGCTGGTGGCCGGGGGAGCGACCAACAAGGAGGCGGCGGCCGCACTGTTCATCAGCGAGGCCAGCGTCAAGACGCACCTGCTGCACGTGTACGCCAAGCTCGACGTCCGCGACCGGGCCGCCGCCGTGAGCGAGGGCTACCGGCGCGGCCTGCTCACCGCCTGACCGCCGGTAAGGGCGTACGGAGCGCTGTTAAGCGGTTTGGTTGTGGTCTGCGGGGTGCGGTAGAGTTACCTGCGTCGCCGGGGAGATCCGGCGACGAAAGCTTGTGGACAGGGTCCCGTCGTCTAGTGGCCCAGGACGCCGCCCTCTCAAGGCGGTAGCGCCGGTTCGAATCCGGTCGGGACTACCACTGGTCACAAGCTCGCGAAGGTCCCGTCGTCTAGTGGCCCAGGACGCCGCCCTCTCAAGGCGGTAGCGCCGGTTCGAATCCGGTCGGGACTACGTCTGCTCCATCAACGCTCCGGCGCCTCTGGCCCGGAGCGTTTCGCGTTTCACGAGGCCGTACCGCGAGAGGAAAGCCCCCACCGCGAACGGCGGGGGCTTTCCGTGGCGTCACACCGAGCGGGCCTTGAACAGCGCCCGCCGGGCCGCCTTCGCGATCTGCTTGTCCGGGTGGACCTGGGAGATGAGGTCCAGCAGCTCCTCGACGTGCGCGTGCGGGATCTTCCAGATGACCTCGAGCAGCTCGGTGACCATCTCGGGGCCGATGTCCTGGAGGCTGCTCACGAACTCCGACCGGCCGAGCCCGGCCGAGATCGTCCACATGTCGAGAATGAGCCAGTGGGTGTCGTCCTGCGTCGGCTCGGGAGCGCCCTCGACCTTGAGCTGGCTGAGGTGCGTGGCCGCGTAGGGCCGCAGCGACGGCTGCTTGAGCGCCTCCTGCCAGGCGGGGAGCGCGGCCTCGCCCAGCGTGCCGACGACGCTGGCCGCCTGCACCCGGATGAGCGCGTCGCTCTCGTCCTCGGCCGCGGCCTCCAGCAGCTCCTCGGCGGCCTTGGCCGGCTCGCGCAGCCGCATCCAGGCGGCGAACTCGGCGTCGGCCTCCTCCTCGGGCAGCTCGGCGCTGAGCGCCAGCAGCTCGTGGGCGCTCATCGACTCGATGGCGGGCCGGGCGTCCACCTCGATGTCGGCGTCGTCCACCAGGTGGACGACGCCCTCGGTGCCGAGCGGCGTGAGCTTGAGCGTGCGGCCCTCGACCTCCACCATGCCGTAGCCGACCAGCCAGTCGACGGCGGGGGCGAGCGGGTCGCCGGCGGCCTCCCAGGCGTCGGCGCCGAGCTCCTCGTCCAGCTCGGCGGCGGCCTCGGACAGCTCGCGCGCCAGCTCGTCGAGGTCGCGCGAGCCGCCGGCCAGCAGCAGCCTGACCAGCACGCCGCGGGTCAGACCGGCCAGCGCCATGGTCAGGTCGTCGTCGGACAGCTCGGGGTCGCCGTAGTCGACCGAGTGGAGCCCGAGCATCCAGGCGTCGAGGACGTCCTCGTCGTCGTCGAACGGCCACTCGGCCGTGTCGTCCTGGACCGCGACCGTGTTGCCCTCGCCCGGCTCCAGGAACTCGAGGTCCACGGCGAGGTTCCAGATGTTCCACAGGTAGGGCACGGCCTCGGCGATCGGGCCCTCGACCTCGGGCCTGGGCAGCCCGACGGCGGCCAGCGCCTCCTCCACCTCGGCGTCGCTGAGCAGGGTGTCCTCGCCCACGCGGCGGCCGGAGCCGACCCAGAGGGCCAGGTCGCGGGCCTTGGCGATGAGCGGGGCCCGCCGGGCGGCCGCGGCCAGCTCGGAGTCGGGCCGCAGCCGGATCGTGTCGAGGTCGGCGAGCTCGTCGGCGAACGGCTCGAAGTCGCCGAGGTCGCCGGTCTCCTCCTCGCCGTCCGCCTCGTCGGCGTCGTCGCCGTCCTCGACGAGCTCGTCCATGAGCTCGACGAACTCGTCCTCGACGTCGTCGAGCTCGGCCTGCAGATCGGCGAGGGAGTCGGAGCGCTTGGTCAGCCTGCCGGTCTGCGAGAGGAACGTGAGGTAGGCGTCCACGGCCGGGAGCATCCCGTCGGCGGCGGCGTCGGGATCCTCCACCACCTCCGGCATGCGGTCGAGCAGCAGGTTGCGCAGGTCGGCGCGCTTCCAGGTGCCGGGGTCCGGCGAGAAGGCGAGACGGTGCCACAGGGCGGCGGGCCCCACGAGCTCGGGGTCGCTGTCGGGCGCGTTGACGCGCGCCCACATGATGAACTCTTCGAGCAGGGGTCGCAGCTCAGTGGCGGCTACCTCGATGCGATCTGTCACGCACTCAGGCTAGTGCGCTCCCGACGTTGACGGCTCCCGAAATACATCCTTTTGCTGATCATGACGTGCGCCGCATGGCCTCGGTGATGCGCTCGGCGGCGGCCATGACCGGCACCGCGTGCAGCCGGCCGGGGGCCCGGGTCAGCCGTTCGATGGGGCCGGAGACCGACACGGCCGCGATCACCTTGCCGCCGCTGCCCCTTATGGGCGCCGAGACGCTCGCCACACCCTGCTCGCGCTCGCCGACGCTGTGGGCCCAGCCGCGCCGCCGTACGGAGGCCAGGGTCGCGGCGGTGAACTTGGCGCCGCGCAGGCCGCGGTGCAGCCGGTCGGGCTCCTCCCAGGCGAGCAGGATCTGGGCCGCCGAGCCGGCCGTCATGGGCAGCGCCGAGCCGACCGGGACGGTGTCGCGCAGGCCGCTGGCCCGCTCGGCCGCGGCCACGCAGACCCGCTCATCGCCCTGCCGGCGGTAAAGTTGCGCACTCTCCCCGGTCAGGTCCCTGAGCTGCATGAGGACGGGGGAGGCCACGGCGAGCAGCCGGTCCTCGCCGGCGGCGGTGGACAACTCCGACAGCCGCGGCCCCAGCACGAAACGGCCCTGTGTGTCCCGGCTGACGATGCGGTGATGCTCCAGTGCGACGGCCAGACGGTGGGCCGTGGGGCGGGCCAGACCGGTGGCCTGGACGAGCTGCGCCAGTGAAGCGGGTCCCGCTTCTAGGGCATTGAGTACAAGAACGGCCTTGTCGAGTACTCCGACTCCGCTAGAGTTGTCCATGTACCGATACTGCAGTCTCGACATATGAGAAGGCAAGTCGGAGGCAAACTCCCGCAAATATGCACCGGGACCCGGAGCGGCAGACGGGGGCGGGCCTTGAGCGGGCGATGCGACGGCGCATCGCGAAGACACAGGAGGAGATCATGGGCCGCACACTGGCCGAGAAGGTCTGGGAGCAGCACGTCGTGAGGCGTGCCGAGGGCGAACCTGACCTGCTCTACATCGACCTGCACCTCATTCACGAGGTGACCAGTCCGCAGGCGTTCGACGGGCTCCGCCTCGCCGGCCGCAAGGTGCGCCGCCCCGACCTCACCATCGCCACCGAGGACCACAACGTGCCGACCGTGCTCGGCCCGATCTCCGACCCCGTGTCCAAGACGCAGGTCGAGACGCTGCGCAAGAACGCCGCCGAGTTCGGCATCCGGCTGCACCCGATGGGCGACGCCGGGCAGGGCGTGGTGCACATCATCGGCCCGCAGTTCGGCCTGACCCAGCCGGGCATGACGATCGTCTGCGGCGACTCGCACACCTCCACGCACGGCGCGTTCGGCGGCATCGCCTTCGGCATCGGCACCTCCGAGGTCGAGCACGTGCTCGCCACCCAGACGCTGCCCGCCTACCGGCCGAAGACGATGGCCGTCGAGGTCAGCGGCGAGCTGCCCGCCGGCGTCACCGCCAAGGACCTGATCCTGGCCATCATCGCCAAGATCGGCACCGGCGGCGGCCAGGGCCACATCATCGAGTACCGCGGCGAGGCCGTGCGCAAGCTCTCCATGGAGGGCCGCATGACCGTCTGCAACATGTCGATCGAGGCCGGCGCGCGGGCGGGCATGATCGCCCCCGACGAGACCACGTTCGCCTATCTCAAGGGCCGCCCGCACGCGCCCGAGGGCGAGGCGTGGGACCAGGCCGTCGCGTACTGGAAGTCGCTGCGCACCGACGACGACGCCGTCTTCGACCAGGTCGTGGAGATCGACGCGACGACGCTGACCCCGTACGTCACGTGGGGCACCAACCCCGGCCAGGGCCTGCCGCTGGGCGAGTCCGTCCCGAGCCCCGAGTCCTTCGCCGACCCGGTCGCGCGGGCCGCCGCCGAGCGGGCGCTGGAGTACATGGGCCTGTCGGCCGGCACGCCGCTGCGTGAGATCGAGGTCGACACCGTCTTCGTCGGCTCGTGCACCAACGGCCGCATCGAGGACCTGCGCTCGGCCGCCGAGATCCTGAAGGGCCGCCAGGTCAAGACCCGCACGCTCATCGTGCCCGGCTCGATGCTGGTCAAGCTCCAGGCCGAGCAGGAGGGCCTGCACGAGGTGTTCAAGGCCGCGGGCGCCGAGTGGCGCGAGGCCGGCTGCTCGATGTGCCTCGGCATGAACCCCGACACGCTCCAGCCGGGCGAGCGCAGCGCCTCGACCTCCAACCGCAACTTCGAGGGCCGCCAGGGCAAGGGTGGCCGCACCCACCTGGTGTCGCCGCAGGTCGCCGCCGCGACCGCGGTCACCGGCCGCCTGACCGCCCCCGCCGACCTGTAAGGAGTCACGACCGATGGAAGCCTTCACCACCCACACCGGTACGGCGGTGCCGCTGCGCCGCAGCAACGTCGACACCGACCAGATCATCCCGGCCGTCTGGCTCAAGCAGGTCAGCCGCACCGGCTTCGAGAAGGGCCTGTTCGCCGCCTGGCGCGAGGACCCCACGTTCGTGCTGAACGACCCCGCCTACGAGGGCGGCTCGATCCTCGTCTCCGGCCCCGACTTCGGCACCGGCTCCTCCCGCGAGCACGCGGTGTGGGCCCTGCAGCAGTACGGGTTCCGCGCCGTGATCGCCGCCCGCTTCGGCGACATCTTCCGCAACAACTCCACCAAGATGGGCCTGCTGCCGGTCGTCCTGCCCGGCGACAAGGTCGAGGCCCTGCAGGCCGCCGTCGAGGCGGACCCCAAGCTGGAGATCACCGTTGACCTGGCCGAACGCCAGGTCCGCTGGGCGGACGAGGTCGTCGCGTTCGAGATCGACGACTACACCCGCTGGCGGCTGATGGAGGGCCTGGACGACATCGGACTGACCCTGCGTCACGCCGAGGACATCACGGCGTACGAGAATGGTCGGCAGCCATGGCTGCCGACGACCGTCTAGAGGACGACGAACTGGCGCGGCGGTTGCGCGAGGCGCACCGCCGCGTCCGCCTGCTGCCCGCCGCCGATCCCGCCGTGGACAAGGCGCGGCTGGCCCGCCGCTATCTCGCCATCTGCGACCTCGCCAAGCGTGACCCCGAGCGGGCGGCGGCCCGGCTGGAGGCGTTCCTGTCCGCGCTCGACACGCCACGTAATGACGAAAACACCGTCGGTGATTGAGTTCCCCCGCGATCCCGCCTACTTTCGACTCGCGTAAGGGGTTTCTACGTCGAACTCGTGTGCTGGAACCCTGACCATAACTGGGGGAGCAGGACTTTCATGAACAAGCGAGAACTCGTCGAGGCCATTTCGGACCGGGTGGGCGACAAGAGGACGGCCACCGAGGCCGTGAACGCGGTCATCGACACCATCCAGAAGGCCGTGGCGAGCGGCGACAAGGTCTCGATCACGGGCTTCGGCGCGTTCGAGATGGTGAACAAGCCGGCGCGCACGGCCAGGAACCCGTCGACGGGTGCCGAGATCAACGTCGCGGAGAGCTGGGCTCCCAAGTTCCGCCCCGGTTCGGAGTTCAAGGACCTCGTGAACGAGGGCGGCAAGAAGAGCGGCAAGAAGAAGTAGCCGCAGCAGATCGTCAGCGGACCGTCACGCCCGGGCTCCTCGCCCGGGCGTCGCGCGTTGTGCGGCCTTCTAGGGCAGCGGGAACGTGGACAGCGTGATGTACGTGACCCGCTCCCCGGTCAGCGCCAGGTTGACCCGCTGCCCGGTGCGCAGCAGCCGCAGCGGGCCCGCGTCGAAGGCGGGGGCGTCGAACTCCAGCACGGTCCCGTCGTCAAGGAAGACCGTGCCCGACCTGGTGGCCTCGTCGAAGCTGCGTACCGTGCCCTGCACGCCACCAGCGTAATCCGTGCGCCGGGGGCGCGGCGAGCGGTCAGGCCCCGGAGCCCGGCCACAGCGCGGCGACCAGCGCCGCCGTGTGCGGCCCCAGCCCCAGCGCGATCGCCGCCGCCAGGTCGGCGGGGGTGTCCACGTCGCGCCGGACCGAGTCGATGCCCGGCACGCACAGCTCCTTCGCGCCGCCCGCCAGGTGCCTGGCCCGCGACTCCCCGCCGAAGCGCGGCGTGAACGGCACCCCCGGCCGTACCCCGTAGAACGTGGTGCCGACGTCGAGCGCGTCGGGCACGAACGCCTGGTCGAACTCGGCCGCCGCCTCCAGCGCCGTCGCCAGCTCGGCCGGCCGCAGCGCCGGCAGGTCGGCCTGCAGCGCCCCCACCGCCTCGCCCGGCGCGACGGTCACGGCGTGCGCGGCGCCCGTGCGGAGCGCGGTGTTCAGCCCGCGGTCGGGGTCGTGCACCACCTCCGCGCCCAGCGCCGCGAGCGGGCCCGCCGCCGCGGGATCGGCGGTCACCACGATCACCCGCGCCACCGCCGGGCAGGACAACGCGGCCGCCACGGTGTCGCTCGCCACCGCCACGGCGAACCTCGTGCGGTGCGGTCCCGTCGCGTCGGCCAGCCGGGTCTTCGCGGCGACCAGCGTCTTGACCGGAATGACCAGGGACCACCGAGAGCTCATACCCTTAAGCATCGCGCCTCGACATCCTCGGCGGGCAACCGGGAGACTTGGGGCGCATACCCGAGGAGGAGTCCATGAGCCGCCGCACGCGACCGTCGCGTTTCTGGGAGACCCTGGCAGTCGTCGTCGTGAAACCACTCTCCCGGCTCCTGGTCAAGCGGGACTGGCGGCACGGCGAGCGCCTCCCGCGCACCGGCGGCATCATCATCGCGGCCAACCACCTCTCCTGGACGGACCCCGTCCTGCTCGCGCACTTCCTCTTCAACAACGGGCGCTGGCCGGTCGTCCTCGCCAAGTCCGCGCTGTTCCGTGTCCCTCTGCTTCGCCAGGCCCTGATCGGGCTGCTGGCCATCCCCGTCGAACGCGGCAGCGCCGAGGCCGCGCGCTCGCTGCGGATCTCCTCCGAACGGCTCCAGGACGGCTGCGCGATCCTGTTCTATCCCGAGGGCACCTGCACCCGTGACCCCGCCCTCTGGCCGATGGTGGGCAAGACCGGCGCGGCCCGGCTGGCGCTGGAGAGCGGCGTCCCGGTCATCCCGATCGCCCACTGGGGGGCGCACGAGCTGCTGCCGTACGGCGAGAAGAAGCCGCGGCTCTTCCCCCGCAAGACCTTCCGCGTGTCGGTGGGCCCGCCGGTCGACCTGTCCGCATACGCCGGTCGGCCGCCGCAGGGCGACGTCCTGCGCGAGGCCACGGCCGACATCATGGCGGCGATCACCGCGCAGCTCGCCGAGCTGCGCGGCGAGAAGGCCCCCGAGTCCCCCTACGACCCCGCGAGGCGGTGACCGCATGACGAGAGTCGCCGTGTTCGGCCCCGGCTCGTGGGGCACCACGTTCGCGATGATCCTCGCGGAGGCGGGCAACGAGGTCACGCTGTGGGGGCGCAGGCCCGAGCAGATGGAGGCCATCGAGCGCACCCACGAGAACGCCGACTACCTCCCCGGCATCCCCCTGCCGCCCACGCTGCGCGCCACCACCGACCCCGAGCGGGCCCTCGACGGCGCCGACTTCGTGGTGCTGTGCGTGCCTTCGCAGACCCTGCGGGCCAACCTGGCCGCCTGGCGCGAGCACATCCCGCGCGGAGCGGTCCTGGTCAGCCTCATGAAGGGCATCGAGCTCGGCACCACCAAGCGGATGAGCGAGGTGATCCGCGAGGTGGCCGAGGTGCCGGAGGAGCGGGTGGCCGTCGTCTCCGGCCCCAACCTGGCCAAGGAGATCGCCCAGCGCCAGCCCGCCGCCACCGTCGTGGCCTGCGCCGACGAGTCCGTCGCCGAGAAACTGCAGGCGATCTGCCACCTGCCGCCGTGGTTCCGCCCGTACACCAACCCCGACGTCGTCGGCGTCGAGCTGGGCGGCGCGGTCAAGAACGTCATCGCGCTCGCCGTCGGCGTCTCGGCCGGCATGGGCATGGGCGACAACGTCAGCGCCATGCTCATCACCCGTGGGCTGGCCGAGATGCAGCGGCTCGGCGCGGCCCTGGGCGCCGACCCGCACACCTTCGCCGGGCTCGCCGGCATGGGCGACCTCGTCGCCACCTGCAACTCGCCGCTGTCGCGCAACCGCACCTTCGGCGAGAACCTCGGGCGTGGCATGACCCTCGCCGAGGTGGTCGCCGCCACCAGGCAGACCGCCGAGGGCGTCAAGTCCTGCGAGTCGGTGCTGGCGCTCGCCCGCAAGCACGACGTCGAGATGCCGATCACCGAGGTCGTGGTCGGGGTGGTGCACGACGGCATGTCGCCGGCCGAGGCCGGCATGCTGCTCATGTCGCGCTCGCCCAAACCGGAGCGGTACGGCGTCTGACCGGGCGCGCCGTGCGCCGGGGCTGACTCGCTGTACAGGGGACACCCCGGTAGATTCGGACACCATGAGCAAGCCACGCGTCGCCGTCG
The DNA here is from genome assembly GCF_057536035.1 of Nonomuraea sp. B208. Lineage (NCBI taxonomy): Bacteria > Bacillati > Actinomycetota > Actinomycetes > Streptosporangiales > Streptosporangiaceae > Nonomuraea > Nonomuraea sp. B208. The sequence goes on from NZ_BAAJOU010000033.1 coordinate 360,904, forward strand.
TTTTCGGAGGTCGCAATTCCGAGCATGCCGTGTCCCTGATGGGCGCGGGCAGCGTGCTGGATGTGATCGACAGGAGCAAGTACGAGGTGATCCCGATCGGGATCGCCCAGGACGGCAGGTGGGTGCTGGCCTCGTCCGACCAGCGGTTCGCCATCGAGGAGGGCGAGCTGCCGGTCGTCGACACCTCGGGGGCGGCGCTCGCGCTGCCCTCCGGCGGCAGCTCCCTCGTGGCCTACGACCCCGGCGCCATCCCCGTCGAGCTCGGGACGGTCGACGTGGTGTTCCCCGTGATGCACGGCCCGTTCGCCGAGGACGGCACCATCCAGGGCCTCCTGGAGATGGCCGGCGTCCGCTATGTCGGCTCCGGCGTGCTGGCCAGCGCCGTCGGCATGGACAAGGCGTACATGAAGACCGTCCTCGCCGCGGTCGGGCTGCCGACCGGCGAGTTCGTCGCCGTACGCGACCGCGACTGGCGGCTCAACCGCGAGCTGGTGCTCAAGGAGGCCGAGGAGCGGCTCGGCTACCCGGTCTTCGTCAAGCCCGCACGGGCCGGCTCCTCCCAGGGCATCTCCAAGGCCGCCGACCGGGCCCAGCTCGAACAGGCCGTGGAGTTCGCCCGGCAGCACGACCCCAAGGTGCTCATCGAGGCCGCCATCGAGGGCCGCGAGATCGAGTGCGCGGTGCTGGAGTCGCCCGGCGACGAGCCGGCCGCGGCGTCCGTGCCCGGCGAGGTCAAGGTCGAGGGCGGGCAGGAGTTCTTCGACTTCGAGGCCAAGTACTACCCCGACCAGATGTCGCTCACCGTCCCCGCCGACATCCCCGCCGAGACGGCCGAGGAGCTGCGGGCCCTCGCGGTGCGGGCGTTCGAGGCGCTCGACTGCGAAGGGCTCTCGCGGGTCGACTTCTTCTACACGCCCGACGGGCGGCTGATACTCAACGAGATCAACACCATGCCGGGCTTCACCTCGCTGTCGGTGGCGCCGCAGCTCTGGGCCGCCACCGGGGTGCCGTACGCGGAGCTCGTGGACCGGCTCATCCAGCTCGCGCTCAACCGGCCGGCCGGGCTGCGATGAGCGCTATCCCGCCATCCGGCCCACCGGGCCGGACAGCTCGGCGAGCACGTCGCCGGGCGTGTGGCCGCCGCCGATCGTGACCTCCACGTACGCGGTGTCCGTCACGGCGGTGTACAACGCGGGCCGCTCGGGGTCGGCGAACCAGCCGACGCCGTTGATCTCCTGGAGCTGGTCCGTCGGCGCCATCCGCACCGGGCGGGGCACGCCGCAGCGCAGCGCGATCGCGCCGTCCCCCCAGACGGCGACGTACGGCGAAGGCGGCTCCGACGTGCCGCGCTCGGCCCCGTCGAGGGAAGCGGGCAGCAGCGTGGCCAGCTTGTCGCAGGCGGCGACCGCCGGGCCCGCGGGCACCGGCGGCTCCACCTGGACGGTGCCGCCGCAACCGGCGAGCGCTAGGAGAACGAGCAGGACGGCGGCGGCACGCATGCGACGACTACCTTCGGAACGGGACGGCTCAGATGTGGACGATCGGACACGTCAGCGTACGCGTGATCCCTTCCACCGCCTGAATCTGGGCCACCACCAGCTTGCCCAGCTCGTCCACGTTACGGGCCTCCGCGCGGACGATCACGTCGTAGGGACCGGTCACGTCCTCCGCCTGCGTCACACCGGGGATCCCGGAGATCTCCCCGGCCACTGCGGCGGCCTTGCCGACCTCGGTCTGAATAAGGATGTAGGCCTGCACCATCACGTCCTCCCGGGCGATTGGATCACGCCGAAGGGCCACCGTACCCTGTGTGCGTCAGGAGGTGCGTCATCACAGTCGGGGATCTCGGCGAATTCGGCGTGGTAAATCGTATTACCGGCCGTCTTCCCCAGGGAGCGGCAGTAATGCTGGGTCCGGGGGACGACGCGGCGCTCGTCGCCGCCCCCGACGGGCGGGTCGTGGTCTCCACCGATCTGCTGCTGGAGGGCCGGCACTTCCGGCGCGACTGGTCCAGCCCGTACGACGTGGGCCGCAAGGCCGCCGCCCAGAACCTCGCCGACGTCGCCGCCATGGGCGCTGCCCCGACCGCGCTGGTGATCGGCCTCGGCATCCCCGCCGACCTGCCCGTGACCTGGCTGGACGGGCTGACCGACGGCTTTCGCGACGAGTGCGCGGTCGTCGGCGCGAGCGTGGCCGGGGGCGACGTGACCCGGTGCGACCTGGTGGTCCTCGGGGTCACCGCGCTGGGCGACCTGGGCGGGCGGGCCCCCGTCCGGCGGGACGGCGCACGGCCGGGGCAGGTCGTGGCGGTGGCGGGGCGGCTCGGGCACGCGGCGGCCGGGCTCGCGCTGCTCGACGCCGGGGTGCCGGCCCGTACCGAGGCGCTGGAACGGGCGGTGGCGGCGCACCGACGGCCCTGCCCGCCGTACGAGGAGGGGCCGCGCGCCGCCGAGCTGGGCGCGAGCGCGATGCTGGACGTCAGCGACGGGCTGCTGCAGGACCTCGGGCACGTGGCCACGGCGAGCGGGGTGCGGATCGAGCTGGATCCGCAGGCGTTCACGGTGGGCGAGCCGGTGCTGGCGGCGGCCAAGGAGCTGGGAGCCGATCCCTTGGAATGGGTGCTCACGGGTGGCGAGGATCACGCGCTCGCGGCGGTCTTTCCCGCCGGGGTGCGGTTGCCCGCGGAGTGGCAGGTCGTGGGGCGGGTGGTCGAAGGTGAAGGGATTCTCGTGTACGGGCGAGAAATGGGACGTGGCGGCTGGGATCACTTTCGGTGATGATCTGTCCCGATTTTTGGGATATTTTCCCGGTTTGAGGTACGACTAGTGGGATTGCTGTGACAACGGCGTAGCAAAGGTGTTATGAAGATTGGCGGCCAACTGTAACCGGCAGAAAGGGCAGCCATGGGCCGCCACGGCACAGGTGGATCCGACGACGGGGATGAACGGGGGAGCAGTAGCGCATTCTGGGGTCCTGACGAGGAGGCCGAGCCGCCAGGCTGGCCGTCCCTGCCGGACCGGCCCGAGGTCACGGGGCAGTGGGCCCCGATGCGGCGCCGCGAGGGCGAGCCGCCGCGCGGGCCGGGGGCCGAGCCGTTCGAGGTCACCGGAGCTTTCGCGCTGCCCACCGACTCCGCCGGCGGACCCGCGAGTGCCTTCCCGCCGCCCCCTGGCGACCAGGCCGGCCCCTTCGAGGTGACGGGCGCCTTCGCCCGCCCCGCAGATTGGGACGCCCCCTCTCCCGGCACCCCCACGGGCCCCGGCACCTCCACGGGCCCCGGCACCTCCAGCGGCCCCGGCACCCCCGCTTTCCCTGGCGACCCTGCCTCCGGCTCCGGCTTCCCCGGCAACCCGACCTCCGGCCCTGGAACCCCCGGTTCCGGCCGCCCCGGCGACCCCGCCTTCGGGCCTGGAGCCCCTGGTTCCGCCTTCCCCGGCGACCCCGCTTCCGGCCCTCGGCCCGGCGGCTCCGGCTTCCCCGGCGATCCCGCCTCCGGCCCTCGCCCCGCCGGCTCCGGCTTCCCCGGCGATCCCGCCGGCTCCCGTGGCCCTGGGGCCGGCCTGCCTGGCGATCCCGCCGGCGGTCCGCGGACTCCGGGCGGAGCCGCCTCGTTCGGCGGGCCCGCCACGGGTGACTTCGACGTGCCTGGGCCGGTCGACAGGGCTCCGGGACGTGGCGAAGGCCCCCGGCCCGGTGGCGGCTTCTTCGACGCCCCCGCCGAGCGCACCGCCGCATTCCCCGGCCCGTCCGGCCCGCAGGACGCCCAGAGCGGCGGCCCCTTCGGCCCCGGCCCGTTCGGCGCCCCCACCGGCCCCGGCGGCACCGGCCCCGGCGGTGCCGGCCCCGGCGGCACCGGCCCCTTCGACCGGCCCGGCGGCACTGGCCCCTTCGACCAGGTCGGCGGCCCCGGCTCCGGTCGGCCTGGCGGAACCGGCCCCTTCGACCAGGTCGGCGGTCCTGGCTCTGCCGACCGATCCGGCGGCACCGGCCCCTTCGACCGGCCCGGTGGCACCGGCCCGTTCGACCAGCCCACCGGGACTGGTCCTTTCGGCCAGCCGAGTGGGACCGGCCCCTTTGACCAGCCCGGCGCGACCGGGCCGGGGAGTGACCCCTTCGCGCGGCCGATGCGCGGTGAAGGGTTCTTCGACGACCAGGAAGGGCAGGCCGGAGGCGCGTTCGACGGCCCGGCCGACCGTACCGCCAGGTTCGACGCGCCCCCTGCGGGCCCGCCCATGCCTGGCGACATCAAGGTGGCCGGCGAGCCCACGGCGGCGGTCAGGACCCCGGCGTGGGCGGAGGCCGAGACCGGCTTCCTCACCTCCGGCTGGTCCGCCGACTCGGGCCTCGACGACCTCGACGACCAGGACGAGCCCAAGGGCCGCCGCGGCCGCCGCAAGGACCGCGACGGCGACAAGGACCGTGACAAGGGCAGCGACAGCGGCCGGGGCAGGGGCGACGACCTGGCCGCCCCGTCGTCGTCCGGCGGCGGCAAGGGCCGCATGGCGTTGCTGTCCGTCGCCGCCGTGGCCGTGGTGCTCGGCGGCACGGTGGCGGGCGTGAAGCTGATGAGCTCCGGCGACCCGGCCAAGTGCGAGGGCGCGACCTGCGCGGCCGTACAGAAGACCCCGGCCGCCCCCGGCCCCTCCGTCGCCGACCCGGCGGCGGAGGAAGAGGAGAGCGAGCCCGAGGAGGAGCCGACGGCGGACGAGGAGAAGACCACGCCGTCCGGCCGCCCGACGCCCACCGCCTCGTACGTCGCCCGCGCCCCCCGCCGCACCACCTCGCCCACGCCGAAGCCCACCAGGACCAGGGTGAAGGCGTCCGCGCAGCCGACCAAGCGGGTGACGGAGGAGCCGACGGGCGCGGAGGAGAGCGACACGCTCACCCCCAACCCGAACCCCGAGCCCTCCTCCGACGGCGGCGCGACCGAGGCCCCCTCGCAGCCGACTCCGGTCGACACCGACCGCCCCGGCCCGTTCGGGCAGGGCGGCGCCGCCGGCGGCTCGATCAACGTCCAGCAGACGATCAAGCAGCGTGTCGGCTCCTACTCGGCGAGCCTCAAGGTCGCGAACACCTCGACACGGGCGCTGGCCGCCCCCACGGTCTCGGTGCCGGTCGAGGGCAAGGTGCTGAGCGTGCGCGGCGCGACCTGGACGCAGGACGGAGACCTGCTGATCCTGGACGTGCCGAGCACCCTGGCGGCCGGTGACTCGGCGGAGGTCACGTTCACCGCGACGGGCAAGGGCGAGCAGGCGGAGACCTGCGGCATGGTCAGCGGGGAGTGCGCCGTCACCTGACCGGGTCAAATGGTTGGATGGGGGACATGACGGTTTCGACCCCTCCACGCGTGCTCACCGTCGCCGGCTCCGACTCCGGGGGAGGCGCGGGCATCCAGGCCGACCTGAAGACCATGATGGCCATGGGCGTCCATGGCATGAGCGTCATCGCGGCGGTGACCGCGCAGAACTCGCTCGGCGTCCAGGGCTACTGGGAGCTGCCGCCCGAGGCCGTACGGGCGCAGCTCGACTCCGTGCTCGGCGACATCGGCACGCAGGCGGTCAAGACCGGCATGCTGGCCTCGCCCGTCCTGGTCGAGGTGGTCGCCGAAGTCCTCGGCCGGTACGGCGCGCCGGTCGTCGTCGACCCCGTCGGGGTGTCCAAGCACGGCGATTCACTGCTCGCGGAGGAGGCCGTGGAGACGATGCGCACCCGGCTGCTCCCGGTGGCCACGGTGGCGACGCCGAACCTGTGGGAGGTCGAGCAGCTCACCTCGGTCAAGGTCGAGGACGAGAACGGCCTGCGCCGCGCGGCCGACGCCGTCCTCGCGCTGGGCCCCAAATGGGCACTGATCAAGGGCGGCCACCTGCCGGGCGCGCCGGTGGACCTGCTGACCGACGGCGCCGAGGAGCACCGCTTCGCCGCCGAGCGTCACGACAACCGCCACACTCACGGCACCGGATGCACGCTGGCCTCGGCCATCGCCTCCCGCCTCGCGCTGGGCGACGACGTGCCGGAGGCGGTGCGGGCGGCCAAGGAGTACGTGACCGGCGCCATCGCCCACGGCTTCCCCCTGGGCAAGGGCATCGGCCCCGTGGACCACGCCTGGCGCTGGCGCTGACCCGCCGCCGCAACGCGGGCGAAGGCCCAACGACGGGCCCAATGACGGATCCATTGAAGGGCCAACGACGAACCCAACGACGGGGACGCCTGCGCGCGCCTGACGGCGGGTCTGGCCGCGCGGGCCCGGACGACGGGCCTAACGACGGGCACAACGACGGGGACGCCTGCGCGCGCCTGACGGCGGGTCTGGCCGCGCGGGCCCGGACGACGGGCCTAACGACGGGCACAACGACGGGGACGCCTGCGCGCGCCTGACGGCGGGTCCGGCGGCGTGGGCCCGGACGTCGGGCCCGGCCAAGGGTCCGGCCAAGGGCCCGTGGGCATGACAAAGGCCCGCTGCTCCCGAAAGGGCGGCGGGCCTTCGCGCGGTGAAAGAACTTAGCGGGTGACCTTGCCCGCCTTGATGCACGAGGTGCACACGTTCAGCTTCTTCGGCGTGCCGCCGACGACCGCGCGCACCGTCTGGATGTTGGGGTTCCAACGACGGCGGGTGCGGCGGTGGGAGTGGGACACGTTGTTACCGAAGGTCGGCCCCTTGCGGCAGACATCGCAGACGGAAGCCACGGTATCGCTCCTTAAAACAGTCGATGTAGCCCTGTCCGCTGATGCTTTCCGGGCGGAGGGCATGCCGGGACAACCGGCCAGCCAGACGAGAATATCCGATCCATACCGCTGGGCGCGAACTGGAGCACTGGCCGGGAGACTCGATCAACCCGGCACGGAGATATTCTCCATCGACAACGGTAGCGCACGCGGGAGCACGGAGGCGCCGGATGGAGATCCTCGACCCGCCCGCGGTGCGCCGCTGGGCGCGGCTGGCGGCCGACGCGCTCGGCCGGGCCAGGACGGACATCGACGCGCTCAACGTGTTCCCGGTGGCCGACGGCGACACCGGCACCAACCTGCACCTGACCCTGCTGTCCGCGGCCGAGGCCGTCGAGTCCCTGCCCGACGACGTGGACGTGGCCGTGGTGTGGCAGACGCTGTCGTACGGCGCCCTGGTGGGCGCGCGGGGCAACTCCGGCGTGATCGTCAGCCAGGCCCTGCGCGGCCTGGCCGAGGTGCTGAAGGACGGCCACGACCTGCGGGCCGCGCTGCACCGGGCCGCCGCGCTGGCCAGGGAGGCCGTGGCCAGGCCCGTGGAGGGCACGGTGCTGAGCGTGCTGGAGTCGGCCGCGCTGGCCGTACAGGAGCTGGACGGCGACCTGGCCGAGGTGGCGCGGCGCGCGGCGGGCGAGGCCAGGGCGGCGCTCGGGCGCACCACGCGCCAGCTCGACGTGCTGGCCCGCAGCGGCGTCGTGGACGCGGGCGGCGCCGGTGCGGCGATCGTCCTGGAGACCCTGGCCGCGGTCGTCACCGGCTCCTACGACGGCCACTACGACGTGCCCGCCCCCGCAGCCCGGCTCAAGCCGATGACCGAGGCCGGGGGAGGCTACGAGGTGATGTACCTGCTGGACGCCGACGACGACGCCGTGGCGGCGCTGCGCGCGGAGCTGGACGCGATGGGCGACTCGCTGGTCGTGGTCGGCGGCGACGGCCTCTGGAACGTGCACGTCCACGTGCCGGAGGCCGGCCCCGCCGTGGAGGCGGGGGTGCGGGCGGGGCGGCCGCACCGGATCCGGATCACCTATCTGGCCGAGCGTGCCCGCCACGCCGAGGCGGGCCGGGGCGTGGTGGCCGTGGCCGCGGGCGACGGCATCGCCGCGCTGTTCGAGGAGTGCGGAGCCGTCGTGGTGCGCCGCGAGCCCGGCTCGCGGCCGCCGCTGCCCGCCCTGCTGGCGGCGATCCGCCAGGCGGGCAGCGAGGTCGTGGTCCTGCCCAACGACGAGGGCGTCGGCGACGTGGCCGCCGCGGCGGCCGAGATCGCCCGTCAGGACGGGCAGGCGGTCAGCGTGCTGCCCACGCGGGCGACCGTGCAGGGCCTCGCCGCGCTGGCCGTGCACGATCCGCTGCGCCGCTTCGCCGACGACGTGGTGGCGATGGCGGACGCGGCCGGCCAGACCCGCTGCGGCCACGTGACGGTGGCCGGCGAGGAGGCGTTCACCAGCGCCGGGGTGTGCCGCCCCGGCGACGTGCTCGGCCTCATCGAGGGCGACGTGGCGGTGATCGGCGGCGGGCTCGATCAGGTGGCGGCGCTGGTCGTGGACCGCCTGGTGGCGGCCGGCGGCGAGCTGGTCACCCTGATCACGGGCGCCGGCGCCCCGCCGGGCCTCGCCGAGGGCGTGGAGGAGCACCTGCGGCTCACCCGCCCGGACGTCGACCTCGCCGTGTACGCGGGCGGCCAGGGCGGCTACCCCCTGCTGATCGGCGTCGAGTGACGCGCCGGGCGATGGCGGGATTCCTGTCGGCCGCAGGCGGTAGAACTTAATGCCGTGAGCCGTTTCGACGAGCCTCTGACGAAGGCGCTCGACCCGAAGACCGCCAAGCTGCTGCACAGCGTGCTCGGCCTGGAGACGGTCGGCGACCTGCTGCGCCACTATCCACGCCGCTACGCCGAGCGCGGCGAGCTGACCTCGCTCGCCGACCTGGAGGTGGACGAGCACGTCACGGTGGTGGGCGAGGTCACCCGGCTGATGCGCAAGCCGATGCGCAACCGGGGCGGCACCTGGCTGGAGGTCGAGGTCGCCGACGGCAGCGGCGACAAGATCTACCTGTCGTTCTTCGGCAAGGGCTCCCACGCGGCCGAGTCGCGGCTCAAGCCGGGGCGGCGCGGCATGTTCGCCGGCAAGGTGGGGCTGTTCGGGGCGCGCGGCCGGCCGCGCTGGCAGCTCGCGCATCCGGAGTTCGAGCTGTTCGAGGAGGAGGACGAGGGCGGCGCGGCGGAGTTCGCGGCCGCGCCGGTGCCGATCTACCCGGCGGGCAAGGACCTCACGCCGTGGGCCATCCGGCGGGCGATCGGCGTCGTGCTCGACACCCTCGGTCCGCTCGACGATCCGCTGCCCGCCGAGCTGCGGGCCCGTCACAAGCTGCAGCCGCTGGCCGAGGCACTGGCGGGCATCCACCGGCCGAAGGACTTCGCCGAGATGGGGCGGGCACGGCAGCGGCTGAAGTTCGACGAGGCGTTCGTGCTCCAGTCGGTGCTGCTCCAGCGCCGCCAGGCGGCCACCGCCTGGCCCGCGCGGCCCCGGCCGAGGCGCCCGGACGGCCTGCTGGCCTCGTTCGACGAGCGGCTGCCGTTCGCGCTGACGGAGGGGCAGGCCGCGGTCGGCGAGGAGATCGCCGACGACCTCGCCCTGGAGCACCCGATGCACCGCCTGCTCCAGGGCGAGGTGGGCGCGGGCAAGACCGTGGTGGCGCTGCGCGCGATGCTCCAGGTCGTCGACGCGGGCGGCCAGGCCGCGCTGCTGGCGCCCACCGAGGTGCTGGCCCAGCAGCACCACCGCTCGATCACGGCCATGCTGGGCGACCTCGCGCAGGGCGGCATGTTCGGCGGCACGGCGGTCACGCTGCTGACCGGCTCGATGGGCGCGCCCGCCCGCCGCGCGGCGCTGCTCGACGCCGCCTCGGGCAACGCCGGGATCGTGGTCGGCACGCACGCGCTGCTCCAGGAGCACGTGCAGTTCGCCGATCTCGGGCTGGTGGTGGTGGACGAGCAGCACCGGTTCGGGGTGGAGCAGCGTGACGCGCTGCGCGAGAAGGCCGGTGACGCCCGGCCGCACGTGCTGGTCATGACGGCCACGCCGATCCCGCGCACGGTCGCGATGACGGTCTTCGGCGACCTGGAGGTCTCCACGCTGTCGCAGCTCCCGTCCGGGCGGGCGCCGATCACCACGCACGTCGTCCCGGCCGCCGAGAAGCCCCACTACCTGGAGCGCACCTGGGAGCGGGTGCGGGAGGAGGTGGCGCTGGGCCGGCAGGCCTACATCGTGTGCCCGCGCATCGGCGACCTGGAGGGCGACGAGGGCGACCTGCAGGTGGCGGCGGCCTCGGGCGACGACGAGCGGCGCCCGCCGCTGGCCGTGCTCGACGTGGCCGAGCTGCTGACCCAGGGGCCCTTCCACGACCTGCGGGTGGGCGTCCTGCACGGCAAGCTGCCGCCGGAGGAGAAGGATGCGATCATGCGCTCGTTCTCGCGCGGCGAGCTCGACGTGCTGATCGCGACCACGGTGATCGAGGTCGGCGTCGACGTCCCCAACTCCTCCGTGATGATCATCATGGACGCCGACCGCTTCGGCGTCTCCCAGCTCCACCAGCTGCGCGGCCGGGTGGGCCGGGGTGGCCTGCCCGGCCTGTGCCTGCTGGTCTCCGACTTCCCCGCGGGCACCCCCGCCCGCGCCAGGCTCGACGCGGTGGCCGCCACGCTCGACGGTTTCGAGCTGTCCCGGGTCGACCTGGAGCAGCGCCGCGAGGGCGACGTCCTGGGGGCCGCCCAGTCGGGCAAGCGCAGCTCGCTGAAGCTGCTGCAGCTCCTGCGCGACGAGGACGTGATCGCCGCGGCCCGTGAGGAGGCCGCCGCGCTGCTCGCCGAGGACGCCGACCTCGCCGGCCACCCGGCCCTGCGGGCCGAGATCGACCGGCTGCTGCAGGACGAACGGGCCGAATACCTGGAGAAGACCTGAGCGGGCGGCGCAGGAGAGCTGGAGCAAGAGCGCTGGGAGAGAGCACGGGAGCAACAGCGCTGGAAGAGAGCGCGGGAGCAACAGCGCGGAAGCAGAAGAAGCGACAGCGCGGGAGCAGCAGCGGGGGAGAAAGAAGAAACCCAGCCGCGGGGACGGCCTCCCCCCGAATGCCGTCCCCGGCTGGGCCCACCCTCGGGTCAGGTGCCGAGGGAACCGGCGTGCGGAAGGGCTCACGATCACGCCGGTCGGCCTTCATGTGGGTCATCTTGAAGGCCGCAGACTCATCATGCGTGCCGTCCCGGCCGAAGCCAACGACCCTTGCTCAGCCGAGGCCGACACTTGTCCACTCTTGACCTGCGGGAACATGCGAAAGAATGGGGCACATGACTCGGATCATCGCGGGGAGCGCAGGTGGCAGGCGGCTGGCGGTGCCGCCGGGGCGCGGCACGAGGCCGACCAGCGACAGGGCCAGAGAAGGCATCTTCTTGACGCTCGGCTCCCTGTACGGCCTCGACGAGGTCCGTTTCCTCGACCTCTATGCGGGCTCCGGCGCGATCGGCCTGGAGGCGCTGTCGCGCGGGGCCGCCGAGGCGGTGCTGGTCGAGTCCGACCCGAAGGCGGTGCGGACGATCAAGGACAACGTCCGCACGCTGGGCCTGGAGGGCGCGCGGGTGGTCGCGGACAAGGTCACCCGGCTGCTCGCCAAGCCGCCCGAGGGCGGCCCGTTCGACGTCGTCTTCGCCGATCCCCCTTACGCGGTGCCGGACGCGGAAGTGACGACCGTGCTTGAGCTGCTGCGGGACCACGGCTGGCTGGTTGACGACGGGCTGGTGGCTTTCGAGCGGGAAAGCAGGGGAAAAGCCCTTGTGTGGCCTGACGGGTACGTTGAGGAGAGGGTCCGTCGTTATGGCGAAGCGTCCGTTTGGTACGGTCGCGCCGCCGGGAACCCGTAGACCTGGGAGGCGTCTTGCGCCGCGTAGTCTGCCCGGGGTCGTTCGACCCCATCACCAATGGCCATCTCGACATCATCGGACGTGCGGCCCGCCTGTACGACGAGGTGACCGTGGCGGTCCTCATCAACGTCGAGAAGAGCAGCCTGTTCACCGTCGACGAACGCATCGAGATCCTGCAGACGGTCACGAAGGATTTCGCGAACGTCACCGTCAGGAAGTTCCACGGCCTGCTCGTGGACTTCTGCAAGCAGAACGACATCCCCGCCATCGTCAAGGGCATCAGGGTGGTCAGCGACTTCGACTACGAACTGCAGATGGCCCAGCTCAACTACCGCCTGTCGGGGGTGGAGACGCTGTTCATGCCGACCAACCCCGAATACTCGTTCCTGTCCTCCAGCAGGGTCAAGGAGATCGCCCGCTATGGTGGAGACGTGTCGGGCCTGGTGCCCGACCTCGTGCACAAGCTCCTCGTCGAGCGGCTCAGGGGCTGAACGCGACCTGCTATCCTTTCATTTCGGCCTTGTACGACGGCGAGCATCTTCGCCATGCCTAGCGAGATCAGGATGACTCAGCACCTCGACCCCCGCTCCCCGTGGGTGATCTCCACTCATGACCTGGGCAAGCGGCCGGGCACGATGCGGCAGATGACCCTGACGCTCCCGGCACCGGCAGACCTCGGCGTCGACATGATCGGTGTCCCCAAGGACGCCGAAGTCGAGCTGGATCTCCGGTTCGAAGCAGTGATGGAAGGCGTGCTCGTGTCCGGCACGGCGCGCGCCCCGCTCGCCGGGGAGTGCGCCCGCTGCCTCGACCCGATGTCCTCGGACATCGAGGTCGATCTGCAGGAGCTGTTCTTCTACTCCGACGAGGACGCCTCGGAGGACGACTCGCTGCTCGACGGCGAGCTGCTCGACCTCGAGCCGACGTTCCGCGACGCGGTGGTGCTCGCACTGCCGCTGAGCCCCGTGTGCCGCGAGGACTGCGAAGGGCTCTGCGCGGAGTGCGGGGTCAAGCTGGCCGAGGCCGGCGACGACCACCGGCACGAGGTGATCGATGCCCGCTGGGCGTCGTTGCAAGGTCTGATTTCCGACAAAGATAACGATCAGGAGAAGTGACGTGGCCGTCCCGAAGCGAAAGATGTCGCGGAGCAACACCCGCGCCCGTCGCTCCCAGTGGAAGACGACTGCCGTCGCCCTGGTGAGCTGCCCGCAGTGCCGTTCGCCGAAGCAGCCGCACATCGCGTGCCCCACCTGCGGCACCTACAACCGCCGTCAGGTCATCGAGCCGTCCGCCTGATCCGCCGGCACGACCGGACCTCTGCCGGATGGACCGCCGCCGCCTTTCGTGCTTGGTTGAAAGCGTGGCGGCAGTCACACGGCAGGTTTCTCGTCAGCAGTTGACGTGATGCCGACCGAGTGCCATTGTGCCTCGGTCGGCGTTACCGTCTCAGATGCGTGCGGCGGCGGTTCGCCCGCGGCCGTGGTGGACGCCGGGGCCAACGCGATCACCCCGACGCCCACCACGTTTTCGGGCATCTTCCCGCCAGTCGGCGCGCCATCGCCATAGGAAGATGTCCGAGGAGGAAGCACGTGGGCGCAGGTCCTAAGCCCGTGGCCGTCGAAGTAGCCAGGGACGAGCTGGAGCGGGTTCTGTCGGTCGGGCTCGACCACGACATTCTTGAGCGGGCGCTGACGCACCGCTCCTACGCGTACGAGAACGGCGGCCTGCCGACCAACGAGCGCCTGGAGTTCCTCGGCGACTCGGTGCTCGGCCTGGTGGTCACCGACACCCTCTACCGCAACCACCCTGACCTGCCCGAAGGGCAGCTCGCCAAACTGCGCGCGGCCGTGGTCAACATGCGTGCGCTGGCCGACGTGGCCCGCAACCTCGGCCTCGGCCGCTTCCTGCGGCTCGGCAGGGGCGAGGAGGGCACCGGCGGGCGCGACAAGTCCTCGATCCTGGCCGACACGCTGGAGGCCCTGATCGGCGCGATCTACGTCGACAAAGGGCTCGGCGAGGCGTTCCGCGTGGTCCACCTGCTGTTCGACCCGCTGATCGTGCGCTCGGCGTCGCTGGGCGCCGGGCTCGACTGGAAGACCTCGCTGCAGGAGCTCACCGCCTCCGAGGCGCTCGGCGTGCCCGAATACCACGTCGAGGAGAGCGGGCCCGATCACGCCAAGTCGTTCACCGCCATGGTGCGGGTCGGCGGCGAGTCCTACGGATCGGGCACCGGCCGCAGCAAGAAGGAGGCCGAGCAGCAGGCCGCCGAGGCGGCGTGGACCCGCATCAGGGCCCGCCGCGACGAGCGCGAGAAGCAGCGCGAGAGCCAGCCCGCCGCGGGCTGACCCGCGCGAGGAGCGGAGTCCCCTGTGCCGGAGTTGCCGGAGGTCGAGGTCGTCAGGCGCGGCCTCGCCCAGTGGGTCGTCGGCCGTGAGATCGCCGACGCCGAGGTGCTGCACCCGCGCGCCGTCCGGCGGCACGCGCCCGGCGCCGACGAGTTCGCGGCCCGGCTGAAGGGCCGCACGGTCCTGTCGGCCGAGCGCCGCGGCAAATACCTGTGGCTGCCGCTGTCGGGCGCCCAGGAGGCGCTGCTGGCGCATCTGGGGATGAGCGGCCAGCTTCTGGTCGTCGATCCGCAGGCGCCGCCGGAGAAGCACCTGCGGGTCCGCCTCCGCTTCGAGGACGGCGGTCCCGACCTGCGCTTCGTCGACCAGCGCACGTTCGGGCACGTCATGCTCACCGCCCTGGTGGACGGGGTGCCCGAGCCGATCGCGCACATCGCGCCCGACCCGTTCGAGCCGGCCTTCGACGACGAGGAGTTCGCCAGGCGGCTGCGGGCCAGGCGCACCGAGGTCAAGCGGGCCCTGCTGGACCAGTCGCTGATCAGCGGCGTCGGCAACATCTACGCCGACGAGGCCCTCTGGATCTCCCGGCTGCACTGGGCCCGCCCGACGCAGACGCTGAGCAAGCCGAAGATCGCCGAGCTGCTGGCGGCGGTCCGCACGGTCATGGCCGCCGCGCTGCGGCAGGGCGGCACGTCGTTCGACAGCCTGTACGTCAACGTCAACGGCGAGAGCGGCTACTTCGAGCGCTCACTGGAGGTCTACGGGCGGCGCGACCTGCCCTGCTCCCGGTGCGGCGCGGCGATCCGGCGGGAGGCGTTCATGAACCGCTCGTCCTACTCCTGCCCCAGATGCCAGCGGCGGCAGCGGCCAGCAGGCTGAGTGCGGCGGCCGGCCACATCGCCGCGGTGATCGACACCCCGTCCACCACCCGGCCGCCGGCCAGGGCGCCGAGCGCGATCGACAGGTTGAACGCGCTCACGAACAGCGCCGTCCCCAGCTCGCCGCCGCCGGAGCGCATGATCCACAGTTGCAGCGTCACGCCGACGCCGCCGTAGCCGAGCCCCCACACGACGACCGCGGCCAGGGGAGGGGCGGCAAGCGCCAGGGCGGCCGTGGCCAGGGCGATGAGGACGGCCAGCACGACGAGGACGGCCCTGGGGCTCCTGGCCGCGCGGGCCCCCGCCGCGAAGTGGCCGGCCACGCCGGCGGCGCCGTACAGCAGGAGGGCGGCGCTGACCAGGCCGGGACCGGCCTGCCCGACCTGCTCCATGAACGGCCGCAGGTAGGTGTAGGCGGCGAAGTGGCCGCTGATGATCAGCACGGTCAGCACGACCACGAGGACGAGCGCCCGCGACATCCGGAACCCCGCCTTCGCGCCGGCCTCCGGCGCGGCGCCGGGCAGGGCCGGGAGGGTGGCGGCGAGCAGCGCGAGCAGGGCCAGGGCCACGACGCCCAGGGCCGCGAAGGCCGCCCGCCACCCGGCCGAGGAGGACACCAGCGCCGCCGCGGGCACCCCCAGCACCGACGCCACGGACACCCCGCCCAGAATGACCGACGTGGCCCGCCCGACCTGCCGCTCGGGCACCAGCCGCGCCCCGAGCCCGGCCGCGAACGCCCAGAACCCGCCGATGCTCACCCCGGTCGCCACCCGGGCCGCCAGCATGACCGCGTAGCCGGGCGCGAGCGCCGCCGCGAGATTGGCCACCGCCAGCAGCGCCATCAGCCCCATCAGCAGGGTCCTGCGGTCGGCCCGGCGGGCGGCCAAGGCCAGCGCCGGCGCGACCACGGCGGCCA
The DNA here is from genome assembly GCF_057536035.1 of Nonomuraea sp. B208. Classification (NCBI taxonomy): domain Bacteria; kingdom Bacillati; phylum Actinomycetota; class Actinomycetes; order Streptosporangiales; family Streptosporangiaceae; genus Nonomuraea; species Nonomuraea sp. B208. The sequence goes on from NZ_BAAJOU010000033.1 coordinate 376,675, forward strand.
CCAGCCCCGGCGCGGACATGGTGAGGCCCGCCGTCCCCGGCGAGATCCCGAGGTCCGCGGCGATCGAGGTGAGCAGGCCGACGGGAAGCATCTCGCTGGTCACGATGGTGAAGGTGCCGAGGGCGACCGAGGCCACGGCGAGCGGGCGCGCCCGTACGGGGCCCGCGTCAAGGGTTGTCGTCATGCCCCTCAGCCTTCTTCCGGCCCCGCGTCGGGAACAACGGCGAAGTCCGAAGGCTTCGTTCAGCCAGGCTTAATGATCCACAGGAGGCGGACCAACCTGCCGTACGCGGACGAATATCGTGGACGAGGCCGTCACCACCAGGCGGATATGATCGCGACGCAGCGGGGGAAGCGGAGGACATGAACCGGGCGCCAGGCATGGTCGACGTGGCACGCGAGGCGGGCGTGTCGCACGTCACCGTGTCCCGCGTGCTCAACAACCACCCGTCCGTGCGCCCCGAGACGCGCGCCAGGGTCGAGGCCGCGATCGAGAAGCTCGGCTACCGCCGCAACAGCGTCGCCCGCGCGCTGAAGAGCCGCCGCTCCTCGACGGTCGGCGTGGTGCTGGCCGGCACCGAGCTGTACGAGCTGCCCCGCATCCTGCGCGGCGTGCAGACGGCGGCGCAGCGCGCCGGCTACTGGGTCAACCTGGCGAGCTGGCAGGGCGGCACCACCACAGACCTGGCCGAGACGCTGCAGCGGCTCACCGACCAGGCGGTCGAGGCGATCGCCGTCATCGCCGACCGGCCGATGGTGATGGACGCGCTGACCGGCGTCGTCACGGGCGTCCCGATCTCGGTGATCATGTCCGGCAACGTGCCCAACCCGGACATCGGCTTCGTCGAGCTGGACCAGGAGCTGGGCGCGCGGCTGGCCGTCCGGCACCTGCTGGAGCTGGGGCACCGCCGCATCGTGCACCTGACGGGGTCGCTGCGGACGTTCGACGCCCGGGCCCGCGTGGAGGGCTGGCGGGCCGCGCTGAAGGACGCGCCCGAGGCTCAGGGGGAGCTGCTGGAGGGCGACTTCACCGGCAACAGCGGCTACCGGCTGGCCCACTACCTGGTCACCAGGCCCGGCGGCGAGCGGCCGACCGCGATCTTCGCGGGCAACGACCAGATGGCGATGGGCGTGCTCGCGGCCTTCGCCGAGCTGGGCGTCAAGGTGCCTGGTGACGTGTCGCTGGTCGGGTTCGACGACATCGCGGGGGCGGCCTACCTGGTGCCCGCGCTGACGACCGTCCGGCAGGACTTCTTCACGCTGGGGGAGCGCTCGATCGAGCAGGTGCTGCGGATGATGCGCGGCGAGCCGGCCTCCTCGGAGCGGATCCCGCCGGAGCTGGTCGTCCGCCGCAGCACCGCCCCGCCGAGACCGACCTCCTAGTGCTGGAGCGGCCGGTAGTCGAACCAGCGCACCAGGGCGCGGCGGCCGTCGCCCCGCCCTTGCGCGTAGAGGCCGAGGTGGACGCCGACGAACCCGCCCGCCCGCTCGGTGCTGAGCAGGGCCCGTTCGACGTCGCCGAGCCGGGTCCACTGATCGCCGATCCGGACGCGGAAGGCGTACGCGCGCTCGTCGCCCTCGACGGCGAGCACCACCTCCTCCCCTGGAGGCAGCGGGACGGCCGCCAGGCGGGTGCCGGCCCCGGCCTCGCGGACGGTCAGCACGGCGTGCGGCGCACCGGCGGCGTCCGCGGTGAGGGCGAGGCCGGCGTGCTGGTCCTGGCTCTGGAAGACGGCGAGCCCGGCCTCCTCGTCCGGGCCGGACGCCGCGAATCGGACGCGCGCGGCGGCGTGGAAGCGGACGTGCTGCTGCCGCCGCCCGACGAAGGCCGGCACGCCGGTGCCGCTCAGCGGCTCGGGGGCCGCCTCGATCTCCAGGCCGTCGGCGCCCGGGCGGACGAGGTGGTCGACGGGCCCGCGCAGGCTGCTCCACTCCAGGCCGGGCCCGGCGCCCTCGAAGGACGTCAGGGCGGGCGCCGGCGGGTCGTGCGGCGCGGCGGGGAGCGCGGGCAGCCGCTCGCTCAGCCGGACGCCGCCCGTCTCGGGCGCGAACACGGGCCCGGCGGGGGTCCAGGCGACGGGCACGAGGAAGACCTCGCGGCCCAGCGTGTGGGTGCCGTCGACGGGACGCACGCCGAGCGCCACGGCCCACGTCTCGCCGCCCGGCGTGTCGACCAGGTCGACGTGGCCGACGTTGTGGACGGGCTCGTCCGGGCCGCGGTGCCGGTGGGTCAGCAGGGGACTGCGCGGGTCGGTGACGTACGGGCCGGTGACGTGGGCGGCGCGGGCGGCGGTGACGCTGTGGTTGCGCTCGGTGCCGCCCTCGGCGGCGATCAGGTGGTAGACGCCGTCGCGCTTGTACAGGTGCGGCGCCTCCACCCAGGCGCCGCGTACCGCGCCGTTCCAGAGCACGTGGGTGGGCCCGACGAGCTTGAGCCGTTCGAGGTCCAGCTCGCGCATCCACAGCTCGCCGGGGCCGCCCTCGCCCGGCGCGTCGCGGCAGGCGGTGAACCAGCAGCGGCCGTCGTCGTCGAAGAACAGCGACGGGTCGATGCCCTCGGCCTCCAGCGGCACGGGGTCGGACCACGGCCCGGCCGGGTCGGTGGCGGTGACGACGAACGTGCGGCTGCCCCGCCTGTTCACCGCCAGTGTGGAGACGACGTAGAAGGTGCCCTCGTGGTGGCGGATGGTCGGCGCCCACACCCCGTCGGAGACGTCGAGCCCGTGTAGCGGGAGCTGTCCCGGCCGGTTCAGCACGTGCGTGAGCTGCCGCCATCGCACCAGGTCACGGCTGTGGAAGAGGGGAAGCCCCGGATAGTACGCGAAGGAGGAGGTCACCAGGTAGAAGTCCGCGCCGACCCGGCAGACGGATGGGTCGGGATGGCAGCCGGGCAGGACGGGGTTGCGGAAGGTGGGCACGGGGACGGGCTCCGAAACGTTTTGCGGCTCTGTTACGAGCGGGGGGCTTGACAGCATGACAACGTTAACATCAGGTTAGATCCCAACGCACGACCCGGTATCCGCCGCGGGACGCATCACCTTGCCGAGGAGCTCGTCATGACCTCACCCACCCTCCCCCAGCCCCAACGAGGGGGACGCCGCCGCGTCCTGCTGGGCGCCGCGCTCGCGCTCGCCCTGACGGGCTCGCTGGCCGCCTGCTCGTCCGCCGACGCGCCCTCCCCCTCGCAGAGCGCGAGCGAGAGCGGGCCCGTCACGCTGGAGTTCTGGACCTGGAGCCTCAAGGGCAGCGACCCGGCGGCCAAGGCGATCGTCGACAAGTACCACCAGGAGCACCCGAACGTCACCGTCAAGCTGTCGGAGGTCGGCGGCACCACCGAGACCGCCTCCAAGCTGCTGGCCGCCGACCAGGCCGGCGGCACCCCCGACGTGGTGCAGATCGAGTACCGCGGCCTGCCCGCCCTGGTGGTGGCCGGCGCGGTCAAGGACATCACCGCCGACCTGGCCGGCGTGAAGGCGAACGTCGACCCCAACATCTGGGCCCAGACCACCTTCAACAACCAGGTGTACGGCGTCCCGCAGGACATCGGCCCGATGGTGCTCACCTACCGCAAGGACCTGTTCGACAAGTTCGGCATCAAGGTGCCGACCACCTGGGACGAGTACGCGAAGGCCGCCGAGCAGATCCGCAAGAAGGACAAGGACGCCTACATCGCCAGCTTCGCCGCCAACCAGCTCGAGTTCTTCGCCGCGCAGGCCGCACAGGCCGGCGCGCAGTGGTGGAGCACCGACGGCAACGCGTGGAAGGTCGGCATCGACAGCGAGCCCTCGCTCAAGACCGCCGACTTCTGGCAGGACCTCGTGGAGCGCGACCTGGTCAAGGTCGAGCCGCTGCTCACCCCGGAGTGGAACGCGAAGGTCAACGACGGCAAGATCCTGAGCTGGGCCGCCGCGGCCTGGGCGCCCAGCGTGATCTACTCGGTGGCGCCGGACACGGCCGGCAAGTGGGAGTCGGCGCCGCTGCCGCAGTGGACGGCGGGCCAGGCGGCCGTGCCGTTCCTGGGCGGGTCGGCGTACCTCGTGCCGGAGAAGTCGAAGCACGCGAAGGAGGCGGCGGCCTTCGCCGCGTGGCTGGGCGCGTCGGAGGAGGGCTCGAAGCTGCTGCTCGGCCTCGACCTCTTCCCCGGCGCGAACGCCGGCCGCCAGGCGACGCTGAGCCACGAGCCGCCGAAGTTGATGCCGCAGCAGAAGGACTTCTACCAGGTCACCGACCAGGTGATCAGGAACACCACGATCCCGGTCACCTGGGGGCCCAACGTGAACGTCGCGCAGACCGCCTTCGGTGACGCGCTCAACAAGGCCGCCCTCGACAAGACCTCCTTCCGCGCCGTGTACCAGGCCACGCAGCAGGCCGTCGTCGCCGACCTGCAGAAGACCGGCTACACCGTCACCAAGTAGCCGCCGGGGGCCCCGCGCGGGCCCCCGGCTCCGACCCACCCTGGACGTCCTCATGCCCGCTGCATCCGCAGGACGGCGGCCGCGCCTGCGCGCCGCCGCCACCCCGTGGCTGTTCGCCACGCCCGCGATCGTGTTCTTCGCCCTGTTCCTGATCATCCCGATCGGCTACGCCGTCTACCTGAGCTTCCGCGGCTTCCGCATCGAGGGCGGCGGCGCGTTCGGGCGGCGGACGCAGACCTTCGTCGGCCTCGACAACTACACGGCCGCGCTGACCGACCCGGAGTACGTCGCCGGGCTCGGCCGGGTGCTGCTCTACGGCGTCATCGCCATCCCCAGCGTGCTCGGCCTGGCGCTGCTGTTCGCGCTGCTGCTCGACACCCCGCGGGTGCGGGCGCGCGGCTTCTCCCGCACCGCGATCTTCCTGCCGTACGCGGTGCCCGGCGTGATCGCCAGCCTGCTGTGGGGCTTTCTGTACCTGCCGAGCACCAGCCCGATCAGCTACGTGGCCCGCGAGCTGAACGCGGGGCCGCTGGACTTCTTCTCCTTCCCCGCGCTGTACTTCTCGCTGGCCAACATCGCGCTGTGGTCGGGCGTCGGCTTCAACATGATCATCATCTTCACGTCGCTGCGCGCGATCCCGACCAGCGTGTACGAGGCCGCCCGCATCGACGGCGCGAGCGAGCTGCAGATCGCCTGGCGCATCAAGATCCCGCTGGTCGCGCCCGCGCTGGTGCTGACCGGGCTGTTCTCCGTGATCGGCACCCTGCAGCTCTACAGCGAGCCGGCCACGCTGCGGCCGATGACCACCACCATCAGCTTCACCTGGGTGCCGCTGATGAAGATCTACCAAGAGGCATTCGTGAACGACAACCTGGGCGGGGCGGCCGCCGCCTCCGTCGTGCTGGCGGTCGGCATCCTCGCCCTGTCGCTGCTCCTGCTGCGTTTCTTCCAGCGCCGCACGTTCGGGGACAACGCATGACCGCCGTCACGCGCACCGGCGACCGCCAGTTCCGCCAGGTGCGCCGCCGGCCGCGCGCCGGGCGGCGGCCGCGGCTGCCGCTGGTCGTGCTGCTGCTCGGCGCGCTGTACTGCCTGACGCCGGTGGCGTGGGTGGTGCTGGCCGCGTCGAAGACGCCGCGCGAGCTGTTCACCACCTTCTCCTTCGCGCCGGGCAGCGGCCTGCTGGACAACCTGGCGAGCCTCAGCGCGTACGGCGACGGCCAGTTCTGGCGGTGGGGGCTCAACTCGCTGCTGTACGCCGGGCTCGGCGCGGTGCTGTCCACGCTGGTGTCGGCCATGGCCGGGTACGCGCTGGCCAAGTTCCGCTTCCGCGGGCGCGAGGTGCTGTTCTCGGTGATCCTGGCCGGCGTGCTGGTGCCCGGCATCGTGCTGGCCGTCCCGCAGTACCTGCTGCTGGCGAGCGTCGGCCTGGCCGGGACGCACTGGTCGGTGCTGCTGCCGGTGATCATCAACCCGTTCGGCATCTTCCTGTGCCGGGTCTTCGCCACCGCCGCGATCCCGGAGAGCACGCTGGAGGCGGCCCGCCTGGACGGCGCGGGCGAGCTGCGCATCTTCGTCACGATCGTGCTGCCGATGATGGTGCAGGGGCTGGTCACGGTGTTCCTGCTGCAGTTCGTCGGCATCTGGAACAACTTCCTGCTGCCCTTCATCATGCTCTCCGACCAGGAGAAGTATCCGATCACCCTGGGCCTGTACACGTTCCTGTCGAAGGGCGCGGGCGACAGCGACCTCTACCCGCTGGTCATCATGGGCTCGGCCGTGTCGGTGATCCCGCTCATCGCGCTCGTCCTGGTGCTGCAGCGTTTCTGGCGTGCCGACCTGCTGGCCGGCGGACTGAAGGGATGACTCCGCAGTGAAGTTCACCGACGGGCTCTGGCAGCTCCGGCCCGGCGTGACCGCGCTGTACGCGGCCGAGGCGTACGACCTCGACGCCGCCGAGGGCGAGCTGACCGTCACCGCGCCCACCACCGTGATCGGCCGCCGCGGCGACACGCTCAACCGGCCGGTCCTCACGCTGCGGCTGTCGTCGCCCCTGGAGAACGTGATCCGCGTCCGCGTGGAGCACCACGCGCGCGTCGGTCGCGGCTTCGACCTGCCCGGCGCCGAGGACGGGCACGGCGTGGTCAAGACCGCGGCCGGCGGCGGCGCGACGCTGACCAGCGGCGCGCTCGCCGCGACCATGGCGCCGGGAGCGCCGTGGGAGCTGAGCTTCCACGCCGGCGGCCGGACGCTGACCTCCAGCGGCCACAAGTCGGTCGGCTACTTCCGGCTCGCCGCCGACGCGCAGACCGACCCCGGACCGGTCGGCAAGCCCAGGACGGGCCCGGCCGCGTACCTCGCGCAGCAGCTCTCGCTCGGCGTGGGCGAGGTGGTCTACGGGCTGGGCGAGCGCTTCGGCCCGCTGGCCAAGAACGGCCAGACGGTCGAGATCTGGAACGCCGACGGCGGCACGTCCTCCGAGCAGGCGTACAAGAACGTGCCGTTCTACCTGACCAACCGGGGCTACGGGGTGCTCGTCAACCATCCCGGGCACGTCTCGTTCGAGGTGGGGTCGGAGGCCGTGCAGCGGGTGCAGTTCTCGGTCGAGGACGAGAGCCTGGAGTACCTGGTGATCTACGGGCCCGAGCCGAAGCAGATCCTGGAACGGTACACGGCGCTGACCGGCCGCCCCGCGCGGCTGCCCGCCTGGTCCTACGGCCTGTGGCTGTCCACCTCGTTCACCACCGACTACGACGAGCGGACCGTGACGTCGTTCATCGACGGCATGGCCGAACGCGACCTGCCGCTGTCGGTGTTCCACTTCGACTGCTTCTGGATGCGCGAGTTCAACTGGTGCGACTTCGAGTGGGACCCGCGCGTCTTCCCCGACCCCGAGGGCATGCTGGCCCGGCTGCGCGCGAAGGGCCTGCGCGTCTGCGTGTGGATCAACCCCTACATCGCGCAGCGCTCGCCGCTGTTCGCCGAGGCGGCCGCGCGCGGCTTCCTGCTCAGGCGGCCGGACGGCACGGTCTGGCAGTGGGACCTCTGGCAGGCCGGCATGGGGCTGGTCGACTTCACCAACCCCGATGCCACCGCGTGGTTCCAGTCGAAGCTGCGCGCGCTGCTGGACCAGGGCGTGGACGCGTTCAAGACCGACTTCGGCGAGCGCGTGCCGCTCGACGTCGCCTACTTCGACGGCGGCGACCCCGAGCGCCTGCACAACCTCTACACGCACCTGTACAACCAGGCCGTGTTCGAGGTGCTGGAGGAGCGGCGCGGGCGGGGCGAGGCCGTGGTGTTCGCCCGGTCGGCGACCGCCGGCGGGCAGCGGATGCCGGTGCACTGGGGCGGCGACACGGGCTCGACGTACGAGTCGATGGCGGAGACCCTGCGCGGCGGCCTGTCGCTCGCGTTCTCCGGGTTCTCCTTCTGGAGCCACGACATCGGCGGCTTCGAGGGCACCCCGGACCCGGGCGTGTTCAAGCGGTGGGTGGCCTTCGGGCTGTTGTCGTCGCACTCGCGGCTGCACGGCTCGTCGTCGTACCGGGTGCCGTGGGCGTTCGACGAGGAGGCCGTGACGGTCACGCGGTTGTTCACCAAGCTCAAGCTGCGCCTGATGCCGTACCTGTACCAGGCGGGCCTGCGGGCGCACGAGAGCGGGACGCCGGTGATGCGGCCGATGGCGATGGAGTTCCCCGGCGACCGCAACGCCGCCCACCTCGACACCCAGTACATGCTGGGCCCCGACCTGCTGGTCGCGCCGGTCTTCACGGCGGACGGCACGGTGGAGTTCTACCTGCCAGAAGGCACGTGGACGAACTACCTGACGGGCGAGCGGGCCGAGGGCGGGCGCTGGCGCACCGAGCGGCACGGCTTCACCTCGATGCCGATCTACGTGCGCGAGGGCGCCGTGCTGCCGGTCGGCGCGCGCGACGACCGGCCGGACTACGACTACCTGGACGGGCTCACGCTGCGCGTCTACCCGGGACCGGACGGCGAGAAGACGATCACCGTCACCGACCAGGCGACCGGCCTGCCGGCCCGCTTCACGGTCACCCGCTCCGGCGACGAGGTCTCCGTGTCCTCGGACCTCGCCTTCGGATGGTCGTACGAGATGGCCTGATCAGCGAGCCGGCCGGCGGATCGGGAACAACGGCGAAGTCCGGAGGCTTGGTTCAGTCAGGCTCGGTGATCCACGGGAGGCGGACATGGATTTCAGGGAGCTGGAGTGCTTCCTGGCGCTCAGCGAGGAGTTGCACTTCGCCCGTACGGCCGAACGCCTCTACCTGTCACCCGCCCGGGTCAGCCAGCTCCTGCGCGCGCTGGAGACCAGGATCGGCGGCCGGCTGGTCGAGCGGACGAGCCGGCGGGTGCGCCTGACGCCGCTCGGCGAGCGCTTCCTGGCCGACCTGAGGCCCGCCTACGAGGGCGTGACGGGCGCCGTGGGCCGCGCCAGGGCCGCCGCGCGGGCGGTGACGGAAGTGCTGCGGGTCGGCTTCCTCGCGACGCCCACGGAGGTCGTGACGGGCAGCGTACGGGCTTTCGAGCGCCGCAATCCCGGCAGCGCGGCCGAGCTGGTGGAGATCCCGCTCGCCGACCCCTTCACCCGGCTGCGCTCCGGCGAGGTGGACGTCGTCTTCACCCTGCTGCCGGTGGACGAGCCCGACCTCGCCACGGGGCCGGCGCTCAACAGGGTCCCCTATCGGCTCGGGCTCCCCGCTGGCCACCCGCTGGCGGCGCGGGCGGCCGTCACGGCGGAGGAGCTGGCCGGGGTGCCGCTGCTCGGCCTGGCGGGGCCGGCGCCGCGCTGGTGGAGCGAGCGGACGGCACCCTCCGTGACGCCTTCCGGTCGTCCGATACCCCGGGCCGGCGCGGTAGCCACCCTTCAGGAGGGCTTGACACAGGTGGCCCTGGGGCGGGGAGGAATGCTTTTGTGCGCCCCCACCGCGGAGGTCGCCGAGCGGGCCGACGTAAGCTTCGTCCCGGTCAGCGGGCTGATGCCGTCGATCTTGGGACTGGCCTGGGTGAGGACGGCGGAGAGCGCCGCGGTCAGGGCGTTCGTGACGGCGGCTGACGATTGGGCGTCCCTCGGGGAAGGGCGCTCGGACCGCCTGAGAACGGCCTGAGGGGGAGGGGAAAGATGACGGAAAATCAGGAAAACGCCAGGTTGACGGCTTGGGTCCGGGGGAGGGTGCAGGGTGTCGGCTTCCGTTGGTGGACCCGTGCCAGAGCACTGGAGCTGGGCCTCATCGGATGGGCGCGCAACACCGACGACGGCCGGGTCGAGGTCGTTGCGGAGGGCCCTCGCGCGAGCTGCGTCAAGCTGCTGGAGCTGCTCAGAGGTTGCGACACGCCGGGCAGGGTCGATGGAGTAGTGGAACGTTGGAGCGAACCCCGAGGTAGTTTGGGCGGTTTTGTAGAGAGGTAGCCGCTTTTGTCTAACCGCCCAAATAGGGTATAGTTGTATGTCGGGAGTGCCCATCAGTAGGGCGCAGCGGTTTGTTCGACTTGACCGCCCACACTGCCGGTGCGACTCTTGTTAGGTACCACGCGCACCCCTCCCGCGGAATAAGAAGTGCGCGAACCAGTCTGGTCACTCAGCGTGGAGGACCCTTTACCATGGCGAAGGCTCTACTCGGCCACGTCGGCGGTCCTGACCCTCGTATGGTCTCGGAGATGCGCCGCCTGCAGCAGCGCATCCGTGACCTGGAGGCAGAACTCATCCGACTTCAGGCCACGAACGACGCTCTTGCGGCGCAAACCCGCGACGAGGCGCTCAGCCGCATGCAAGAGCGCGAGCCGGCACTCACCTGAGAGTGATCGGAGCGCAAGACCCAGGGACGTCTCGACGAGGCGTCCCTTGCTATTTGCCCTTGTCCCACCCGGTGCAGCCTGCGCCGGGTGGCCAGGACCAGTAGGCTTTTCCGAAGGTCCGGGTCAGGGAGAAGGGGGTCGTGCTTTTGTACCTGAAGACCCTCACCCTGCGCGGATTCAAGTCCTTCGCCTCCGCCACCGCCCTGCGCTTCGAGCCGGGCATCACCTGCGTGGTCGGCCCCAACGGCTCGGGCAAGTCCAACGTGGTGGACGCCCTCGCCTGGGTCATGGGCGAGCACAGCGCCAAGTCGCTGCGCGGCGGCAAGATGGAGGACGTCATCTTCGCCGGCACCTCCTCCCGGCCGCCGCTCGGCCGCGCCGAGGTCACGCTGACCATCGACAACACCGACGGCGCGCTGCCGATCGACTACACCGAGGTCACCATCAGCCGGCTGATGTTCCGGTCCGGGCAGAGCGAATACGCGATCAACGGCGACACCTGCCGCCTGCTCGACATCCAGGAGCTGCTGTCCGACTCGGGCATCGGCCGCGAGATGCACGTCATCGTCGGCCAGGGCCAGCTCGACGCCGTGCTGCACGCGGGTCCCGAGGACCGCAGGGCCTTCATCGAAGAGGCCGCCGGCGTGCTCAAGCACCGCAAGCGCAAGGAGAAGGCGCTGCGCAAGCTGGACGCCATGCAGGCCAACCTGACCCGCGTCCAGGACCTCGCGACCGAGCTGCGCCGCCAGCTCAAGCCGCTCGGCAGGCAGGCCGAGATCGCCCGCAAGGCCGCCGTCATCCAGGCCGACCTGCGCGACGCCCGGCTGCGGCTGCTCGCCGACGACGTCGGCACGCTGCGCGCCACCCTGGAGCGCGAGGCCGCCGACGAGGCCGCGATCATGGCCAGGCGGGCCCAGGTCGAGGCCGAGCTGTCCGAGGCCCAGCAGCGCGAGGCCGCGCTGGAGGCCGCCGAGGCCGAGGCCCAGCCCCGGCTGGCCGCCGCCCAGGAGACCTACTTCCGGCTGTCCTCGCTCCGCGAGCGCACCACCGGCCTGGAGCAGCTCGCCGCCGAACGGCACCGCCACGCGCTCGACGCCGCCTCCATCGAGCGGCGCGGCCGCGACCCGGAAGACCTCGAACGCGAGGCGGCCGAGGCGCGCGAGCGCGAGCTCGTGCTGCGGGCCGAGCTGGAGCAGGCACGCGAGCTGCTGGAGGAGGCCGTCGAGGCGCGGGCCGGGCACGAGGCCGAGCTGAGCGCCGAGGAGCGGCGGCTCGCGCTGGCCGCCAGGGCCGCCGCCGACCGCCGCGAGGGCCTGGCCAAGCTGCGCGGTCAGGTCGACTCCGTACGCAGCAGGGCCCGCGCCGCCGAGGAGGAGATCGGCCGGCTCCAGCAGGCCGTGGCCGAGGCCGCCGAGCGCGCCAGGCAGGCCGGCGAGGACCTGGAGACCCAGCGGCTGGAGGAGCCCGCGGTCGATCCCGCGCTGGCCGAGGAGCTGGCCACGGCGCAGGCCCTGGTCGAGGAGGCCCGAGCGGTCGCCGACGCGGCCAGGGCGGCGGCCGAGGAGGCCAAGGCCGCGCTCGACGGGCCGCGTTCCGGGTTGCAGGCCGCCCGTGCGGCGGTCGCCACCGCGCGCTCC
>NZ_BAAJOU010000034.1:0-266659 GCF_057536035.1 Nonomuraea sp. B208
GGCGCGGACGGCGCGGACGGCGCGGACGGCGCGGACGGCGCGGACGGCGCGGACGGCGCGGACGGCGCGGACGGCGCGGACGGCGCGGACGGCGCGGACGGCGCGGACGGCGCGGACGGCGCGGACGGCGCGGACGCAAGGGGAGCAAGACGGTGTCAGGCGGTACTGGGCGGCGCCGGACGCCGCAGCGCGGGGGTGCATGCGGTGCGGGTGCCGGGCGGTGCGGCGTCAGGCGAGGCGGGTGCGGCGGGTGCGGCGGGGTCGCGCGATACAGGGCGAGCTGCGAGCGTGAAGGGGGCTGGCTACTTGTGGAGCGACGGGCGTCAGCCCTGGCGCCCGAGACGGTGCCGGGCGGTGTGGTTGCCAGGCGAGGCGGTGCGGCGGCGTGCAGTGCGGTGCGGACGGCGGGCAAGGTGACGCTGCCCCGGGCAATGCGGCCGCGCGACACAGGGCGGACTGCGCGACACAGGGCGAGCCGCGAGCGGGAACGGGGCTGGCCATTCCCGAAATGACCGTCGTCGGCCCCGGTGCCCCCCGCGGTGCCGGGCGGTGTGGTGCCAGCCGAGGCGGTGCGGCGGTGCGGCGGCGCGTGCAGTGCGGTGCGGGCGGCGGGCAAGGTGACGCTGCCCGAGGCAGCGCGGCCCGCGCGATACAGGGCGGGCTGCGGCGGCACAGGGCGAGCGGGGAGTGGGAACGGGGCTGGCCATTTGTGAAACACCGTCGTCAGCCCCCGGCTCCCAAGGCGGTGCAGTGTGGTGCGAGGCGGTGCAGTGCGAGGCGATGCGGTGCGGGTGGTGGCAAGGGACGCTGACTGGGGCAATGCGGCCGCGCGATGCAGGGCGGGCTGTGTGACAGAGGGCGAGCCGCGAGCGGGAACGGGGCTGGCCATTTCTGAGGTGACGGTCGTCAGCCCCGGTGCCCGTGGCGTCGGAAACTGGGGCTGACGGCTCTTCGGGAAGAGGCGGCTGGTTTCACGTGAAACAGTGGCGGGCCGCTCCCACGCTTACGAGGCTTCGGGGGCGCTCGGGACACGGAAGCCGACGCGACACGGAGCGAGGCGCGAGCGAAGCGTGGTTGGTTTCACGTGAAACATGGGCGGGGGTTTGCGGGGACCGGTCGGGTGCGCTTCAGAGGGCGGATGCGGCCTTGTGGAGGTCGGCGAGGAAGTCGTCGATGTGTTCCGGGGTGGTGTCGAAGGCGGTCATCCAACGGACGACGCCGGCCGGCTCGTCCCAGTAGTGGAAGAGGTAGCGGTCCCGGAGGGTTTCGGCGACGGCGTGCGGGAGCTGGGCGAAGACGGCGTTGGATTCGACGGGGTAGGCGAGGGACGTTCCGGGGACGTCCGTGAGGCCGGCGGCCAGGCGGGCGGCCATCTGGTTGGCGTGGTGGGCGTTGCGGTGCCAGAGGTCGTCCGAGAGCAGGGCGGTGAGCTGGGCGGAGATGAAGCGCATCTTGGAGGCGAGCTGAAGGGACTGCCGCCGGAGGAAGGGCACGGCCTCGGCGAGGGACGGATCGAGGACGACCACGGCCTCGGCGGCGAGCGCGCCGTTCTTGGTGCCGCCGAAGCTGAAGACGTCCACGCCGACGTCGGTGGTGATGGCCTTCAGGTCGCAGCCGAGATGGGCGGCGGCGTTCGCCAGCCGGGCGCCGTCCATGTGGAGGCGTAGGCCGGCGGCGTGCGCCGTCTCGGCGAGGGCCGCGATCTCGTCGGGGGAGTAGCACGTGCCGAGCTCCGTCACCTGCGAGATGGAGACGACCGCCGGCTGCGACTCGTGCGGATCGCCGAGGCCGCGCAGGCGGGACTCGATGTCGGCCGGGCGGAGCTTGCCGTGCGAGGTGGGGACCGTCATCAGCTTCACGCCGAGCAGGCGTTCGGCGGCGCCGCCTTCGTGGGTCGCGATGTGCGCACTGTCGGCGCAGATGATGGCGTCGTAGCGGCGGGGGAGGGTGAGGGCGAGGCCCACCATGTTCGCGCCCGCGCCGTTGAGCACCGCGAAGCCCTCCGCCTCCGGGCCGAACACCTCCTTGACCTTCTCCGCGAAGGCGGCGGTCCAGGTGTCGCCGCCGTAGGCGGGGGCGTCTCCCTGGTTCGCCGCCGCCATGGCTTCGAGGATGTCCGGGTGGACGCCCGCGTGGTTGTCGCTGGCAAAGCTCTTGGGGTACATCGGATCGATCAGCACACCGTAAGGCTACGACCCGGGATCAGGCGCGGGCGCGGGCCGCGGCGTTCCGGAGGAGGGCGCGGCAGAGGTCGCCGAGGTCCTGGCCGGCCGCCTCGGCGGCCATCGGGAGCAGCGAGGTCTCCGTCATCCCCGGCGCCACGTTGACCTCCAGGAAGTGCGGGACGTCGTCGGCGTCCACGATGAGGTCGGTACGGGAGATGTCCCGCAGGCCGAGCGCCGTGTGGGCGGTGACGGCCGTCTGGGCGCACGCGGCCGCGGCGGCCGGGGACAGGCGGGCCGGGGCGAAGAACTCGGTGTGCCCGGCGGTGTAGCGGGCCGCGTAGTCGTAGACGCCCTTGTCGGGGACGATCTCGACGGCGGGGAGGGCGATCGGGCCGTCGCCGACGTCCACGACCGAGACGGCGACCTCCACGCCCTCGACGTAGCGCTCGATGAGGGCGGTGTCGCCGTAGGCGAAGCAGCCGACCATCGCGGCGGGCAGCTCCTCGGCGGTGCGGACGATGGAGGCGCCCAGCGCGGAGCCGCCCCGCGCCGGCTTGACGAACAGGGGCAGGCCGAGCCGTTCGATGATCCGGCCGAGCACGACCGTGGCGCCGAGGTCGTGGAAGGTCTCCTTGGGCAGCGTGACCGACTCCGGCGTGCGCAGGCCGACGGAGCGGACGACCGCCTTGGCGGTGGGCTTGTCGAAGGCCACCCGGCAGGCGTCGGGGTCGGCGCCCACGTAGGGGACGTCGAGGAGTTCGAGCACGGAGCGGATGGCGCCGTCCTCGCCGGCGCCGCCGTGCAGGGTGACGAACACCGCGTCCGGAGGGTCGGCGAGGACCGAAGGCACGAGGGAGGCGTCGGTGTCGCGGGTCTCCACGTCGACGCCGGCGGTGCGCAGCACCTCGGTGACCCGGCGGCCCGAGCGCAGGGACACCTCCCGCTCGTAGGAGAGGCCTCCGGCCAGCACCAGCACGTGGCCCAACTCGCTCATCACTTCTCCTCTGCTGACAGAACGCTGTCCGAGCGTACCGGCGTGAGGGGCGAATGGTGTACGTGAGGCGCCCGGCGCGGAGCCCCGTACGGCCCGGCGCGGGTGGCCGGGCCGTTCGGGGGTCAGGCGAGGTCGGGACCGGGAGTGTCGACGCCGTTGTGCTCGCGTACGGAGCCCGTGCCGAACGTGTCGCGCAGCTGCATCTCCTGCTCGATCACCCCGGCGAGCCGGCGCACGCCTTCGCGGATCCGGTCGGGCTCGGGGTAGCAGTAGGACAGGCGCATGTGCCGCGCCCCGCTGCCGTCGGAGAAGAAGCCGGTGCCGGGGACGAACGCCACGCGCTCGGCCACGGCCCGCGGCAGGATGGCCTTCGAGTCGAGCCCCTCGGGAAGGGTGGCCCAGACGAAGAAGCCGCCGCCCGGCCGGGTCCAGGTGACCTCGGGCGGCATTAGCGACTCCAGGGCGTCGAGGAGCGCGTCGCGGCGTTCGCGGTAGAGCTCGCGGAACGTCTTGATCTGCTCCCGCCACGGCTGCGTGGCGAGGTACTGGCCGACCGCGAGCTGCGTGAACGACGAGTGCGACAGCACCGCCGACTCCATGGCGAGCACGAGCTTGTCGCGGATCGCGTGCGGGGCGAGCGCCCAGCCGACCCGGAAGCCCGGGGCCAGCGTCTTGGAGAACGAGCCCAGGTAGACGACCCCGTCGGCGTTGTCGGCCCGCAGCGCGGGCATGGGCTCGCCGTCGAAGCCGAGCAGCCCGTACGGGTTGTCCTCGATGATCAGCACCCCGGCCCGCTGGCAGATGTCGAGCACCTGCTGGCGGCGGGCGATGTTGAGGGTGACGCCGGCCGGGTTCTGGAAGTTGGGGATCGTGTAGAGGAACTTGATGGGCGCGCCGGCGGTCTCCAGCGCGTAGATGGTCTGGGCCAGGGACTCGGGCACGATGCCCTGATCGTCCATGGCGATATGGACCACCTTGGCCTGATAGGCGGAGAAAGTGCCCAGCGCCCCCACGTACGAGGGGCCCTCGGCGAGCACCACGTCGCCCGGGTCGATGAAGATGCGGGTGATCAGGTCGAGCGCCTGCTGCGAACCCACGGTGACGACCACGTCGTCCGCCGCGGCCTGGATCCCCTCAAGGCGCATGACGTCGCAGATCTGCTCGCGCAGATGCGGGTCGCCCTGGCCGGAGCCGTACTGGAGCGCGACAGGGCCGCGCCGGGTGACGAGCTCGGAGACGAGCTCGCCGACCATGTCGAGGGGAAGGGCGGTGACGTACGGCATGCCGCCCGCGAGCGAGACCACCTCGGGCCTCGACGCGACGGCGAAAAGAGCTCGGATCTCGGAGGCGACCATCCCGGTAGCTCGCGCGGCGTAGCGATCGACGTAGGCGTCGATGCGCGACCCTTGGGCCGGCGCGGGTGTCTGACCGTGATCAAGCTCTTCCGTCACGGCCCACCTCCTAGGTGTCATATCGGGCGGAAATACCAGATTACGCCAGCCGGACATGTCGTACGTGACAGGGCTACGCCGTCGTGGTGTCCGCTGACGTTCTCTTCACTGAGCTACGATGCCACCTGTGGACGCGGTTTTCGCGCGCTTTTCCGGGTCAACGATAGGGGCGGTAGTTGTCGCGCCGGCTGGTCAACATAACCCTGGACAATCTTGAAGATCTACCGCGGCGGTGCCGGCGGTGCGTGTTCTGGGAGCTCGACCCGATGAGCGGGGAGCGCGCGGTGGACTCCGGGGATCCGGGGCTGGAGAAGGAGGCCTGGCTCTCCGCCACGCTGCTGGAGTGGGGGAGCTGCGGCAAGATCGCGTACGTCGACGGCGTGCCTGCCGGGTTCGTGCTCTACAGCCCGCCGCTCTACACGCCGCGGTCGGTGGCGTTCCCCACCTCGCCGGTGAGCGCCGATGCGGTGCTGCTGATGACGGCGCACATCATTCCGGAGTTCTCCGGCGGCGGGCTGGGGCGGATGCTCATCCAGGGGATGGCCAAGGACCTGACGCGGCGCGGGGTGAAAGCCATCGAGGCGTTCGGGGATCTCAAGTGGGAGGAGCCCAGTTGCGTGGTTCCTGCCGAATATCTGCTTTCAGTGGGATTTAAGACTGTTCGTCCGCATTTGCGTTTTCCGCGGTTGCGGCTCGAACTGAAGAGCGCCGTGTCGTGGCGGGAGGACGTCGAGGTCGCGCTGGAGCGGCTGCTCGGGTCCATGAGCCCCGAACGGGCCCTGCGCCCAGTGTGACGGCCCGCCGCACGGCGGGGGACCCACGGGAGGTGCCGAGGGAGCACGCGCCCGCTGGGACCCGTTCAGAGGCATCGGGAAGCAGGAGAGCCCCCCGCGTGGTCGCGGGAGGCTCTTTCGCCGGGCGAAGCGCGCCACGAGAGACGGGTCGTCAGGACCGCCGGAGGACGCGGCCTAGATGACGCCGTCGAGCTCGCGCAGCAGCATGGCCTTCGGCTTGGCGCCGATGATCTGCTTGACGACCTCGCCACCCTTGTAGACGTTCATCGTCGGGATCTGGAGCACACCGTACTGGCGCGGAACCTCGGGGTTCTCGTCGATGTTGAGCTTGACGATCTCCAGCTTGTCGCCGTGCTCCTTGGCGATCTCCTCAAGGATGGGCGAGACCTGACGGCACGGGCCGCACCATTCCGCCCAGAAGTCGACGAGCACGGGCTTGTCGCTCTTGAGTACCTCGGCTTCGAACGTGGCGTCGGTGACTGCCTTCACGGTGCGCTCCTTACTTGTCGTTGTCGGCGAGCCAGCGCTCGGAGTCGAGCGAGGCCGCACAGCCGGTGCCGGCCGCGGTGATGGCCTGGCGGTAGGTGTGGTCGACGACGTCACCCGCGGCGAACACGCCGGGGATGTTGGTCGCGGTGCTGGGGGAGGCGACCTTGATGTAGCCGTTCTCGTCCAGGTCGATCTGGCCCTTGACCAGGTCGGTGCGCGGGTCGTGGCCGATCGCGAGGAACAGCGCGTCGGTGGCCAGCTCGCACTCCTCGCCGGTCTTGACGTTGCGCAGCTTCACGGCCTCGACCTTGGTGTCGCCGAGCACGTCGACGACCTCGGAGTCCCAGACGAAGCGGATCTTGTCGTTGCCGAGCGCGCGGTCCTGCATGATCTTGCTGGCCCGCAGCTCGTCACGGCGGTGGACCACGGTGACCATGCGCCCGAACCGGGTGAGGAACGTGGCCTCCTCCATCGCCGTGTCGCCGCCGCCGACGACCACGATGTCCTTGTTGCGGAAGAAGAACCCGTCACAGGTGGCGCACCAGGACACGCCGTGGCCGGACAGGCGCTTCTCGTTCTCGAGGCCGAGCTCGCGGTAGCCGGAGCCCATCGCCAGGATGACGGACTTGGCGTAGTAGGTGTCGGTGTGCGTCTTGACGACCTTGGGCTCGGCCGTGAGGTCCACCTCGACCACGTCGTCCGCGACCAGCTCGGCGCCGAAGCGCTCGGCCTGCTTGCGCAGGTTGTCCATGAGGTCGGGCCCCATGATGCCGTCGGGGAACCCGGGGAAGTTCTCCACGTCGGTGGTGTTCATGAGCGCGCCGCCGGCGGTGACGGAGCCCTCGAAGACCAGGGGCTTGAGCTCGGCGCGCGCGGAGTAGACGGCCGCGGTGTAGCCGGCTGGCCCGGATCCAATGATGATCACGTTACGAACGTCGCTCAACGCTCCACGCCTTCCTCGTCTGCAGTTGCACCGGCGTCAACAGATCCTAGGCCGCCCTGATTCCCCTCCCTACCCGCGACCCGGCCGCAGGCCCGACGAATCGTACGGTGACCTGCGAGGGGACCTCGTTGCGCGTACTTTTCCACAGGTTGTGCACAGGACAAAAAAGGAAGAGCCCGCCGAAGCGGGCTCTTCACGACGCACACGTACGGGAACTACCAGCGCCCGAGGGCCGCCTTACGCAGGTTCTTGCAGTTGAACGGGTCGACGATGTCGATGCGGATCTTCTTGGCCGTCCGGTCCTTCCAGGAGACGACGACGAGCGCCTCCTGCCCGTTGTACTGCCCCTGGTCGGCCGCGAAGGTCTCCAGGCCGTTGCGCTCGCCCACCTTGCCCACGCACTTGGCCGCCTTGGCGGCGGCGTTGTCGCCGCCCAGCGGCTGCTGCGCCTGCGCGAAGCCGAAGAACTGCTCCATCGGCTGGCGGAGGGCGTAGTCGCTGTAGTTGTAGCCGCTGTCGGTCAATTTGTACGCCGGCGCCCGCTCCGGGGTCCTCGCCACGTCGCTGGACGGCAGCGCGACCGGCGCGGAGCCGCCCGACGAGCCGCCCGAGGCGAGCAGGTTGGTCGAGACCACCGCCGTGCCGACCACGGCCGCGGCCGCCGCGGCGGCCACCGCGGGCAGCGCCCACCGCCGCCTCCTGGCCGAGCGCGTCCTGGCGGGGACGATGGTGCCGTCGTCGGAGACCACTCCGAGGCGTACCGGCTCGGGGACGTCCGCCGCGGAGCCGTTGACCGAGCCCACGGGCTCGGGGACCGCGATCGGCCGCTCCCAGGGGGCGTCCCGCATGAGCTCGTCCCAGTCCGGTGGCTCCGCGAGCCCGACGCCGCCGCGCCCGGTCTCGGCCTCGGCCGCCAGGGCCTTGTCGATGCGCAGTGCGACACCCATCGGCATGGCCGGTGTGGGGGTCGCCGCGAGCACCTCGCGAACCGCCGCCAGGTCGGCCAGCAGCTCCCCGCAGGGGTCGCAGACCGCGAGATGCTCGCGGACCTGGCGTGCCTCGGCAGCGTCCAGGAGACCCTCGGCCAGCTCGGCGAGAGTTTCCAGTTCGTAGTGCGTATCACCCGTCACGAAGTTCTGCTCCCTTCGCGGATGAGACGCGATTGAGGTCTGATCGGTTCCGCAGATGCGAAAGAATTGGGGCAAGTTTCGCGCGCCCACGGGCGCACCGGCTCTTCACGGTGCCGCTCGGCACCTCCAGCACCTGAGCTGCGTCTTCGACCGAATAGCCCATCATGTCGACGAGCACCAGGGCCGCGCGCTGGTCGGCGGGCAGCAGTTTCAGAGCGGCCGAAACCTCCATGGAGACCTCGCGCTCCAGGGTCTGGTCCGGCAGCGGCGTCTCGCGCTCGGCGGCCTCGATGAGCTCGTCGTCGGCCACCGGCCGGACGGACTTGCGCCGCATGCGGTCGAGACAGGCGTTGACCACGATGCGGTGCAGCCAGGTGGTGACGGCGGCCTCGCCGCGAAACGTGGCGGCCTTGCGATAGGCGGAGACGAAGGCGTCCTGCACGGCGTCGGCGGCCTCGTCCGGGTCACCGAGCGTGCGCAGGGCGACCGCCCACATGCGGTCGCGGTGCCGTTTGACGATCTCGCTGAAGGCGTGAGGATCCCCGTTGATGTGCGCGGTCAGCAGGTCGGCGTCCGTGACCGCAGGCCGATCCGCTGCTGAAGGTGTCTCGGGTGGGGAGTTCACAAGAGAGTTTCCTGATTATGCCGATCCGGGAGAGTGCACCACTACTTCATAGATGGTGCCATGAAACTTGCCCGCATCTGCCGGAAGACGGGTAAACCAGATCAAAACGTACTGTCCGGTTGCGGGTTGATCGGGCTTCAACGTGGTCTTGCCCGAGGCGTCCTTCGCCGTCGCGACCGTCTTCAGCGAGCCGAGCTCGGGGGCGTCGCCCACCTTCAGCTCGACGTTCGCGCCCGAGGTGCTGCCCAGCGTCGCCACCACGTCACTGACCTGCACGGACTTGCCCATGTCGAGCAGCAGGCCGACGCCCTTCTTGAGGTTGCCGAGCTCGGCGGTGGCGTAGCCCTGGGTCTCCCAGTACGTGCTGGGCTTGCCGTCGATCGCGAGGCCGGCCTTGTCCGACTTCTCGTCGCCGTCGTCGCCGAGCGGGTCGAAGCCCTTGGCCTTGGCCGGCTTGACCGTCTGCGTGGGCGTGGAGGAGGTGGAGCCGGTGGCGCTCGGCGTGGCCGTCTGAGCTTCGGGCTCGGTGCCGCTGCCGAGGCTGCGGCCGATCGTCCACGCGCCCACGCCGACCGCGGCGATGACCAGCAGCACCACGATCGTCATGAGCACCCGGTTGAGCGTGCTGCCGCCGCCCTGCGGCCGCCGCGGCGCGGGAGGCAGCGGCGCGACCGTGGTCTGGTTGCGGTGGCCCACGTCGAGGCCCTCGGAGTGCGAGGCGGAGGCCACCGCGGGCGTGCTCGGGTAGGAGATCGGGATCGGCATCGGGCGGGCCACGTCGGCCAGCGCCTCAGTGATCTCCGCCGGGCTGGACAGCGCGCCCTGGCCCTTGCGCGACTCGGGCAGGCAGGCCCGCACCGTGACGGTGTCGAGGTAGCCGGGCACGCCCGCGGTGACCTGGCGCGGCGTGCAGAAGTGGCCGTCCATCATGGGGGCGGCGGGCAGGCCGCCCTCCTCCTCGTCGCCCGGCCAGTGGCCGGTCAGGCCCGCGTACAGCAGCCGGCCGAGGCCCTCGGCGTCGTCGAGCGCCGGCTGGTCGGTGGTCAGGCCGTACATCGCGGCGTCGACGGCCACGCCGAGCACCTTGACGGTGTTGCCGGTCGTCCACACCAGGTGGGCCGGGCGCAGGCACAGGTGGTAGAGGCGGGCCTCGTGGGCGTGGGCCAGGGCCTCGGCGGCCTCGGCCACCAGCCCGGCCGCCCGCTCGGGCTCCAGCGGCCCGTTGGCCAGCAGGTCGGTCAGCGTCTCACCGGTGACCCACTCGCTGACGACGTAGGCGTGCTTGTCGTCCTCGGCGGCGTCGAAGACCTGCGTCAGGCGCGGGTCGGTGAGCCGGCTCGCCGCGCGGGCGGCCGTCACGACCTCGTGCACGCGCGGGAAGTCGGGCGCGAACGTGTGCACGGCCACCGGCCGCGCGAGGATCTCGTCGATGGCCTTCCACAGCGTCGCGCCGTCGGACTCGCTGACGCGGTCCTCAAGCCGGAAGCGCTCGGCGAGGCGGGTGCCGGGGGCGACGGCCGACGTGCTCACAGGCTCACTCCGCTAGGCCGATCGGACATGGTTGGACTCGCCCGCGTGGTGGTGTCCCACGAAGGCACGCTATGCCGGGTGGATCCGCCCACGCCCCTCCTGCTTCCATTCGCGCGTGTCGGGCTCCATCGTAGTGCCGAGTTTCTTTACCGACCTACCCGTCGCGCGACCATCCCAACGATCGAGTTGACCTCCGGTATGCGCATTCTGTGAGCCACACCGAGGTAGAGCACCAGACCGAGCCCGCCGCCGACCGCCAGGACGATGAGCGAACTGACGAAACGCAGCCCGCCGAACGCCTGCGTGACCCCCCAGACGGCGGCCAGGGCCAGCACGGCGGTGGGCAGCGAGGCGAGGTACATCCGGGTCATCGCCATGCCGACCGTCCATCCGTCGAGTCCGCCCACCCGGCGGCTGGCCAGCATCCAGGCGAGCAGCGCGCCCAGCCCGTACGCGATCGCGTACGCCAGCGCCAGCCCCATGACCGCGTACTCGGGCGGCAGCAGCAGGTAGAACACCACCATCAGCCCCGCGTTGACCGCGGTCGTCCCGGCACCGACGTAGACCGGCGTCCGCGTGTCGCCGAAGCTGTAGAAGACCCGCAGCAGCAGCTGGAAGACCGCGAACGGCACCAGCGCCAGCCCGTACACCTGCAGCACGTTGCCGATGTAGACGGCGTCGGCCACGCTGTTGGCGCCGTGGCTGTAAAGGGGCACGGTGATCGCCGGCCCCAGCACCATGAGCAGCAGCGACACCGGCACCATCAGCGCGCAGATGAGCCGCACGCTGGAGCCGAACTCCTCGCGCACGTCGGCGAGCCGGCCCTCGCCGACCGCCCGGCTCATGCGCGGCAGCATGGCCGTGATGACCGAGACGCCGACGACGCCGTACGGGAGCTGGAAGAGCTGGAAGGCCAGCGTGTAGGGGCTGATGCCGTGGCCGGGCACCTCGGCGCCCGCCGCGGACGACAGGTTGGTGGTCAGCAGGAAGCCGAGCTGGGTGACGATGACGTAGCCGATCGTCCAGACGCCGGCCTTGCCCATCTCGCCCAGGCGGGCGTTGCGCAGGTCGAAGCGGGGCACGAAGGAGAACCCGGCCCGGCGCAGCGCGACGATCAGCACGGCCGCCTGGGCCACGATGCCGGCCGTGGTGCCGAGCCCGAGCAGCGCCAGGTCGGCGGTGGTGACCGCGTCGATGTTGTCGCGCGCCTGGCTGACCAGCGCGTACGTGACGAACACGCAGATCACGACCAGGTTGTTGATCACCGGCGCCCACATCGGGGCGCCGAAGCGATCACGGGTGTTGAGTATCGCGCCCGCGACCGCGCCGATGCCGAAGAAGGCGAGCTGCGGCAGGATGAACCGGGCCAGCATCACGCCGACCTCGTATTTCCTGCTGCCCGGCGCCCAGTCGGTGTAGAGGTCGATGAGCAGCGGCGCGGCGAGCACGGCCAGCACCGCGACGACGGTCAGCGCCATCGTCGCGACGGTCAGCAGCCGCTGCTCGTAGGCCCGGCCGCCGTCAGGGTCCTGCTGCTGCGCCCGCACGATCATCGGCACCACGACGCTGCTCAGGACGCCCAGCAGCAGCAGGTCGAGGATGCTGTACGGGATCGCGTACGCCGCGTTGTAGGAGTCGCCCAGTGCCGCCGTGCCGATGGCGTAGGCGAGCACCATGGTGCGTACGAACCCGGTGACCCGGGACACCATCGTCCCGGCCGCCATCAGGGCGCTGGCCCGCAGCATGCGGCTCATTCGGTCTTCACTCTCCCGTTTTCCTGGCGGACGCCGCGCGCCTGCGCTCCGCCCTGCGCCGCACCACCCGCGTGACCACGGCCGCCAGCATGACGGTGAGCCCCGCGCCCACGATCACCGAGGCGATGCCGGTGTAGCCGGTGGTGCGGATGGTGAGGCGTTGCGGCTTGCCGTAGGCCTTGCCGTCGGCGGTCCTGAGCTGAACGGTCACCGTGGCGTCGCCGCTGGTGCCCGGCGTGGCGTTCATCGGCACCTGGACCGTGCCGCTCTGCCCGGCGCCGATGGACAGGGGCTCGTCCTGCTGGAAGGTGACCTGCAGCAGTTTCTGGTCGTCGGACCGCACGTCGACGTAGAGCCTGATCTCGGCGCCGCTGGCGTTCTTGACGCTGATGGGGACGAAGCCGTTGTTGCCCGCCAGGGTGCGCGGCCGGTCGGGCCCCGCGCCGGTGATCTGGACGCGGTCCACGCGCTCGGTCACGGCCTTGCTCACCGCGTTGGTCACCGAGCGGCCCATGCGGGTGCTGTTGCGCCAGGCCGAGGAGGCGGTGCGCAGCACCGCGGCGTCGAACACGGACTGCGTGCGCGTGGCCGTGATCAGGGCGGTGAGCTGGGCCCGCTCCGCGGTCTCCTTCACCGGCGCCAGGTATTTGCCGCTCAGCTCCTCGCGGCGGTTCTGGTCGGTGTAGGTCAGGCCGGCGCGCGGGACGGACGCCTTGCCCGGCTTGATCGTCTCCAGCGTGGTGAGCTGCAGCCAGGGCAGCCGGCCCGCGGTCTTGAGCAGGCCGGTGACGAGCGCGGGGTTGGGGTCCCAGCGCCGCGACGGGGCGACGACCAGCGACCTCGGCAGGGTCTGGCCGGGCTCGGCGGCGATCATCGCGGTCTCGGCGATGAACCGCTGCGTGCTGAGCAGCAGGGACGTGCTGGTCTCCGGCTCGAACAGGCGGCTCAGCCCGGGGTCGGCGACCAGTGCGGTCACCGGGCCCTGGACCGAGTCGAGGGTCGAGGCGGCGTCGGGCGTGACCGTGAGCGGCTGCGCCGGCGGCAGGTTGGCGGCGTCGAGCAGGACCTTGTCCACCTTGTCGTCGCTGACCGAGAGCAGGTCGAGCGCGTCGGGGTCGAGCAGGCCGCCGGCGGGCCAGTTGATCGTCGTCTTGACGTCGCGGCCGAGCAGTTCCTTGGCCTTCTTGCCGCCGAGCGCGATCGCCCGGTTGGGCTGGTCGTCGAGGCCCTGGTGGGTGAGCGCGGTGAGGTCGGGGTCGGCGTACGGGACCGCCACGACGGGCGCGGCGGCGAGGGCGGTGCGCAACTCCTGCAGCCACTGACCGGCCGCGGGGTTGGCGGGCCGGCTCTGCTCGCCGTCCTTGGTCTTGACCTTGTAGCCCTTGACCATGGTGTTGAGGTCGTCGAGCAGCGAGGGGTCGACGAACCACGTCACGTTGCTGGGCGCGGACTGGGCGATGCGGAGCAGGTCGGCGAGGCGGCCCTTGCCGGCGATGGCCTGGCTCAGCTTGTCGTCGACGAACACGGGGTCGTCGGTGGCCCGGTGGGGCTGGTCGATGACCGGCAGGGCGACGGCGAGCCTGGTGCGCGGCAGCTTCTGCGGGGTCGGCGGCGCGTACGTGAGGAAGGTGCGCTCGGCCTGGAGCGGCACGCGGTATTGCGCCACGTCCACGGCGATCTTGTAGACGCCGAACTCGCGCAGGCCGAGCTGCACCGGCGTGGCCTGGATCTCCCAGCGGACGGTGCCGCCGGCGGCGAGCGGCTGCAGGTCCATGTAGGAGTTGCGGGTGGAGACGTTGACCGGCAGCGTCGCGGTGGACTGGTCGCTCATGTAGGCGTCCATGGCGGCCCGGTCGGGCAGCTTCTGGGCGTCGTAGCGCAGGCGCACCTGGAGGCCGGCCATGTCGGCGCCGGTGTCGTTGCGCACCGTGCCGCTGATCTTGATGACGTCGGTCGGGGAGCGCGGCACCGCGGGCGTGATGGCGGTGATGGCGACGGAGAGGGTCTGCCTGCTGGTCTGAGCGCTCGTGGCAGCCGTGCTCGGCGCCGCCGCCAGGGTGGGGGCGAGCAACGCGGCGGACAGCACGGCGAGCAGCGCGGTCTTACGGATCACGCGGCTGCCCGGGCTGGAGTACGACGACGCACGCCCGCAATGGTACGGGTTCAGTGCCGCCGCGTGACCGCCGCACGTGATCCTCTTGGCCGTGCCAGGCGGAGGTCGACCGTCTTGCCTGGCAGGAGAGTCAGCAGGTCGAGCGCACGAATGCGGAGGGCCGTGTGACGCTCGCCGGTGGCCGTGAAGATCGGCCCCGCGGCGGCGCTCAACCGGTCGTCGACGAGCAGCGGCAGGGACGCCGGCAGCAGCAGCGGGCAGACCAGGCCGTGCGCGTAGTCGGTGGCGGAGTTGACGACGTGGGCCGGCGCGGGTCGCACCCGGCGCGCGCCGAGCAGGCCGCCCACGGCTCCGGGACGCGGACCGGCGGACACCGGGGCGACGACGGCCACGACGGCCTCGCCGCCGACCCTGGTGGCCACCTCGAACACCGTGACCGTCAGGCATCGGCCGGGGGCCGCGGAGAGCGCCCCGGGAAGCTCTTCCGCGCGAGCCAAGGGGCGCGGAAGGCGTACGATCTCATGATGGACCTGGTGGGCGAGGAGCCAGCGGTGGATCGCGAGGGCGTCCTTCATGTAGACCTCCTAGCCTCGTTGCCATGGCCCCCGACGGTCCCTTGACCGACGGTAACCCGGACCTCATGTGGCTCGGGGGATATGTTCCGGATGACGAAGGACCGACCCGGTTGTGGTGGATGCAACTTTGACCGAAGGCCAGCGGCGGGCGATGACCGACCTGTTCCGCAAGATCGCCCCGGTGGCCGACGAGCTCGGCCGCCTGTTCGCCGCGCAAGGGCACGAGCTGGCCCTGGTGGGCGGCCCGGTGCGCGACATCCTGCTCGGCCGGGTCGGCAACGACCTCGACCTCACCACCGACGCGCGCCCCGAGCGGGTGCTGGAGATCGTCCGTGACTGGGCCGACTCGGTGTGGACGATCGGCATCGACTTCGGCACCGTCGGGCTGCGCAAGGGCAGCTGGCTGATCGAGATCACCACCTACCGCAGCGAGTCGTACGACCCGAAGTCGCGCAAGCCCGAGGTCATGTACGGCGAGACGCTGCAGGCCGACCTGGAGCGGCGCGACTTCGCGGTCAACGCGATGGCCGTGCGCCTGCCCGGGCACGAGTTCGTCGACCCCTACGGCGGGCTCGACGACCTGGCCGCGAAGGTGATGCGCACGCCCGGCCCGCCCGAGCGCTCGTTCGGCGACGACCCGCTGCGGATGCTGCGCGCGGCCAGGTTCGCCTCGCAGCTCGGCTTCGCCGTCGATCCCGCCGCGCTGGCGGCGATGACCGCGATGGCCGAGCGGATCGAGATCGTCTCCGCCGAGCGCATCCGCGACGAGCTGGACAAGCTGATCTGCGGCGCCAACCCCCGCGAGGGGCTGCGGCTGCTGGTCGAGACCGGCCTCGCCGCCCACGTGCTGCCCGAGCTGCCGAAGCTCCGCCTGGAGATCGACGAGCACCACCGGCACAAGGACGTCTACGAGCACACGCTGACCGTGCTCGACCAGGCCATCGCCCAGGAGGAGGACGGCAAGGCCGACCGCATCCTGCGCTGGGCGGCGCTCATGCACGACGTCGGCAAGCCCAAGACGCGCCGGCACGAGGCGGGCGGCCGGGTGTCGTTCCACCACCACGAGGTGGTCGGCGCCCAGCTCACCAAGAAACGCATGAGCGAGCTGAAGTTCCCCAAGGACGTCGTGGCCGACGTCTCCCGGCTGGTCGAGCTGCACCTGCGCTTCCACGGCTACGGCACCGGCGAGTGGACCGACAGCGCGGTGCGCCGCTACGTCCGCGACGCCGGTCACCTGCTCTCCCGGCTGCACAAGCTGACCAGGGCCGACTGCACCACGCGCAACAAGCGCAAGGCGGCCGCGCTCTCGCGCACCTACGACCACCTGGAGGAGCGCATCGAGCGGCTGGCCGAGGAGGAGGAGCTGGCCAAGATCCGGCCCGAGCTCGACGGCAACGAGATCCAGCGGGTGCTGGGCGTGGGCCCGGGGCCGGTCGTGGGCAGGGCCTACAAGTTCCTGCTCGACCTCAGGCTCGACAAGGGCGTGATCGGCAAGGAGGCCGCGACCGAGGCGCTGCTGGAGTGGTCGCGGTCAGCCGAGCTCGGCTGACGGCGGTTCGGTCAGCCGCTGACGTGAGCGCGCGGCGATCGCCCGGTAGGCGAGCGCCGCGAGCGGATAGCCCACCGACATGATCGCCACCGCGAGGTACGACTTGCCGTCGGCCGGCAGGATGGCCGCCGACAGGGCCGCGGCGAGCACGTACATCCCGTTGAAGAGCATGTCGTAGATGGAGAACGCGCGGCCTCGGTAGATGTCCTCGACGTCGCGCTGCACGGTGGTGTCGGCGCAGATCTTGACGCTCTGCCCGGCCACCCCCAGCACGAACCCGGCGGCGGCGAGCCCCCACTCCTGGAACGGCAGCACCAGCACCGCGGTGAGCACGCCGGCCGCGGTCAGCGCGATCGGCACCCAGCGCTCGATGGTGAACCGCTCGGTCGCGTAGGGGGTGATGAGCACCGCCACGAAGTAGCCGACGCCGGAGGTGGCCACGACCAGGCCGATGCCCTTGAGCGCGGCGTCGGGGTCGCCGTCGGTGAAGTAGTAGCGGTAGAGGATGATGCCGAGGGCGGTCGCGATGCCGTAGAAGAAGCGGTGGGCGGCCATCGCGCCCAGGGTGCCGGCCGCGATCCGGTGACTCAGCAGATGGCGCGTGCCGTCGGCCAGGCCGACCACCACGTTGCGCAGCGCCTCGCGGGCCTGCGGCCGGTCGGGGTCGGGCCAGGGGCCGAGCAGCATGCGGTCCATGCGGCGGGCGATCAGCGAGCTCAGCGCGAACACCACTCCGGAGGCGACCAGCAGCACCGCCACGCCGGAGTCGTCGCCGCCGACCAGCGCGCGCAGCAGGAAGCCGACGCCCACGCCGACGAACGTGACCACCGTGCCCGAGGTCGGCACGACGGCGTTGGCCGACAGCAGCCGCTCGGTCGGCACGACGTGGGGGAGCGAGGCGCCGAGCGCGGCCAGGAAGAACCGGTTGACCGCCAGCACGGCCAGCGCCGCCGCGTAGAAGGCGGGGTCGGGGGCGTCCGCGGCGACCAGCCAGGCGGCCACCAGCAGCAGCGCGCCGCGCGCCACGGGCGCGAGCACCAGGACCTGCCGCCGCGGCCACCGGTCGATGAACACGCCGACGAACGGCCCGAGGATGCTGTAGGGGAGCAGCAGCACCGCGAGCCCCGCCGCCACCTGCAACGCGGTGGTCTTGCTCTCGGGGCTGAAGAAGGCGAACCCGGTCACCGCGAACTGGAAGATCCCGTCGGAGAACTGGGAGACCAGCCGCGTGCCGAACAGGTGCCTGAAGTCTCTGCCCCGGAGGACCACGCGGAGATCGGCGACGAAGGACACGCCGTCAGCCTAGCCAAGCCCGCGCCGGTCCCGGTGCGGAGGTTCCTCGCGGTGGCCGTCATTGCGTACGCTTCGAAGCGTGACGATCGAGGAACACGTTGTGCTGGTAGACCGTGACGGACGCGCGCTCGGCACCGCGCCCAAGACGTCGGTGCACGGCCCGGAGACCCCGCTTCACCTGGCGTTCTCCAGTTATGTCTTCGACGGCGAAGGCCGGGTGCTGCTCACCAGGCGGGCCGACCACAAGGTCACCTGGCCGGGGGTGTGGACCAACAGCTGCTGCGGCCATCCGCTGCCGGGCGAGGCACTCGGCCGGGCGGTGGTGCGGCGGCTGGCGTACGAGCTGGGGCTGCGCTCCGAGGGCGCCGACCTCATGCTGCCCGGCTTCTCCTACCGTGCCGTCATGGCCAACGGCATCGTCGAGCACGAGCTCTGCCCGGTCTACCGGGTGGTCGTCGAGGGGCCGGCGGAGCCCAACCCGGAGGAGGTGGGGGAGACGATGTGGATGCCGTGGAAGGAGTTCGCCGAGGGGGCCCAGAACGGCCTGCTGGCGCTCTCGCCGTGGTGCCGCGAGCAGGTGCCGCTGCTCGCCGAGCTCGGCTGCGACCCGTTGACCTGGGAGCCGGCCTCCGCCGCCGAGCTGCCGCCGGCCGCCCGGGTCTGAAGGCGCGAACGGCGCCGCGCCCCACCAGGGACGCGGCGCCGTTCTCCGGGGTCAGCGCTCGACCTCGCCCCGGATGAACTTCTCGACGTACTCGCGGGCCTCGTCGTCGGAGAACTGCTTCGGCGGCGACTTCATGAAGTAGGAGGAAGCCGACAGGATCGGCCCGCCGACGCCCCGGTCGAGGGCGATCTTGGCGGCGCGCACGGCGTCGATGATGATGCCGGCCGAGTTCGGCGAGTCCCAGACCTCCAGCTTGTACTCCAGGTTGAGCGGCGTGTCGCCGAAGGAGCGCCCCTCCAGCCGCACGTACGCCCACTTGCGGTCGTCCAGCCACGGCACGTGGTCCGACGGCCCGATGTGCACGTCGGCCTTGCCCATCTCGTGGGGGATCTGCGAGGTGACCGACTGCGTCTTGGAGATCTTCTTCGACTGGAGGCGGGTGCGCTCCAGCATGTTCATGAAGTCCATGTTGCCGCCGAAGTTGAGCTGGTAGGTGCGCAGCAGCTCCACCCCGCGGTCCTCGAACAGCTTGGCCAGCACGCGGTGCGTGATGGTGGCGCCGACCTGCGACTTGATGTCGTCGCCGACGATCGGCACGCCCGCCTCGGTGAACTTCTCGGCCCACTCGGGGTCGGAGGCGATGAAGACCGGCAGCGCGTTGACGAAGGCGACCTTGGCGTCGATCGCGCACTGCGCGTAGAAGCGGTCGGCCTCCTCCGAGCCCACCGGCAGGTAGGACACCAGGACGTCGACCTGGTTGTCGCGGAGCACCTGGACCACGTCGACCGGAGCCTCGTCGGACTCCTCGATGATCTCCCGGTAGTACTCGCCGAGGCCGTCGAAGGTGTGACCGCGCTGGACCGTCACCCCCAGGGGCGGCACGTCACAGATCTTGATCGTGTTGTTCTCGCTGGCGACGATCGCCTCGGAGAGGTCGCGGCCGACCTTCTTGGCGTCCACGTCGAACGCCGCGACGAACTCGACGTCGCCGACGTGGTAGTCGCCGAACTTCACGTGCATCAGGCCAGGAACCCGTGTGTCCGGGTCGGCGTCCTTGTAATAGTGAACGCCCTGGACCAGCGACGACGCGCAGTTGCCGACACCGACAATGGCCACGCGGACCGAACCCATCGCACTCGCTCCCTTACTCATCAGTTGACGTGGTATCCCTCTCGGGCCCCTCAGAGGCCCGACGCTCCGTTGCGATCAGCTCGTTGAGCCAGCGCACCTCGCGCTCGACCGACTCGAGCCCATGACGCTGCAGTTCGAGCGTGTAACTGTCGAGACGCTCCCTGGTGCGCGCCAGCGCGGTCCGCACCGCGTCGAGCCGCTCCTCAAGCCGGCTACGGCGGCCTTCGAGAATGCGCAGCCGCACCTCGGCCTCGGTGTGCCGGAAGAACGCGAAGTGCACACCGAAGCTCTCGTCCTCCCATGCGGAGGGCCCGGCCTGCGTCAGCAGCTCCTGCAGCCGTTCCTTGCCCTCGGCGGTCAGCCTGTAAACGATCTTTGAACGGCCGCCGACGATCGCGGTGGGAGCCGGCTGCTCCTCCGTGATGAGGCCGCGCGCCAGGAGCGATCGCAGACAGGGATACAGAGAGCCATAGGAGAACGCGCGGAACATGCCCAGCAGGGCATTGAGGCGTTTGCGCAGCTCATAGCCGTGGAGTGGCGTCTCGTGCAGCGACCCGAGCACGGCCAGTTCCAGGACCCTGCCCTGTCCGCCGGCCATGGGAACCGCCCTCCTCTCGCGTCGATGTATCGAGCCGATACATCCCCAGGATACGTCGCTCCGCTATATCGCGGCAATCTATGGATTTTTCAAGGCGTTGGGATGATCGGCTGAAACGCCGTAGTCTGGCGCTCATGTGGTCACAGCGAAGGGTGGTGGATTACGGCCTCGCGAAAAGGGCGGTCGTCCGCTCCCTGCGTTCCGGGCGTACTTCGCGCGGTGACGTCTGTGACGCACAGCCGTACCTCCTTCGCGCGGCACGCCACTTCGGCGAGCCGACCGAACGTCTCTGCCCGGTGTGCGAGAGGGAGAACGTCACCCACGTGACCTATGTCTATGGCGATTCGCTCGGCTCACATGCCGGACAGGCAAAGGCCGCTTCGGAGCTCGCCGCCATGGCACATGATTACGATGAGTTCCGGGTGTACGTCGTCGAGGTCTGTCAGGGTTGTTCCTGGAACCACCTGACGGTTTCGTACGTCCTCGGGAACGGACCGCCTGAGCCCGCAGGCCAGGCGTGACGAGACACCACCGAGGGCGCCGAGGAACCTCACGCCCAACCGCCGCTTTTGTTTCCGACGACAGTGCGAGGACGTGTGAGTAACAGCATGAATGAAGGAACGGCCCGCCCGGGGAGGCGTCGTCGCTCCACTTCATCCCGTTCTGTGCCCCAAGGTTCTCCACCTCAAACCGGCGAATCTTCCTGGAACCAGCCGCAGCCGCCGCGTCGGCCTGAAGCCGCGTACGAGCAGACGGGCGCGATGGCCGCCCAGCAGTACGACGCGCAGCCATACGACACCCAGCGTTATGACGCCCAGCCTTATGACGCGCAGCCGCAGCCGCCCCGGCGTGAGCCCATGCCGCCGCGGCGCGAGGGCTTCCCTCCTGGCGCCCCCGGCGAGGGTTTCCCTCCTGGCGCCCCCGGCGAGGGTTTCCCCCCGGGCGCCCCCGACCAGCCGCAGCAGCGCCCCGGGCGCCGCTCCAGGCAGGAGCGTGCCGACACCCGGGCGGTCGGCAACCAGGAGACCATGGTGGCCGAGGGCCCGCGTCGCTCGCGCAGGCGCGCCCAGGGCGGCCCGCCCGAGCCCCCCGGCCCCCCCGGCCCGCCCGATGAGAAGGACGGCGGCGGCCGTGGCGGCTGGCGCCGGTTCCTGCCGAGCTGGAAGCTCCTCGTGGCCGGCTTCGTCGTCATCGCGGCCGGCCTGTTCGGCATGATCATGGTCGCCTACGCCAACACCGATGTGCCCACCGGCACCCAGGCCGACGCGATCGCCCAGCAGAGCACGATCTACTACGCCGACGGCAAGAGGGAGATCGCCAGCCTGGGCACGAAGCGTGAGATCGTGAAGCTCTCCGAGATGGCTCCAGTCCTGCGCGACGCGGTGATCGCCATCGAGAACCCCGAGTTCTACGAGGACTCGGGCATCTCGATCTCCGGCATCTTCCGCTCCGTCTACATGACCGCGACCGGCCAGCAGATCCAGGGCGCCTCGACCATCACCCAGCAGATGGCCCGCAACTACTACGACGGCCTGAGCCGCGAGGTGTCGGTCAAGCGCAAGGTCAACGAGATCTTCATCGCGGTCAAGCTCAACCAGACGCTGCCCAAGGACGAGATCCTCCAGCGCTACCTCAACACGGTCCCCTTCGGCCGGGCCTACGGCGCGGAGGCCGCCGCGAAGGCGTACTTCGACACCACCGCCGCGAAGCTGACCCCCTCGCAGGCCGCCTACCTGGCCGCCCGCATCCAGCAGCCGGCCTGGACGCCCGAGGCGGACGGCCTGAAGAACCGCTTCAAGACCGTCGTCGAGTACATGGCGAAGCAGTGGCCGGACAAGTACGGCACCCTCCCGCAGACCGCGAAGTTCCCCAAGCCGGTCAAGCTGGACACCCGCAACGAGATGGGCGGCCTCAAGGGCTACATGGTCCAGGTCGTGCTGAAGGAGCTGGAGGCCCGTGGTCTCAGCGAGGACGAGGTCCGCAGCGGCGGCTTCCGCATCGTCACCACCTTCGACCGCAAGCTCATGCTGGCCGCCAAGGAGGCGGTCACCAGCACCATGGCGTCGATGAACAAGGAGTACCACGCCGGTCTCGCCGCTGTGGACCCGAGGAACGGCCGCGTCATCGCCTTCTACGGCGGCACCGACTACGTCACCGACCCCTGGAACGAGCCCTTCCAATCGAAGAAGCAGGCCGCCTCGGCGTTCAAGCCGTACGTGCTGGCCGCCTGGCTCCAGGCCGGCTACTCGCTCAAGAGCTACGTGCCCGGCAACGCGACGGTGCCGGAGAAACTGCCCGGCCAGCAGGCCGGCGGCATCAAGAACAGCCACAACGTCGGCGTCGCGGTCGACGTCGTCAAGGCCACCGCCGAGTCGGTCAACACCGCGTTCGTGTCCATGGCGTACAAGCTGCCCGGTCAGCTCGACGAGGTGCGCAACCTCGTCGAGGCGGCCGGCTTCGACCCCGAGGACATGAAGAAGGACATTCAGGAGCACCACTACCAGTTCGCCATCGGCAGCGCCCCGGTCACGCCGGTCGAGCAGGCCGCCGGCTACTCGATCTTCGCCAACGGCGGCAAGTACACCCGCTGGCACGTGCTCAAGAAGGTCGAGCAGGGCAACAAGACGGTCTACGGCGAGCAGCTGTTGTCGAAGAACGTCATCGACGCCGGCGTGGCCGCCGACGCCACCGTGGCCATGCAGGAGGTGCTGCGCAGCGGCACCGCGCGGGGCAAGGGCCTCGGCAGCCGCCCGGCCGCCGGCAAGACCGGCACCAACAACGACGAGAACGGCGCCTGGTTCGTCGGCTACACGCCGCAGATCTCCACCGCGGTCGGGTTCTACCGCGAGGAGTGCCGGACCAAGACCGGCAAGGTCGTCCCGCCGCTCCACTCCAACTGCCCGGTCACACCTGGGGGCAAGCCGCACAAGAAGTACAACTACAAGAACCCCTACACCAGGCCGTACGAGGTCTCGCTCGGCTTCGAGGGCGCCGGCCCGCCCACCATCGCCTGGCAGAAGTTCATGCTGGCCGCGCACGAGGGCAAGCCGATCGAGCAGTTCCCGCAGAAGTCGGACGTGGGCCTGCCGGAGAACATCGTGCCGAGCCCGACGCCCACGCCGACGCCGACGAAGACCGACGACCCGTTCGACGGCGGCGACGACCCCTTCGGCGGCGACGAGAACAACAACGGCAACGATCAGCAGGACTGCCTGGTCCAGCCCTGTGACGAGCAGGGCCCCGGCGACGAGGACAACTTCGGCATCAACGACGACGGCGGCACCGACCAGGACAACGGCGGCAACGACGGGTTCGGCGGGTTCGGTGGCGCGTTCGCGCCGCCTCCCTCGGGACGAGAGGGCTGGTGACCAGCATCGAGGCACGCGTCCCGCTGGTGGCGCGTGCCGTCCCCTTCCTCCCCCTGGGGCTGATCGCGGCCCTGGGGGCGAGCCTCGCGTACGTCGTGCGCCTGCCCTGCCGCACCGGCGGCTGGAACGACCAGGTCACGACGTACACGAACTTCTGCTACACCGACATCTACCCGCTGTTCTTCGACCGCAGCCTGTCGACCCAGAACCCCTACTTCGCCGACGTGCCCTTCGACAAGCAGGTCGAGTACCCGGTGGTGCTGGGCGAGGTCATGCAGGTGATCAGCTGGATC
This sequence comes from Nonomuraea sp. B208, assembly GCF_057536035.1. Taxonomy (NCBI): domain Bacteria; kingdom Bacillati; phylum Actinomycetota; class Actinomycetes; order Streptosporangiales; family Streptosporangiaceae; genus Nonomuraea; species Nonomuraea sp. B208. Next base: position 23,460 of record NZ_BAAJOU010000034.1, read on the forward strand.
GTCCGGTGGGTGGAGGACGACGTGGTCGGGCAGGCGGTCAAGTTCTACGACCTGACCGTGATCCTGCTCGGCGCCTGCCTGGTGATCGGCGTGCTGCTGATGGCCGCGGTGGCCGGGCCCACCCGCCGCTGGGACGCGCTCTGGTACGCGATCTCGCCGGCCGTGGTGCTGGCCGCGTACATCAACTGGGACCTCGTCGCGGGCGCGCTGTCGATGGGCATGCTGCTGGCCTGGGCCAGGCAGCGGCAGGTGCTCGCCGGGGTGCTGCTGGGGCTGGCGATCGCCACGAAGTTCTACCCGCTGATGTTCGCCGGGGCGTTGTTCCTGCTCACCCTGCGCACCGCGAAGTGGCGGCCGTTCCTGGTCACGATGGGCTCGGCGGCGGGCGCGTGGCTCGTGGTCAACCTGCCCTTCATGCTCCTGGCGTGGGAGGGCTGGCGCCGGTTCTACGTCTTCTCCGCCGAGCGCGGGGTCGACTGGGGCTCGCCGTGGCTGTTCTTCCAGACCAAGGGCTGGCACATCCTCGGCGAGAACGACGTGAGCACGCTCGGCATGGTGTCGCTGGCGGTCATGTGCGCGGGCATCGCGGTGCTCGCGGTGGCCGCGCCGCGCCGGCCGCGGCTCGCGCAGCTCTGCTTCCTGGCGCTGGCCGCGTTCATGATGACGAACAAGGTGTGGTCGCCGCAGTTCGTGCTGTGGCTGGTGCCGTTCGCGGTGCTGGCCCGGCCCAACTGGAAGCCGCTGGCGCTGTGGCAGCTCGCCGAGCTGTGGTATTTCGCCGCGATCTGGCTCTATCTGCTCTCGCAGTCGCCGCTCGACCGGGACGACCTGGGCATCGGCGATGACACCTACTTCACGGCGGTCTGGGGGCGGATCATCACCATCGCCGTCATGATGGCGTTCGTGGTGCGCGACATCCTGCGCCCGGACAAGGACGTGGTCCGGCAGGACGACCTCGACGACCAGACGGGCGGGGTCTTCGACGGCGCGCCCGACCGGGTCACGCTGGCCACCGTCCTGCGATGATCACTCGCGCCGCCGCACGGGACGCGCTGCTGCTCTGGTTCGGCTCGCGGGCCGGGCTGCTGGTGGCGACGTTGCTCGGCGCGACGTTCGCCGGCTACGCCGACCGGTGGCGCAAGTGGGACGCCGGGCTGTTCATCACCATCGCCCAATACGGCTACGACGGCGAGCCAGGGCGTCCCCCCGACGCCGGGCTGCCCGCGTTCTTCCCCGGCCTGCCGGCCGTGCTGCGGGCGGTGCACCTCGTGGTGCCCGACTGGGAGACGGCCGGGCTGCTGATCTCGCTGGTGGCGGGCGCGGTCGCGATGGTGGCGCTGGCCCGGCTGGCCGAGCTGGAGGGCGCCGACGGGTGGATGGCGGTGGCGGCGCTGCTGACCTTCCCGCTGGCGGTGTTCCTGTCGGCGGGCTACAGCGAGTCGTTGTTCCTGGCCTTCGCGATCCCCGCGTGGCTGGCCGCCCGGCAGGGCCGCTGGTCGGCCGCGGCGCTGCTCGCGGCGGGGGCGTCGGGCGTGCGGATCACCGGGTTGTTCCTGGCGGTGGCGCTGGTCGTGGAGTTCGTGGCGCGGCGGGAGTCGCCGCGCCGGGCGGGGTGGCTGGTGGTGCCGTTCCTGCCGCTGGCGGCGTACTCGTTCTACCACTACTCCCGCTCGGGCGACTGGCTGGCGTGGAAGCACGCGCAGGAGGCCGGATGGGGCCGGGAGTTCGTCTGGCCGTGGGAGGCGTGGCAGGCGACGTGGGGCTCGGCCATGGGCGGCGACGAGAACGCGGTGGCCTTCCGCATGGAGATCGCCGGCGCCGTGGTGGCGGTCGCCGTGCTGGTGTGGCTGCTCGCGCTGCGCAGGTGGAGCGAGCTGGTCTACACGGGGGCGCAGGCGGGGGCGCTGATGACGTCGGCGTACTACCTGTCGATCCCGCGTTCGCTGCTGCTGTGGTTCCCGCTGTGGGTGCTCGTGGCGAAGGCGGCGACCCGGCGGCGATGGGTGATCGCGCTGTACGTGATGGTGTGCGGGCCCCTCATGCTGCTGAACACGATGCGTTTTCTCAGCGGCGCGTGGGCGGGCTGAAATCTCTACCCGTTTTCCCGTCTCGGTAATCCAGGGAAGTTATCCACAGCCTGTGTGTAAAGATCACAGGTTCTTCCGCAGGAACGCGATGTCGTCCGCCTGGCCGTCGCCCGGCGTCTCCACCACGACCGGCGCGCCGGCCGCCCGGCAGACCGCCAGGATCAGCTCGGGGTCGATCCTGCCCTGACCGAGGTTGGCGTGCCGGTCGGCGCCGGAGCCGAACTCGTCGCGGGAGTCGTTGCAGTGGACGAGGTCGATCCGGCCGGTGATGGCCTTGACCCGCTCGACCAGGCCGACCAGCTCCTCGCCGCCCGCGTGTGCGTGGCAGGTGTCGAGGCAGAAGCCGACGTCGAAGCCGTCGAGGGCGTCCCAGAGCCGGCCGATGCGCTCCAGCGTGCGGGCCATGGCGTTGCCGCCGCCCGCGGTGTTCTCGATCAGCACGGGGATCGGGCACTCCATGCGCTCGAACACCTTGCGCCAGTTGTCGAAGCCCGTCTGCGGGTCGTCGCTCTTGTTGACGTGCCCGCCGTGCACCACCAGGCCCTTCGCGCCCAGCCCGGCGGCCGCCTTGAGATGCTGCTCCAGCAGCTTGCGGCTGGGGATCCTGATGCGGTTGTTGGTGGTCGCCACGTTGATCAGGTAGGGGGCGTGGATGTAGACGTCCACGCCTTCGACCGGCTTGGCGGGCAGCACCGGCTTGGCGTAGCCCTGGGGGTCGCCGAGGAAGAACTGGACCACCTCCGCGCCGATCTCCCCTGCGCGGGCGGCCGGGTCGTCCTGATCGACATGAGCTCCGATGCGCACCATGTCACCGAGCCTATCCGTTTGCCGCGGGCGCCAAAGGGCAGTCGCCAAGGGCCCCCTACGCGAGGAGAATCGATATGTCGAGGTGGCGCTTACGTGCGCTGATCGTCTTGGTCTACGTGATCGTCGGCATCTACGTGGCCTGGGTCTACGACTACATCACGCCCGGTCTGCTCAGGGACGTCGCCGAGGCGTTGCTGGCGGTCTTCCTCTGGTTCCTGGTGCTGCTGGGGATCGACCTGCACATCGGCTGAGCGACATAGCACTCGCGGCACAGAACAACGGCCCCGGTGAGACCGGGGCCGTCGCCTTGCGAAGTGATCGCTAGGGGAGGAACCCGCCGTGGGCGATGCCGAGCGCGGCCCCCACGAACGAGCCGACCAGCCCGACGACGTTGAGCGAGCGCTGCGGCGTGGTCACCGAGATGTACTGGGAGAACATGCCGACGCTGAAGCCGAGCAAGCCCGCCCAGGACGAGACGACGTGCGCGGCCGGCCAGAAGGTCGAGACGAAGGCCACGAAACCCAGCACCAGCGTGGCCACGGACAGGATGTTCTCGGTGGGGTGCGAGACCCCGTCACTGTTGAGCGTGAGCCTGAACCGCTCCCCTTGGGAGGGCTGAAGCACGTGTGGCACTGCCACCACCCCCTTGTCTGCTAGGTGCCTTCCCACGTACCGGTGGCTGGTAACCTGGGACACGCTGCGCTGTGATGGGTGATCCATCGCCCCGGCGGCGCCGAAATGGGCGTTCCCGGTTCATGCGTCAGCATCCTCCTGTCACGGCAGAGCGTCGTGACCGCAAGAGTCCAGAGGAGGTCGGAGTCCGCATGCGTCGTTACGAAGTAATGGTCATCCTGGACCCTTCACTCGACGAGCGCACCGTCGCGCCGTCCCTTGACCAGTTCCTCACCGTGGTCCGCAACGACGGCGGCACCGTGGAGAAGGTCGACGTCTGGGGCCGCCGCCGGCTCGCCTACGACATCAACAAGAAGTCGGAAGGCATCTACGCCGTCATCGACCTGTCCGCGGAGCCCGCGACGGTCAAGGAGCTCGACCGGCAGATGAACCTCAACGAGGGCATCCTGCGCACGAAGGTGCTCCGCCCCGACGTGCACTGACTGCCGACTTTTTGTCGGGAGGCAGCCGTAGTCTGAGCCGTAACCCAAGAAGAGGCGTGCAGGAAGGCGAGCGCAAGCCATGGCAGCAGGCGACACCGTAATCACCATCGTCGGCAACCTCGTCGACGACCCCGAGCTGCGCTTCACCCCCACGGGGCAAGCGGTGGCTCGTTTCCGCGTCGCGTCCACTCCGCGGTTCATGGACCGCCAGACCAACGAGTGGAAGGACGGCGAAAGCCTCTTCCTGACCTGCAACGTGTGGCGGCAGGCGGCGGAGAACGCCGCCGAGAGCCTGCAGCGCGGCATGCGGGTCATCGTGCAGGGGCGGCTCAAGCAGCGGTCCTACGAGACCAAGGAAGGCGAGAAGCGCACGGTCTACGAGGTCGAGGTCGACGAGGTCGGCCCGTCTCTGCGCAACGCCACCGCCAAGGTCAACCGCACCTCCCGTCAGGGCGGTGGCGGCGGCTTCGGCGGCGGCCCGTCCGACGACCCGTGGGCCTCCGCGACCCCGGCCCCGCCGCAGGGCGGCGGCGGCTTCGGCGGTGGCGGTGGCGGCGGCTACGGCGGCGGCCAGCAGAGCGGCGGCGGCTTCGGCGGCGGCAACGACTTCAGCGACGAGCCTCCCTTCTAATCCCTGTCCATCAGTCCGAGACCATTCCCGCCCGAAAGGCGGGGCTCTGAGAGGAGCACCACGATGGCCAAGCCGGCACTGCGCAAGCCCAAGAAGAAGGTTTGCCTGTTCTGCCACGACAAGATCTCCTACGTCGACTACAAGGACACGGGCCTGCTGCGGAAGTTCATCTCCGACCGTGGCAAGATCCGTGCGCGCCGGGTGACGGGCAACTGCACCCAGCACCAGCGCGACGTCGCCACCGCGATCAAGAACGCCCGTGAGGTGGCTCTGCTGCCCTACACGAGCACCGCGCGCTAAGGAGGTTCTGTCGACATGAAGCTCATCCTCACCAACGAGGTCTCCGGCCTCGGTGCCCCTGGCGACGTCGTCGAGGTCAAGGACGGCTACGGCCGTAACTACCTCATTCCCCGCGGCTACGCCATGCGCTGGACGCGCGGCGCCGAGAAGCAGATCGAGACCATCCGTAAGGCTCGCGACGCCCGCGAGATCCGTGACCTCGGCACCGCCAAGGAGGTCGCCGGCCAGCTCGGCGCGCTCAAGGTGCGCCTGGCCACCCGCGCGGGCGACTCCGGCCGCCTGTTCGGCTCGGTCACCACGGGCGACGTCGCCGACGCCGTCAAGGCCGCCGGCGGGCCGGTCCTCGACCGCCGCCGCATCGAGATCGTCAACCCGATCAAGAGCGTCGGCTCGCACCGCATCACCGTGAAGCTGCACCCCGAGGTGTCGGCTTCGCTGGACGTCGAGGTCGTCGCCGGCTGAGCCCGGCCCCGACGAAGCCCCTCACCCTGCGGTGGGGGGCTTTTGCCTGCTCACGTACAATTCCTTTCGTTCCCCGGTACGTTCCCCCTGGAGGCTTGGCCATGGCCCGTCCCCTCATGCTGCTCGCGCTGGCCGTGGCGCTCGTCGGTTGCGCACCCGTGGACGAGCAGGCGACCACCGCCTCCTCGGCCGCGCCCAGCGCCTCCACGGCGTGCACGAAGGAGCAGCTCAGCCTGGTCAAGGCGGGCAAGCTGACGATCGGCACCGACAAGCCCGCCTACGAGCCGTGGTTCAAGGACGACGACCCGAGCAACGGCCAGGGCTTCGAGAGCGCGGTCGCCTTCGCCGTCGCCGGCGAGCTGGGCTTCGACCGCAGCGAGATCGAGTGGGCGACGGTCAAGTTCGACGCGGCGTTCGCGCCGGGCGACAAGACCTTCGACTTCGACATCAACCAGGTGTCGATCACCCCCAAGCGGGCCGAGGTCGTCGACTTCAGCAACGGCTACTACACCGTCAAGCAGGCCGTGGTGGCGCTCAAGGGCGGCAAGTACGCCTCCGCCAAGACCCTCGCCGAGCTGCAGGACGCCAAGATCGGCGTGCAGGTGGGCACGACCTCCTTCGACGCGGTCAAGAGCGTGATCAAGCCGTCCGCCGACCCCAACGTCTACAACGAGCAGGTCGACGCCGTCAACGCGCTGAAGAACAAGCAGGTGGACGCGCTCGTCGTGGACCTGCCGACGGCCTTCTACGTGACGGCCGCGCAGGTGGAGAATGCCCAGATCGTCGGCCAGTTCAGCTCGACCGGCGGCACGCCGGAGGAGTTCGGCCTGGTCATGGAGAAGGGCAGCGCGCTCAAGCCGTGCGTGGACAAGGCCGTGGACGCGCTGAAGTCCAAGGGTGAGCTGGCCAAGATCGAGCAGGAGTGGCTGGGCTCGGCGGTGGGCGCGCCCGAGCTCTCATGAGCGACCGGATCAGCCCCGCAGCGGGCCCGGACGGCTGGGTCAAGAGCGAGCGGCAGAGCGAGCGGGAGCGGTTCCGCCGGTCCCACGGGCGCCGCTCGGGCTCGATCGCGACGCTCTCGACGGTCGTGTTCCTCGTCCTCGTCGTGTGGGCGATCACCAGCTCGCCCGGCTGGCCCCGGGTGGCGGCGACCTTCCTGAACGGCGAGGAGTTCGTCCACGCGCTGCCCGACGTGCTGAGCGGGTTCCTGCTCAACATCAAGATGTTCCTCATCACCGAGGTGCTGGTCCTCGCCATCGGCCTGCTCGTGGCGTTGGCCAGGGGGATCAGGACGCCGGCGTTCTTCCCGATCAGGGCGCTCGCCACGCTCTACACCGACATCTTCCGCGGCGTGCCGACGATTCTGCTGATCTACCTGGTCGGGTTCGGGCTGCCTGCGCTGCGGTTGCAGGGCATCCCCACGGATCTCGCGACGCTGGGGATCATCGCGCTGACGCTGTCGTACGGCGCGTACGTCGCCGAGGTCTTCCGCGCCGGCATCGAGTCGATCCATCCGAGCCAGGTGGCCGCGGCGCGCTCGCTCGGGCTGAGCCACGGCAAGACCATGCGCTTCGTGGTGCTGCCGCAGGCCGTCCGCCGGGTGGGTCCGCCGCTGCTCAACGACTTCGTCTCGCTGCAGAAGGACACCGCGCTGGTGGCCGTCATCGGGCCGCTGGAGACGCTCAGGCAGGCGCAGATCCACGTCGCCCACAGCTTCAAGTACTCGCCCTACCTGGCGTCGGCGCTGCTGTTCCTGCTGTTGACCATTCCGCTGGCGCGGTTCACCGACCACCTGGCGGCGCGGGCCCGAAGGAGGCGCGGCGCATGAGCCTGCTGAGCATCGACGGGGTGTGGAAGCACTTCCACGGGCAGAGCGTCCTGCGGGGCGTCGATTTGGAGGTGAACGCGCACGAGGTGGTGAGCCTCATCGGCGCGTCGGGCTCCGGGAAGTCGACGCTGCTGCGCTGCGTCAACCTGCTGGAGACGGTGGACGACGGCGTGATCCTGCTCGACGGCCAGGACATCACCGACCCGCGGGTCGACGTGGACGACGTGCGCAAGCGCATCGGCATCGTCTTCCAGTCGTTCAACCTGTTCCCGCACATGACCGTGCTGGACAACATCACCCTCGCCCCCCGCCAGGTGCACCGCGTGGCCAAGGCGCAGGCGGAGGAGCAGGCGCACGAGCTGCTGGTGCGGTTCGGGCTGGAGGGCAAGGCGCGGGCCTACCCCGACCAGCTCTCCGGCGGGCAGCAGCAGCGGGTGGCGATCATTCGCGCGCTCGCCACCCAGCCCCGGCTGATGCTGCTCGACGAGGTCACCTCGGCGCTCGACCCGCAGCTCGTGGTGGAGGTGCTGACGATCATCAGGGAGCTGAAGGACTCCGGCATGACGATGGTCCTCACCACGCACGAGATGGGCTTCTGCCGCGACATCTCCGACATGGTGTGCTTCCTCGACGGCGGCGTACTGATCGAGAAGGGGCCGCCCGAGCAGCTCTTCGACGCGCCTGAGCACCCGAGGACCAAGGAGTTCCTGCGCAGCGTGGTGCACTCGGGCCGCTTCTAGCGCCGGTGCCGCCCGCCGCCGCGTGCGGGCACCGGCGCGGCCGGGCGGGCGAGCACGCTGTGCCGGCGGCCGTAGGCGAGATAGACCCCCAGCCCGAACGCCATCCACAGCGCGAACCACACCCAGGTGAGCAGCCGCAGGTTCACCATGAGCCAGAACGTGGCCACCAGCGACAGCGCGGGCACCACCGGCGACAGCGGCACCCGGAACCCGCGCTCCAGGTGCGGCATGCGCCGCCGCATCACGATCACCCCGGCAGCCACGAAGCCGAAGGCGAACAGCGTCCCCAGCACGACGAGCTCCTGCAGCGTGAGCACCGGCACGAACTCCGCCAGCACGATCGCGACGCCCCCGATCACCAGCGTCACCCGCGAGGGCGTGTGGTAGCGGCGGCTGACCGCCGCGAGCCCGCGCGGGATGAGCCCGTCGCGGGCCATCGAGAACAGCACCCGCGTCTGCCCCACCATCAGCACCAGGATCACCGTGGTCAGCCCGAGCAGCGCCCCCACGTCGATGACGTGCGCCATCCAGCCCTCGCCGGCCGCGCGGAACGCGCTGGCCAGCGGCGCGTCCACGGAGATCTTCGTGTACGACACCATGCCCACCATGACCACGGCCACCACCACGTACACGACGGTGGCCACGACCAGGCTGCGGATCATGCCCTTCGGGACCGCCCGCTGCGCGTTCACGGTCTCCTCGGCCGCGGTCGCCACCACGTCGAAGCCGATGTAGGCGAAGGCGATGGCCGAGGCCGCCGAGAAGATCCCGAACCAGCCGAACGCGTGGCTCTCGCCCACCACGATCTCCAGCACGGTCGCGGGGGCGGTCGTGAGCGTCTTCGGCGGGACGTAGAAGTCGCCGAAGTTGCGGGCGTCCACGTGCGGCAGGCCCACGACGATGACCGCGCCGATGGCCAGCAGCTTGGCCGCCACCATGACCCACAGCGCGCGCAGCCCGACCCGGGCGCTGAGCGCCACCACGCCGGTGAGCAGCACCAGGATCGCCAGCACGAGCAGGTCGGCGACCCGGCCGGGGGAGGGGAGACGGACCCCGGCGTTCGCCAGCGCGCCGACCGCGATCTCGCCCCACGCGCGGGCTACGACGGCGGCGGCGAGCTGCAGCTCCAGGATCAGCGCCCAGCCGATGACCCAGGCCCAGACCTCGCCGAAGATGACGTAGGTGAAGGTGTAGGCGCTGCCCGAGGCCGGAATCGTGGACGACAGCTCGGCGTAGCACAGGCAGGCCAGCAGGCACGCGATGCCCGCGATCATGAAGGATAGGATCACGCCGGGCCCGGCCGCGGTCGCGGCCTGCCGCCCGGCCACGGAGAAGATGCCGGCGCCGATCATCACGCCGAGGCCGAGCACGACGAGGTCGGCCGGCCGGTAGACCTCGGCAAGACTGTGCCGGGCGCCGGTGCGTAACCCGGTGGCCGCGGAGGGCGGCAGTCGTCGCAAGATACTGGACAAGGAACACCCCGCTCAGGGAACGCTCCGACTCTGTCTCACCACTTGGACAACAGCAAGCACGGGACGATTACGCCCCGGTTACCAGCCAGGCGGTGCCCGCCGCCCGCCGGGTGAGGGTGACGAGCCGGGCGATCATCCACACCCCGAGCGCGCACCACAGGGCCACCACGCCGAGCCCGGAGGCGAGGAAGGCGGCCGGCAGGTACGCCAGCGTCGTCCACACCCCCGCCCACGCCAGATAGCGCTGGTCGCCCGCGCCGATGAGCACCCCGTCCAGCACGAACACGATCCCGCACACCGGCTGGAACAGCGCCACCGGCCACAGCAGCGCCAGCAGCAGCTCGGTCACCTGCGGGTCGGCGTCGAACAGCCCCGGCACCAGCGGGCGCGCGAGCAGCACCAGCAGGCCGAGCACCGCCCCGGACCAGAGGCCCCACTGGACCATGCGCCTGGTGGCCGCCCTGGTGGCGGCCACGTCCCCGGCGCCGAGCGAGCGGCCGGTGATGGCCTGCCCCGCGATGGCGATGGCGTCCAGGGCGAAGGCGAGCAGCGTCCACACCTGGGTGGCGATGGCGTACGCGGCCAGCTCCGCCTGGCCCATCCTGGTCGCGATCACCGTGGCCGCGACCAGGACGACGCGCAGGCACACGGTGCGTACGAGGAGGGCGAGCCCGGCCGTACCCGCCTGCCTGATGCCCGTCAGGCTGGGGACGAGCGAGGTGCCGAGCCGCCGCGCGCCCCTCGCCACCACGACCAGGTAGACGGCCGCGCCGAGCGTCTGGGCCAGCACCGTGCCCCACGCCGACCCGGCGATGCCCCAGTCGAGCCCCAGCACGAACCAGGCGTTCAGCGCCGCGTTGAGCGCGAACGAGCCGACGGCCACGGTCAGGGGCGTGACCGTGTCCTGGAGCCCGCGCAGCACGCCGGTGCCGGCCAGCACGACCAGCATCCCGGGCGCGCCGAACAGGCTGATCCGCAGGTACGTCACCGCCTCCGCGGACTGGCCGGAGTCCGCGCCGAACAGGCCCACCAAGGCCGGGGCCAGCGGCCAGACGACCGCGATCAGCGCCACGCCGATGGCGAGGGCCAGCCAGACGCCGTCCACGCCGCTGCGCATGGCCTGGTCGTGCCGGCCCGCCCCGGTCTGGCGGGCGACGGAGGCCGTGGTGCCGTAGGCGAGGAAGACGCACAGGTTCATGAGCGTCCCGAGTACGGACCCCGCCACGCCCAGCGCGCCCACCGCCGTGGTGCCGAGGCCGTGGCCCACGATGGCGTAGTCGGCGAGCAGGAAGAGCGGCTCGGCCACCAGCGCGCCGAACGCCGGGATCGCCAGCCGGAGAATCTCCCTGTCTCGGGACGTAATGGGCATTCATCCATTATGCCCATTACACGACATGCAGCGCCAACTTTCTTTCCTCCACAGCCGGTGGACAACGTTTCCGCAGGTCGGAGGCTCGTCGGCGGAAATCCCCAGAAGTTATCCCCAGGCGTCATCCACAGGCATTTCACATGTTGGGGGCCGTCGTACACAGCTTGACCACAGGGTTGTCCACAGGCCACGTTGGCGTCCGGGCCCCAGGTCCGGGAAACTGTCAGACCGGTCGACTACAAGTGGGGGTGGTGCGACCGCCTGCAAGGCTGTTCGAGGGGGCGCGGTGAGCATTGACGAAGAGATCCCGGCGGGGCCCGGTTTCGAGCGCACGCCGCCGCACAACATCGAGGCGGAGCAGTCGGTCCTCGGCGGCATGCTGCTGTCCAAGGACGCCATCGCCGACGTGGTCGAGATCATCCGCGCCGACGACTTCTACCGCCCCGCCCACCAGATGGTCTACGAGGTCATCACCGACCTCTACGGCCGCGGCGAGCCCGCCGACGCCGTCACCGTCTTCGACGAGCTGCAGAAGCGCGGCGAGATGGCCCGCGTGGGCGGCGCCGCCTACCTCCACACGCTGACGGCCGTCGTCCCCACGGCCGCCAACGCCGGCTACTACGCCAAGATCGTCCGCGAGCAGGCCATCCTCCGCCGCCTCATCGAGGCCGGCACCCGCATCGTCTCCTACGGCTACGGCGGCCAGAATGAAGAGGTCGACGACCTCGTCGACCGCGCCCAGGCCGAGATCTACAAGGTCACCGAGCGCCGCACCTCCGAGGACTACGCCCCCCTGGCCGACATCATGCCGGGCGCCCTCGACGAGCTGGAGGCCATCGGCAGCCGCGGCGGCCAGATGGTCGGCGTGCCCACCGGCTTCCAGGACCTCGACCAGCTCACCAACGGCCTCCACCCCGGCCAGATGATCGTCGTCGCCGCCCGACCCGCGATCGGGAAGGCGCTGGCGCTCGACACGCCGCTGCCCACGCCCGAGGGGTGGACGACCATGGGCGACGTCAAGGTGGGCGACCGGCTGATCGGCGCGGACGGCAGGCCCACCAGGGTCGTGGCGGCCACCGAGGTGATGCACGACCGTCCCTGCTACGAGGTGGAGTTCAGTGACGGCACCGTGATCGTCGCGGACGCCCTGCATCAGTGGCGCACCATCACCCGTGCCGAAAGCAAGCAGCGCCGGAGCGGCCCCTCCTACCACTGGGCACCGGAGGCCATCGAGAAGGTCAGGATCGCCTACGAGTCCGCGCTCCGCGACCCGGAGAAGCTGGTCACGCACCAGGAGGCGCTTCAGCTCGTGGGGGAGGAGTTCCGTCATGTCCTGCACGTCGTGCAGAAGCAGGTGGGCACGACGGGCAAGGTAGTCGCCGCCGTCGGTGGCGCGATGCGCAGCCATGAGTGGCGCACTCCCGCCTACCGGGCAGTGGACCTCTTCGCCGCTCTGCACGCCCGGGTCACCACGCCCAAGAACGCCGCCATCACCGCGGCCCCTCGTCGGACGGTGACCACCGAGGAGATCGCCGCGACCCTGCGCACCTCCGACGGGCGGCCGAACCACGCGGTGGCGGTGACCGCGCCGTTCGACCTCGACGAGCGCGAATTGCCGCTGGCGCCGTACGTGCTCGGCGTCTGGCTGGGCGACGGCCACAGCGCGGGCGCCCGCATCAGCACGGCCGATCCGGAGATCATCGCCAACCTCGAAGCCGAAGGTCTGTGCGTCACGCGCGTGGGTTCCTCCATCTCCTACCAGCTCACGCTGCCGGCCTCGGACTCGCCGGCCAGCCGCACGTGCGTGGTGTGCGGGTTGCGGCGCTGCCAGGCGTGCCATCGCTCACACGGAACCGTGCAGGGCATTCTCCGTACTCTGGGCGTGCTTCACGACAAGCACATTCCCGCCGCCTATCTCCGTGCTTCTGAGCGGCAGCGGCGCGCCCTGCTGGCCGGGCTGCTCGACTCGGACGGTTACGTCAACACCGGAGGCCAGATCCAGTTCGCCGTCACCAACCGGCGGCTGGCCGCCGACGTCCACGAGCTGATCCTCAGCCTCGGCTACAAGGCGACCATGCGGACCAGGCAGGTCAGAGGGAGAAGCGCGGACTCCTCCACGGCCTACATGATCAACTTCACTGCGTCCGACCAGCTCTTCCGCCTGCCACGCAAGGCCGTCCGGCAGACCGGCGGAGCTCGTCCCAACACCAGGTTCCGCTACATCGTGGACGTGCGGGAGATCGCGAGCAGGCCGGTCCGCTGTGTCCAGGTGGACAACGACGACCACATGTACCTTGCCGGCCGCAGCTGCATCCCCACCCATAACAGCACCCTCGGTCTGGACTTCGCCCGATCTGCGGCGATCAAGAATGGCATGACCACCGTCATCTTCTCGCTGGAGATGTCGCGCAACGAGATCACCATGCGACTGCTGTCCGCCGAGGCCCGCGTCGCGCTGCACGCCATGCGCTCCGGCATGATGAGCGACGAGGACTGGACCCGGCTGGCCAGGCGGATGAGCGAGGTGGCCGAGGCGCCGCTGTTCATCGACGACTCGCCCAACATGTCGATGATGGAGATCCGGGCCAAGTGCCGCCGGCTCAAGCAGCGCAACGACCTCAGGTTCGTGGTCATCGACTACCTCCAGCTGATGAGCTCGCCGAAGAAGACCGAGAGCCGCCAGAACGAGGTGTCGGAGATCTCGCGTGCCATCAAGCTGCTGGCCAAGGAGCTGGAGGTGCCGGTCATCGCGATCTCCCAGCTCAACCGTGGCCCCGAGCAGCGCACCGACAAGCGCCCGCAGGTGAGCGACCTTCGCGAGTCGGGCTGCCTCACCGCCGCCACCCGCGTCCTGCGCGCTGACACGGGCGCGGAGGCGTCGCTGGGCGAGCTGCTGGAGTCCGGCGCGCGCGACATCCCGGTGTGGTCCCTGGACGACAACCTGCGGCTCGTCCCGCGGACGATGACGCACGTGTTCCCCAGCGGCACGAAAGAGGTCTTCCGGCTGCGGCTCGGCTCCGGCAGGGAGATCGAGGCGACGGCCAATCACCCCTTCATGACGTTCGACGGGTGGCGTCCGCTGGGCGAGCTCGCCCCCGGAGCGCGCGTCGCCGCGCCGCGGCACGTCTCCGCGCCCCGCGACCTGCAGGAATGGCCGGACGACCAGGTGGCCCTGGTGAAGGGAGCCGTGCCCGAGGGGGTCTTCTCCCTCCCCAAGCGGCAGATCGCGCTGTTCCTGCGCCGCCTGTGGGCGGGCGACGGTGATGTCCGGTGGGACGACGCGCTGGGCGAGGCGCGGCTCTCCTGCACCTCCACGAGCCGCCGCCTGGTCGACGACGTCGCGCGGCTGCTGCTGAGGTTCAACGTGATGACGCGGATCGAAGAGGTCGGGCCGGCACATCGGCTGTGGGTCAGCGGAGCCGACAACCAGCTGCGATTCCTCGACGAGATCGGCGTGCCGGGCGAGCGGTTCGAGCAGCAGGCCGAGCAGTGCGCCGCGGCTCTCCGGCGGCTCGTGGGCGGCACCGGCGCCGGCGCCGTTCCGCGCGAGGTGTGGGACCGCGTCGGCGACCACCTGACGGTGGGGGCCGCCACGAAGAGCGCTCAGGGTCCTGAGCGCCTGCGCCGGATCTCCGCGATCCTCGATGACGCCGACCTTGAGCTGCTGGCCACGAACGACGTGTTCTGGGACGAGGTCGCCTCCGTCGAGAGCCTCGGCGAGCAGCCGGTCTACGACGCCACCGTCCTCGGCACCCACAACTTCGTGGCCAACGGGATCAGCGTCCACAACTCCATCGAGCAGGACGCGGACATGGTCATCCTGCTGCACCGGGAGGACGCCTACGAGCGGGAGTCGCCGCGGGCGGGCGAGGCCGACCTGATCGTGGCCAAGCACCGAAACGGCCCCACGGCGACGGTCACGGTGGCGTTCCAGGGCCACTACAGCCGGTTCGTGGACATGGCCCAGCACTGAGGGCTGTGACGAAGCAGACAGGCGGCGGCGGAATGGCGCTGATCACCGCGGTGCTGCAGCGGATGACCGTAGTGAAGGGAAGTCCGCCATGACCATCCTCGTCGCCTACGACGGCTCGGCCGACGCGCGCGCCGCGATCGAGTTCGCCGCCAAGCACCTCGCCGCCGAGCCCGTCGTCGTCCTGACCGTGTGGGAGCCGCTGCTCGTACAGTTGCGGAAATATCCGCTCGCCGCCGGTGTGCTCACGACCGAGGCCGAGGACGAGGCGCGGGCCCAGGCGGAGGCGAGCGCCAGGGAGGGCGCCGAGCTGGCCGTGGCGTCGGGCCTCGCCGAGGTGACCCACCGGGCCGTGGCCGACAACGAGTCCGTGTGGAAGACGATCGTGGACGTGGCCGACGAGCTCGACGCCTCGCTCATTGTCACGGGCTCGCGGGGCCTGGCCGGGGTGCGTTCGGTGCTGCTGGGCAGCGTCTCCAACCACGTGCTGCACCACGCGCAGCGGCCCACGCTCATCGTCCCTCCCGCCCAGAGGGCGGGAGGCTAGGCTCCGTCCCCGGCCGCGTTGCAGCAGGCTCCCGGCGGCGGGGACAGCCGGGTGTCGATGCGCCGGGCTCCCGGCCCCTCGTCGCCGAGCCGGTCGTACGGGTTGGCGACGGGGCACAGGTCGAGCGACAGGCAGCCGCAGCCGATGCAGTCGGTGAGGTCGTCGCGCAGCCGCTGGAGCTGCAGGATGCGGTCGTCCAGCTCGCCGCGCCAGGCGGCCGAGAGCCGGGCCCAGTCGGCGCGGGTGGGGGTGCGCTCGCCCGGCAGCTCGTCCAGCGCGTCCTTGATGGTCTTGAGCGGGATGCCGATGCGCTGCGCCAGCCGGATGAAGGCGACCCTGCGCAGGCTGTCGCGGCTGTAGCGGCGCTGGTTGCCGGCCGTGCGGCGGCTGGTGATGAGGCCCTTGGCCTCGTAGAAGTGCAGGGCCGAGACGGCGACGCCGCTGCGCTCGGCCAGTTGCCCGACCGTGAGCTCCTTGGTGTTCCAGGCGACCTTGGTCATACCGAGAGCTTAGTTGAGGTTTGGCGGAGACGGCCCGCCGTCACTCCCACCGGAACAGCCGTACGGCGAGCCCGCCGAAGACCACCAGCCCGACGGCCATCACGATCAGGTGCAGCGGCTGCGGCGCGTGGCCCGCCCAGGTGTCCTTGAGCGCCTGGGCGAACGGCCCGGCCACGGAGTAGTCGCTCACGATGCGGAGGGCGTCCGGCATGGCCTGGCGCGGGATCCACATGCCCGCTACGAACATCAGCGGGAACATGACCAGCGACCCGATCCCCGGCGCCGCCTTGCCGTTGGGCGCGAGGGCGGCGATGACCAGCCCCATCGACATGAGCGCCGCCGTGCCGAGCAGGAACACCAGCACGAAGCCCGGCCACTGCCCGGGAGGCGCGGCGTCGAAGACCAGCATGGTCCCGACGACGAGGATGGCCGTGGCCACGACCGCGACGGCCAGGTTGATGACGAGCTGCACGGCCAGCATCCGCGCGGGGCTGACCGGCGTGGTGGACATCCGCCGCAGCACGCCCTGCTCCCGGTACGTGGTGAGCACCGCGGGAAGGACGCTGCACACCAGCGTGAGCAGCGAGAGCAGGACCATGAGGCTCGGCCACTGGGCGTCGACGTACCGCTCGCCGGTGTCGGTCACCTCGCCCATGCCGGGGATGGTGAGCCCCAGCACGACCAGGAGGGCGACCGGCAGCGCGATGGTGAAGGCCAGCGACGGCCAGTCGCGCAGGTAGAGCTTGGCCTCCACGAGGAGCATCTTCTTCATGACAGCTTCCTTCCGGTGAGCGCGAGGAACGCGTCGTCCAGCGTGGCCTGCTCGATGCGCAGGTCCCCGGGCACGATCTCCTGCCGGGCCAGGGCGAGGGTGACGGTGGCGGCGAGGTTGCCGGCGCCGCTGACGGCGACCTGGTCGCCGTTCCGCTCGACGGCGCGCACCCCGGGGAGGGCGAGCAGCACGTCGTCCGTGACCGGCGCGGAGGGCCGGAAGCGCACCCGTTGCTCCCCGCCGACCTGCTGGATCAGCCCGGCGGGCGTGTCGGTGGCGACGACCTTGCCGGCGTCGATGAGCGCAAGCCGGTCGCAGAGCCGCTCGGCCTCCTCCATGAAGTGGGTGACCAGCACGATCGTCACCCCGGACGCGCGGATCTGCTCGACGAGCTCCCAGGTGTCGCGGCGGGCCTGCGGGTCGAGGCCGGTGGTCAGCTCGTCGAGCACGGCCACGCGCGGCCGGCCGACCAGCGCGAGCGCCACGGACAGCCGCTGGCGCTGCCCGCCGGAGAGCTTCTTGAACGTCGCGTGCCGCTTGTGGCCGAGCCCCACCCGCTCCAGCAGCTCGTTCCAGTCGGCCGGGTCGGGATAGAAGGAGGCGTACAGGTCCAGGGCCTCCCACACCTTGATCTTCTCCGGCAGGTTGGCGCTCTGGAGCTGCATGCCGAGCACTTCGCGCAGCTCGGCGCGGTCGCGTCGGGGGTCGAGCCCGGCCACCCGTACGGTGCCGCCGTCCGGCGCCCGCAGGCCCGCCACGCACTCGACCGTCGTGGTCTTGCCGGCGCCGTTGGGCCCGAGGATGCCGAAGATCTCGCCCTCGGCGACCTCGAACGACACGTCGTCGACCGCCAGGTGTTTGGGGTACTGCTTGCGCAGGTTCCTGACCTCGATGATTTTCATGGCTACGACGGTAGGAACGCCGCCTCCGCCGGGGAATGCGGCTGGATGCCGGGCAAGGGTGTACCTAGGTGCAGTGACCCGGAGGTCATGGCTTGGGCACACTGGGAGCATGTTGAGGAGGTACGGCCGGGTCGCGACGCTGCTCGCGCTGCTCGTCGTCCAGGTGCCGCTGATCGCCGTGTCCCTCGTGATGCTGGTGCTGTCGGTGGCGTTGGGGATGGTGTTCCTGTTCCCGCCGCAGGTCCGCATGGTGCGCGGGGTGGCCGAGCTCAACCGGCGGCTCATGCGGCGCTGGACCGGCCTGGCCATCGAGGCCCCCTACCTGCCGAAGCCGCCGCCCCCGGTGCCGCAGGCGGACGGCTTCTACCGCTACGACCGCACCCTCTACAAGACCCCGCGCATCCCCGCATGGAACGACCGCTGGAAGTGGCTGATGACCGACCCGGCCACCTGGCGCGACGATTTCTGGCTGGTGCTGGACCCGCTGATGAAGGTGACGCTGGCGCCGGTGTTCCTGCTGCTCCCGGCCCAGGGGCTGCGCCTGTACGCGCTCTGGAGCGACCTGCTGCTCGGCGCGACCGCCAACAGCCGCCTGGCCAACCAGGTCACCCACCTCCAGCGCACCCGCAACCTGGCCACCGACTCCCAGGCCGCCGAGATGCGCAGGATCGAGCGCGACCTGCACGACGGCACGCAGGCGCGGCTGGTCGCCATCGGCATGACGCTCGGCGCGGTCGAGCAGCTCGTGGACCAGGACCCGGCGGCGGCCAAGGCGCTGCTCACCAAGGCCCGCGAGGCGTCCTCGGAGACGCTGACCGAGCTGCGCCGGGTCATCCGCGGCATCCATCCGCCGGTGCTGGCCGAGCGGGGGCTCGGCGATGCCGTACGCGCCCTCGCCATGGACAGCCCCATGCAGGTCTCCGTGGACGTGGACCTGCCGCACCGCCCGGACGCGCCGGTGGAGGCCGCGGCCTACTTCGCGGTCAGCGAGCTGCTGTCCAACGCCGCCCGGCACGGCGACGCCCGTACGGCGGCCGTGGACATCAGCTCCAGGGAGGCCGACCTGCGCATCACGGTCACCGACGACGGCATGGGCGGCGCCGACCCGGCCAAGGGCAGCGGCCTGGCCGGCATCGAGCGGCGGCTGGCCGCCTTCGACGGGGTGCTCGCGCTGAACAGCCCGCCGGGCGGCCCCACCACGGTCACCATGCACCTGCCCAAGGTGCTGCCCCAGCACTGTGCCACCGACCTGCCCAAGCTGCCGCGCAACAAGACGATCCTCGTGGGGCTGTTGTGGGCGACGGCGTGGTGCCCGACCTTCCCGCAGGGTTTCGTGGCGGCCATCTTCAAGATCTTCGGAGTCGAGGAGAAGACGTGGTTCCTCGCCCTGTACATGCCGGAGCCCTGGCAGTGGCCGACCATCATCGGCATGATCACGCTCGGGCTCACCATGCATATCATCGCCATCCGCATCCCGGCCGTGCACAACCGGGAGCGCTGGATGATGGAAGCCACCCCGACCAAACCCTGGTGCCCATGAACGTGCTCATCGCCGAAGACCTCTACCTGCTCAGGGACGGCCTGGTGCACCTGCTCCAGGCGCACGGCTTCACCGTCGTGGGAGCGGTGGACAGCGGCCCCGAGCTGCTCAAGGGGCTGCTGGAGCTGCGGCCGGACGTCTCGATCGTGGACGTGCGCCTGCCGCCCACGTTCACCGACGAGGGCCTGCAGGCCGCGCTGGCGGCCAGGAAGTCGGTGCCCGGCCTGCCGATCCTGGTGCTGTCGCAGCACGTCGAGCAGCTGTACGCGCGCGAGCTGCTGGCCGACGGCTCGGGCGGCATCGGCTACCTGCTGAAGGACCGCGTCTTCAACGCCGAGCAGTTCGTCGACGCCGTACGCCGGGTCGCCGAGGGCGGGACCGCGATGGACCCGGAGGTCATCGCCAAGCTGCTGGCCAGCAACGCCAGGCACGAGCCGCTGGCCGCGCTCACGCCGCGCGAGCGGGAGGTGCTGGAGGCCATGGCGGAGGGCCGCTCCAACGCGGCGATCTCCCAGCGGCTCTACCTGAGCGAGAGCGCCGTCGCCAAGCACACCGCCAACATCTTCGCCAAGCTCGGCCTCGCCCCTTCGGACGACGACAACCGCCGGGTGCTGGCGGTCCTCGCCTACCTCCAGAGCCGCACCTGACTCTCCGACATCACCGGCCCCCCGGCGGGCCCGGGGTTGTCGGTCGTCTCGGCTATTTTCGTAGAGGCACGGCGACGAAGGGGTGTAACAGGTGAAAATCCGGGTTAACCGCGATGTTCTGGCAGAAGCGGTGGCGTGGGCTGCCCGAGTCCTGCCCAGCCGCCCGGTGGTGCCCGTTCTGTCCGGGCTGCTGCTGGAGGCCGGCGAGGAGCTGACGCTGTCGGCGTTCGACTACGACGTCTCCGCGCGGGCCGCGATCGACGCCGACGTGGCCGAGGGGGGCACCGTGCTCATCCCGGGCCGGCTGCTCGCCGAGATCAGCCGCAGCCTGCCGGCCGACGACGTCGAGATCGTCACCGAGGGGCCCGAGGCGGTGCTCACCTGCGGCAGCGCCGAGTTCGGGCTGGTCACCATGCCGGTCGAGGACTTCCCGACCCTGCCCACGATGCCGCCGGTCGTCGGCGCGGTCGGCGGCGGCGTGTTCGCCTCGGCCGTCGGTCAGGTCGCCCCCGCGGCGAGCCGCGACGACACCCTGCCGATGCTCACCGGCATCAGGGTCGACATCGACGGCGAGTCGGTCGCGATGGCGGCCACCGACCGCTACCGCATCGCCGCCCGCGACTTCACCTGGCGCCCGGCCACGCCCGACGTGTCCGTCTCGGCGATGGTGCCGGCCCGGGTGCTGGTCGAGGTGGCCAAGTCGCTGCGCGGCGGCGAGGTCGCGGTGGCCATGGGCGACGGGGTGGCCGGGTTCGAGAGCGTCGGGCGCAGCACGACCGTGCGGCTGCTCGACGAGCAGTTCATCGACTACCGTTCCCGGCTGACCAGCGACTGGTCGATCCGGGCCGACGTGGCGGTGGGGCCGTTCGTCAACGCGATCAAGCGCGTGGCGCTCGTGGCCGAGCGCAACACCGCGATCCGGCTGTCGTTCACGCAGGGGCAGGTGCTCATCCAGGCGGGCGGCGGCGACGTCGGCCGCGGCACCGAGGTGGTGCCGTGCGAGCTGCGCGGCGACGACATCCAGATCGCCTTCCAGTCGCAGTTCCTGCTCGACGGGCTCACGGGCATCGAGGGCGAGCTGGCCCGCATCAACCTGGAGTCGCCCACGCGGCCCGCGCTCATCCAGGACGTCCCCGGCGACGCGCAGCCCGCCTTCCGCTACCTCGTCATGTCCCTGCGGCAGAGCTAGCGGAGCCCGGCCGGGCTCACGGGCCCGGCCGGGCCGTCTGACGTTCGGCGACGAGCTTGAAGACCCGCTTGAACTCCGCGTACGCCTGCTCGCCCACGGCCCGCGCGTGCCCCGCCTCCATCTCGGCGAGCACGGCGTCCGACCTGGCGAGGAAGTCGCACCCCTTCTCGGTGGGCACGATGAGCTTGGCGCGGCGGTCGGCCGGGTCGGGCCGCCGCTCCACGTAGCCGAGCTCGACCAGCTCGTCCACCAGGGTGCCGATCACCTGCTTGTGCTGCCCCGACTGGGCGGCCAGCTCGGTGGCCCGGCTGCCCTCCACGTCGAGGTAGGCGAGCACCGCCCCATGGCGCGGCCTGAGCCGCGGATGCCCCTGCTCGCCCAGCTTGGCGAACAGCTCACGCTGGAGGGCGAACAGCGTCCGGCTGGACAGGATGCCGAGGTCGGGCTGCTCGCGTTGACGCCGGCTCCTGCGCACCGCACACCCCTCCGGGGCCGTCAGGAGTCGGCGGACTCGGTGAGGGCGATGAGGATGTGCTCCATGCAGGCGTGACCGGCCCGCTCGGCCGCCGTCGCGTCGCCGGCCGCGATGGCGCGGGCGATCGCGTCGTGCGGGATGTAGCTCTTGTTCAGCGACGTGCCGGCCGCCGTGATGCTGGCCCGCAGCGCCGCGGAGAAGTCCTCGTACAGGTCGATGAGGACGAGGTTGTGGGTGGCGTGCGCGACCGCCATGTGGAAGGCGAGGTCGGCCTCCACGAAGTATTCGGGGTCGTCGAGGTCCCACGCGCGCTCCCGCTCGGCCAGGGCGGCCTCGATGCGGGCGATGTCGTCGTCGGTGCGACGGGTGGCGGCGAGCCGCGCGGACTCGACCTCCAGCGCGCGCCGCACCTCCAGGATCTCCAGCTGTTCGGCCTGCCTGAGCCGGCGCAGCATGGCGCCGGACAGCTCGCTGGTGGCCCGCACGTAGGTGCCGTCGCCCTGACGGCACTCCAGCAGCCCGGCGTGCGTGAGCGCGCGCACGGCCTCACGAACGGTGTTGCGCCCGACCCCGAGCTGCTCGGCGAGCACGGTCTCGGTTGGGATCTTGCCGTTCATCGACCACGACCCTGAGGTGATCTGCTCCTTGAGCTGATCGATCACCTGGTCGACGAGCGAAGCCCGCTGCGCCGTACGCAGACTCACAGTCCGCCTCCTCCGGGAAAACCAGTCATCCCATGAGTCAATGACTGGTAGACCCTAATTATTCCAGACTCGGAACGCCAAATCTGGAGCTCCCGGAGGAATTCAGCGGGATACGGTCGCGCCGGCTGCCACCTCCGTCATGGCCGAACGGACTCCGGCGGCTTCGAGCGCCTTACGATACGCGGCCGTCTGCTGCGCGACGGACCCGACCCGGCCGTGCAGGTCGCCCAGCTCGCGCCAGCACCGCGCGGCCTGCCGGTCGGTGCCGAACGCCGGCCGGCCGAGCGCGCTCAGCAGCCGGTGCGCGGCGGCGAGCTCGGACTCGGCGTTGCCGCCGAGCTCCAGCGCCACGGCGGCGAGCACCAGGCGGGCCTCGGCGGCCGTCGTGCCGGGCTCCTCGCCCGCCAGGCCCAGCGCCTGACCGGCCAGCTCCGCCGCGCGCGCCGGGTCACCCGAACGCAGCCGCACCCGGGCGTGCACGACCAGGCTCTCGGCGTAGGCGGGGGCGGCCGACGGGAAGGCGGCGAAGACCGCGGACGCGCTCGACACCAGCCGCTCGGACTCCTCCAGCGGAGCCGTGGTCATCCTGGCCCAGTGCATGGCGGCGCGGGCGAGCTGCAGCGCCAGCCGCGTCTCACGACCGGCCATGATCGCGTCGTCGGCCAGCCGCACCGCGAGGGCGGAGTCCTCGCCGCCCGCGGCGGCCGTGCTCGCCTCCCAGAGCGACCGGATCTCACCGGAACGGTCCACAACCGGGGAAAAACCGGTCATGTCGAGGACCTTCTTGACGTAAGCCAGCTCGGGGGAGTCGCTCTCGTTCTCGCCGCGCGCCTCGACCAGCGCCGCCGCCAGATCGACCGCGATCTCGCCCTTGGTCACGTCGAGCCGCTCCGCCTGCTCCAGGGCGTGCGCGGCCAGGTCACGGGCGCGCAGCCGGTCGCCGGCCCGCTGGTAGCAGCGGCTCAGCGCGATGGTCAGCGGCAGGTCGGCCAGCCGCTCGGGGTGGGCCGCAGCCTCCCTGCGCAGCCGCTCGAACGCCTCGACCGCCTGGCCCAGCCGGCCCTGCGCCTCCAATGCCCGCGCCCGCCCGAACCGGGCCTGCGCCGTCAACATGGCGTTCTCCTCGTCGGCCGCCTTCACGATCTCGGTGAAGCGGTCGGCGGCCACGGCGGGATCGCCGTGCTGGAGCTCAAGCTCGGCATGCCGCAGCCCGAGCTCGGTGTCGATGCGCTGCCGAGGCTCGATCCCGTGAAGGAGGAACTCGGTGGTGCATCCGAGCCGCTCGGCCAGCAGCCGGGCCACTACAGGAGTCGGCGTGCGCTTGCCCGACTCGATGAGCGAGACATAACTGTCAGACAGGTCGGGTCCGGCCAACTGGGCCTGCGACATCCGCCTGTTCAGCCGCAATCCACGGACGCGGTCACCGATGGTTCCCTGACTCGGCATCTCATCTCTCAGGGCGGGGAAGGGTCAACAACACGCAATGATTGCATGAAGTAGCCGAATCTGGTATCCCCGTGTGAAGAATTTGCCGCGCGGAGATTAATCGTCGCTGTCGTCCTTGCTGGGGAAAAGCATCTGGCAGACCTCGAGGTAGAGGGTCTCCGGATACGGAATGTACTCGACTGTTGACAGAGCCTGGTCCTGACCTGCGGACTCGAGGATGAACTCGCCGTAACCGAGCATGCGTCCCAGCAGCGAGCGCTGGAAGCTCATGTCCGTGACCTTGCCCAGGGGCATCATCGCGACCTTACGGGTGATGAGCCCCGTGGTGAGCAACATTCGCTTGGAGGTCACCACGAAGTAGTCGACCGACCACTCCGCGACCTTCCATACGAAACGGATCAGCAGCAGGAGCCAGAGCCACCACACGACGACGAGCGCCGTGCCACCCGCCGCGGTGCCGCCGAAGAACTTGCTGAGCAACGCGGCGACGACCAGGCCGCCGAAGACCTCGGCGACCGGGCGGAGCAGGATGGCGGGGTGGCGCCGCACCATGAGGACCTGCTGTTCCTGTGGGAGGAGGTAACGGTTGACCGACGCCGGGGCGGAGTCCCCGTGGGTCACCAGTCTCATGAGAGGTTGTTCACAAACTGCGCCAGTGAGTCGGCTGCGTTGAACACCGTGTCGAACGCCCCCTTCACCGCGTCAGCGGCATCAGCTGGTCGGGCCAACAGGTAGTAAGCGACAAATCCGATGCCGCTGTATGTGAGGACTTTTTTGACCTGCACCGTCGTCGCCTCCGAGCCACTTACCCACTCCCGCCGTATACATTACCCACCCGGGTGCCCGGGTAAAGGTGTGTTGGCGGGTTAGTTTTGATCTTGGTTTCAACCGCGCTCGCTGGCCACCAGAGCCAGCACGTGAAGGTGCTTGCGCGCGATGCGCTCGACGAGGCTGGGATGGGCGTAGCCGGTGACCTCCAGCGCGCCGTAGTGCGCCGCCTCGACACAACGCGTGACCGTGGTCGAGGAGTGGACGCCCGCGAACTCGTCGCGCAGCACCGCCTCGACCTCGGCGTACGGCATCGGATCGGCCTCGGTGTGCTCGTTCACGAGGACACCTCGCCGGCCGGCATGTCGCTCATCATGCTCCCCCACGCGCATGCGGAAGTTGCCTTCGCGTCTGTTCGTACCCACCTAACCACAGTATGTAACGGTGTGACGACCGAGCGTGACAAACGCCGGTCGCGCGAGGGAGCCGCGGGACCGGTCCAAAGAAAGGGCGGGCGGGGTCAGACGACGCCGTAGAGGCGGTCGCCCGCGTCGCCGAGGCCGGGGACGATGTAGCCGTTCTCATTGAGCCGCTCGTCGAGGGCCGCGGTCACGAGGCGGATGGGCTTGCCGGAGTTGGCGAACACCTTGTCCATGTAGGCGAGGCCCTCGGGGGCGGCCAGCAGGCAGATGGCGGTGACGTCGACGGCGCCCCGGTCGAAGAGGAACTGCACGGCCGCCGCCAGCGTGCCGCCGGTGGCGAGCATCGGGTCGACCACGTAGCACTGCCGGCCGGACAGGTCGTCGGGCAGGCGCGTGGCGTACGTCTCCGCCTGGAGGGTGGACTCGTTGCGGATCATGCCAAGGAAACCGACCTCGGCCGTGGGCAGCAGCCGGGTCATGCCGTCGAGCATGCCGAGCCCGGCCCGCAGGATCGGCACGACCAGGGGGTAGGGCTTGGCCAGCCGCACGCCGTGCGCGGTGGCGACCGGGGTCTGGACGGTGACGTCGGTGATCCGCACGTCGCGCGTGGCCTCGTAGGCCAGCAGGGTCACCAGCTCGTCGGCGAGCCTGCGGAAAGTCGGCGAGTCGGTGCCGGCATCACGCAGCGCGGTGAGCTTGTGGGCCACGAGCGGATGGTCGACGACGAGGGTTTCCATGGAGCACAACGGTATCCCCTGGGAGACACCGCGGCACCTCGCGGTTTTGGTTTTGATCACAATTTGGTCGGAGAGGCACACGCCGGGTGCCCGGTTCTGGAACGATTGGGTGTTGGTGATATCTGTCGTGTCAGAAATCGGGTGGGGATGGCGATGACGGACGAAGATGCGCTCGACTTCGCCATCGTGGTCTATCGCGAGGACGAACGGTGGCACGCCGAGCTGCTGCCCGTCGCACTCACCTCCGACCTGCACGGCCTGATCCAGGTGCTCAAGCAGCAGCCGAGCGAGAGCGGCACGATCGCGCTGGTCGCCGTGGGCGACGAGTTCTTCGTGGCGCTGCGGGGCCTCGGCGATCGGGTGGACGTCTTCCTGTCCGACATCGCCGCCTCCTGGGACTTCCCGCTGGCCCGTCAGGTGCTCGAATACCTGGACGTGCCCGTCCCCGACGAGGAGGAGCTCGACGAGATCCTCCAGGACGAGGAGACCGTGCTCCCCGCCGGAGATCTGTCGATCTTCGCCGATCTCGGGTTGGACGAGATGGAGCTGGGCATCCTCTCCGGCGACATCGACCTGTTGCCCGAAGACGTGCTGTCCAGCATCGCCGCGCGGCTCGGCTTCTCCGAGCCGTTCGAGCGTGCCATCGAATCGGTCTTCGGCTGATCCCCCTGGAGCGCGGACATGGCCAACACCTTCTCTGCGGCCTTTGTGCGAACCCCCGACGGCTGGAGCGGTGCCGAGGTCGATCTGAGCGAAGCTGAGATCGTCGACGACTTCGGCGACGCCGTGACGGAGACCCTGGGGCTGACCGGCGACGAGCTCGCCCTCCTGTGCGTCGAGGTCGAGGACGAGTGGTTCGCCCTCGTGCGCTACCGCGGCGACGACGAGCCCCGCGTCTTCCTGTCCGACGTGCACGCCATCGTCTCCGACCGCCTCGGCGAGCTGTTCGCCGAGTTCGCCGGCGTGGCGCCCGACAAGGAGGGCAACAGCCTCGGCGTGCGCCCCGCGGGCGACTTCGAGCTGCTGAGCGACCTCGGCGTGAGCTCGGAGGAGCTGCTGGAGCTCAGCATGGAGGAGGGCCTGCTGCCGGCCGACATCCTGTCGGTGATCGCCGAGCGGCTGTCGTTCGCCGACGAGCTCGACCGGCTGCGCTGAGCCGCGCCGTCCCGAGGTCCTGGCGGGTGACGTACGAGGAGGCCATGCGCCTGGCCCTGGCCGAGGCGGCGGCGGCCGCCGCCAGGGACGAGATCCCCGTGGGCGCGGTCGTCCTCGACGAGCGCGGCGAGCCGCTGGCCACGGCCGGCAACGACCGTGAGTCCACCGCCGATCCCACCGCGCACGCCGAGGTGCTCGCGCTGCGCCGGGCTGCCGCGGCGCGCGGGGAGTGGCGGCTCACCGGGTGCACGCTCGTGGTGACCCTGGAGCCGTGCACGATGTGCGCGGGAGCCGCCGTGCTGGCCCGGGTGGAGCGCGTGGTGTACGGGGCCGTGGACGAGAAGGGCGGGGCCGTGGGCTCGCTCTGGGACGTCGTACGCGACCGCAGGCTCAACCACCGTCCCGAGGTCGTCATGGGAGTTCTGGCAGAGGAGTGCTCCGGCGTACTAAAGCGGTTCTTTGCCACTCGCAGAATCCGGTAAGCTCGTTCGCGGTGGTGTCGCCTAGTGGCCGAGGGCGCACGCCTCGAAAGCGTGTGATGGGGCAACTCATCCGTGGGTTCAAATCCCACCACCACCGCTCCTCATCGAAGGGCCTCCGGACGACCGGGGGCCCTTCGGCGTTCTCCCGTCAGCCGAGCCGCCACTCGCCCTTCTGGGTGGCGAGGCCGCCGTCCAGAGCGAACCTGAACGTCGCCGGCGTGGCCGTCTCCGGGATCTCGAACACGAGCGCGCCCCTCCTGCTCTCGCCCACGCCGATCGTGACCGCGCCGGCGCCGTCGAACGACTGCGCCTCGCGTACCCGGGCGGTCGGGTTCGCGCGGTATTCCTGGCCCGCGCCGTCCACGAGCAGCGCGCCGGTGCCGAGGGTGTCGCTGTAGGCGGACTGGCCCTGGTTCACCAGCGCGAGCTGGACGGCCACGTAGCGGTTGCCCGTCGCCGGCTTGAACAGCTCGTCCGCCGGGGTGGCGGGGGAGACGAGCTGCTCGACGGTGACGGCGACGCTCACCCCCGGGTCGGTGCCGGTGAGGGTGAGCGGCTGCCCGAGCGCGGCGGCGGCGGACTGGTCGCCCTGCGCGGGCTGCGACGGTGACGGCGTCTGGCTCGGGTCCTGGTCGAACAGGACGTCCGGCGCGTCGTCGCCGGTCCCCGCCTCCGTCGCGTGCCGGGCGGCCACGCTCGCCTCGCCGGCGGTGAGCACGAAGTAGACCGACCCGGCGCCGCTCAGCAGCAGCAGCGGCAGCCCGATGGCGAGCAGCAGGATCAGCGCGAGATTGCCCCGGTCGGGCGGCATCGGCTCCGGCGGATGCCCGTACCCGTCGTAGCCGTACCCATATCCGTAGGGCGGCGGTGGCGGCGGGTAGGACACGGCGCTCCCTCAAATGATGTTGAAAGGCTCTGCTTCGACGTCCGAGACACCCTCATGGTTGGCATAACAAAAGAGAGCCGCGTTTCGCGACTCCCTTTTTCGTGGCCTTTGCGGCTCAGTCGGGCAGTTCGAGAACCCGCGCGTGCAGGATGGACCGCTGATGCAGGGCCGCGCGCAGGGCGCGGTGCAGACCGTCCTCCAGATAGAGCTCGCCCTGCCACTGCACCACGTGCGGGAAAAGGTCCCCGTAGAAAGTGGAGTCGGCGGCGAGCAGCGAGTGCAGGTCCAGCATGGCCTTCGTGGTGATCAACGAGTCGAGCCTGACCTGCCGTGGAGGGATCTGCGCCCATTCGCGGTTGGTCAGACCGTGGTCGGGATAAGGGCGTCCGTCGCCGACTTGCTTGAAGATCACCCTGCTGATTTTAGGGCGAAATCGGATTCCTCGCGCTGAGTGGCGGGATCAGCCCAGCTTGGACTGCGCGCAGTCGGCGGGTCCGCCGTTCTGGTAACCGCGCTGGAAGGCCGCCACGCGCTGCTGCGAGGAACCGTGCGTGAACGATTCGGGATCGACCCTGCCCTGCGAACGCTGCTGAATTCGGTCGTCACCCACGGCGGCCGCGGCGTCGATCGCCTCGGCGATGTCGGCGTCCGTGAACGGCTTCTCGTAGAAGCCGGTCTCGACCGCGTTGCGCGCCCAGACGCCGGCGTAGCAGTCGGCCTGCAGCTCGACGGGGACCGAGCTGTTGCCGTTGGAGAGCTGGCCGCTCAGGTTCTGGACGTGGTGGCCGTACTCGTGGGCGATCACGTACGCCTGCGCGAACGGCCCGCCCTTGGCCCCGAACTGGCTGTGGAGCTGGTCGAAGAAGCTGAGGTCGAGGTAGACGCGCCGGTCGTTCGGGCAGTAGAAGGGGCCCACGGCCGAGTCCGCGGCGCCGCAGCCGGTGTTGACGCTCTGGGTGAACAGCACGGTTTTGGCCTGGCTGTAGTCGCCGCCCAGCTCGCCCTTCCAGTAGCCCTGGATGCTGTTGACGACGCCGACGACCCGGCAGCGTTCGTTCTGGTCGGCGTCCTTGCCCGTCTTGCACTGCTCGGACAGGTCGGCCGCGGGCCGCCCCTGGGAGGGCTGGCTCTCGCCGCCGCCTCCGCCGACGTTGTTGAGCACGAAGACCAGCACCAGCACGATGAGGCTGACGATGCCGCCGCCCCCAATGACCATCCCGCCGGGGAAGCCGCCCGCGGAGAAGCCGCCTCCGCCTCTGCCCGCGTCCTCCACCTGGGAGGCGTCGAGGTCAACCTGGTCCTTGAAGTCCATCGCCAACAGTCCTTCCGGGGGTGCCGACGGACAGACACTTCCCAGAAGGAGACGTTAGATGCAAGCGGGCGAGGAGGCCTGCGGCTAGCGGTCGAACCAGGCCGCCGACTGGCGGGTGAACAGCAGCCACACCACCGCCGCGGCCAGCGCCATGTTGGCCAGCGTCCCGACGCTGACCTCGCCGAGCAGCGACCAGAGCCCGTTGAGCACCAGCAGCGACTCGACGACCAGCCCGGCCACGCGCACCCAGCGCCGCCGCGAGGTCATCCGGGAGGCGGCGAACCCGATCAGCAGGATCGCGCCGACCGGCACGGCGAACAGCAGCACCGCCGCCCCCGCCGCGTCCGCCTCCATCCCGCCCACGAGCGTGAGCAGCAGGAGCAGCCCGACCGTGCCCAGCCCCGCCTGCACCCACATGCAGATCCGCGCGAGGGACACCGGCTGCGGGATCGCCTCGACCCGGTACGACTCGGCCATACGCGTTCATCCTCCGGGAGGGGGGTGGGCCGGACGTCTCGATCGTAGGTCGCCAGGTCGTCGCGGCGATGGCGAGGCGACGAAGACGGCATAACGCCTGGGAAGCGCGGCGTCAGCGGCCGTGTCAGCCCCACGACGGTCCCGTGTCAGCGCGCTCGCCGAAAGTTGGTCTCACGCGAACGACACATGACGAGGAGACCACGATGGAACACGGCAACAGCGGCTTCTCCGCGGCGGGACTGCGCAGGCTGCGCGGGGTGCTGGAGCGGCATGTCGAGTCCGGGAAGATCCCCGGCCTGGTGGCCCTGGTCGGCCGGGGCGACGAGACGCACGTCGAGGCGATCGGGACGATGCGCCACGACGGCGGCGCGCCCATGCGCAGGGACACGATCTTCCGGATGGCGTCCACGAGCAAGCCGGTGGCGATGGCGGCGGCGATGATCCTGGTGGACGAGTGCCGGCTGCGGCTGGACGACCTGGTGCAGGAGTGGCTGCCCGAGCTGGCCGACCGGCGGGTGCTGAGCCGGCCGGACGCGCCGCTGGACGACACCGTGCCGGCGCGGCGGCCGATCACCGTACGGGATCTGCTGACGTCCACGTTCGGGCTCGGCATGGACATGACGCTGCTGAGCGCGCCGATCATGGGCGCGATCATCGAGAGGGGGCTCACGCCCGACCTGCCGGTGCCGATGCCGGGGCCGGACGAGTGGATGCGCCGCCTGGGCGAGCTTCCGCTGGCGTACCAGCCGGGTGAGCGCTGGCAGTACCAGATCAGCCACGACGTGCTCAGCGTGCTCGTCGCGCGGGTCACGGGCGGGTCGTTCGAGGCGTTCCTGCGTGAGCGGGTCTTCGAGCCGCTGGGGATGCGGGACACCGGCTTCCACGTGCCCGCCGACCAGATCGAGCGGCTGCCGGTCCTGTACGCCCCCGACCCGGTCACGGGGGAGTTCCACGTGTGGGACGAGGCCGAAGGGGGACGGTGGAGCCGGCCTCCGGCGTTCCAGGGCAGCGGCGGCGGCCTGGTCTCCACCGCCGACGACTACCACGCCTACTTCACGATGCTGCTGAACAAGGGCGTGCACAACGGCGAGCGGATCCTGTCCAGGCCGGCCGTCGAGCTGATGACCACCAACCGGCTCACGCCCGAGCAGAACGCCGCCCGCAACGCCCTGGCCACCGAGAACGTCCACGTGTCCTTCGGGCAGGGGCAGCACGGCGGCTGGGGCATGGGGATGGCGGTGCGCACGTACCGCGGCGACTACGCGCCCGTCGGCCAGTTCGGCTGGGACGGCGGAAGCGGCACCTCCACCTACGCCGACCCGGTCAACGGGGTCACCGGCATCCTGCTCACCCAGGTCGGCATGTCCGTCCCGAACTCGGCACGGCTGATCCACGACTTCTGGACCACGCTCTACCAGGCCGTCGAAGACTGACACCCCACCCTGCTCGACAGAAGGAGAACACCACCATGTCCGTGACCCTCACCGACCAGGACAAGCTCACCCTGCGCACCGCCGCGTACGGCGCCGTCACGCTGATGGCCGCGGCCGACGCCGCCGGCCGGCCCCACAAGGCCGCCACCAGCGGCTCCATCGCCCTCTACTCGGCGACCGGCCTGGTCGGGCACGTGCTCGCCGAGAAGTCCCGGGACATCGAGCTGAAGGGCAGGTCCGTGGCCGCGCTCGCCGACCACGTGCTGCCCGCGCTGACGGCGGCCATGGGCCTGCTCATGCGGCAGGACCCGGCGGAGGCCGACAACTTCCGCGGGACCGTCCTCGTCGCGGTCGAGACGGCCGCCCGTGCTCAGCGGGGCGAGCCCAGCCCCGCGACGGCCGAGATGGCCCGCAAGATCACCGCCGCGCTCGACGCCGCCCCGGGCGTCAGTGGCACCACTTCACCATGATCAGGCACGAGTTGCCCGGCCACCTCTGGAAGGTCAACTCGGCTCCGGGGCGGGTGAGGCAGTCGAGGGCGGGTTCGCGTACGTGGGCGGCCCCGTTCGCGGACAGGCGGGCGACCGCCTCAGCGACGGGGACCCACTCCGCCTCCAGCACGTCGCCGTCCGGATCCTCGCAGCGGATCTCCCCGTGGTGCTGCGTGACCTCGAAGTACAGCGCGGTCAGCAGGCCGGGGGGCGGCGCGCCGGGGTTGCGGAGCTGCACGACGCTCAGGAGACGGAACGGCGGCTCCGCACTCAGCCCGGTCTCCTCCCGGAGCTCGCGGACCACCGCCTCGTCCGCGAACTCCCCGGTCTCCACCATGCCCCCGGGCAGGTCCCAGGCCCCGTCCCGCTGCCGTACCAGGAGGACCTCGGCGTCCCTGCGGACCACCGCGGTGACGGCGAGCGCGGACAGCGCCTTCACGGGCGCCGCCTGGAGGCGCGGGCCAGCAGGTCGTGGATGAGGGCGACCACCTCGTCCGGGGTGAACTCCATGGCGTTCTCGCCGACGGTGACCTCGAACGCGCATCGGCCCGGCTCGGACGCCGGACGTACCCGGCCCCAGAGCTGGACGCCGTGCTCGGCGAGGATCTCCTGGCCGGCCTGTTCGACGGCGCGCCGGTCGGCGGGCAGGTGGACGTGGAACAGCGGGGTCTGCGGCGGGTCGGGGTGGGCGCGGGCGGCGCCGTCGGCGTTGATGGCGGCCGCGACGGCGATGGCGTGCTCGCGGTACGCGGGCATCCGGTCGGCCAGGGTGTCGAGGTGGACCAGCGCCGCGAGCGCGAGCGGCCACGCGTCGCCGATGCCGCCGCCGAGCCGTTGCCGCCACACCGCCGCCACGTCCACGGTGGCCGCGTCGGAGGCGAGCACCGCGCCGCGTACGCCTTGCAGGCTCTTGTAGAGGGAGACGTAGACGGTGTCGAACAGGGCGGCGATCTCGTCGAACGGCCGCCGGTAGTAGCTCTGGGCCTCCCACAGGCGGGCGCCGTCCAGGTGTGTGGCGGCGCCGGCGGCGCGGGCGAGCGCGGTCTGCTCGCACAGGTCGTCCCACTCGGGCAGCAGCCCGCCGAGGTCGCGCTGCGGCAGCTCCCAGACGACCGCCGCCGGCGGCTCGCCGACCGCCGCCGCCAGGTCCTTCGCGGTCATCAGCTCGTACGGGTCGCCGGCCCGGCGCAACGTCAGACCGTGGACGGCGTTGTAGCCCTGCTCCTCCCACACGTCCAGGTGCGTCTGGGGGTGGGCGGCGAACGTACGTCGGCCGCGCCGGTCGGCGTGCACGCGCAACGCGGTCTGCTGGGCCATCGTGCCGCTCGGGAAGAACAGCGCGCGCTCCTTGCCGAGCAGGTCGGCCAGCCGCCGTTCCAGCACCGCGACGGGGCCTTCCGGGCCGTCGGGCGGGGTGTCGTCGTCCACCAGGGCCAGCATGCGCTCCAGCATCACGCGGGGCCGGCGCCGGTTCGGCGCGTGCAGGAACAGCGACCGCATGGGACTCTCCCTCTAATTGCGAATGATGTGCAACAAGCAGCATAGAGAGCCACAGGGGGCCGGGCACGGCCGCCCGCCGGTGCGTTAGCTTGCCATCCACGAGGCGACATCGACATCGGCATCGACAGAGAGGCGGGAGCCGGCCATGCGCGCTCTCCTGTGCACCGACACCGGCGACCTGACGAGCCTGGCCGTCCAGGAGGTGCCCGACCCGGCGCCGGGGCCCGGCCAGGTGCTCGTGCGGGTGGAGGCGGCGTCGGTGGACTTCGTCGACACGCTCATCGCGACGGGCGTCTACCAGATTCCGGTGCCGAGGCCGTACGTTCCCGGCAACAACGTGGCCGGCGTCGTGGCGGCCGTGGGGCAGGGTTGCTCCCGGTTCGCGGTGGGCGACCGCGTCCACGGGATGGCGTTCGTCGGGGCGTTCGCCGAACGCGTCTGCGTGCCCGAGGCCCAGTTGCGGCCCACGCCCGGCGGGCTGTCCCCGGACCTGGCGTGCCTGACGGGGAGCACGTACCGCACGGCGTACGACGCGCTGGTGTCCACCGCGCGGATCCAGCCGGGCGAGGACCTGGTGCTCCTCGGCGCCGCCGGAGCGGTCGGGTCGGCGGCCATCGGGATCGGCAGGTCCCTGGGCGCCCGGGTGATCGCCTGCGCGGCCGGCGCCGAGAAGCTGGAGTTCTGCCGGGACCTGGGCGCCGACGAGCTGGTCGACTACAGCGGCGGCGATCTCAAGAGCGCGCTCAAGGAGCTGTGCCCGAAGGGCGCCGGGGTCGTGCTGGACATGGTCGGGGGCCCGTTCTCCGAGCCGGCACTGCGCGCCACCGGCTACGGCGGCCGGTTCGTCGTCGTCGGGTTCGCCACGGGCGAGATCGCGCGCGTCCCGCTCAACCTCGTCCTGCTCAAGGGCTCGATCGTGACGGGCTACGAGATCGGCGACTTCGAGCGCCACCACCCCGACGAGGCGGAGGCCAACCGCCGGGCCCTGGAGTCCCTGCTCACGGACGGCCGGCTCAAGCCGCCCATCACCGGCCGGTACCGCCTCGACCAGGCGGCCGAGGCGATGAGGACCGTCGCGGGACGCGCGAAGCTCGGCATGACGGTCCTGGACCTGACCTGAGGCCGATCCTCGTTGATCAGCCGGGCAGAGGGGCGCCGGTCTCGAGGAGGGTCTTGAGACCGGAGATCACCTCGGGCCACCCCACGCTGACCATCTGCGCGGCGGTGCTGCCCGGTTCGAAGCCGTCGTGGACGACGGTCAGCTTGACCTTCTCGCCGACCGGCTCGATCTCGAACGTGACCTTCGAGCGCCGCTCACCGGCCAGCTTCCCGAGGAACTCCTCGTCCCACCCGAACCGCTGCCCGAGCTCCGGCGTGAAGGTGTGCCAGGTGTACGACAGCCGGCGGTAGGGCTCGGACTCCAGGACGACCTGCTCGGGGTCGCTGATCACCACCCCGTGGTTGTCCCAGGTCATCTCGGACCCGGGCGCCCAGTCGGTCTTGAACGTCGTCGCCCAGTAGCGCTCGGTGAAGGCGGGGTCGGTCAGCGCCTGCCACAGGCGTTCGGGCGTGGTGCCGATGTAGGTCGTGTAGACGAACTCGGGCTTGTCCATCGGGGTCTCCTCCAGAACTCTCTTCAGATCGGCCAGGGCGTCGACCCGGGGCTGGTCGTAGCGGCTGATCCAGCGTTCGGCGATCTCGCTGACGGGCGCGGCGTTGAGATAGTGCAGCTTCTCCCGGCCCCGCCACACGGTGGTCACCAGGTTGGCCGCCTCCAGCACCGCCAGGTGCTTGCTCACCGACTGCCGCGCCATGTCCAGCCCGGCGCACAGCTCGCGCAGGGTCTGCCCGTTACGGGCGTTGAGGCTGTCGAGCAGCCGCCGGCGACTGGCGTCGGCCAGTGCCTTGAATACCTCGTCCATCACGCCACTCCAGATATGCAGCCGATCGGCTGCCTTTTCACCTTAGGCAGCCGTTCGGCTGCATGTCAATGCGCGCCGAGAGAGCGGGGTGAGAAGAAGAGCGCAGCCCCGCCACACTTTCTCTGTGACCGGAGACCGGCCCGGACGTATCAGCCCCGGCGACATCTACGAAGACTGCTCTTTCCACCCCGTGCTCTGCACCTTCAACGACGGCGATCAGATCGAGGGGATTTCCCTGATCGACGCCTCCATGCCGCGCGCCTGCTCCGTCGCCTTCTGCGGGGTGATCAAACTATCCATCGACGACGTCGTCGCGGCGCGCACCGACTGGCCTGCCTACCTCGATCGGCGCAAGGCCGAGTTCGAGCGGGAATCCGGCTCTGAAGCTTGACGAAGCTCCTGGTGTCACAGCGCTTCCGCGCCGAGGAACCGCAGGTTCCGCAGGTCCGTGGAGAGCGAGAGGCCGGTGATGCTGCTGGCCAAGGCGAACGAACTCTCCATCGGGTGGTCGATCCCCGGACCATCGATGTCGTGGTCGGGATCCAGCCCGACCTCGTGCATCTTCATGACGAAACGGTCTGGATCACTGCCCGATCGCTCTTCTGGGAACATCGGGTCGAACGAGACGACCCGCGTGCCGTCGACGATGTAGGCGAAGGTGTCCTCGGCGTATTCGTGGCAGCAGACCGACACGACCTCGGTTCCTCGCGAGACCCGGGCGTAGATCGTGTCGTCGACGGCCATCCGCCATCCCCCAGGCTCGATGACCACGGCCCAGTCGCCGACTCGGGCGGCTCCGATGTAACCGGCCGAGTCGTCCCTCATGCTCTCCGCCGAGCGAAGGTCCACCTCGCCGAACGTCACCCCTTCTTCCATGGTCTCCTCGTCCACGCCGAACCGGCGGAGGGCTTCCTCCGGCGGAAGATCGCGGACGAAGGACACGCAGTAGATCTCACCCAATGTCTCGTAGCCGGGAAAACAGGGTGCCTCGGCCATGGTCGATCCTTCCTTGAGCGCGTGAGCGGCATGGTCGCAGCAAGGGCCGACAAACGGCTTCGAAGGCGCGCAGAACTCCGGCTCAGATCCAGAGGTACAGACCCTGACCGGCACGTACGACCGGGTCCAGCCAGTCGAAGAACTCCTCCACCCACGGGTCCCGCCTCCGTTCCTCCGTGACCGGCAACGGAGGCAGGCGGCGCTTGAAGGCGCTCGGCACCGTACGGCTGAACTCCAGCGCGGCCCGGCCCAGCAGTGCGCCGTGCGCCGTCACCGCCTCTTGGTGCTCCTGCTGCCCGGGCGTCGCTCTGTCGTCGCCGACGGCGCGTGGCGGCGGGCCGGGGCGGGGACGACGGGCGGGGGCGGCAGGGCGAGCACGTGGCGGCGGGCCTCGGTGAAGGCGGGTTTGCGGGTCAAGGCGTTGGTGCGGCCCTCGGTGGCCTGTGCTGCCGCGAGGAGGTCGGCCTGGGTTTGGCGAGCAGGCGGCTACCTACGGCGGTAAATGGCAGGGGATCTTCGCTACTACATGGCCGTTGGAAGCCAGCCAAGTTCCGGCCTCGGCGTCTCTGCCGAGCATGTCCTATCGTGCTGCGACGTGCTGGCCCCAGTGGGTGGGCCGCCCATTCAGCTCCCCGCGGGCGGCTGTCCTGATGTGTCGCTGCCGTCATCGTCCCACTGTGGGTCGTCGCTGACGACGCATGGGCCGACCGCGCC
Source organism: Nonomuraea sp. B208 (assembly GCF_057536035.1). Lineage (NCBI taxonomy): Bacteria > Bacillati > Actinomycetota > Actinomycetes > Streptosporangiales > Streptosporangiaceae > Nonomuraea > Nonomuraea sp. B208. Next base: position 60,258 of record NZ_BAAJOU010000034.1, read on the forward strand.
GGGGATCAGGAGCGTGGCGAGCTTCCAGAACACCTTTCCCGTTACGGGGGGCTTCTTTTCATCGGCCTCTTTGCCGGAGAACTCCAGCACCAACGTCTGGTCCTTGCCGATGAGCTGAGGATTTATGTCTAGTCCGCCCTTCTGCATGGTGACGAGCCCGTCCGGCGGGAGGACGCTCACTCCTCTGTTCTTCTCGCACTGCTTGCCGGTTTCGAGGTACGTGATGTCCACGCTGACGCCTGCTTCCCGTAGGTCCTCCTCCAGCCGGTCGGCGTCCTTGAACTCGTGGATCTCGACCCCGACCGTGCCGTCGGCGTTCCTGCTCACGGCGTACGCGGGCGACTCCGTCCCCGTCAGCCCCGGGATCGCGAACGCCGCCGCGGCTGCCAGTGCGGCCACCGCGCCCCCGGCGTATAGCCTGCGGGCGATGCGGCGGCGCCGTTCAGCCCGGAATGTGATCTCGGCTTTGAGGTCCATCAGCAGGTGCTCCTCGTAACTCATCCTGATGCTCCATCCATGACGAAGGGCAGGCTCCGCAATGTCCGGCGAGCGCGGTGCAGGCGTACCTTGGCGGCCCCCTGCCGGATGCCGAGGGCGAGCGCTGCCTCCGCGACCGTAAGCCGGTCGAGGACGACCAGTTCCAGCATGGCGCGCTCACCGTCCGGCAGCCCGGCCATGGCCTTGAGGGCCTGCCTGGCGTGCCGCTCCGCGTCGATGCGCTCCTCGAGCCTGGCGACGTCGTCGGTGTCCAGCGGGCGCCGCCCGCTTACCCGATCGGTCAACCTGTGCTGCTTGAACGCCCGGCGTCGCTCGGCGGAGATCGTCTTGCGGGCGATCCCGTAGAGCCACGCGATCTCGCTGCCCAACTCGGCCCGGTACGTGCTGCCTGAGTCGAGCACCGCCACGAACACCTCCGCCACCAGGTCGGCGACATCGTGCGGGTCGTCGACACGACGGGCGAGGAAACGGGTGACCGCATCGACATGCCGCCGGTAGAAGGCATCGAAGGCCACAGGATCTGTGGCGATCGTTGCCCGTTTGCGAAGCACCGGTGATGCTCCCTTCGTCGATTCACACCCTGCTTGGTGAGAAGCGGCAGAAGAGTTACATATGTCTTTCCCAAGTTCGACAGGTGATGAGGTCACGCACCCTGACGCGGAGGCCCGCTCAAGGCCGCTGGCCTACGGGACGGACGTCTTCACGACGCCGGCCACACCGCCGCCACGGTACTGCTCATCCTCGGCGTGCCCGAGCGCACGGTCATGGCGATCACGGGGTGGTCCGGCTCGGGCATGGCGGCGCGGTATCAGCACGTGACAGACGGCATCCGGCAGACCGTGGCCAAGCAAGTCGGGGGTCTCATCTGGGAGGCAGGCAGGGGCTCTGGAAAGGCCAACTGAGACCCGAATAGCGAAAGGGGCCGACTGGGTAGGGTCGGCCCCTTCGCGTTTACTGCCTCAACCAGGCGCGGAGGATGGGGGATTTGAACCCCCGATAGGTTGCCCTATACACGCTTTCCAAGCGTGCGCCCTCGGCCACTAGGCGAATCCTCCGCCGACGAGCTTACCGGACTTCCAGCGGTGTCCAGACCACCTTTTGCGCGTTGATTGCCGAAGGCTCGCGCGAGGGCCGGAGGTGGAGCGAGCACTGCCGGGTCCGGCTAGACTGTCCTAGGACCCCTCGCGCGGCGTCATCCTGTGAACCTCCCCAGGGCCGGAAGGCAGCAAGGATAAGCGGGCTCTGGCGGGTGTGCGGGGGGTCTCTTTCGTTAGAGCCCCCTCGCAGGCGGGATGGTCGCATGAGCCTTGCGCTTTATCGCAAGTACCGGCCCGGGACCTTCGCGGAGGTCAAGGGTCAGGAACACGTCACCGACCCGCTGCGGCAGGCACTTCGCACCGGCCGCGTCAACCACGCCTACCTGTTCAGCGGCCCGCGCGGCTGCGGCAAGACCTCCAGCGCCCGCATCCTGGCGCGTTCGCTCAACTGCGAGCAGGGCCCGACCCCCGACCCGTGCGGCGTCTGCGAGTCCTGCGTCGCCCTCGCCCCCACCGGCCCCGGCCACCTCGACGTCATCGAGATCGACGCCGCCTCCCACGGCGGCGTGGACGACGCGCGCGACCTGCGCGAGCGGGCGTTCTTCGCCCCCGTCTCCGCGCGCTTCAAGATCTACATCATCGACGAGGCGCACATGGTGACCCGCGAGGGGTTCAACGCGCTGCTCAAGCTCGTCGAGGAGCCTCCGCCGCACCTGAAGTTCATCTTCGCGACGACCGAGCCCGAGAAGGTCATCGGCACGATCAAGTCGCGCACACACCACTACCCGTTCCGGCTCATGCCGCCCGCGACGCTGCGCGCGCTGCTGGAGGAGATCCTCACCTCCGAGAGCGTCCCGTTCGAGCCGGCCGCGCTGCCGCTCGTCGTACGGGCCGGGGCCGGGTCCGCGCGTGACTCGCTGTCCATCCTCGACCAGCTCCTCGCCGGGGCCGAGGAGGACGGCATCACCTACGCCAAGGCCGTCTCGCTGCTCGGCTACACCGACGGCGACCTGCTCGACGAGGTCGTCAACGCGTTCGCCGAGCGTGACGGCGGCAAGGTGTTCCAGGCGGTCAACCGGGTCATCGAGGGCGGCCACGACCCGCGCCGCTTCGCCGCCGACCTGCTCGAACGCTTCCGTGACCTGGTGATCCTGGCGAACGTCCCCGAGGCGGCCACCAGCGGCCTGCTCGACCGGCCGGCCGACGAGCTGGAGCGGCTCGTGCAGCAGGCCGCGTCCATGGGGCCCGCCGAGCTGACCCGGGCCGCCGAGGTGTTCAACGCGGGGCTGACCGAGATGCGCGGTGCGACGTCGCCTCGGCTGCTGCTGGAGCTGATGTGCGCCCGGGTGCTGCTGCCGGGGGCCGCGCAGGGTGAGGCGGCGCTGCTGGCCCGTCTCGAACGCCTTGAGCGCGGCGGCACCGTCGCGGCCATGGCCGCCCGCGCCACCGCCGCGCCCAGCGTCCCACCCACGGCCGCGCCCGGCGTCGCACACACCGCCACGCCCGGCGTCCCAGCCGGTGGGGTCGTGATTCCGCGGCCCGGCGCGGCTTCCGCGCGCCTGGCCGCCGCGGGGCCCGCCTCCGGCGGTGGTTCCGCTGCTCCGGCCCCTGGCGGGCCGCAGGTCGACGCCTCCCCGGATCAGGCGGCCTCGGCGTACGCGGGTGGCGGGGCTTCGGCTGGTGACCAGAGTTCCGTCTCCGCCCCGGTCGCGGCGGACGACTGGCCGGAGCCGGCTCGTCCCGGCGCACCGGCCGCCGCGTCCGCTCCTGCCGCGCCCGCGCCGACCGCTCAGGCTGCGCCCGCGGGAGGCGGGCAGGCCGGGGCCGGGGCGGCGGTCATGCAGCAGCAGTGGCCCGCCGTGCTGGCGGCGCTCAAGCAGCGCAGCATCGTCGTCTGGGCCAACGTGAGCACCAACGCCCAGGTGGCGGGCGTCGAAGGCAACGTGGTCACCCTGGGGTTCAGCCAGGTCGGCGCGATGAAGAACTTCACGGGCGGAGGCAAGGACGCCGTCGTGGCCAGCGCGCTGAGCGACGTGCTCGGCGGGACCTGGCGGGTGGAGGCGGTCGTGGGCAACGGGCCGCCGCCGTCGTCGTCCGGGCGCGGTGGCGGGCGTCCGCCCGCGCAGCCGGCGTACAACCCGCCGCCCGCGCCCAACGTCCAGAGCCCCCCTCCCGCCCAGCAGGGCGGGGCGGGGCACCAGGGCCGTACGTCCTCGCACGCCGGCTCCCAGGACGACCAGGGGGCTCAGGACCCCGGGCAGCCTCCGGCGGCGGCCGTCGCGGTCTTGGCTCCGGCGCGTCCCACCACGGACGAGTCCTGGCCCGACGCCCCGGACGACCCCGGACCTAGCCTGCCGCCGTCGCCGGACCCGACCCGTACAGTGCCGGTCGGCGCCACGCCGAGCGCCGGTCTGGCCGCCGCCCGTTCGGCGGCCAAGGCGGCCGCCCAGGCAGGCCCCCGATCATCGGGAGGCCGGGGCGGAGCGGCCGCCTGGCCGGACGTCGTCCCCGGGCGTGCCAAGGGGCCGGACGCGGACGAGGTCGACCCGCTCAACGACGCGGACGCCGACGTGGACGCGGTCACCGGCATGGCGCTCCTGGAACGCGAGCTGGGCGCCCGCGTGATCGGCGAGATCGACCACACCTGACGGCCCCGCGCCCCCGCGATCGGGCGCATAGACGGACCCGCGCCGCCCCGATCGGCCACGTCTGAAGTTCCGGCGTCCCCTCTGTCGGCTGCACCTGACGGCCCCGCGCCCCCGCGATCGGGCGCATAGACGGGCCCGCGCCGCTTCGATCGGCCGCATAGACGGGCCCGCGCCGCCTCGATCGGCCATGTCTGAAGGTCCGGCGTCCCCGCGACCGACCGCACCTGACGGGCCCGCGCCCCCCTCAATTGACCACGCCCGAACGCCCCGCGGCCCCTCTGCCGACCACATCTGACGGGGCCGTGCCCCCTCAAGGCAGGAGGCGGGTGCGGGCGGCGGCGGCGCGGGCGTCCGTGGGGTGGAGGGCGGCGAGGCGTTCGAGGATCTCGTAGTCGTCGCGGCCGTTGCACGTCTGCGCGTACGCCCACAGGTGCTCGGGCGAGCCGTGGCGGAGGAGGCAGGCGCGGACCTGGGCCTCTAGCTCGTCGCGTTCGCGGCGGATCTCGGGCGACTCGGAGCGCGGCAGCAGGGGCCCCTTGTAGGCGCGGGCCAGCGCCGCCGCGTCCCTGGCGGCCAGGCTGCGGCGCAGGACGAGGAAGTCGGCCTCCACCGGGCAGGCCAGCCGGTACGGCTTGGCGGAGACGGCCTTGCCGAACTGCGCCCGCAGCCGGTGGATCTCGGCCCGGATGGTCACCGGGTTGCCCGCGTCGCCGTACACGTGGAACGACAGCTGCTCGGCCGTCAGCCCGTGGGGGTGGAGCGCGAGGAGGGCCAGGATCTCGGCGTGGCGGAGCGACAGGGCGCGCTCGTGGTCGCCGAACGTGATGGACGGCACGCCCTCGCCCAGGAACGACAGGGTGAGCGTGGCCGGCGCGGCGGCCGGGACGGTGCGGAGGAGGTAGCCGTCGGAGAACGGCTCCAGCACGGCCATGCTGCCGTCGCGCAGGATCATGCGCTGCCCGGACGGCCTCGGGCGCTCGCCGCCGGAGGCGGGCAGCCGGAGCAGGCCGCGCCCGCCCCCCGGGAGGCGCTCCGAGGGCGGCGCGGTGTCGTCCCAGAGCGGCACGCGCTCGCCGAGCCGCCCGCCGGGGTCGCCGGAGATGACCCGGCCGGTGGGGGAGAGCAGGACGCCCGGCCGCACCCGCAGCGACTCGTAGCGCCGCCGCAGCCGCTCGTCGCGCTCGTGCACGCGCAGCGCGAGCTGGCTCTCGGCGAGCTTGGCGGCCGCCCCGACGAGGGCGACCGTGGCCGGATGGAGCGAGCGGGAGAGGCCGCTGACGTCGACGCAGCCGATGATCCGGCCGGAGTCGGGGTCGGTGATCGGGGCCCCGCTGCACGACCACACGCGCAGCACCCGCATCAGGTGCTCCTCCGCGTAGACGTGCACGGGACGGCCGGCGGCGAGTGCGGTGCCGATGCCGTTGGTGCCGACCGCGGACTCGACCCATGCGTGCCCGTCGGACAGCCCGACCCGGTCGGCGCGGTGCAGGACCGCGGCGCCGCCGTCGCGCCACAGCACCCGGCCCTGCCCGTCGCTGACGATCATGATGTGACCGGTGCCGCCGATCAGGCCGGAGAGGGTGGTGGCGAGCAGCGGCAGCAGGGGGTGCAGCGGATGGGCGCGGCGGATGTCGTCGAGCTGGGCGGGATCGCAGACGAGGGGCGCGCCGCCGGCCTCGACGTCGACCCCGGCGGCCAGGGAGCGGCGCCAGGAGTCCCGGATGAGGTCGCGGGGCGGGTCGGGCCAGGCCCGGCCGGCGGCCGCGGCGTCGTGGGGCCCGTGGAGAAGGCGGGAGCAAGCGTCGGGAGGGGCGTAACTCATCGGTCACTCCAAGTAGTCACCTAGAGCATCCGCCCTGCGGCCGGGCTGCGCAACCCGATCGGCGATGGCGGAGGGTGCCCGGACGAGCGCAACGTGTGTGCAACGTTGGATCGCCTAGCGTTCTGGCCCGACGCGTCGGCGTGGTGCGGCCGCTCCGCCGGCGTGATGGCCGGGTCTCGGACACTGGAGGGGGGCCGGGATCCGGCCAATAACACCACGGTCAGCACCACGGTCATGGCCCGCGAGCGGGCCGGTGACGAAACATGGGGCGTCCCGCAGTGCATGTCGCCGCCCAAACACCGTAGGCTCGTGGCAGTCACGAACGCGGAGCCACGAGGAGCGCACGACGGTGAACCCAGGGGATGTCAACCTGCAGCAGCTGCTGGAGCAGGCCCAGCTCATGCAGCAGCAGCTCGTGAGCGCCCAGCAGGAGCTCAACGACGCGCAGATCGAGGGCTCATCCGGCGGTGGCCTGGTGACGGCCGTCGTCAACGGATCGGGCGAGCTGCTGGAGCTGAAGATCGACCCGAGCGTCATCGACGCCGCGGACCCGCAGGACACGGCCGACACGATCGCCGACCTGGTGATCGCGGCCGTCCGCGACGCCGTGCGCGCGGCGGCCGACCTGCAGCAGGAGAAGCTCGGCCCGCTGGCGCAGGGGCTGGGCGGCGGCGGCCTCGGACAGTTGCCAGGGTTCTAGGCATGTACGAAGGGGTCGTCCAAAACCTGATCGACGAGCTGGGCCTGCTGCCCGGCGTCGGTCCCAAGAGCGCGCAGCGGATCGCGTTCCACCTGCTCGCGGCCGATCCAGCCGACGTCAAGCGGCTGGCGCACGCGCTGCTGGAGGTCAAGGAGAAGACCCGCTTCTGCCGGGTGTGCGGCAACGTGGCCTCCGAGGAGGAGTGCCGCATCTGCCGCGACGCGCGGCGCGACACGCACGTGATCTGCGTGGTCGAGGAGCCGAAGGACGTCGTGGCGATCGAGAAGACGCGCGAGTTCCGCGGCACCTACCACGTGCTCGGCGGCGCGATCAGCCCGATCGACGGCATCGGCCCCGACGACCTGCGCATCCGCGAGCTCATGACCCGCCTGGCCGACGGCCGGGTGACCGAGCTCATCCTCGCCACAGACCCCAATCTCGAGGGTGAGGCGACGGCGACCTACCTCGCCCGTCTGGTCAAGCCGATGGGCATCAAAGTGACACGACTGGCCAGCGGGCTGCCCGTCGGCGGCGATCTGGAGTACGCCGACGAGGTGACCTTGGGCCGCGCGTTCGAAGGACGGAGGCTGCTGGATGTCTGACGAGTGGAGCACGCTCGCCGAGGAGATCTCCAGGCACGCGCAGGACTACGTGGACGGGCTGACGAGAGTCGCCGGCGGCGAGGGCGGCGACGCCATCTGGTCGCTGCTGCTGGTCGAGGTCGCTCAGGTGAGCCTCGCGGGGGCCAAGCTCGGCGCCAACCGTGACGTCATCCTCTCCGGCAACTACGAGCCGCCGATGAGCGAGGACCCCGACATCGACGGCGTGCGCACGGCGCTGGCCGAGCGGCTCGGGCCGGTCGACGACTACGCGGAGGTGTTCGACCCGTACAAGGACACGGGCGTCACCCCCTACCGGCTGTCCGACGACCTGACCGCGGTCGCCGCCGACCTCATCCACGGCCTGCGGCACTTCCGCGCCGGGCGGCCGCACGAGGCGCTGTGGTGGTGGCAGTACTCCTACTTCAACACCTGGGGCAACCACGCGGGCGCCGCGATGCGGGCGCTGCAGGCGCTGGCCGCGCACTCGCGTCTCGACGTGGCGGAGGAGTCCACCCTCGACGCCGCGGGGGAAGCGACCGCGGTCTGAAAGGCCCGCAGTTACCGGGCATATCGGTCCACATAGTGGTATGACGCAGCAAGAACATGAGACGACCCAAGTAGACTGGCAGCTCAAAGTCCGAACCGGGAGACTCTCGTGGCGCTCGTTGTGCAAAAGTACGGTGGTTCGTCCGTCGCCGACGCGTCCTGCATCAAGCGGGTCGCGCAGCGGATCGTCGCGACGAAAAAAGCCGGCAACGACGTGGTCGTGATCGTCTCCGCGATGGGTGACACGACGGACGAGCTGCTCGACCTGGCCGAGCAGGTGTCGCCGCTGCCTCCGGGCCGCGAGCTCGACATGCTGCTGACCTCGGGCGAGCGCATCTCGATGGCCCTGCTGGCGATGGCGATCGCCAACCTCGGCCACGAGGCCCGCTCGTTCACCGGCTCGCAGGCCGGCGTGATCACCGACTCCACGCACGGCAAGGCGCGCATCATCGACGTGACGCCCGGCCGCATCCAGGAGGCGATCGCCCAGGGCCACATCGCGATCGTGGCCGGGTTCCAGGGCGTGTCGCAGAACACCAAGGACATCACCACGCTGGGCCGCGGCGGCTCGGACACCACGGCGGTGGCGCTCGCGGCGGCGCTCGACGCCGACGTGTGCGAGATCTACACCGACGTGGACGGCATCTTCACCGCCGACCCGCGCATCGTGCCCCCGGCCCGCCAGATCCCCAGGATCTCGTACGACGAGATGATGGAGATGGCCGCCTGCGGCGCGAAGATCCTGCACCTGCGGTGCGTCGAGTACGCCCGCCGCTTCGACCTGCCGATCCACGTCCGGAGCTCTTTCAGCACCAAGGAAGGGACGTGGGTCGTCTCCGACCCTTACACCGAAGGAACCGAGATGGAGCAGCCGATCATCTCCGGCGTCGCGCACGACCGGAGCGAGGCCAAGATCACTGTTGTCGGGGTGCCCGACAAGGTCGGCGAGGCTGCCTTCATCTTCAAAACGCTGGCCGACGCCGAGATCAACATCGACATGATCGTTCAGAACGTCTCGGCCGCGGCCACGGGCCGCACGGACATCTCGTTCACGCTGCCCGCCGCCGACGCCCAGACGGCGCTGAGCGCGCTGAAGAAGATCCAGGAGCGCATCGGGTTCGAGTCGCTGCTCTTCGACGACCAGATCGGGAAGGTGTCGCTGATCGGCGCGGGCATGCGCTCGCACCCCGGCGTCACGGCGACGTTCTTCGCGGCCATCGCGGACGCGGGGGTCAACATCGAGATGATCTCGACGTCCGAGATCCGCATCTCAGTGGTCGTCGGGCAGGACGGCGTCGACGCGGCCGTGGCGGCCGCGCACCGCGCCTTCGATCTCGACGCCGACCAGGTGGAAGCAACGGTGTACGGAGGTACCGGACGATGAGCAGGCCCAATCTCGCGCTGATCGGCGCCACCGGTGCCGTGGGCACCGTCATGCGCGACATCGTGTCGACCCGCGAGGACATCTGGGGCGAGATCCGCCTCGTGGCCTCCCCGCGCTCGGCCGGCAAGGTGCTCCAGGTGCGCGGCGAGGACGTCGTGGTGCAGGCGCTCGCGCCCGAGGTGTTCGACGGCATCGACATCGCCATCTTCGACGTGCCCGACGAGGTGTCGGCCGTGTGGGTGCCGATCGCGGCCGAGCGCGGCGCGATCGCCATCGACAAGTCCGGCACGTTCCGGATGGACCCCGACGTGCCGCTGGTGGTGCCCGAGGTCAACCCGCTCGACGCCCGTCAGCGCCCCCGCAACATCATCTCCACGCCCAACTGCACGACGCTGTCGATGATGGCGGCGATGGGCGCGCTGCACGCCGAGTACACCCTGACCGAGCTGGTCGTGGCCTCCTACCAGGCGGTCTCGGGCGCGGGCGTGGCCGGCTCGGCCCGCCTGTACGACGAGGTCGAGGCGCTGGCCGGCGACCGCTCGATCGGCCAGGCGGCCGGCGACGTGCGTAAGGCGCTGGCCAACAAGCTGCCCGAGGAGTCGCCGTTCCCCGCGCCGATCGCGTTCAACGTGGTGCCGTGGGCCGGCTCGCTCAAGGACGACGGCTGGGCCTCCGAGGAGCTGAAGCTCCGCAACGAGTCCCGCAAGATCCTCGGCATCCCCGACCTCAAGGTCTCGGCGACCTGCGTCAGGGTGCCGGTGATCACCACGCACTCGCTGGCCGTGCACGCGCGCTTCGAGCGCCCGATCACGGTCGCCGACGCGCACCGCGTGCTGGAGGCGGCGCCGACCGTGGTCCTCATGGACGACCCGGCCAACGGTGTCTACCCGACGCCGCTCGACGTCGTGGGCAACGACCCGACCTACGTCGGCCGCGTCCGTCAGGCGATCGACTTCCCCAACACGCTCGACCTGTTCGTGTGCGGTGACAACCTGCGCAAGGGCGCCGCGCTCAACGCGGCGGAGATCGCCGAGCTGGTGGCGGGCGAGCTGTAGTCGCGCTTCAGTGGTGGACGTCGCACGACCGGTGCGGCGTCCACTCGCGTTCACGTCCACTGTCCGGGTCCCGTGCGTCTGTCACCGGAACAGGATGTCCCAGTGGTCGCTCTCGTTCGCGAACGTCGTGCCCGAGGGCGAGCGGTAGAGCCGGGCGCCGTCGCCGCGCACTCCTGATCGCTGGTAGTTCTTCGTGATGTACTGGTCGATGCAGGAATTGTGGCCGATGTCGAGCTTGTAGCCGTTGCCGTGGCTGAACTGGCCGGGCGCGTGGCCGTCCTCCGTGCCGCCGGTCACCAGGATGGGGCAGTGGCTCTCCTGCTTGAGCTGGATGATCTGGGCGACCGTGCCGGTGCGCACGTTGTCCAGCGAGGTGCAGTGGTGGTGGTGCTTGCTCGTGCAGTTGCCGGTCGACTTGGTACGCAGCCCGGCGGTCCTGAGCCAGCCGTCCGCCGTGGCGTGCGACATGCGGATCGACGCCTGGCGGGGCAGCACGCGCGTGAGGTCCACGCGGGCCTGCTTGTCGAGCACCTTGGCGCGGCTGTGGACGACGGGCCGGCGGGCCTTCGGCATCCGTACGACGGCGGTGCGGACGGGGTCGCGCAGGGCCTCGGCCAGCGAGCGGCCGGCCTGCTCCAGCGGGCCCGTCAGGGTCTCCGCTTCCGTGCTCGCCGAGTGCTCGCGGTTCTCGCCAGGCAGCCACGCGGGCTCGCCGGCGGCCTGCGGGAAGCCGAGGTCGCTCCGCGGGACGCGGATCTCGCCGAGCGGCGCCCACCCGTCTCCGTGCGGGGCCCACACGTCGCCCTGCGGGAGGCGGGCGTCGCCGTGCGGTGGCCCGCCACGGCCGTCGTGCCCCTCCAGGCGCTGCTGGAGAAGCGCGAGGCGGTCGAGGGCCGCGCGGTCCGTCCGGGACTCCAGCGCGTTCGCGAGCGCCGTCAGGAAGGCGGGCTGCTCCGGCTGCGGTGTCCCGTAGCGGGTTTCTGTGTCGGTCGTGCCGTCCGCAGCCCGCGTCCCTCCGGGGTGGGACGCGGCGGCGGCGGCCGAAGCCGATGCGATTATGGTGATCTCAATGCCGAGGAGCGCGACCACGGTGAGTCGAGCTGTTCCACGTATCCACATGTCGATGCCTTTTTCGCGGAAATAGCCCTTCCGCCACAAACGACAATCCCACCATTCACCTGAGATAACTCCCGCCGCGGACGCAACTTTGCCTTGTGGCGGTGATCACCGTGCGGCTCCATGACTGAACCGCGTTTCACGACGTACAGTGACGAACGTGTCCGAAGCCCGAAACCGAGGATCGGAGAGCACCCGAGAGGTCATCGTCGAGACGGCCTTGCGACTGTTCAGGGAGCGCGGCTTCGACAGGACCACGATGCGCGCCATCGCCGCCGAGGCCGGGGTGTCCGTGGGCAACGCCTACTACTACTTCGACAGCAAGGAGGCGTTGATCCAGGCGTATTACGACCGCGCCCAGGCCGAGCACGAGGCGGCCTGTGCGGAGTTCCTGGCCACCGAGCGATCGTTCGCGGCCAGGCTCAGCGGGGTGTTGCGCGAGTGGGTCCGCGTTTCCGAGCCGTACCACGAGTTCGCCGTGAAGTTCTTCAAGCACGCGGCCGAGCCGACCAACCCGCTGAGCCCGTTCAGCAAGCAGTCGTCGCCGGCGCGTGAGGCGTCCATCGCGCTCTACCGCGAGGTCGTCGAGGGGTCGGCCGATCGGATGAACGCCGAGCTGCGCGAGGAGCTGCCCGAGCTGCTGTGGCTGCTGTCCATGGGGATGGTGCTGTTCTGGGTGCACGACACCTCGCCGGGGTGCGCGCGGACGTACCGGCTGATCGAGGTGACGGTGCCGCTGGTGGACCGGCTGGTCGGGTTGTCGCATCTGCCGGGGCTGCGGGGGATCACGCAGGACTTCATCGCGGCCGTGCACGAGCTGCGGGCCTAGCGGGGGCCTGGCGGGCCTAGGGGGACATACCAAACGGTTGGTATGGTCGCCTCGTCGGAACATCATTCTGGAGGCGCGCCGATGACGCAGAACTGGGGCATGACCATCCCCTTCTACGACCGCTCGCTCGCGAGGTCACGGGAGCTGATCGCCGAGCTGCCCGGGCTCGGCTACACGGACGCGTGGTCGGCCGAGGTCAACGGCGTGGACGGGTTCACGCCGCTCGCCCTCGCCGCCGAGTGGGCGCCCGAGGTCCGGCTGGGCAGCGCCATCGTCCCCGTCTCCACGCGCGGCCCCGGGCTGCTGGCCATGTCCGCGGCCACGGTCGCCGACCTCGCGCCCGGCCGGTTCGTGCTCGGCATCGGCGCCTCCTCGCCGGCGATCGTCGAGCGCTGGAACGCCGGCACGTTCACCAAGCCCTACGCCCGCACCCGCGACACCCTGCGCTTCCTCAAGAAGGCCCTGGCGGGGGAGAAGGTGACGGAGGCGTACGAGACGTTCGAGATCAAGGGCTTCAAGCTGGAGCGGGCGCCGAAGACCCCGCCGAAGATCGTGCTGGCCGCGCTGCGCCCCCGCATGCTGCGCCTGGCGGCCGAGGAGGCCGACGGCGCGATCACCAACTGGCTCTCGCCCGCCGACGTGCGCAAGGTGCGCGCCGAGATCGGGCCGGGCACCGAGCTGATCGCCCGCCTGTTCGTGTGCGTGAGCGAGGACACCGACAAGGTCCGCGAGCTGGCCCGCTGGATGCTGGCGAGCTATCTGACCGTCCCCGTGTACGCCGCCTTCCACGACTGGCTCGGCCGCGGCGAGCTCCTGCGCCCCATGCACGAGGCGTGGGCGGCCGGCGACCGCCAGGCCGCGCTCAAGGCCATCCCCGACGAGGTGGTGGACGACCTCATCGTGCACGGCGACGCCGCCACCTGCCGGGCCAGGATCCGCGAGTACGTGGCCAACGGCCTCGACACCCCCATCCTCGCGCCCATCCCCGGCGGCGAGATCCCCATCGAGCAGGCCGTACGCGACCTGTCGCCCAAGGCAGGGGAGACGGACCGTGCATGACGCGCTGAGGCTGGACGCGGTCGGGCAGGCCGCGGCGATCAGGAACGGCGACCTGTCGCCCCGCGAGCTGGCCGAGGCCGCCATCGCCGCCATCGAGGCCCGCGACGGCGAGCTCAACGCGGTCGTCTTCCCCCGGTTCGAGCGGGCGCTGGCCGAACTGGACCGCCTGCCGCGCGAGGCGCCCTTCGCCGGGGTGCCGATCCTGCTGAAGGACCTGGGCTGGCGGCAGGCGGGCGAGCCGTACGCGGCGGGCTCTGCGGTCCGTGACAGCGTCGAGGACGCCCGGGACGGCTACGGCGTGACGCGGCTGCGCGAGGCCGGGTTCGTCATCCTGGGGCGGACGAACACGCCCGAGTTCGGCAGCACGATCACCACCGAGCCGGCGGCGTTCGGGCCGACCCGCAATCCGTACGATCCGGCGTACTCGGCGGGCGGCTCCAGCGGCGGCTCCGCGGCGGCCGTGGCGGCCGGCATGGTGGCGCTGGCGACGGCGAGCGACGGCGGCGGCTCCATCCGCATCCCCGCGTCCCTGTGCGGCCTCGTGGGGCTCAAACCGTCGCGGGGGCGGGTCAGCCTCGGCCCGGCGCTCGGCGAGGGCTGGAGCGGCTTCTCCTGCCCGGGATTCGTCACCAGGACCGTACGCGACACCGCCGCCGCGCTCGACGTGGTCGCCGGGCTGCACGCGGGCGACCCGTACGACGCGCCCGCGCTGCCCGGCCCGCTGGCCGCCGAGGCCGGACGCGACCCCGGACGGCTGCGCGTCGGCTACCTCACCGCCCACCCCAGGGCCGACGTCCCGGAGGCGGCCGAGCCGGCGGAGGCGGTCACCGCGGCGGCCGCCCTGCTGGAGTCGCTGGGCCACGACGTGACGCCCGGCGGCCCTGAAGCGCTCGCCGACCCGGACTTCCCCTCCCACTTCGGCGCGATCGTGGCCGAGAACCTGGCCGCCACGGTCGACGGGCTCGGCGAGCTGCGCGGCAAGCCGGTCGAGCCGGAGGAGCTGGAGCCGCGCAACGCCGCCATGGTGGCCGCCGCGCGCAGCCGCAGCGCGGCGCAGCACCTCCGCGCCACCCAGTGGGTGGACGCCTTCCGCCGCCGCATGGCCGCCTGGTGGAGCGCCGGGCACGACCTGCTGCTGATGCCGTCGCTCGGGGTCGCGCCGTTCCCGCTCGGCTGGATCCCGTCCGACGACCTCACCCTCGCGCTCGGCCGTACGGCGCACGCGGTCGCGTTCACCTCGCCGATCAACGCGACCGGCCAGCCGGCGATCTCCCTGCCGCTGCACCGGACGGCCGCCGGGCTGCCCGTCGGCGTGCAGCTCGTGGCCGCGTACGGGCGGGAGGACCTGCTGGTCCGGGTGGCGGCCCAGATCGAGCGGGCCCGGCCCTTCGCGCACGACGCCATGCGGTGATCGACAGGAACCTCTCACCCCGGCGTCGCGTTATATCGTGAAAAGCCGGGGGTAGGGGGTTGGACATGATGGCTAAGGCAGCACGGGCAGCGGCGGCGTGGCGTACGTACCGCGAGGTGACCAAGCCTGGATCGCCCGCTCTGATGACCAGGGTGCGCGCCATCCCGCGCATGGTGCGCGCGGTGATGCGCGGAGAGTACGGCGGCATGGGCAAGGGCCGGCTCGGCCTCATCGCCCTCGGCGTCGTCTACATCATCTCGCCGATCGACGTCATCCCCGACTTCCTCACCCTGATCGGCGTCGCCGACGACTTCGGCGTGTTCCTGTGGCTGGCGACCGCGCTCCTCGGCGAGAGCGGCCGCTACGTCGAGCACGAGCGCCGGATCATCCTGGGTCAGGTGGAAGGGGAGGCCTAGATCTCCTCCATACGCAGCCAGGCCCGCGACGGCAGCGGGTGCCCGAACAGGCGGGCCGCGTTGCCGTAGGCCACCCGGGCGATGTCCGCGGGCGGCAGCGGGCCGAGGTTGCGCGAGACGGCCTTCTGCGTGTCGGGCCAGGTCGAGTCGGAGTGCGGATAGCCGCTCTCCTGGAGCACGTGGTCGAGCCCGACCGCGAGCCGCACCCCCGACAGCGCGTGGTCGTCGCGGGTGCCGAAGAAGAAGTTGCGGCGCAGCACCTCGCTCGGCTTGAGCCCGCCGTCCCACGACGCCTCGCCCGCCACCGGGTGGTCGAGCGCGTAGTCGGCGCGCTCGGCCAGCAGCGGCAGCCAGCCCACGCCGCCCTCGACGATGAGGATGCGCAGTGCGGGGAAACGCAGCGGCAGCCCTGACCACAGCCAGTCGGCGCAGGCGAACATGGCGGTGGTGGGCATCAGCGTGGTGATGGCCTCGATGGGCGTGTCGGGGGAGGGCACGGGCGACCACGAGGAGTCGCTGGTGTGCAGGCACACGACGGTGCCGGTCTCCTCGCAGGCGGCGAAGAACGGGTCCCAGTGGCCGGTGTGGATGGACGGCAGCCGCAGCCGGTTGGGGAACTCGGGGAAGACCACGGCCTTGAAGCCGCGCGCGGCGTTGGCCCGGATCTCCTTGGCGGCCACGTCGGGATCGGGCAGCCACGGGAGCTGCAGGCCGATGACCCGCTCGGGATAGGTGCCCGCCCACACGTCGATGTGCCAGTCGTTCCACGCGCGGACCAGCGCGAGGCCGAGCTCCTGGTCGCGGGTCCTGGCGAACGGCATGCCGGCCTGCTGGGCGAGCATGCCGGGGAAGCACAGCGCGGCCCAGATGCCGGCCACGTCCATGTCCTGGACACGGGCCTCGATGTCGTGGCAACCGGGGCGCATGTTCTCGAAGCGGACCGGGTCGAGCGTCCACTGCTCGCGGGGCAGCCCCGCGCCGACGTCGATGCCGGCGCACGGGTAGGTGGCGCCGCCGTAGCGCCAGACCTGGTGACCCGCCTCCGTCTCCACGACCTTGGGCGCGACGTCGGCGTATTTCTCCGGCAGTCGGTCTTCGAAGAGGTCGGGCGGCTCGATCAGGTGATCGTCGGCTGAGATGATCACGTAGTCGCGCCGCCGGGGTTCGGGGTCGGGGAGCAGCGGCGTAGTCACGCAGGTAACCGTACGACGACGGGATAACGTCGAACAAGCTGCGACGTATCCGTTGGGTATCCGAAGCCGAGGCCCGGGATCGCCGGGGAGGGGGATCGCCGGACGATCCCGGGCGTTCGGGTCCGCTTGTTCCGGCGAGGGATGCTGCTCGCGCGGACCCTGCCGCGCCCTCTACCCCTGCGGGCGGGGTTCAGTCAGCAGGTGCCGGCGCAGCTCCTCGGTCGCGGCGGGGGAGAGGCCCACGACCTGCGAGACGTACCGTTCGGGCGAGCCGTGCCTGGCCGTCAGATCGGTCAGGAAGAAGCGCATCGCCTCGGCAGGGGCCAGCCCGAAGCCCGGCCAGAGGGCCGCGTCGGGGTGCCGCCGCCGCCAGTCGGCGATGAAGCGCTCGGTGGCGAGGCCGGTGAGCGCGTAGTCGGCCACGATGTCGTCCTCGCTCACCCCCGCGAGCGAGAGCACCAGCGCGGCCAGCACGCCGGTGCGGTCCTTGCCGGCCGCACAGTGGATCACCACGGGCGCGTTGCCGGCGTCGGCGATCATCTCCAGCGCGGCGCGCAGGTTGTCCACGCCGTCCTCGGTGACCTCCAGATAGCGGTCGGCGAGGTAACGGGCCACGCCGAGGGCCTCGTCGTAGGCGTTGACGTCCCAGCGGCGGCCCTCGATGGGCAGGTTGTGGTAGCGCTGCCCCTCGCTCTCCGGGACCCGCCCCATCCTCTCGATCTCGAACGGGTGGCGCAGGTCGATGACCGTACGCACGCGCAACGCGCGGAAGGCGGCCAGGTCGTCCCGGTCGAGCCAGCCGAGCGAGTCGGCACGGTAGAGCCGCTGCCACCGGATGGCGCGGCCGTCGGCGGTGGGGTATCCACCCATGTCGCGGAAGTTGCACAGGTTGGCGAACTCGATGTGCCGGATCACCCCATCACCTTACGTCGAGGGGGTCCGCGCCTCCTCGGGCGCTGCGGGTATGCCCGACTGCTGCCCGTCACGCTGTTCGGCCAGTTCGCGGCGCAGCAGCAGCACCCAGCCGCCGATCGCCACGCCGATGAACAACCACCACTGGAAGGCGTAGGCCAGGTTGAGCCCGCCGCCCGCGCCCACGTCGGGCGCGGGGACCGGCTCGGGCGCCGGCTTTACCGCCGGCTCCTGGGAGATGAGCTCGACGTACCCGTCCACCAGCCGGTACGGGACCTGCCGCCCGATCGATCCCGCGTCGATCAGCAGCACCTGCCCGGCCGGCAGGCCGGAGACCGCGCGGATGCCGGACGACTTCTCGGTCTCGCTCTGGCGTAGCCGTCCGGTGACAGTTACCTGCCCGGTGGGCGGCGGCGGCACGGTCGGCGGGGTGTCGGCGGTCGCGCCGGCCGGGACCCAGCCCCGGTTGACCAGCACGCCCGTGCCGTCGGCGGTGACGAGCGGGGTCAGGACGTAGAAGCCGGGGCGGCCGTCCTGGGGCCGGCGGCGTACGACTAGGGCGTGCGCGGGGTCGTAGGAGCCGGCCACGGTCACCCGGCGGAACCGGTCGGCGGCCTCGACCCGCCCGCCGGGCGCGGCCAGCCGCTCCATCGGCACCGGGGGCGCCTCGATGTTGGCGGTGACCCGCTCGCTGTTGGCCGACCGCTCCTCGAAGCGCCCGTACTGCCACCGCCCGAGGAAGACGAAGGCGGGGATGGCGAGCAGCACCACCAGGGTGAGCCCGAGCCATCGGGGCGTCAGCAGGATCCGGTACACGCTCTCCAGGGTAGGCAGACCTGCCGGTGCCCTCGTACGCGCCTCGCCCTGATCAGGCGCTCCTGATCCGGGCGCCCGTGCCCAGCAGCGGGGTGACCTCGCGCGGCCCGGACACCTCGTGGCCGTCCGCGCAGCGGAAGTGCAGCTCGATGGGCGCGCCGCAGTCGCGGTGGGTGAGCAGCACGGGCGGGCCGTCGTCGTCCGCCAGGTAGCGGTCTCCCCAGTGCATGAGCGCGACCAGCAGCGGATAGAGGTCGCGGCCCTTGTCGGTGAGGCGGTATTCGTCGCGCTGCCGCTGGCCGGGCTCGCGGTAGGGCTCCTTGCGCAGCAGCCCCTCCTCCACCAGGCGGGCCAGGCGGGCGCTGAGGACCTGGCGGGGGGCGCCGGTGACGGCCTGCATGTCGGCGAAGCGCCGCACGCCGCTGAACGCCTCACGCAGCACCAGGAAGGTCCATTTCTCCCCGACGATGTCCAGGGTGCGCTCGATCGAGCAGTTGTCCACCCGGAAGGGAACGTTCATTTTTTCATTATATCTGAGTTCGATTGACAGACTCAGGTCTGACCGGGCAGGCTGAGTCCATGTTAGGAACTCAGATCCGCCCCGCCGGGCCCGACGACGAGGAACGGGTCCGCCGCTTCCTGTGCGGGCTGTCGCTGCACACGCAGACGCTGCGGTTCTTCACCGGCCAGCCGTCGCCGGCGGCGAGCCTCGTCCGCGCCCTGGTCGCGGTGAACGAGCGGCGTGACGTGCTCGTGGCCACCACGCCGGACGGCGAGATCGTCGGGCACGCGATGAGCTACCAGGGCGGCGTCGCCGACGTCGAGGTCGCGGTCGTCGTCACCGACGACTGGCAGGGCCGCGGGCTCGGTCCCTGCCTGGTCCGTACGCTCCTGCTCAGGGCCTTCGTCCGGGGCGCGCGGACCGTCGCCATGGACGTCATGGGGGAGAACCGGCGGGCGCTGCGGCTGATCCGCAGGGTGTGGCCGGACGCCCGGATGACGGTGTGCTCCGGGGCGGTCGAGGTGACCGCTATGATCGATCCGGCCGTCCTATTTGCGGAACAAGGTTCTGTTGCCACACCATTGACAGTGTGAAGAGTGTCAAGAACGGACGCGACGGCCGGACCCGCATCATCGAGGGCGCCCTCCGCCGCTTCAGCCAGGACGGGGTGTCGGCCACGACGCTGGCCAGCCTCCGCGAGGAGAGCGGCGTCAGCGTCGGCAGCTTCTACCACCACTTCGCCAGCAAAGAGCACGTCTTCGGCGTCCTCTACGCCGAGATCCTCGACGCCTACCAGGAAGCCTTCCTCGCCGAGCTCACCGAGCACGAGGAGGCGCGCGCCGGCATCGAGGCCGTCGTCGCCTTCCACATGCGCTGGGCCGGCGAGCATCCTGAGCGGGCCCGGCTGCTCATCAGCGAGCGGCCGCCGCGCAAGCAGGAGCCGGGCGGCGCGGAGGTCGCCGAGGCCCGGCGGGCGTTCTTCCGCAAGGTGTCCGACTGGTGGCGGCCGCACATGAAGAACGGCCTGCTCCAGCCCGTGCACCCCACCATGTGCTACGTCCTGTGGCTGGGTCCGGCGCAGGAGATGTGCCGGCTGTGGTTCGCGGGGGCGCACACGCCGACCGAGGAGGAGATCAAGGGGCTGGGCGAGGCGGCCTGGCACAGCCTCCGCCAGCCCGCCGGGTGACGCGCGTGTAGTCGCCTGCACGGGGAGCGATGATTTGAGCACGGTTCGTGGTGTTATCGTGCTGCTTGTGAGACGACCTCGGGCTCTGGTACTGCCCGTCTTGCCGGAGAGCGCGCTCGCCCGCCTGGCCGAGGTGGCCGAGCTGACCGAGGCTCCCGCACGCCCGGACCTCGGCTTCACCGACGAGCGGCTGGCCGATCTTGTCGTGGAGACCGGCGCCACCGTGCTCGTCACCGACGGGGACCAGGTGGGCGCCTCGGTCCTCGACCTCGATCTCGACGTCGTGGCCGTCATGGGCCCGCCGACGAGCGTCGATCTCGACCTCGCCGCCGAGCGCGGGGTGCCCGTCCTGCACGCCGGCGACCGCGACGCCGACGCGGTGGCCGAGCTGACGCTGGCGCTGATGTTCGCGGTCAGCAGGCACATCGTCACCGCCGACAGCGAGGTGCGCAGGGGCCGCGCCTACCGCGGCAAGGTGCCGCCCGCCCAGCGCCACCGCGGGCGCCGGCTCACCGGCCGTACGCTCGGCATCGTCGGGCTCGGCCGGGTCGGCGAGGCCATGCGCTGGCGGTGCGAGGGGCTCGGCATGCGGGTGATCGCCTGCGATCCCGGCGTCGCCGAGGCCACCCACACCTTCGCCGCACTGCTCGCCGAGTCCGACGTGATCTCGCTGCACCTGCCGCTGACCGCCGAGACGCGCGGCATGTTCGGCTACGCGGAGTTCGGCGCGATGCGGCCCGGCGCGATCTATCTCAACACCTCGCGCGGCGCGCTCCACGACCTGACGGCCCTGGTCGAGGCGCTGCGCCGGGGGCAGGTGGGCGGCGCCGGGCTCGACCACTTCGAGGGGGAGTGGCTGGATCCGTCGCATCCGCTGATCGGGCTGCCGAACGTGGTGCTGACGCCCCGGCTCGCCGAGGCCACCGGGGAGACGCGGGAGGAACTGGCCGAGGCGCTGGTCGCCGACATCGAGCGGGTGCTGCGCGGCGATACGCGGCCGGCCGTGCCGATCGCCCGCCCGGCCTGACCTCCCTCAGGCGGGCTGACTTCCGAGGAGGGCTGACCTCCTTCAGGCGGGCTGGCGCAGCCGGGTGTGGACCCGCCAGCTGGACCGCTCCAAGGAGATGTCCAGCCGCAGCTCGCCCCGCTGCCGGCGCAGCCCGGGCACCCGCACCCGGTCGTGCACGGCGAACCGCCCGCGGTGCGGATAGCCGAAGCCGAGCTCGCCCGGCAGCACCCGCAGGTCGTCGCGGTTGCCGCAGTGGGGGCACGTCCAGGACACCAGGTCGAGGCCGCGGTTGTAGTCGGAGCAGGCGTTGAAGTACTCGTCGGGCCCGAAGCGGGACTCGCAGGCCAAACAGGGGATCAGCATGAGACCCACTCCTAAGAGTCGTTCCTTGCCTCCATAGAGATACCCCGTCGCGCTTACCTGTGGCTTGCAGTTCACTTGGGTACTTGTGTAACAGTATGGGCACTGTCGGTGGCAGATCATGTGCGAGCGTCCACGGTGAAAGGATGGGTGGGTGGAACGACTGCGCCAACTCCTCCTCCGAACCGACTACACGATCGACGGCGTACGCGAACGGCTCGGCAGCATGGCCGCCTCGGCCCTGGCCCGCGAGGAGCTGGTGCCCGCCCTGCGGGCGACCGCCGGCGGCGACCCCCTGGCGACGCTGATCAGGCTGTGGTGGCTCGGGGTGCCCGTGCCCGCCGCGGCGCTCGGCCCGGAGGTCCTGGACTCGGGCCTGGTCGAGGAGGCCGGCGACGGCGAGGTGCGGGCGACGGTCCACCTGCAGCCCTGGGAGACCGGCGGCTACCTCGTCTCCGACCGCAAGGTGCGGCCGGGCGACCCGCCGCTGCGGCCCGACCACGTCGTGGGGGCCGGCGGGGCTTCGGCCAATTTGGCCCAGCTCGTCACCCGCCGCCCGGTGGGCAGCGCGCTCGACCTCGGCACCGGCTGCGGCGTCCAGGTGCTGCACCTGGCCGGGCGAGCCGAGCGCGTGGTCGCCACCGACCTCAACCCGCGCGCCCTGGAGCTGGCCCGGCTGAGCTGGGAGCTGTCCGGCGTCGAAGGCGTGGAGACGCGGGAGGGCTCTGCGTACGACCCGGTCGAGGGCGAGCGGTTCGACCTGGTCGTGAGCAATCCGCCGTTCGTCATCGCGCCCGTCGGCGAGGGGAAGCTGACCTACCGCGAGTCGGGCGAGGCCGGCGACGCCTTCTGCCGCGAGCTCGTCCGCCGCACGCCCGACCACCTCAACCCCGGCGGCCAGGCCCACTTCCTGGCCAACTGGCTGCACGTCGAGGGCGAGGACTGGCACGAGCGGGTGGGCGGCTGGCTGCGCGAGACCGGCTGCGACGGCTGGGTGGTGCAGCGCGACGTCCAGGACCCGGCCGAGTACGTCGAGCTGTGGCTGCGCGACGCCGCCCGGCAGGGCACCCCCCGCTACACCGAGCTCTACGACCGCTGGCTGTCGTGGTTCGACGAGCACAAGGTCGAGGGCATCGGCTTCGGCTGGATCACCATGCGCGCGTCCGGCACCCTCGACCCGGTCGTCCGCGTCGAGCACCTCGACCACCAGGTGGTGCTCCCGGTCGGCGACTACGTCGACGACGTGCTCGACTCGATCGCCGCCGCCCACCGGGCGGGCGATCTCGGCGCGGCCCGGCTGCGCACCGCCGTCGGCCTGCTCGACGAGCGCGTCGGCCTGCCCGGCGCGGAGGACCCGATCCGCATCGTGCTGCGCCAGACGCAGGGGCTGCGGCGCAGCAGGGAGGTCGGCACGGTGGAGGCCGCGCTGGCCGGGGTGTGCGACGGCGACCTCGCACTCGGCCCGCTGCTCAACGTGATCGCCGAGCTGGTCGGGGAGGGCGAGATGCCGGACGCCGACGCGATCCGGCCGCTCATCGCGGAGGGCTATTTCCTGCTTTGATCCGGCGTTGATCGGACGTCAACTCCCGGAGTGAAGACTGTGACCTACGACACGGACCTGGGGGGTTCGAGGGCCGTGTCGGGTCCGGCCGGTCGTTCGGCAGTGAGGCGGCTGGCCGTCGCGTGGAGCATCCGGATGACCGGGCCCCCTGGCGAAGCGCGGCGGTGAGGATGACCGGCCGGGCTGCTCATCAGCCGATCACGAGCGCCGATCGTGAATGCCGAGGACAGCCTTGATCAACCATGTGTGGATGACACGTCTGGACGACGAGCTGTACTCAGGTCTCGACGACGGCGCCGTGGGGCACGCCGTCCAGCAGGACCTTGAGATCGCCGGCCTCGGGGGCGCCGAGCCGGGAGAAGACGTCGTACGCCTGCCGGAGGCAGGCGAGGCTCCTGGAGAGGTCGCCGAGCCCGCGCAGGGCCTTGCCGAGCACGGTCAGCGACAGCGCCTCGCCGTAGGGGTGGCCGATGTCGCGGGAGACGACGAGGGCCTGCTCGGCGTGGCGGACGGCCTCCGGATAACGCTCGGCGGCGATGAACGTCTCCGCCAGGCGTGAGCACACCCGCTGCTCCCAAACCCGCTGTTTGCTGGCGCGGAAGAAGGCCAGGCACTCGGCGTGATGGTGGACGGCCTCGGTGAGGCGGCCCACGCGCGACAGCACGATGCCGAGGTGGTAGCGGGCGCGGGCGGTGCCGGCGCCGCTGCCCATCTCGGTGAAGATGGCCAGGCCCTTCTCGGCCGCCGCGATGGCGTCGTCGGGCCGGCCGAGGCCCAGGTGGTCGCGGGCGGAGTAGCTGAGCACCAGCGCCTCGCCGGCGGGCACGCCGTTCTCGCGATACCAGGTCATGGCCGCCTCGAACAGCGCCAGCGCCTCGGCGTGCCTGCGCTGCCTGCCGACGACCACGGCCAGGGCGTTGAGCACCTCGCCCGTGACGACCTTCTCGGCGCGTTCGGCCGACAGCTCGCGTACCCGCCTGAACTGCTCCTCGGCCTCGCGCAGCCGGTTGGCGGCGAACAGCACCCTGCCGAGCACGTAGCGGGAGCGCAATTCGCTGCCGGGGTCGCCGATCCGCAGCGCGGCGGCCAGCACGGCCCTAGTGCCCTGGTCGAACTCGCGGGTGTGGGTGCCGGACTCCAGCAGCGGCTCCATCGCCACCAGCAGGTCGCCGGCGGGCAGCAGCTGCTCGCCGGAGCGGGCGGAGGCGGCGGTCTGGCCGATGGCGGCGAACAGCGAGTCGCCCTCGGCGATCAGCCACGCCACGGCCTCGTCGACCGTGGTGAACGTACGGCCGGTGCCGACCACCACCAGGTTGTCGGCGATCGCGCTGCCCTCGTAGGCCAGCCGGTGCGCCGACTGGGCGGAGGCGAGGTAGAAGCCGAGCAGCCGGCCGAGCGCGAGGGCGAGCGTCTCGGGCCGCTCGGCCTTGTTCAGCTCGCGGCGGGCGAACAGCCTGAGCAGGTCGTGGTAGCGGTAGCGGCCGGGGCCGGGGGCCTCCAGGAGGCTGGCGTCCACCAGCGACTCCAGCAGCGCCTCGGTCTCGTACGCGGGCAGCGCCAGCACCGCCGCCGCGGCCTCCGAGGAGATGTCGGGCCCGCTGGGCAGCGACAGCAGCCGGAACGCGCGGGCCTGCTCGGGCGCGAGCTGGCCGTAGCCGAGCGCGAAGGTGGCCTCCACGGCCAGGTTGCCGACGCGCATCTCGTCGAGCCGGCGCTGCTCGTCGGCCAGGCGGGGCGCCAGCGAGGCGACCGTCCAGGACGGGCGGGCGGCCAGGCGGGCGGCCACGATGCGCACCGCGAGCGGCAGGAACCCGCAGGCGGCGACGACGTCCATGGCCGCGCCGTGCTCGGCCGCCACGCGCTCGGGTCCGGCCACGGCGGCGAACAGCGACAGGGCCTCGTCCGGCTCCATCACGTCGAGGTCCACGAGCCGGGCGGCGGGCAGGTCGGCCAGCTTGACCCGGCTGGTCACGATCGCGGCGCAGCCGGGGGAGCCGGGCAGCAGCGGGCTGACCTGCTCGGCGTCGCGGGCGTTGTCGAGCAGCACCAGGACGCGCCGCTCGGCGAGGAGCGAGCGGTAGAGCGCCGAGCGCTCGGCGAGGCCGTCGGGGATGACGTCGGGCGGGATGCCGAGGGCGCGCAGGAAGCCGCCGAGCGCGGACTCCGGCGCCGTGGCGCCGTCGCCGTAGCCGCGCAGGTCGGCGTAGAGCTGGCCGTCGGGGAAGACCTCCTCGACCTGGTGGGCGACGTGCACGGCGAGCGTGGTCTTGCCGACGCCGCCGATGCCGGAGATCGCCACCAGGGGCAGGCCCTCGGCGGAGGCGGTGGACAGCAGCGAGCGCAGCCGGGCGGCCTGCTCCTTGCGGCCGGTGAAGTCGGTGACCGCGGCGGGGAGCTGGGCGGGCCTCGGCAGCTCGGGGGCCGCGTACGGCTCCTCCTCGGCGGGCTGCTGAGGCTCCTCGACCGGCCACTCGGCGGCACTCCCGGCCCCGGCCGCGGGCTCCTCGGCGGGGGCCGGAGGCGGGGCGAGCGTGGGGTCGGCGGTGAGGATGCGCTGGTGGAGCGCGGTCAGCTCGGGACCGGGCTCGATGCCCAGCTCGTCGATCAGCGCCTCGCGGGTCTCGGTGAAGACGTTGAGCGCGTCGCCCTGCCGGCCGCACCGGTAGAGGGCCAGCATGAGCTGGGCGCGCAGCCGTTCGCGCAGCGGGTGGTCGGCGGTGAGCGCGATCAGCTCGGAGACGACCGCGGCGTGGTCGCCGAGCTCCAGGTCGACGTCCATGAGGGTCTCGACGACGCTGAGGCGGCGCTCGGCGAGGCGGTCGCGCTGGTGCTCGGCGTACGGGCCGACGGTGCCGGCCAGCGGCTCGCCCTCGAACAGGGCGAGCGCGGCGCGCAGGCGGTCGGCGGCCTCGCGCGGCCGGCCGGACCTGCGCGCGGTCTCGGCCTCGGCGATGCGGCGCTCGAATCGGGTCAGGTCGAGGGCGTCGTCGGGCAGCCGCAGCGCGTAGCCGCGGCCGATGGAGGTCAGCAGCTCGGGGCGGGAGCGGGCGACCCGGTCGGGTTCGAGCACGGTGCGGAGCCTGGAGACGTAGGTGCGCAGCGCGCCGAGGGCCCGCGGCGGCGCGTCCTCGCCCCACACGGCGTCGATCATCTCGTTGGGCGAGATCGCGCGGCCCTCGCGCAGCAGCAGCATCCCGAGGATGGACCGCTGAAGTGGGGTGCCCAGGTCGAGCTCCCGGCCGTCCCGCCACGCGCGGACAGGACCGAGCACGGCGAACCACAGGCCGCCTTCACCGCTCTGACCAGCCATGCCGTCTGTCTCCCAGCAAATGGAACGTTTTGTGACCAAATGATAGATCGAGGGACGATCGTCACCTAGATTCAGTACGCCTTCATGCAGAGCGACGGCGGGGCCGAAAAATACAGGCCCCGCCCATTTGTGTGGGCGGGGCCGAGGTGAACGGAGACTCAGGCTGCCTCGAACAGTCCCATCCGGCTGAGCAGACGCTCGCGGACGAGCGGCCATTCGGAGTTCAGGATCGAGTAGAACGCGGTATCTCGGACCGTGTTGTCGGCGCCTCGGCTGTCCGCTCGCCGCACACCGTCGAAGTGTGCGCCGAGGGCCTCGATGGCGGCCCGGGATTTGGTGTTGCGTACGTCTGCTTTGAGAGTGATGCGGTGGACGTCCCAGGTCTCGAAGGCGTGCGAGAGCATGAGGAACTTGCTCTCCCGGTTGACACCCGTGCCCTGGGCGCTCGCGCCCAGCCAGGTGTAACCGATGTCCGCCACGGACGGGATGTCGCCCACCGCGCCGCGCGTACCCGGAGGCCAGGGCATGGGGCCCTGCCAATACTCCAGGTGCATGAGACGGGTGGCACCGACCACGCGGTCGGTGTTCAGCCACCGGATGGCGAAGGGCAGCGTGCGGCCCTCCGCCTGCTCAGCCATGGCGGCCTCCACATAGGAGACCATCTCGTCCCGGCCGTCCGGGACCCGAGTGAAGGCGTACGTGGCACGGTCTTCACTCGCCGCGGCGACGAGGTCATCGACCACCGCGAGGCTGAGAGGCTCCAGGCGCACGAGGCGCCCGGACAAGGTGACAAGAGCGGGCATGTGCACATGATGAAGGGTGCACGGGGTGTGTGTGACCATGCCGCCAGGAAGATCTTTCCCGGGTTTCCACAAGTGGGCCGTTTTCGCAGGTCAGAGGCCCCTTTTGGGGGACGTTCAACCGGCTCTTGGGCAGAAATTCGCCTAACCGTGACATGGCGGCGAGCCGTCGGTCCGGCCCGGTTCACGCACGGCGGAGCGCGAGGCTCGCGAGGCCGCGGGAAAGATGGTCGAGACTGTCCGCGATCCAGGGCAGCAGAAGCGGTTCTTCGCTGGTCAGAGCGGTCATGCGTTGCTCGGGCGAGGCGCCGTAGAGCAGGCTGACGGCCACCCGTACGCGGGCCGCGGCCGGGTCGTCGCCGAAGGCGTGTCCCGGAAGCACGCCGATGCCGTGCTCCTCCAGCAGCACCTTGGTGAGCTCGGCCGAGCCGCCCACCCCGAGGTGGCCGAGATCGGGGTAGAGGTAGAAGCCGCCCTGCGGCTCCGGCACCCGCGCGCCGACGGCCGTGAAGCACGCGTGCACCGCCCGCGCGAGCGTGCCGTGCAGCCGGCGGCTGAGCGCCACCCGCTCCACCAGCTCCTCCGGCTCGCCGAAGGCGTAGGCCGCGGCCTCCTGGACGGGAGCGGCCGGCGCCGACCAGATCTCGCTCGCCACGGCCAGCAGCTTCCCGCGCAGCGCGTGCGCGCCCGTGGGGAGCCTGACCACCCCGATCCGCCAGCCGCCGAGCGCCAGGCTCTTGCTCAGCCCCGTCGTGATCACCGTGCGCTCGGGGGCGAGGTCGGCCGGCGAGGTGTACGGCAGCGCGGGATCGTGCACCAGGTCGCGGTAGATCTCGTCCGAGATGATCGTCAGGTCGAGCTCCCGCGCCACCTCCACGAGGCGGGCGACGCATCCCGGCGAGGCCAGCCGGCCGGTCGGGTTGTCCGGCAGCGTGACCAGCACGGAGCTGACGGTCCGGCCCGCGGCGCGGGCGGCGCGCACCTCGGCGGCCACGCGATCGGGATCGGGCACGCCGCCCTCTCCCGGCGGCGCCGGCACCAGGACGGGACGGGACCCGACGAGGTCGGCCTGCGCGGCGTAGCTGACCCAGCTTGGCATGGGCAGCACGATGTCGCCGCCGATCGCGAGCAGCAGGCCGTACAGCAGGGACTTGCTGCCCGGTCCGCAGACGACCAGTTCGGGGTCGGTGGGGAGCCCGCGCCGGTCCCAGTAGCCCGCCGCCGACTCCCGCAGCCCGGCCGCGCCGGCGACCGGCCCGTAGCCGTTGTGCTCGGAGGCGGCGGCCAGCCGGTCGCGCAGCGCCGGGTGGACGGGCAGCCCGGCCTCGCCGAAGGCCAGGTGGAGCACGCGTTCCCCGGCGCGCCGTCTTCGTTCGATGTCCTCGTTGGCCGCCAGAGTGGCGGACAGGGTAACCGTCATGGCTGTCACGTTCCCAGCGTGATTGGATGAAGGCATCACCACAAGCGAGGCTTTTCGTGGGTAGGCGTAAGGAAGTCTGATGCTCGAATTGCGGCGGTTGGTCCTGATTTGCGAGTTCGCTCGCCGGGGCAGCATCGCGGCCGCCGCCGCCGCGCTCGGCTACAGCCCTTCCGCCGTCTCGCAGCAGCTCCAGGCGCTCGAACGCGAGGCGGGCACCGCGCTCATCGACCGCACCGCGCGCAGCGCCGAGCTCACCGACGCGGGCCGCCGGCTGGTCCTCCACGCCGAGCGCATCCTGTCCATGGTCGAGGAGGCCGAGTCCGACCTGTCGGCGCACGCCGGCACCCCGTCCGGGCGGGTCGTGGTGACCGCGTTCCCCACGGCGGCGGTGGCCTTCGCGCCCGCGCTGGCCCGCTCGCTGCGCCGGCACACCGGCCTGACCCTGCGGCTCGGCCAGGCCCGCTCCGGGCGCGGCATGCGCGAGGTGCGTTCCGGCGAGGTGGACATCGCGCTCGTGGACGACTGGTACGGCCGGGTCCACGACAGCGACAGCCTGCGCGTCTTCCCGCTGCTGCGCGACCCGCTGGTCCTGGTGGTGCCGCGCAAGCACCGCCTGGCCGACCCTGACGTGCCGCTCGACCTGCGGGAGCTGCGCGACGAGCCGTGGATGGCGACGCCCGACGGCGAGCCGTCGCGGCTGGCGGTGGACCGGCTGCTGGTGGACGTGGGCGGCATCCGGCCGACGCCGTGGGAGTTCGAGGGGCTGACCACGATCCTGTCGCTGGTCGCCAAGGGCATCGGCATCGCCGCCGTGCCGGCGCTCGCGCTCGCGGGGGGCGTGCGCGGCCTCGCCGTACGGCCGATCCCCGGCAACCCCGTCGGCCGCGACGTGCACGCGGTGGCCCGGGGCTCCAGCGTGCACCGGCCGTCGGTGTCGGTGACGTTGCGGGCGATCCACGTGGCCGCCCGCTACATCGCGGCCGACCTGGAGCCGGTGCGGGCGGCCGAGCGGCCGAAGCCCGGTGACGCGCCCGCGGGCGGCCTCCTCGACAGCCATCTCGGCAGTCCGCTCGGGGAATGAGCGGTAGCGTCTGCTGCCATGGCGCCGACGTACGACATCGAGCAGCTCCTGCTCGCCCAGCCGAGCGTCCGCACGGTCGCGGGCGTGGACGAGGTGGGCCGGGGCGCGTGGGCGGGCCCGGTCACGGTCTGCGCGGTCGTCACCGACCTGTCCGAGCCCCCGGCGGGGCTGACCGACTCCAAGCAGCTCACCCCGGCCCGGCGCGGGCCGCTCGCCGCCGAGCTGGCCGCCTGGGCGGCCGGGGTCGGCTTCGGTGAGGCCACGCACGAGGAGATCGACACGCTCGGCATGACCGAGGCGTTGCGCCGGGCCGCCCGCCGCGCCCTGGAGGCGCTGCCGGTCCGCCCCGACGCGGTGATCCTCGACGGCAAGCACGACTACATCGGCGCTCCCTGGCCGGTGCGGCTGGAGGTGAAGGGCGACGCGGCCAGCGTGTCGGTGGCGGCGGCGTCGGTGCTGGCCAAGGTGCGGCGCGACGCCCACATGGCGACGCTCGGCTGCGACGACTACGGCTTCGCCGACAACGCCGGCTACCCCTCGCCGCTGCACCAGGAGGCGCTGGCCCGCCTCGGCCCCACCCCGCACCACCGGCTGTCCTGGTCCTACCTGGACGACCTGCCGCGCTGGCGGCACCTCAAGCGGCATCGCGACCCGCTGGCCGGCGAGGGCCAGGCCGCGCTCTTCGGCTGATCGGGGCTGGGCCCGCTCCGGCCGATCGGTCATCATCGGGGACGTGCGCACAGGCATCTTCGTCGTCGCCGCGCAGTTCCCCGGCCGGGAGGCCGGGCAGGTGCTGGCCGACGCGGTCGAGCTGGTCGTGGCGGCCGAGGAGGCGGGCTTCGACGACGCCTGGGTGGCCGAGCACCACTTCATGTCGTACGGCGTCTGCCCGTCGGCGACCACTCTGATGGCCGTCGCCGCCGGCCGCACCACGCGCATCGGGCTCGGCACGGCGGTGAGCGTGCTGTCCACGCAGCACCCGGTGGCGCTGGCCGAGCAGGCCGCGATGCTGCACCACCTGTCCGGCGGGCGCTTCACGCTGGGCGTGGGCCGGGGCGGGCCCTGGGTGGACCTGGAGGTGTTCGGCACCGGGCTGGAGCGCTACGAGCGCGGCTTCGCCGAGTCGCTCGACCTGCTGCTCGCCGCGCTGTCGGCCGAGCGGGTGGCCGCCGACGGGGAGTTCTTCCGCTTCCGGGAGGTGCGTACGGTGCCGCGCGCCCCTCTCCGACCGCTGGTCGCCTGCACGTCACCGGCGACCGTGGCGCTGGCCGCCGCGCGCGGCCTGCCGATGCTGCTCGGCCTGCACGTCGGCGACGAGGAGAAGGCCGCCGCGGTCGCCGCGTACGAGAAGCGGGCTCCCGGGGTCGCCGTCCGGCACGTGGCGGCGGCCGTCGGGCACGTCGCCGACTCCACCGCGCGGGCGGTGCGCGAGCTCAAAGAGTCGATGCCCCGCTGGCTCGGCCCCGGCCTCGCGGGCTACCGGCCGGTGGACGGCCGGCCGCGCCCGTCGCGGGACGTCGGCGCGTACGTGGACCTGCTCACCCGCATCCACCCGGTGGGCTCGCCCGAGCACTGCGCCGAGTCGATCCTGCGCACCGCGGACCGCACCGGGATCGAGCACGTCATCCTGCTGGTGGAGGGCATCGGCGAGCACCGGAGGACGCTGGAGAACGTGCGGAGGTTCGGGGCCGAGGTGCTGCCGCTGCTGCGTGGCGAGCCGGGCGGACCCGGCTCGCCGGCCGGCGGCCTCAGCAGTCCACCAGCTCCGGTTTCTGGTTGAGGATCTGTGCCCTCGGGGTGACGAACTCGGCCAGGGCCCCCGTGGCCGCGGGGTCGAAGACGGCGACCCGGTGGCAGTTCTGGAAGGCCAGCCGCACCCCGAAGTGACGCTCCAGCGCGCCGCGCATGGAGTCGCTCGCCAGACAGCGCAGGAGCTGGCCGCGGGCCTCCTCGGACGGCGGCGGCACCTGGTTGTCGGCGAACTCGGCGCCGCTGTGCTCGCGCTGCTTGACCAGCTCGCTGATCAGCGACCACGCGTAGGGCAGGGAGTCGCGTACGCACGCGACGAAGGCCGCGTCGTCGATCTCACCGGTCCTGGCCTGGTCGAGCAGGTCGTTCGGAACGGTCAGCGACATGCTGATTTCTCCTCTCGAATGGGTCATCAATGACGCTAGGTTGAAAAACGGTGACTCTCCAGATGCCTGGCGGGCACAGGTTCATGGTCGTCACGGGCCATAGACGAAGTCGGGATCGACCTGCTCGGCGAGGTCGCGCCCGAGCCGCTCGTCGGCCCACGCCCGCGCGTTGCGCAGGTGGAACTCGACGGTCTGGCGGCCGAAGCGCGCCCAGTCCTTCTCGCGCTCGTCCACGCTCTTGCGCAGCAGGCTGAGCGCGTCGGCGTTGGCCGGCTCCAGGTCGTCGAGGGCGAAGTGGCGGCCCTGCTCCATCGCGCGGACGGCGGGGGAGTGCTCCATCCAGCCGAGCAGGTCGTCGCCCGCGTGCGCGCGCAGGAACTCGACGTCCTCGGGGCCGTGGACCTTGTTGCCGACGACCGCGACGGCCACGTCGTACGCGGCCGCGTGCTCCAGGTATTGGCGGTAGACGCTCACGCCCTGACGGGTGGGCTCGGCGACGAGGAAGGTCAGGTCGAAGCGGGTGAACAGGCCCGAGGCGAAGGAGTCGGCGCCGGCGGTCATGTCGACGACGACGTACTCGCCGGGGCCGTCGACCAGGTGGTTGAGCAGCAGCTCCACCGCGCCGATCTTGGAGTGGTAGCAGGCCACGCCGAGGTCGTCGGCGTTGAACGCGCCGGCCGCGAGCAGCCGGACGCCGTCGGGGGTGGTGAGCCCGTAGGGGTCGGCGGCGAGGTCGTCGAAGCTCAGCAGGCGGGAGCCGCGGCCCGGCGGCGTGGTCTTGATCATCTCGGCGGCCGACGGGATGCGCGGGTTGTCGCCGCGCAGGCGCTCCTTGATCTCGGTCAGGTGCTCGCCGAGCGGCTCGGGCTGGCGGTCGAGGCCGAGGACGAGGGCCAGGTGCTGGTTGATGTCGGCGTCGATGGCGACCACCGGCGCGCCCTGCTGGGCCAGGTGCCTGGCGAACAGCGCCGACATCGTCGTCTTGCCGCTGCCGCCCTTGCCGACGAAGGCCACTCTCACGGGGACTCCAGGTGAGGATGAAAATCGTTGTCATTCCGTCGGCAGCATCATGCCACACCTGAACCCCGTGAGCGGGGAATTCGCCGGAGAGGCGCGTCAGCGACCGGCGGCCACGAGCGTCAGCGACCGGCCACGAGCGTCAGCGCTCGGCCACGATCTGCGCGAAGGTGGTCTCGGCGAGCAGCCGGTCCTCGTGCTCGCGCAGCGCCGCCCACACGGCCGCCAGCGGCCCGGCCGCCCCGGGATAGCCCCCGTGCCCCTGGAACTCCGGCCGCCCCTCGATCACCACGATGACGTCGGCCAGCGTGATCTCCTCCGCCGGCCGGGCCAGCCAGTAGCCGCCCTCGGGCCCCCGCATGCTGTGGATGAGCCCGGCCCGCCGCAGCTGGAGCAGGATGTTGTCGAGGAAGCGGCGGGGGATCTGCTGCGCCGCGGCGATGCGCTCGGCCGGCACCGGGCCGGGAGGCGCGGCGGCCAGCTCGCTGACCGCCCGCAGCGCGTAGTCGGTTCTCGCGGAGAGCCGCATCACCTTTGGTCGAGGCCCCAGCGGCGGCGCAGTGCCCCGTCGGCCGCCTCGAAGAGCAGGTCGATGACGATGCCGATGGACAGGATGACGATCATCGTGCCGATCAGGCCGGGCGAGTCGGACACCTCGCGGGCGTAGGCGAGCTGCTCGCCCAGTGAGGACTGGTAAGCGATGATCACCATCAGCTCGCCCGCCATCAGCGAGCGCCAGGCGAAGGCCCACCCCTGCTTCAGCCCCGCGAGGAACGACGGCAGCGACGCGGGCAGGATGACGTGCCGGTAGAGGCTGAGCCGCCGGAACCCGAGCACGTGCCCGGCCCGCAGCAGCAACGGCGGCGTGTAGTCCACGCCGGTGATCAGCCCGTTGGCGATGGACGGGGCCGCCCCCAGGATCACCACGAACGTGATCGCGCTCTCCGTCAGCCCGAACAGCAGGATCGCGAACGGGAACCAGGCGATCGACGGCATCGTCTGCAGCCCGGTGATGAGCGCGCCGAACGCCGCCCGCAGCACCTTCACCCGCGACACCGCCGCCCCGATCACCAGGCCGACCAGCACCGCCAGCGCGAACCCGGTGAACGCCCGCCGCATGGTGGTGGCGACGGCCCGGTAGAAGTCGGCCTCGCCGAAGCGCTCCCACATGGACTGGAAGGTCTCGACCGGGCCGGCGAAGACGTACTCGGGCCAGCGCCCGCTCATCACGACGAGCTGCCAGGCCACCAGCACCAGCGCCACGGCGGTGAGCATCGGCCACAGGCGCGCCCACAGCCGGGCGGCGAGCCCGGCCCGCCGCTCGCCGCCCAGCTCCAGGGCGTCGAGCCCGGCGATCCGCCGGGCGTGCTGCGTGTCAACGGCCATGCCGGGCGACCTCTTCCTTCAGCCGGTCGGTGATCGTCGCGGCGAGCGTGGCGACCTCGGCGGAGTCGGTGCGGCGGGGCCGCTCCAGCTCGACGGGGAACTCCTCCGCCACCCGGCCGGGCCGGCTGCTCAGCAGCACGACCCGGTCGCCGAGCCGGACGGCCTCGCGGACGTTGTGGGTGACGAACAGCACCGACAGTGACCGCTCCCGCCAGATCCGCTCCAGCTCGTCGTGGAGCAGGTCGCGGGTCATGGCGTCGAGCGCGCCGAACGGCTCGTCCATGAGCAGCACCGCCGAGCCCTCCGAGGAGGACGAGGACTGCGCGAGCGCGCGGGCGAGCGCCACGCGCTGGCGCATGCCGCCCGACAGCTCGTGCGGGCGCTTGCGGCCGAAGCCGCCGAGGTGCACCAGCTCCAGGAACTCCGCGGCCCTCGCCTTGCGCTCGGCCTTGCCCACGCCGTCGGCGCGGAAGGCCAGCTCGACGTTGGCCGCGACGGTCAGCCACGGGAACAGCGCCGGGTCCTGGAACATCATCGCGACCTTGTGGCCGTTCGTGGAGATCTGCCCGGCGCTCGGCCGGTCGAGCCCGGCGACCAGCGACAGCAGCGTGCTCTTGCCGCAGCCGGAGGCGCCGAGGATGCAGACGAACTCGCCGGGACGCACGTCGAGGGACACCTGGTCGAGCGCGAGCAGGGCGTTCCTGCCGTGGCCGTAGGTCTTGGAGACGGACTCCAGGCGGACGGCCGCGTCCGTGCCGGGGCCGGCGCCGAGCTGGGCGGTGCTCATCTCACCTCACTTGTCCGCGACGGCCGACTGGCCGGCCGCCGCCAGGATCTCGTTGAGCGGGCTCAGGTCGTAGATGCCATTGAGGTCCACCGGTTCGAGCAGCCCGACCTCCTCGGCGTGCTTGGCGCTGAGCGTGAGCGAGGAGGCGATCGGGTCGTTGGTGAAGGTGATGTTCTTGAAGGCGCTCTTCAGCACCTCGGGCTTGAGCGGCTTCTGGGTGAGCTTCTCGATGGCGGCGTTGGCGGTCTGGGCCGCGCCGTCGGGGTCGTCGGCGATGAGCTTGTTGGCCTCGACGTGCGCCTGGAGCAGCTTCTTGACCAGGTCGGGGTGCTGCTTGGCCCACTCCTGCCTGACGATCAGGTGGGTGATCACGAACTCCTTGTTCGGCCAGAGGTCGCGCTCGTCCAGCAGGATCTTGCCGCCGCTCTCCAGGACCAGGCGGCTGGCGAACGGCTCGGGCACCCACGCGCCGTCGATGTCGCCGGTGGCGAAGGTCTGGAGGGTCTGGGAGTTCTCCTGCGGCACGATGTGGACCTCGCCGCCGCCCTTGGTGTCGGTCTTGATCCCCTTGCTGGTGAGCCAGTAGCGCAGCGCCACGTCCTGGGTGTTGCCGAGCTGCGGGGTGGCGATCTTCTTGCCCTTGAGGTCCTCGACGCTGTCGATGCCCGGCTTGACGACGAGGAAGACGCCGCCGGACGCGGCGCCGGCGATGATCTTGATGGCCTGGCCCTTGGACTTCTGCCAGGCGTTGATCGCCGGGTTCGGGCCGATGTAGGTGGCGTCGATCGCGCCGGAGAACAGCGCCTCGATCGCGGCGGGGCCGGCGTTGAACGTGCTGGTCTTGACCGGGACGCCCAGGTCCTTGGCGTAGAGGCCCTTCTCGACGCCCACCAGCGCGGTGGCGTGGGTGATGTTCGGGAAGAAGCCGAGGCGCACCTCGGTGGCGGCGGCCCCGCTGCCGCCGCTGTCGCCGGCGCCCGCGGTGTCGCTCCCGCACGCGGCCGTCGTCCCGGCGAGTGCGATCAGCGCCAGTGCGGCCAGCACCCTGCGAGCGTTCATGCCCAGCCCTCTATTCCTACTTAATAAGTCGGCTATGCGAGTATCAAAAGGCATAGTTCCCTATACGTCAAGTAGGAATATGGGACTACTGGCAGACGGCGTCGAGGTTGATCGCGTCCTCGGGGCTGCGCCGGGGCGTGGACGCCTGGTCCGACCTGGGCCAACGCGGCTCGTCCAGGGCCTCGGACACCTTGTGGCGGATCAGCGACCAGTCCGGATAGACCGTGCTGATGAGCGGCGGGACGAAGCTGAGGCTGTGGATCTTGTGGTCCTTGACCTTCTGGGACAGCTCGATGACGGCCGGCAGCAGGTCCTGCGGCAGGTCGGTGGAGATCGCCCGCTTGGTGGCCGCCGCCAGGCGCTCGAAGCTGTTGAGCACGGTCAGCGGGTCGGCCTGCTTGGCCACCGCGTTGAGCAGGCACTTCTGGCGGCCCATGCGGACGTAGTCGTCGCTGTCGGTGCGCGAGCGGCCGAACCACAGGGCCTGCTGGCCGGTCAGCCTGCGGGTGCCGGCGGGCAGCAGGCCCTCGCGGTAGCGGCCGTACACGATGGGCTCCTTGACCGTGACCTCGACGCCGCCCATGGCGTCGATGATCTCGGCGAAGCCCGCCATGTCCACCATCGCGTAGTAGGGCACCTGGAGGCCGAGGATGCCGCCGACGGTCTCCTTCATCAGGGCCGGGCCGCGCCGGCCGCGCCCGACGCCGGGCACCATCTCGGGGTGGTCCTCGGCGTACTGGAAGATCTCGTTGAGCAGGCCGGGCGTCTCGGGGTCGGTGCCGCTGAAACCGTAGGGGAAGCGGTCGCGCGCCGGGCCCTTGGGCAGCGGCACCCGCTGGAGGTTGCGCGGCAGGCCGAGCAGCGTGGCCGCGCCGGTCCGGGTGTCCACGCTGGCCACGGTCACGCTGTCGGTACGCACCCCGGGCCGCCCAGGGGCGGCGTCCGCGCCGAGCAGCAGGAAGTTGACCCGCTGGGCGCCGTTCCACGGGTCCTGCGACATGACCGGGGAGCTGCCCGCGGCCGGGAACAGGCTGTCCATGACGTCGCGCGAGACGTGGGCGAGGCGGGTGGCGTAGACGGCCGGCCCGAGCACGAGCGCGCAGAGCGCGATGGTCAGCGACGTGGTGAGCAACCGGCCGACGAGGTCCCCGCGCGGCGGACGGACCAGGACGAACGACCAGACGATCACGAGCGTCCAGGCCAGCGCGAGCACCACCAGCCCGACGGTGAGCCAGGTCAGCCAGCGGGGCTGGACGGCCAGCGAGAGCAGGCGGGTGCTGAAGCCGGTGAACAGGACGAGGATCGCGGCCAGTGTGAGAACGTGCGCCGCCATGAGCGCGAACCCGGCTCTGCGCCGCTCGGCGGCCAGGTGCGCGACTCCCCACAACATGGCCGAGGCCAGCGTCAACGCGATGCTGGCGCCGAGGCCGAATCCCCGCTGTTTATCCATCCCGGCCACCCTAGGAAGGGGATGTGCGTGATTGCCGGTGCGAAAGGGAAGGGTCCCGTCAAGTCATCGCCAATTCCGCATCTTGCGATATAACGTGAGTGTGAGCAAGCGACACGGCAGTTATGGCATCGACGCGCCGTGGGCCCTGACCGGGTTGCTCCTCGGAGCGATCGTGCTGGTGGCTCTCGCGGCGGTCTCGTACGCCCTCGACATCCTCCTCGCGGGGCTCGCCTTCCTCCTCGGCGGGCTCTACACGCTGGCCAGCGCGGCCAGCTACCTCTACACCACCCGGCGCGGCAAGTTCGCGGTCTGGGCCGAGGAGCTGCGCCGGCTGAAGGGCGACGAGCGCCTGCTCGACCTCGGCTGCGGTCGCGGCGCGGTGCTGCTCATGGCCGCCGAGCGGCTGCCCGCGGGCCGGGCCACCGGCGTCGACCTGTGGCGCTCGGCGGACCAGTCGGGCAACGCCGAGGCGCGCACCCGCGCCAACGCCGAGGCCGAAGGCGTCTCCGACCGCGTCGAACTGGTCACCGGCGACCTGCGCGACCTGCCCTTCGGCGACGGGGCGTTCGACGTGGTCGTCTCCAGCCAGGCGGTGCACAACATCCCGGACGCCGAGGGGCGGGCGCGGGCGGTGCGGGAGGCGTACCGGGTGCTGCGGCCCGGCGGGCTGCTGCTGCTCGCCGACTTCCAGCACACGCCCGCGTACGAGGAGGCCCTGCGCGACCTCGGCGTCGTGGACGTCCGCCGGCGCGACGCCGGGTGGCGGTTCTGGTACGGCGGACCGTGGTTCGGCACCGGCATCGTGGAGGCCAGGAAGCCCGTCTAGAACGTTGTTTCGCGGGTAACGAGATGCCCTTATGAGCGACGTGGAGGTCGGCACCGTCACCACCAAGGTGCCCGCCAGACTGGACCGCCTCCCCTGGTCCCGCTGGCACTGGATGATCGTCATAGGGCTCGGCACCGTCTGGATCCTCGACGGGCTCGAAGTCACCATCGTCGGAAACCTGTCGGCCCAGCTCGCGAAGCCGGGCAGCGGCATCGACATCACGCAGGCCCAGGTCGCGGGCACGGCCGCCGCGCTCTACGTCGCGGGGGCCTGCTCGGGTGCGCTGTTCTTCGGCTGGCTGACCGACAAGTTCGGCCGCAAGAAGCTGTTCCTCATCACGCTGCTGGTCTACCTGGCGGCGACGCTGATGACGGCGTTCTCGTTCAACGCCTGGTGGTTCTTCCTGTTCCGGTTCATGACGGGTTTCGGCATCGGCGGCGAGTACGCGGCCATCAACTCGGCCATCGACGAGCTGATCCCGAGCAGGCACCGGGGCCGCATCGACATCATCATCAACGGCAGCTACTGGCTCGGCGCGGCGGGCGGCGCGCTGCTGACCGTGCCGCTGCTCAACGACCTGCCGGTCAACATCGGCTGGCGGGTGGCGTTCGGCCTCGGCGTGGTGCTCGGCCTCGCCATCCTGCTGGTGCGCCGGCACGTCCCCGAGAGCCCGCGCTGGCTGTTCATCCACGGGCGCGGCCAGGAGGCGGAGGAGATCGTCGACGACGTCGAGCGGCAGATCGGCGGCGACCTGCCGGAGCCCTCCCGGTCGATGACCATCCACCAGCGCAAGTCGATCGGCTTCGTCCGGATCGCGCACACGATGGTCGCGCTCTACCCCAAGCGCACCGTGCTCGGCCTGTCGCTCTTCATCGGCCAGGCGTTCCTCTACAACGCGATCACCTTCGGGTACGCGCAGATCCTGTCCACCTTCTACGGCATCGAGACGCACACCGGCTACTACTTCGCGGTCATCGCGGTGGGCAACTTCCTCGGCCCGCTGCTGCTCGGCCACCTCTTCGACACCGTCGGGCGGGTGCCGATGATCTCGGCCACCTACATCGGCTCGGGAGTGCTGCTGCTCGGCACCGCCTGGCTGTTCAACCAGGGCGCGCTGAGCGCGGTGACGCTGACCGCGTGCTGGTGCGCGGTGCTGTTCGTGGCCTCGGCCGGGGCCAGCTCGGCCTATCTGACCGTGAGCGAGATCTTCCCGATGGAGACCAGGGCCATGGCCATCGCGTTCTTCTTCGCGATCGGCACCGCGGCGGGCGGCATCGCGGGCCCGCTGGTCTTCTCCTCGCTCGTGGAGAGCGGCGTGCCGGGCGACACGGCGCTCGCGTTCGTCATCGGCGCGCTCGTGATGATCGCCGGGGGTCTGGTGGAGCTGTTCCTCGGGGTCAAGGCCGAACGCAAGGGCCTGGAGGACATCGCGGCCCCGCTCTCGGCCGCCGGGACCCAGTCCGCGTGACCGCTCGGGGG
Organism: Nonomuraea sp. B208; assembly: GCF_057536035.1. Taxonomy (NCBI): domain Bacteria; kingdom Bacillati; phylum Actinomycetota; class Actinomycetes; order Streptosporangiales; family Streptosporangiaceae; genus Nonomuraea; species Nonomuraea sp. B208. The sequence continues at coordinate 99,670 of NZ_BAAJOU010000034.1, forward strand.
CGTGCGATGCTGGCGAGGTGATCGGGTCGCCGGGCAAGGTGCTGTACGTCGTCGTCTGCGCCGCCCAGGCGGCCGGCGACGTCGCCCGGCTCGTCGCCGGCGCGCAGGAGCTCGGCTGGACCGTGCAGGTCGTCGCCACGCCGGCGGCGCTCGACTTCATCGACGTCCCGGCGCTGGAGGCGCGGACCGGGCGGCCGGTACGCAGCCGCTACCGCAAGCCGTCCGAGCCCAAGCCGCCGCGGGCGGACGCCATGGTCGTGGCGCCGGCGACGTACAACACGGTCAACAAGCTCGCGCTGGGGGTGGCGGACACGTACGCGCTGGGGGTGCTGGCCGAGGCGCCGGGGCTCGGCATCCCCGTCGTCGTGCTGCCCTTCGTCAACGCCGCCCTCGCCTCCCGGCTGCCGTTCCGGCGCGCGGTCGCGGACCTGCGCGCGGACGGCGTCCGCGTCCTCCCCCCACCGGACGACGCCGACCCCGACCCCTGGCAGGCCGCCCTGACCGAACTCGGTCCACCGGCCTAACTCCAGGCGGCGACCAGATCCTCCGGGGACCAGACCCGGTCGAGGGGCAGGTTCGGCTCGGCGCCGGCCCGCGAGACGGCGACGACGGGCGTGCGGTCGCTCGTCCCCGGCACGAAGGGCTTGCTCCGGACGAGCGCCTCGTGATCGTGCCGGTCGAACGGGCGATTGTCCAGCCACTTGATCGACCCGACGAAGTGCACCTCACTCGCGACCGGACCCCTGTCGGCGCCGACCAGGTCCACCTCCGGTTTGTTCTGCCGGTTCCACCATCCGCCGACCTCCTCCGTGCCGGGCCAGTCGTCGTCCGGCAACGCGCGGGAGAGAGTCTCACGGATCACCGGCTCGACCGCCCGCCCACGCCAGCTCGTCCACGAACGTCCGATGCGGCGCAGCGCGAGGTCGGGACGGCCGCGCTCGCTGTCGGCGATCGCGCGATGCAGGAAGGTGAGCCAGAAACGCAGGTAGGGGTCGGCGATCCGGTAGCGCTTGTTCTTGGTGTCCTGCCTGGTGGACAGCGGCAGATCGGCGGTGACGACCTGCTTGGCGGCCAGTGTGGCGAGGATCGGTGAGAGGGTGCCGGCGGGCAGTGGCGCGGCGCCTCCCGTCCTCGCGGCGATGCCGGCGAAGGTGCGCTCGCCGGTGCCGATCGCCTCCAGGACGGTACGCGCGTGGCCGCCTCCCGGGAACTCGCCGAGCAGCGTGAGCTGACCGGCGGCGAGGAGGGGCGACAGAGGAGAGGCGAGACTCCGGCGCAGGAACTCCTCCCGGGGCATGCCCGGCTCCCACGAGCTCACGATCTCGGGGAAGCCGCCGGTCAGGAGGAAGGCGTCCACGGCGTCCGCCGCGGGCAGGCCCGTCATGGCCGCGACGTCGCCCAGGTGGAGCGGCCTGACGGTGGTGTGGCCGGCCCGCCCGAAGAACGGCCGTCCGTACTCCTGCAGTGCCTCCATCGTCGTCAGGTCGCTGCCGACGAGGATCAGCAGGATCGGTCTGGCCGACAGGAACCTGTCCCAGACCGTCTGCAACGCCCCCTCGAACTCGGGGTCCTGCTCCACGAGCCAGGGCACCTCGTCGAGGACGACGACGCAAGGGGTGTCTCCGACCGCGGTGGCCAGGGCGCGCAGGGCCGCGTTCCAGTCCTGTGGGCGGTTGCCGCTGATCAGTGCCGCGTCCGGCAGCCCGGCGCACGACACTGCGTCGATGAAGTCGGCGCGTTCGGCGACGGGCGAGCGCCCGCGCGAGGCTTGGAAGACCACGTAAGGCAGGCCGGAACGGTCGCAGAACTCCTGCACCAGGCGGGACTTGCCCACGCGCCGGCGGCCGGTCACCAGCAGAGCTCTGCCGCGCGTGGTCAGCTTCCCGGCGAGAACGAGATCAAGCTGCTCCCGCAGCACCCGCAACTCGTGCTCGCGTCCGGAGAAATCCGCTGTCATAGTAAGACTCTATCTTAGTAAGAAGCGATCATACTTTGTTGTCGGAGGAGGAGAGCATGGGGATGGACGAGCGGGTCGAGGCGGTGCTGCGGGACGGGCGGGCGCCCGGGTTCCACGGGCTGGTGGTGATGCGCGGCGGGAAGGTCGTCCTGGAGCGGTACGGCGCGGGGCCGGACCACCGGCTGGGTGAGCCGCTCGGGCACGTCACGTTCGACCGGGACACCCTGCACGACCTGCGGTCGGTCAGCAAGAGCGTGGTGGCGCTGCTGTACGGCATCGCGCTCGGCGACGGGCTCGTGCCGGAGCCGGGGGCGGGGCTCATGGCGCAGTTCCCCGAGTACCCGGACCTGGCGGAGGACCCCGGCAAGGCGCACCTGACGATCGAGCACGCGCTGACCATGACGCTAGGCCTCGACTGGAACGAGGACGCCCCCTACACCAGCCCGCTCAACGACGAGATCGCCATGGAGCTGGCCCCCGACCGCTACCGGTACGTGCTGGAGCGGCCGGTCGTCGAGGAGGCGGGCAAGCGGTGGCGCTACTGCGGCGGCGCGACCGCGCTGCTCGGCGGGATCATCGCCAGGGGGACGGGGCGGCCGGTCGAGGAGTACGCCGCCGAGGCGCTGTTCGGGCCGCTCGGCATCACGGACTTCGCGTGGACGAAGGGCGGCGACGGGGTCGCGTCGGCCGCCGCCGGGCTGCGGCTGCGGCCGGTGGACCTGGCGGCCGTCGGGCAGCTCGTGCTCGACGGCGGGCGCGGGATCGTCCCCGAGGGGTGGTTGCGGGAGGCGCTGCGGTCGCGGGTGCCGATCGAGGGGTCCTTCACCTACGGCTACCAGTGGTACGTGGTCGATGAGGAGCGCCGCCGAGTCCAGGGCAGAGGGAACGGCGGGCAGCTCCTCGTGGTGGAGCCGGAGGAGGAGCTGGTGGTGGCGGTGACCGGAGGCAACTACGACCAGGACTCGGCGGGCTCCCACGCACTCGTCGCCGCCGTCCTCGACCTCTGACCGGGCGGCTCAGCCGGCCGGGGGCAGGGCGGGGGTGGCGGCGCGGAAGGCGGTGATGGCGGCGTGGATGGCCGGGTGGTCGTCGTGGCCGCGGCGGAAGGCGGCGAGGGTGCGGCGTTCCAGTGGCAGCCGGGTGAGTGTGACGCCGGGCGGGGGTGCGGCGGCGGCCAGGTGGGGGACGATAGCCACGCCCTGACCGGCGGCCACGAAGGCGAGCACCGCGTCGAAGTCGTCCACGTGGTGCCGCACCCGCGGCTCGAACCCGGCCGCCTGGCAGGCCCGCACCGCCATGGCGTGGCAGAGCGTCCCCGGCTTGCCGGTGATCCACGCCTCCTCGCGCGCCGCGGCCGGCGACGGGTGGTTCGTCAGGTACATGGGCTCGGCGAACAGCGGCTCGACGCCCACGGAGTCGTCGGTGACGGGCGGGACGAAGTCGTACTCGTGGACGAGCGCCACGTCCAGCTCGCCCGCCCCCAGCGCGGCCGAGACGTCGGCGGGGTCGATCTCGGCCACCATCGGCTCCAGCCCGGGATGCTCGGCGGCGAGCGCCGCGAGCGCGGCCGGCAGCAGGACGCGGACGGCGGTCGGGAACGCGCCGATCCGCAGCGGCCCTGACGGGCCGCCACGCACGGCGGCGAGCGCGGCCGAGGCGCGGTCGAGCTGTTCGAGCACGGCCTGCGCGTGCTCGACGAGCAGGCGGCCGGCCGGGGTGAGGCTGACCCGGCGGCCCGTACGTTCGAGCAGCGGCACGCCGGCCTCCCGTTCGAGCGCGCTGAGCTGCTGCGAGACGGCCGACGGCGTGAAGGTGACCGCCTCGGCGACCGCGGCGATGGTGCCGCGCCTGGCCAGCTCGCGGAGCAGGTGCAGCTTGCGGGGATCGAGCATAAGTCGAGCTTACGCTCCACGTCACGAATCCGAACTGGACCTTAACGGTGGGCAGGGGCCAGGCTCGGAGGCATGTTGAGAGGAATCCACGTGCCGCTGGTCACCCCGTTCACGCCGGAGGGCGAGGTGGCCGCCGACGCCGTCGAGAAGCTCGCCTCCCAGGTCCTGGACGACGGCGCGGCCGGGCTGGTCGCGCTCGGCACCACCGGCGAGGTCGCCGCGCTCGACCCGGAGGAGCGGGCCCTGGTGATCGAGACCTGCGCCCGCGTCTGCGAGGGGCGCGGAGCGCTGCTCACGGTAGGGGTGGGCGGGAGCGACACCCGCACGACGGCCCGCGCGCTGCGCGCCCTGCCGGAGGGCGTGGGGGCGGCGCTGGTGACCGTGCCGTCGTTCCTGCGGCCCGGCGAGCGCGGCGTCGAGGCGCACTTCACGGCGCTGGCCGAGGAGACGCCGGTGCCGCTGGTGATCTACCACATCCCCTACCGCACCGGGCAGCAGGTCGGGGCGGCGACGCTGCGCCGGCTGGGGGAGCACCCGATGGTCGCCGGCGTCAAGTACGCGACAGGCGGCCTCGACCAGGACGCGCTCGACCTGCTCGGCGATCCGCTCGACGGGTTCGAGGTGCTGTGCGGCGACGACCCGTACGTCTCGCCGATGCTGGCGCTGGGGGCCGCGGGCGGCATCCTCGCCTCGGCCCACCTGCGCACACGCGAGTTCGCCGACCTGGCGGACGCCTGGCACGCGGGCGACGTGCCCCGCGCCCGCGCGCTCGGGCACCGGCTGGCCGCTCTGTCGGCCGCGCTGTTCGCCGAGCCCAACCCGACCGTCCTGAAGGGCGTCCTGCACGCCCGGGGTCTCATCCCGACCCCGGACGTACGGCTGCCGCTGCTGCCCGCGAGTCCCGCATCGGTGGCCGCGGCCCTATAGCCGGCCGGCCTCCCTGATGGCCGTCCCGACCTCGCCCACCCGGTCGGCGAGCAGGCCGATCGCGCCCACCGTACGGGTGGCCGGGTCGTCCTCGGCGCCGCCGAGCGCCTTCGCCTTGAGGTAGGCGCGCTTGATCTCCGCCCACCTCTCGGCCCGCTCCGGGGTGAGCCTGCCGCGCAGCTCGGCCAGCTTGAGCAGGTTCGCCTCGGCGTCGGAGGTGAGCGTCTGCGCCTCGCCCAGGTAGTGATCGTCGATCACCGCCTCCAGCTCGTCCTCGTTCATGGCGGGGACGATCCGCTCGGCCAGCTTGTTCATGTTCCGGTAGGAGCCCTGCAGCCGGTACGGCGGCTCGGTGCGGGCCGCGTCCGACTGGCCCGCCGAGGCGATGTAGGCCCGGTTGTTCGCCAGCACGACCTCCTGCACCCGCGTCAGCTTGGCGAGGACGGCGAGGATCTGCTCCAGCTCCGGCTTCGTGTACGGGTGCCTGAGCTGGTCGGGGCGGACCGCAGGGTCGCCCTTCGCCAGCCGGATCAGCAGCTCCACGTCGGCGTGGTCGCGGCCGGCGAGCGGGGCCAGCACCGGGTTGCTGGTGAGCGCGTTGTCGACGTAGCTGAGCGCGAACAGCTCGTCCCTGCCGGACAGCACGTCGCCCAGGTTCCAGACGTCGGCCCGGTTGGCCAGCATGTCAGGGATGCGGAAGCGGCGGCCCGACTCGGTGTACGGGTTGCCCGCCATGCAGACCGCGAACCGCTTGCCGCGCAGGTCGTAGGTGCGGGTGCGGCCGTTCCAGACGCCCTCGATGCGGCGCTGGGCGTCGCAGAGCGAGATGAACTTCTGCAGCAGCTCCGGCGAGGTGTGCTGGATGTCGTCCAGGTAGAGCAGCGTGTTGTTGCCGGTCTCCAGCGCGAAGGAGATCTTCTCGACCTCCTGCCTGGCGGTGGCGTCGGGGGCCTCGGCCGGGTCGAGCGAGGTGACCCGGTGGCCGAGGGCGGGGCCGTTCACCTTGACGAAGACGAGGCCGAGCCTGCTGGCGACGTACTCCATGAGGGTGGTCTTGCCGTAGCCGGGCGGGGAGATGAGCAGGAGCAGCCCCATCTGGTCGGTGCGCTTGCCCGCGCCCGCCGCGCCGAGCTGCTTGGCCAGGTTGTCGCCGATCAGCGGCAGGTAGACCTCGTCGAGCAGGCGGTTGCGGACGAACGCGCTCATCACCTTCGGCCGGTACTCCTCCAGGCGCAGCCGGGCCCGCTCGGCCTCGACCAGCTCGGTGCGGCGGCGCTGGTAGGCCCGGTAGGCGGGCACCCGCTCCTCGCGGAAGCGGCGGGTGCGCGGCAGGAACTCCTCCAGCCGGATCTCCAGCGCCCGGTCCTTGACGCGGGGGTGGGAGCCGAGCAGGCCGGTCACCGTGGCGGTGGTCGCGGCGCCGGAGTCGTGGCGGGGCAGGTCGCCGCAGAGCAGCACGGCGACGGCCTCGGCCGTCTCCGGGCCCTGGTGGTAGGCGGTCAGCCAGGCGTGGGCGAGCTGCACCCGCTCGGGGAGCGGCACCGCCTCCAGGTCCTCCTCGAACTCCCGCGTCCGGTCCGGGCCGAGGCCGGCGCGGAACCCGTCGAGGACGTCGCGGGCCGCCTTGCTGGTCACGAACCCGTCCGGGCCGCTCCCCAGCTCCTCGACCAGGTACTCGCCGGCCGCCGCCGTGTCCTCCGCCGCACCGGTGCCCAGCTCCGCCACGAAGGCGGCGATCAGCGCGCCGAGCTCGCCGGCCAGGGCGTCCAGCGCGGGCGTGGGACCGAACAGGTCGCGGGCGCGGGTCAGCGACACGGCCCGGGTGGCGAATGTTTTACGTGAAACATCATCGGTCCCGAACGCCCAGAAGAGCTGGGCCAGCGCCCGCGCCTCCGGTGCATAGCGGAGCAGCCCCGCGCTCTCACGCAGCCGGACCAGCACGTCCAGGATGGCGGCCGCGTCGTGGTCGTGGACGCCGCGCTCGTAGCCCTCGTCGTAGCGGGACTCGGCGGCCTGGCGTACGAGGTCGGCGAGCGGCGCGCCGGGGGCGACGGCGGGCAGGAGCGAGGCGGCCAGGTGCTCGGCGCGGTAGACGTCGGCGGTCTCCGAGACGAGGAGCTGGTCCCAGAACGGCCGCGTGTCGGCGAACGAGGCGGGCGTGGGGGAGCGGTAGTCGGTGCCCGTGATGGCGAAGTGCATCGTGCCGTCGTGCGGGACCAGCGTCAGGTCGATCGGCTGGGTGTTGACCGCGAAACGGTGGTGACCGAGCCGCAGCACCTCGCCGCCGTCGGAGAACAGCTCCAGGCGGTCCCGCAGGGCCCGGCCCGCCTCCTGCTGGGCGGCCTTGACCCGCCCGTCCAGCTCCTCGGCCCGTACGGCGTCGCCCAGCGACCGCAGCTCCCCGGCCGTCGCGCGCACCTTGGCCACCATGGGGTCGGTGGCGAAGTAGGTGTTGACCTCGTCCGGAGAGGTGAGCGTCCCGAGCCGCCGGGTGATCGCCCCCAGCACCCGCTCGGCGGAGGCGAACAGCCGGTCGGCCCGCCGCGCCAGCTCGTCGAGCTGCGCCTGCTTGCGCGCCGAGAACGCCTCGTAGACGTCGTTCCGCTTGGCGGCGAGCTGCGCGGCGAAGTCGTCGAACTCCCCGAAGCGCGACTCCAGGCCCTCCAGCCGCAGCATGAGCCGGCCGAGCTGCTCGTCGCACGCGGCGGGCGTGCCGGCCACCGCCAGCGCCCCCGTCACGGCCTGGCCGAGCAGCGCGAACTCGGCGGCGAACGCGGCCCGCCCCTCGCTGCCCAGCAGCTCGCGCCGCCGCCCGTCGAGGAGGGCCCGCGCCCGGTTCACGCCGCCCAGGACCTCGGCGATGCGCGCCAGCACGGACGTGCGCACGGTCGCGTCGGCGATCTCCAGCGAGCCGACGACCTCGGTCACCACCTCCAGCCCCTCGCCCTGCTCGGCCAGCCGCTCGGCGACGGGCGCGGCCTCGGCGACCGTCGCGATCGCGGCGGCCTCGGCGGCCAGCCGCTCGACGGCGGCCTGGTAGGAGGTGAACGCGTCCGCGCCGGACAGGAAGTCCACCGCCCGCCGCCCGGTCGCGGCCAGCTCCTCGGCCACGGACTCCGCCAGGACGTCCAGGGCGGCCAGGTCGATGTAGCGGACCTCGCGCAGCGTCACCAGGTGGCCCTGCGCCCTGCGCAGCGCGGCGAGCGTGCTCACCCAGGCGTCGGCGCTCTCCGGGCTGTCGGCGCGGGCCTGCCTGACCAGGTGGGTGGTCTCCTCCGTGGTCCGGTCGAGGGTGTCGCGGGCCTGGCGGGTGAGCTGCTCGACGTTCTCGTACTCGTCGAGCACCTGCTCGGCGGTGGCCCGTACGTCGGCGAGCGGCCCGTGCAGGCCGTGCTCGCCGAGCCAGTGGTAGGAGTCGAAGGCCCGCGCGCAGGCCGCGATCAGCCCCTCGAACGTCCCCGCCGACGGCGCCATCTCCTCGACCATCCTGGCCACGGACAGGCAGTCGGAGATGCCGCGCACCAGCTCGGCGTTGCCGATGCGCTCCAGCGGATGGTCACCGGCCGGCTGGGCGGCGGCGAAGGTGTCGGAGACGTACGGCGTCTGCCACACCTGCATCGGGTGGACCCGGGTCGGCTCCTCGGAGGTGGCGCGGAAGACCACCATCGTGCCGTCGTCGAAGAGCGAGTACCCGTGACAGACGATGGGCGTGGCCACCTCCTTCCTGATCACGTTGTACGGCAGCAGCAGCGAGCGCCCGTCCTCCCGCGCGTGGAAGACGTACAGCACGTCCTCGCCGTTGGGCGCCCGGACCACCCGCTCGAACTCCAGGTCGCTCACGTCCGTGTCGAACGTCCTGCTGACCCCGGTCGACAGGTAGTAGCCGCCGGGGAAGATGAAGCCCTGGTCCTCGGGCAGGCGCCGGCACGCCTGGCCGATGCCGTCCAGCCGGTCGACGGCCTTCGTACGGGTGTTGAAGACCAGGTGCCGCCACTCGGTCTCCTTGTACGGCCGGATCCGCATGAGGATGAGCGGGCCCACCCGGGCGTACTCGACGTCGGCGTCGGCGAGGCTCTGCAGCGGCTCGCTGACCGGCTCGCTGTAGATGCCCGCGCCGGTCTCGGTGTTGTCCTCGATCTTGATCGTGAGGTCGCCGCCCACGGTCTCGACGAACACCTCGCCCGCGATCGAGATGTGCGGATGCCGGCCCAGGACGTGGTCGTCGCGGGTGGTCGGCGTCCACTCGAAGTCGTGCGACGGCGGGAAGACGTGGTCGCGCTCGCCCCGGTTGTCCAGGTAGGTCGGCACGCCGGCCGCGTCCACGGCCCAGCGCAGCACCCGCAGGTCGGCCGGACCTGTCCTGAACACCGCCAGCAGCTTGCCGTCCACCCGGCGCAGCTGCTGGAGCCGGGTCTCCTTGTAGTAGCGGTAGAGCTCGGCGAAGTCCTTGGCGAACGCCGGATCGGCCAGCGCCTCCAGCCGGTCCGCCGCGAAACCGAAACGGTCGCCGTCGCGGCTGAAGCGGTGCACGGCGAACACGTCGGCCACGCGCGTCTCGGGCTTCAGCCCGATGAAGACGTTGTAGCCGAACAACATCACGCCGCCGACCGAGACGATGTCCCTCGGGACGCAGTTGTTCTCCGTACGGATGCGCTCGGTGCCGAGCAGGCGCAGCTCCGCGCCGCCGAACACCTTCAGCCGCTCCCCGTTGAGCGCCCCGGCGGCCGCCGCCAGGGCCTTGGCCTGGGCCTGGAGGCGGTTCCGCAGAACCTCGTACGTCCCCGCCTCCAGCCCCGTCCCCGTCACGCTCACTTGGCCCCGGCCAGCGCGTTCACCGGGGAGTCCGCCACGCCGAGGCGGCGCGCGGTGTCCAGCAGCTCGCCCATGGCGCCGGCCTGCGGGCCGCCGTCCTGGATGAGCTTCATGAGCAGCGCGGAGACGGTGACGTTCTTCAGGTCCTCGGTGCTGATCCCGCCGACGACCCGCGCGAGGTCGGCGGCGATGCTGGCCTGCCCGTTGACGTACGGCGCCGCGAGCGCCGTGGCGACCTGCGAGTGCTCCACGAACCCGTCCACGGCCTTGCCCGCCGTGATCGAGCCGATGACCTTCTCGAAGAACGTCGACTCGCCGCCCACGATGTCGATGTTGGCGTTGGTGAGCCCGGCGGCCAGCACCCCGGCCTGCGACTCGGCCACGGCGCGGGAGACGTCGATGTGCTTGAGCCTGATCTCCTTCTCGGCCTCCAGCCGCAGGCGGTACTCCTCGTGCGCCCGGCTCGCCTCGTCCAGCGCGGCCAGCGCGGCGGCCTTCTCGGTGAGGCCCTCGGCCTCGGACTTCAGCTTCTCGCCCACCGCGGCGGCCTCGGCCGTCAGCTTCTCGCGCAGCGCAACGGCCTCGGCGCGGCCGACCTTCTCGATGGCCGCGGCGTCGCGCTCCTTGACCTGCACCTGGGCCAGCCCGCTCGCCGCGGCCTCGGCCTGCACGCCCTCGGCGAGCCGGATCTTGGCCCGCGCCTCCAGCTCGGCGGCCTGCTGACGGGACTCGGCCAGCACCAGCTCCTCGCGGGCCCTGAACTTCGCGGCGGCCTCGGCGGCCTCCGCGGCCTTGATGTCCTTGACCAGGTTCTCCTGGGCCTCGGCCTCGGCGGCGATGACGACCTGCTGGCGGGTGCGCTCGGCCTCCTCGACCACGCGCAGCCGCTTGATGGCCTCCTCCTGCTCGGCCACGGTCTTGTCGACGGCGACGCGCTCGCGGATGACCTCGGCGATGAGCCGCTTCTCGGACTCGACCTCCTTGTCCTTGGCGATGCGCGACAGCTCGGTCTCCCGCTCGCGGGCGATGACCTCCAGGACGCGGTCCTTCTCGATGCGCTCGCTCTCGATCGCGATGACCCGCTCGCGGTTCTTCTCGGCGACGGCCACCTCGCGGGCGAGGTTCTCGCGCTGGACGCCGATCGACTCGTCGGCCTTGATGTTGGCGCTCTGGGCGCGCAGCCGCTCCTCGGCCTGGACGCGGGCGATCTCCGCCTCCTCGCGGGCCTTGACGGTCTCGATCTCGCGCCGCTGCTTCAGCTCGGCGTCGGCCTGGCGGCGCTGGAGCTCGAGAATGGCCTCGCGGGCGTCGACGTTCTGGCGGGTGATCTCCTTCTCCTCCTGGCGCTGGAACTCGTTCGTGCGGACGTGCTCGATGGCCGTCAGCTCGGTGATCTTCCTGATGCCCTGCGCGTCGAGGATGTTGTTCTTGTCGAGCTGGACCATGCTGGTCTGCTCCAGGTAGTCGATGGCGGCGTCCTCCAGGCTGTAGCCGTTGAGGTCGGTGCCGATGAGCCGGACGATCTCGTCACGGAACTCGTCCCGCTTGGTGTAGAGGTCGACGAAGTCGAGGTGCTTGCCGGCGGTCTTCAGCGCCTCCGAGAACTTCGCGTTGAACAGCGCCTGCAGCGTGGCCTCGTCGCTGGCGCGCGCGGTGCCGATGGCCTGGGCGACCTTGATGACGTCCTCGGCGGTCTTGTTCACCCGGACGAAGAAGGTGATCCTGATGTCCGCCCTGATGTTGTCCCGGCAGATCAGGCCCTCGCGGCCGGTCCGCTCGATCTCGATGGTCTTGACCGAGATGTCCATGACCTCGGCCTTGTGGACGACGGGCAGCACGACCGCGCCCGTGAACGTCACGTCCACCTTGTTGACTTTCGAGACGATGAGCGCCTTGCCCTGTTCGACCTTACGGAAAAGCCGGCCGATGATGACGATCAGACCGATCGCAACAACCAGGACAACCGCTAGGAATACCCCGAACCCTGTCGAGATGACGTCCATCAAAACCCACTTTCGTGCGGCATGACCAAGAAGAACTCGCCGTCTTTGTCGTAGTCGAAGATGAGGGCCCGCTCGCCGCGGGACAGGCGGTCGGCGCCGGTCGTACGGACCTGCACCAGCGCGGTCGAGCCGTCGGTCGCGGTGACCTCGGCCTGGCCGAAGTCGGGGGTCGCCGAGCCGGTGCGGATGACGCACGGCCGGCCGACGAAGTCGCCGCGCGAGTGCCGGTCCCCGTCAGGGACCAGCCGGCGCAGCGGCTTGAGCAGGCCGCGGGTGACGAGCCAGGCGAGGCCGGCGGCGGCGAAGGGCACGGCGATCAGCGGGCCGCCGCTCACGACCTGGCTGCCGATCAGGCACAGCAGCCAGGCGAGCGCGATCAGCAGGGAGAGCGTGACGCCGGCCGGAGCTCCTCCGAGGCCCAGCCAGACGGCGTCGCCGTCGTCCAGCTCCAGAACGCCGGTGACGACGATGAGCCAATAACCGACGACCACCACGAGAAGGAAGCTGAAAACGACAGTCGGAAAACTCAACACCGCGCTGAAGAACTCGCCCATCTTGCCCCGTTGTGTCCATCCCCGTATCGATGTCTCGACGGACTATATCTATATAAAGTGCGAGTAAAGAGGAAAGTTCCCGAAATGGGATGCGAAGTCTGGCCAGCTTGATCTCAACCTAGGTTGAGGTAGCACGCTGGTCCCATGACTGAGTCGATGAGGGCCGCGGCGTTCGCCACGCCGGGCGGCCCCGAAGTGCTGAAGGTGATGGAGCTGCCGGCCCCGCAGGCGGGGCCGGGCGAGGTGCGGGTGCGGGTGCGGGCGGCCGGGGTGCAGCCCTTCGACACGGCGGTACGGGGCGGCTGGCTGCCGCCGTACCTGGGCGAGGTGAGCTTCCCCCGCATTCCCGGCAACGAGTTCGCCGGGGTGGTGGACCAGGTCGGGGAGGGCGTGCGCGGCGTGGCCGCAGGGGACGAGGTGCTGGGCTTCTCCCGGCTGTTCGCCTACGCCGAGTACGTCGTGGTGCCCGCGACGGACGTGGCGCCCAAGCCGGCCGGTGTGCCCTGGGAGGTGGCCGGCGGGCTGACCGCCGGTGTGCAGACCGCCGAGCTGGCACTCGACGAGCTCGGGCTGAAGGAGGGGGAGACGCTGCTCGTGCACGGCGCGGCCGGAGCCGTCGGCACGGCCGCCGTGCAGATCGCCCGCATGCGCGGCGCGCGGGTGATCGGCACCGCCCGTGAGGTCAACCACGAGCACCTGCGCGAGCTCGGCGCCGAGCCGGTCGTCTATGGCGAGGGGCTGGCCGACCGGGTGCGGGCGCTCGCGCCCGGCGGCGTGGACGCCGCTCTGGACGGCGCGGGAGGCCACGCGCTGGAGGTCTCGCTGGAGCTGGTCGCCGACCCCGGCCGCGTCGTCACGCTGGTCGAGCACGGGCGGGCCGCCGGGCTGGGGGTGCGGACGGTGCGCGGCGAGCGCACGGCCGAGCGGCTCGGGCGCTACGCCAGGCTGTACGCCGAGGGGCGGTTCGTTTGGACGGTGCGGCGGACGTACGCGCTGGCGGAGGCGGCGGAGGCCCACCGCGAGATCGAGACCGGCCACGGCCGGGGCAAGGTCGTGCTGACGCTCTAGAGCCGGCGATCGTGCGGCCCAGGCCGGCGTTGCCGGCCGGCCGTAGGGCCGGCGGCGGTGCCGGCCGGTCTAGAGGCGGGGGCGGAGGGCGGTGGCGAGTGCGACGTGTGTCTCGGCGAGGTGGTCCGCCCCTGCCTTGACGTCCCACAGGGCGTTCTGCAGCACCCGGCCCAGCGTCCAGCGGGCCGCGCGGCCGGGGTCGAGGCCGAGCCCGGCCGTCATCAGGTCGAAGCGGCGCAGCACCGCCCGCCCCACGTCGCCGGTCGCCACCAGGTCGTCCCACCGGTTGTGCAGCGCGGGCAGCAGGTCGAAGCCGGGGTCGCCGGCCAGCGGCTTGGGGTCGATGGCCAGCCACGGCTCGCGGTCGGCCGCCAGCACGTTGTCGTAGTGCAGGTCCCAGTGCAGCAGCCGGTCGCCGGGCTCGGCCACGACCTCGGCGAGCGCGCCGGCGCAGTGGCGCAGCAGGCGGCGGTCCGGCTCGCGCGGCAGTGCGGTCAGCGCCTGGTCCACGTCGTCCAGCATGTCCTGGGCGATGTCCGCCAGGCGGCGCAGGCCGGACGGGGCGGGACGGCCGGTCAGGCGGGCGAGGAGGGCGGTGAGGATCTCCAGCGCCGCCAGGTCGTCGGGCAGCGCCGACAGCGAGCGCTCGGCGTGCAGGCGCTCCAGCAGCAGGGTGCCGGTGGCGGGGTCGGCGGCGAGCAGGCGGACCGCGCCGTCGCCGTCCCAGGCGCGCAGGCCGACGGCCTCGGTGGCGTTCTCGTCGTTGACCGGCTGCAGCTTGAGCGCGGCCTGCGTGCCGTCCGCGCGGATCACCGGCAGCACCAGGGACACCACGCCGTGGCCGGGCTCGCCGTCCGGCCGCAGCTCCCACTCCTCCAGGTAGCGCTCGGCCAGCGCGGGCAGCCCGGCCGACCAGGCGCGGCCGGCTTCGCCGTCCCACTTGACGTGCGAGGCGGTCAGCGCCTCCGGGACCACGATCCTCACGGGCGACCGGCCGCCGGGCGCAGGCCGTCGAGGACGAGCCCGAGGAGGTGGTCGCGCCGGGCGGACAGCGACGGGGCCTGCTCGGCGATCCAGCCGACGGCGTTGACCAGCGCGAACAGGTCGGTCCCCGTCACGTCGGAGCGGACCAGCCCCGCCTGCTGGGCGTTGCTCAGCAGCCGGCCCGCGGTCTGCCGCATGGCGAGGCAGGAGGCGTGCAGCGAGGAGTTCTCGTCCTCCAGCGTCGTCATCACCGAGCTGGTCAGGCCCCGGTAGACGGTGGTGAAGGCGGCGTACTCGGCCAGCCATTCGGTCAGGGCGTCCGCCGGCGTGCGCGTGGTCTCCAGGGCGGCGGCCGTGGCGGCGAGCCGGTCGAAGCGCTCGCCGAGCAGCGTCTCCAGCAGCTCGTCCCGGGTCGGGAAGTGGCGGTAGAGCGTGCCGAGGCCGATGCCGGCGCGGCGGGCGATGTCGCGGAGCGAGGCCTGGGTGCCCTGCTCGGCGACGACGGCGTGGGCCACCTCCAGGATGCGCGCGTGGTTGCGGCGCGCGTCCAGGCGGGGGGCGCGGGTCTGCTTCTCCGTCACGTGATCCGTTCCCATTGTATGTGGAGCACTGCTCCGGTTATATTGCGGAGCAGTGCTCCACATCGTACCGGAGAGGACATCACCATGCCCGAGAAGACGATGCCCGAGAAGACGATGCCCGAGAAGATGATGACCGCCGTCCGCGTGCACCGGGTCGGCGGGCCCGAGGTGCTGGTGCCCGAGGAGGTCCCGGTCCCCGAGCCGGGGCCGGGCGACGTGCTCGTCCGCGTCCACGCCGCCGGGCTCAACCCGCCCGACTGGTACGCCAGATCGGGCTACTCGGTGATCCCCGAGGACTTACGGCCGAAGCGGACCCTGCCCTTCACCCCGGGCACGGACGTCTCGGGCGTGGTCGCCGCGCTCGGCCCCGGCGTCACCGAGTGGCAGGTCGGGGACGAGGTGTTCGGCCTGCTGCGCTTCCCCGAGGGCGGTGGCCGGGCCTACGCCGAGTACACCACCGCGCCCGCCTCCCACCTGGCCCGCAAGCCGGCCGCGCTGGACCACGTCGAGGCGGCGGGCGTGCCGATGGCCGGGCTCACCGCCTACCAGTTCCTCTTCGACCTCGTCCGGCTCGAACCGGGCAGGACCGTGCTGGTCAACGGCGCGGCCGGCGGCGTCGGCCACTTCCTCGTCCAGCTCGCGAGGACGAAGGACGCCCGGGTGATCGGCGTCGCCTCGGGGGGCCACGAACGTTTCCTGCGCGACCTCGGCGTGGACGAGTTCGTCGACTACACGGTGACCGCCGCCGAGGACGTCGTACGCGGCGTCGACCACCTCTTCGACACCGTCGGCGGCCCGCACGGGCACCGGTTCCTCGCGGTGGTCAGACGAGGCGGCACCATCAGCCCCGTCTTCCTGGGCGAGTATCACCGCGACCGCGCCGCCGAGCTGGGCATCACCTTCGTGTTCGGGCAGGTGCGCTCCGACGGCGCGCAGCTGGCGGAGCTGGCCCGCCTGGCCGACGCCGGCCGGCTGCGGGTCGGCGTCGACAGCGTCTTCCCGCTCGCCGACGCCGCCAAGGCCCACGAGCGGGCGGAACGCGGCCACATCCAGGGCAAGATCGTCCTGCGGATGGCCTGACGGCCCGCCCTAGAAGTGCCAGGGGAAGGGCGACCAGTCGGGCTCGCGCTTCTCCAGGAACGAGTCACGGCCCTCGGCCGCCTCGTCCGTCATGTAGGCGAGCCGCGTCGCCTCGCCCGCGAACACCTGCTGCCCGACCAGCCCGTCGTCGATCAGGTTGAAGGCGAACTTGAGCATCCGCTGCGCGGTCGGCGACTTGCCGTTGATCTTGCGGGCCCACTCCAGCGCCGTGCTCTCCAGCTCGGCGTGCGGCACCACCCGGTTGACCATGCCCATGCGGTGGGCGTCCTCGGCGGTGTAGGTGTCGCCGAGGAAGAAGATCTCCCGCGCGAACTTCTGCCCGACCTGCCGGGCGAGGTAGGCCGAGCCGAAGCCGCCGTCGAAGCTGGCGACGTCGGCGTCGGTCTGCTTGAAGCGGGCGTGCTCGGCGCTGGCCAGCGTGAGGTCGGACACGACGTGGAGGCTGTGGCCGCCGCCCGCGGCCCAGCCGGGCACCACGCAGATCACGACCTTCGGCATGAAGCGGATGAGCCGCTGCACCTCCAGGATGTGCAGGCGGCCGGTCGAGGCCGAGCCGTCGGCGTACTGGTAGCCGTCCTTGCCCCGGATGCGCTGGTCTCCGCCGGAGCAGAAGGCCCAGCCGCCGTCCTTGGGCGAGGGGCCGTTGCCGGTGAGCAGCACGCAGCCGACGTCGGTCGTCTGCCGGGCGTGGTCGAGCGCCCGGTAGAGCTCGTCCACCGTCTGCGGGCGGAAGGCGTTGCGCACCTCGGGCCGGTTGAAGGCGATGCGCACGGTGCCCTGGTCGACCGCCCGGTGGTAGGTGATGTCGGTGAAGTCGAATCCCTCGACCGCCTGCCACGCCTTGGGATCGAACAGCTCGGAGACCATGGCAGGAGCCTACTTGATCTGGCTCTCCGCCCACTCGGCCCACTCCCGCTGGACCTGGCTCAGGCGCAGGCCGTACTCCAGGGCGATGCGGCCGTAACGGGACAGGTCGTCGGTGCCGCTCTCCACGAACGGGCGGATGCCCTCCATGTGCGCCAGCCGCTCGGCCGCGAGGTCGGCCTGCTCGCGCAGGTAGGCCCGGGCCCGCTCGGGCGGGATCCGCCCGAGGAAGAACACCCGGAGCAGCATGTCGCTGCGGTTGACCCGGGTCGGCTCGACGTCGGTGATCCAGCGGCGCAGCTCGGCCAGGCCGTCCTCGGTGATCGCGTACTCCTTGCGGCCCCGCGGCCCCTCCGCGGCCACCGTGACGAGGCCGGCGTCGGCGAGCTTGCCCAGCTCGGCGTAGAGCTGGCTCTGCGTGGCCGGCCAGGTGTTGGACAGCGAGACGTCGAACAGCTTCATCAGGTCGTAGCCGCTCGCGGGTCCCTCGGAGAGCAGTCCCAGCACGGCGTGTCGAAGACTCACGTTCCTATGTTGACATGTCGAAGAAGGAGGGTCTAGCTTCGACCTGTCACAATAGGAATGTCGGAAGGTTCGGGGTCATGCGTGGTCTGCTCGGTTTCCTGCCCTGGATCGTCTACGCCGTGATCGCGACCGGCGACGAGTGGCGCTGGGGCGCCATCGCCGGCCTGGTCATCGCGGCCGGGCTCGTCCTGGTGGACCGGCGGGCCGGGCGGGGCTGGGACGAGATGGTCATCGAGACCAGCGCGGCGCTGTTCTTCGCCGGTCTGACAGCGCTCTCCCTGGCGGCCCCGCACTCGCCGCTCACGCCGTACGGGCCCGCGCTGGTCAACGTGTGGCTGGCCGGCACGGCCTGGGGCTCGCTGGCCATCGGCAGGCCGTTCACGCTGGGCATCGCGCGGGCGGCGACGCCCCGCGAGGTCTGGGACACGCCGAGGTTCCGCCGCGTCAACGTGGTCATCACGGCGGTCTGGGCGGCGGCCTTCACCGCCGCGGCGATCTCGCTGACCATCGTCCTCGCGGCCGCGCCGCACGCCACCACGGCGGTGGTCGCCGTCAAGGTGCTCTCGTTCGCGCTGCCCGCCGTCTTCACGGCCTGGTATCCGAAGCGCGTGCGACGTCTGGCGGCTAGGTGACCTCGGCTCTCAGCTCGGCGAGCAGCTCCCCCTGGTCGGCGAGCATGTCGGTGAGGATCCGGCGGGCGGCGCCGAGCAGATCGGCCAGCTCGGGCGTGGCCAGCGTGTAGACCACCGTGCTGCCCTCGCGGATGGCGCTCACGATCCCCGCTCTGCGCAGGACCGCGAGCTGCTGGGAAAGGCTCGACGGCTCGATGTCGATCTGGGCCAGCAGGTCCCTGACGGGTAGGGGCCCTTCCTGAAGAAGCTCCAACACTCTGATGCGAGCGGGGTGGCCGAGCGTACGGAAGAAGTCGGCCTTGGCCTGATAGACCTCCACGTGCATACTGCCCAGACTAATCCAGTGCAGTTGCATAATTCTTCAAGTCGTAACGTCGTTGGATAGTATGACGCCGGGGACTAGGGAGTAGCCATGGGTCGAGGAAGAGCCAAGGCGAAGCAGACGAAGGTCGCTCGCCAGCTGAAGTACGCCAACCACAACATCGACTACGACCGGCTTCGCGAGGAGCTGGGTGCCGACACGCGGCGCGAGGAGCTTTACCCCTCCACGGTGCCGGAGCGGGAGCCCGAGCGCGGGCGATGACCCGCCCGGCCCGGCAGGGCGGGCCGGTGCCCGCCGCGCCGGAGCCGGGCGGCGTGTGTCCCGCGACACGCCCGGGCGCGCATTTCGCGACACGCCCGGGCGTGACGTCGGCGGGTCATGGCCCGGTCGGTCATGGCGCCGTGTGTCATCGCCCGGTCTGCCATGGCGGCGTGTGTCATGGCGCCGTGTGGCGGATGATCGCGGCGGCCAGCTCCGCGTGGACCTGGGGCGGCATCATGTGCCCCATCCCTTCGATCATCAGCAGCTCCGCGCCGGGGATCTGCTCGGCGATGAGCGCTCCGTGCCCGGGCTTGGCGGGCTCGTGCGTGCCCTCGATCACCAACGTCGGCGCCTGCACCCGCCCGAGCACGCCCTCCGGCTCGAAGTCCGGGCAGGCCGCGTGCGCCAGACGGTGGTTGGCCACCGACGACAGGTCACGGGCCCGCTCCAGCACCCGCTCCTGGAGCCGGCGCTCGGCGTCCTCGTCGAACGGCAGCGCGGTGCCGTGCAGCACCCGCGCCTCGTCGATCATCCGCTGCACCTGCTCGCGCCGGTCGGCGGGCGGCGGCGCGGTGATCAGCCGCGTGTAGTACGCCGTGAACTCCGGCCGGGGCGGCGGCAGGCTCCCCTCCGGCTGCGGCTGCCCGGTGAGCGCCCGCAGGATGGTCTCGCCCTCGTGCCCGCCCAGCGGCGAGGAGCCGATCACGGTGAGGGTGCGCACCCGCTCCGGTCGCTCCACGGCGATGAACTGGCCGAGCAGGCCGCCCGCCGAGTGGCAGACGAGGTGCGCGGACTCGAGCCCGTAGGCGTCCATCACCCGCAGCACGTCGTCCTTGATGTCGTGCCAGGTGTACGGCTGCTCGGCGAAGTCGAAGGTGGCCGAGCGGCCGGTGTCGCGGTGGTCGTACCTGATGACCCGGCGGCCCGCGGCGACCAGCCGCCCGACGAGCTCGTCCGGCCACAGGACGCCCTGCGACATCGACCCCATCACCAGCAGGATCGGCGGGTGCGCCGGGTCGCCGAACTCCTCGGTCCAGAGGTCCACGCCGTCGGTCTCGATCATGTTCGTTGTCATGTGCTCAAGCTTGCCCGGCGCGGGCGCGGACGCCTTCCGTAGGACTACTGGCCTTCACCAGTAGCCCGGCCAGTTCAGTACGGGTCGTGATGCCGAGCTTGGGATAGATCTTGTACAGGTGGTACTCGACCGTGCGCGGGCTGAGGAACAGCCGGGCCGCGACCTCCTTGCTGGAGGCGCCCTCCGCCACCAGCCGCGCGATGCGCAGCTCCTGCGGCGTCAGCACGGTCTCCGGGTCGTCGGCGGCGGGCCGGGCCGCCTCGCCGGCCGCGCGCAGCTCGCCGCGGGCCCGCTCCGCCCAAGGAGCCGCCCCCAGCCGCTCGAAGGTCTCCAGCGCCGCCCGCAGGTGGTTCCTCGCCTGGCCGGGCCGCTGCGCGCGGCGCAGCCGCTCGCCGTACAGCAGCGCCGTGCGCGCCCGCTCCATCGGCTCGCCGTGCCGGCGCAGCGCCTCCTCGAACAGCTCGGCGTCCGCGCCGGGGGCGGCGAGCAGGGCGCGGCAGCGGGCCAGCAGCGCCCGCGCCTCGTCGGTGACGGCGTTGGCGACCCACTGCTCGTACGCGGCCAGCGCCTCCGCCGCCGCCTCCTGCTCGCCCGCCGCCAGGGCGGCCTCCACCCGGTCCGGGGTGGAACGCCAGGTCACCGTGAGATGGCCCGCGCCGGGGCCGGCCGCGGCCAGCGCCGCGAACCTGGCGTGCGCCGCCGCGTACCGGCCGAGGCCGAGGTCCAGGAGCGCCAGCGCGTACCCGGCGACGCCCGCGCGCAGGCCGATCCGGTGCGGGACGGCGATGGACAGCGCCTCCTCCGCCAGCTCGCGGCAGCGCTCCTCCTCGCCGCGCAGCGCGGCCACGACGGCCAGGTTGGCGAGGTGGGCGGCCACGGAGTTGGTGTAGCCGGCCTCGCGGGCGAGCTGCAGGCCCTCCTCGGCGACGGCGGCGCTCTCCGAGAGGCGGCCCTTGAAGCGCTCGCCCGTGGCCACGAACTCCAGCACGACCGGGAGCTGCCCGACCATCCCCGACACGCGGGCCGCGCGCCCGGCCCGCTCGACCAGCTCGGCGGAGACGTCGGCCTCCCCGAGATAGCTGGCCGCCGCCGACGCCCACAGCAGCTCCGCCGCCAGGGTCAGCTCGCCGGTGCGGGCCAGCGCCCCGCGCAGCAGCTCGCCGCCGCTGCCGTCCTCCAGCATGGCGCCGATGCCGGCCACCACGTCGCGGAGGAAGCCTGGCGGGTGCGCCCGCGCCCGGCGGCCCAGCTCCACGATGGCCGCGACGTCGCCCACATAGCTGGCGGCCTCGGAGGCGTCGGCCAGCATCTCGATGCCGTCGCCGGCGGCCAGGATCCTGACGGCCTCGGAGGCGTCGCCGCTGTTCAGCTCGAACCGGCCGCGCAGCTGCGCGATCTCCTCCAGCAGCCCGCCCTCCCCGTGCTCGGCCAGCTCGCGGGCCTCGGCGAGGTGGGTCTGGGCCTGGCCGGGGCGGCCGGCGAGCCAGGCGGCGGTGGCGGCGTCCTTGAGCCGTTCCGCCCTGCGCAGGGGGTCGGGGGTGAGCTCGGCGGCGCGGGCGAGCGCGGTGGCCGCGTCCCCGTGGCCGCCGCGCGTACGGGCCCGTCCGGCGGCGGCGGTCAGCTCGGCGGCGACCGTCTCGTCCGGGGCCAGGGCGGCGGCGGCCAGGTGCAGGGCCCGGCGGTCGCCGTCCACCAGCCCGGCCAGGGTGACGTGCGCGTCCCGTACCTCGGCCGACGTGGCGGCGGCGTGCACGGCCGAGCGGACGAGCGGGTGCCGGAACCTGACCGTCCCGTCGGCCACGGTCACCAGCCCGGCGGCCTCCACCTCGTGCAGCGCCTCCCCGGCGGCCCGTACGACGAGGGCCAGCTCCGCCTCCAGCGACGCGACCAGCAGGAACCGCCGGGCCTCCGGTGACAGCCTGGCCACCTGCTCGCCGAACAGCTGCGCGCCCCCCGGCAGCGGATCCGGCAGGGGAGCCTGCCCGGCGAGCTGCGCCGGCGACAGCGCGGCCACGCCCTCGCGCAGCACGAGCGGGTTGCCCCCGGTCAGTGCCGTGAGCCGCCGTACGACGTCGGGCGCGACCGGCCCGCCGGAGGCGAGCAGGGCGGCGCAGCTCTCCTCGTCGAGGCCGCCGACCCGCAGCTCGGGCACGCCCTTGAGCAGAGCGTCCCCGCGTACGGAGAACAGCACGGCGACCCGCTCGGTGCGCAGCCGCCTGGCCGCGAACAGCAGGGCGTCGGCCGAGGCCCTGTCCACCCACTGGACGTCGTCCACCAGGCACAGCAGCCCGTCCGCGGCCGCCGCCTCGGCCAGCAGCGACAGCACCCCCGCCCCCACCAGGAACCGGTCGGAGTGGGGGGTGTCCGCGAGGCCGAGGGCCGCGGAGAGCGCGTCGCGCTGCGGACCCGGCAGCGCGTCCAGCAGGCCGGTCACCGGGCGCAGGAGCTGGTGCAGGGCGGCGAAGGCGAGGTCGGACTCCGGCTCGATGCCGTCGGCGCGCAGCACCCGCATCCCGCTCGCGGCCGCGAGGGAGGCGGCCAGGTCGAGGAGGGCGGACTTGCCCACGCCGGCCTCCCCGCGCAGCGCCAGAGCGCCGCCCTCACCGTCGCGGGCCGAGTCGAGCAGGAGCGTGACGGCGGTGGTCTCCGCGGCTCTCCCATAAAGCACGAAAAGGACTTTATCCGGCGCGGGACGGTCCTCAGGTGGCGCAGGAGTCGTGGGTGGCGTCGAAGCCCTTGATCGCCTCGCCGTCGTCGGGACGCAGCTCCTTCAGGCCCTTCCAGTCGTCGCCGATCACCAGCACCAGCTGGTTGGTCCGGGCCTTGGGCAACTCGCGCAGCGACGCGCCGAGCAGGTCGCCGGTGAGGGTCGGGACGCGGGTCTCGCCGTTGGGGCCGTAGAGCACGGTGGTCTTCGCGTACGGCTTGCGGGCGGTGTCGCCGATCTTCGTGACGTGGTAGCCGCGCTGTTCGAGGAAGGCGGCGACCTGGGTGCCGAGGCCGCCGCGCCAGGTGCCGTTGCGCAGCTCGACCTGGATCTTGGAGCGGCCCACCTTGGCCTGGCCGCCCTTGACGCCCTCGACGCTCTGGTCCTTGGCGACGATCTGGAACAGCCGGTTGGCCTGCGGCTGCGTCCACTCCACCCGGCCCGGCTGGGTGAGCGAGTAGTGCCACGGGGTGGTGATGAACCGGATCTTGCCGGCGTCGAGCCCCTGGAGGCTGGTGGCGAGGTCCTTCATGACGCCCGTGGTCAGGTCGCGGTCGGTGGTGACCGCCTTGGTGGCCGCGTCGAGCAGGCCGAACAGCTTCGCCGGATCGGTCAGCGTCTCGCCGCTCATCACCTGCTTGACCATCGAGGCGATGAACATCTGCTGCCGCTGGATGCGCCCGATGTCGGAGCCGTCGCCGAAGCTGTAGCGGGCGCGTACGTAGCCGAGCGCCTGCTCGCCGTTGAGCTTCTGCCGGCCGGCGGGCAGGTGCAGCAGCGCCTTCTTGTCGTCCACGCGCTGCGGCAGGCAGACCTCGACGCCGCCGAGTGCGTTGACGATGCCCTTGAAGCCGGTGAAGTCGACCTTCACGAAGTGGTCGATGCGGATGTGGGTGAGGTGCTCGATCGTCTTCCAGGTGCAGCCGATGCCGCCCGAGTTGAACGACTCGTTGATCATGCCGAGGTGCGCCCGCTGCCCGGGGAACGCGCCCGTGGCCCGGCAGGCCGGAAGCTGCACGAGCGAGTCGCGCGGGAAGCTGACGACCATCGCGTTGTCGCGCTTGGACGACACGTGCATCAGCATGATCGTGTCGGTGCGCTCGCCCGCGATCGAGTGGCCGTATCTGGCGTTCTTGCCGTCGCGCTGGTCGGAGCCGACCACCAGGACGTTCATCGCGGTGCCGGCGACCTTCGGCGGGCGGGTCGTGCCGAGGTCGTCGGAGGTGAGGTCCTCGTGCTTGATGTTGCCGTTGAGCTTGGCGAGGACGCCGACCGCGACGCCCGCCACCAGCAGGACGACGGTCACCGAGATCGCCAGCACCCACCGCAGCCAGCGGCGGCGCCGGCGCGGCTGCGCGCCAGGCTCTGAGTCCGGCTCCGAGGCCGGCGCGTCGACAAGCCCGCTGCTCACGTGACTCCCCAAGGGACGGGGCCGAAGGGCGGGCCGCCCCTGGCCAAGAGCCTCGCCGTACAGTTCTCGGCCGTGGATCGAGCCCGAGTGTATCCAGTCAGCGGCGCCTGCGGGCCCGCATCCGGACGTCCGGGCGGTAACGACCGATCGAAGATTCAGGGCGCGGACTGTTGGCTGCAGCTCAGCGGGGCTGCGCCCCGGTACTGACGTAAGCGAGCCGTCGACCGGATGTCAGTCAGCTGACGGAGGCTGTCGGCACGGCCGCCGAGCCATTCTCGTGGAGACATCGAAACCGCCCGGTACCCGGGCGAGACCACGAGGAGCGGACCATGAACACCATCGCGCAGCACTGGATCAACGGACAGTGGACAGGCTCCGGCTCGGTTCTGGAATCGATCAACCCGGCCGACGGCACCGTCGTCGGCTCGTTCTACGACGGTGGCGAGGCAGAGGCCTCGGCCGCCGTGGACGCAGCCGCCGCCGCGTTCGAGACCACCGAATGGGCGCGCACTCCCTCACTCCGGGCGACCGCACTCAGCCGGCTGGCCGACGCCCTCGAGGCCCGGGTACCCGAGGTCGCGGCCATGCTGTCCCGGGAGAACGGCAAGCTGCTGGGTGAGACCACGTGGGAGGTCAGCGGTGCAGTCGGGTGGCTGCGCTACGCGGCGGCCTCTGTGCGCACCCAGACCGCCGGGCGCGCCGCCGAGACGGCACCCGGCCAGTACACCCACTCGGTGCCCGAGCCGCTCGGTGTCGCCGGGATCATCTCTCCCTGGAACTCTCCCATCATGCTGACCGTGCGGGCACTGGGCCCGGCGCTGGCCGCCGGCTGCACCGTCGTGGTCAAGCTTCCGGCTCAGACGGCGCTGACCAATGAGCTTTTCGCGCAGGTCCTGGCCTCGGTCCCGGAGATCTCGGCGGGTGTGGTCAGCGTGTTCACCGAGTCCGGCAACACCGGGGCCCCGTTCCTGGTCTCCTCGGACAAGGTCGACGTGATCAACTACACCGGCAGTACGCCGGTCGGGCGCCGTATCGCGGCCGCGGCCTCCACCACGCTCAAGCGGCTCGGTCTGGAACTGGGCGGTAAGGCGCCGATGGTGATCTTTCCCGACGCCGATCTGGACATGGTGATCCCGACCGTGGTGCAGTCGCTGGTGCTGATGAACGGGCAGTTCTGCTGCACCGGCTCCCGCGTACTGGTTCACCGGGACATCGCCGACCAGGTGCGCACTCGCCTCACCGCCGCGCTCGCGCAGGTGCGGCTCGGGTCGGGCGACGACGAGAAGGCCCAGCTCGGCCCGGTGATCGACCGGGCGTCCGCCCAGCGGGTGGACGCGATCGTCGAGGAAGCCGCCTCGTACGGCACGGTACTGCTGCGCGGCGGTGTGGTCACCGACGGCCCGCTGGCCGCCGGCGCGTTCTACCGGCCGAGCCTGATCGAGGTGGACCGCACCGACGTCCGAATCGTGCAGGAAGAAGTCTTCGGTCCGGTCCAGACATTCGAGATCTTCGACGACGAGGACGACGCCGTGACCAAGGCGAACGCCACCATCTACGGCTTGGCCGCCTCGGTGTTCAGCTCGGACTCGATGAA
This sequence comes from Nonomuraea sp. B208, assembly GCF_057536035.1. Taxonomy (NCBI): domain Bacteria; kingdom Bacillati; phylum Actinomycetota; class Actinomycetes; order Streptosporangiales; family Streptosporangiaceae; genus Nonomuraea; species Nonomuraea sp. B208. The sequence continues at coordinate 124,940 of NZ_BAAJOU010000034.1, forward strand.
GGCCCGCCGGGTCGCCCGGCGCATCCGCACCGGCACGGTATGGATCAACACCTGGGGAGCCATCAGCGAGGACTTCGAGGAGGGCGGCGTCAAGGGCAGCGGTTACGGCTACCTGTGCGGCCCGCGCGCAATCGAGGAGTTCCAGGCCCTCAAGGTGTACGTGGAGCAGGACCACACCCAGTCCGCTCACTGATCAGATCATGACCCGGCTGGCGCCCGCCCGGGCGCCGGGCGAATTTGGAGTGGTCCATGAACGAGAGAACTGTTTCCCACGCCTACGGTGCCGACGATCCTGGATTGCCAAGTCCACCGGCAGTGACAGACATCCGGCATACGCTCAGGGAGCAGAGCCGGAACGTGTCCGCGAACGCCGAACCTCGGCTCGGCCCCACCGTTCCGGCCGCCGTCCGGCGTTGGAAGCTGTGGCTCCTCACCGTGTGCGCCATCTACCCCACCATCGTCCTGCTCGGCCTGGCCACGAACCCTGTTCTGGAGGATCTGTACCTGCCGGTGCGACTCGCTGTGCTCGTCCCGGCGGCAGCAGCAGCGATGGTCTGGCAGATCAATCCCCGACTGCAGCGGCATTTCGGAGCTTGGCTCACCAGATGACAAGCAGCCCGGCTCCGCCGCCGGTGTGCTCCGCGGCGCCCGCACACCACAGACCACTGCGCAGGCTCACGGCGCGAGGCCGCGACGAGGCCCATCGCGGCGTCTCCTCACTGGAGCTCTTCTTCGACCTGTGCTTCATCGTGGCCATAGCCCAGGCAGGCGCCCAGTTGGTGCACGCCATGGTCGAGGGACACGCGGGCGAGGGGATCCTCAGCTACTTGATGATCTTCTTCGCCATCTGGTGGGCGTGGATGAACTTCACGTGGTTCGCCTCGGCTTACGACAACGACGACATGCTGTACCGGATCGTCACGCTGATCCAGATAGCCGGCGTGCTCGTCCTGACGGCAGGCGTCTCCCAGGCGTTCGAGGAACACGCGTACCTGGTCGTCATCCTGGGCTATGTGATCATGCGGCTCGCCATGACGGCGCAGTGGCTGCGCGTGGCGCGGTCGAGCCAGGGCCCCGAGCGGACGATGGCGCTGCGGTACGCCATCGGGCTGTGCCAGATCGGCTGGCTGGGGCTACTGGCCCTGCCGGAGGCCGGCCGCCCGTGGGTCTTCCTGGTGATGGCGCTGCTGGAGATGGCCGTACCGCTGTATGCGGAGCGGGCCCACCCCACGCCGTGGCACGCCCACCACATCGCCGAACGGTACGGGCTGCTCACGCTCATCGTGCTCGGCGAGACCATCGCGGCGGCCACCGTCGCCGTGAAGTCGGGGATCGACGAGCACGAGGCCCTGGGTGAGTTGCTGCCCATCGCCGCCGGCGGGCTGCTGATCATCTTCGCCGCCTGGTGGGTGTACTTCGCGGTCCCCATCCACGGGCACCTCCGGTCCAACCGGCAGTCCTTCCTCTGGGGTTACGGCCACTACCTGATCTTCGTCTCGGGTGCCGCGATCGGGGCCGGTCTGGAGGTGGCGGTGGAGCAGGCGGTGGGCAAGGCACACCTTTCGGCGCTGTCGGCGTCGGCGGCGGTGACGCTGCCGACAGCGCTGTTCCTGCTCACGGTGTGGGCGCTGCACTCGCGCTTCTACAAGGTGGGGATCGCCCAGCAGTCGGTGCTGCCGGTCACGGCGCTGCTGGTGGTCGCCTGTACGTTCCTGGGTCACTGGGCGGTGCTCGCGGCGGGGCTGGTGGCGGCGCTGGCGGTGGCAGCCGGGGTGACGCTGACGGCGCTCGGGGCGAGCCCGGAGCGCGGGAGGGGCGAGGAAGGCGTCGCGGTGCCAGTTCTGTGAGGTAACCCTCGCCGCCGCGGTTCCAGCTCGCCCGGCAGCAGCGCCCGGCTGGTGTTCTGCATGATCTTCGTCTGGGAGCTGCGGGTGTCGGCGAAGCAGATGGCTTCGGGCTCCGTTTGCCGGTGGGTGCGATAATTGCTGGTCAGGTGCGTGGCTGGAGGTTCGACTGCCTCGCGAGGTACAGCGAGGGACACGGCGGATGTGGGCGAAGTCAAGGACGGACATGGGCGTCGGTCCGACCGGACTGGTCGGCCGGGAGGGCGAGCTCGCCGAGCTTGCGGCGTTCCTGGACATGGCCGGGATGAACGGAGCCGCCCTGCTGCTCACCGGTGATCCGGGCGTGGGCAAGACGGCACTCCTGGACGCGACCGCCGAGCTGGCGGTGGCGAAGGGAATGCGGGTCGTCCGCGGGAGCGGCGACGAGTACGAGACGGACATCAGCTTCGCGGGACTCCATCAGCTCGTCGGCTCGCTGCCGGACGAGCTCGGTCGTCTGCCGCATTCCACGCGGGAGGCCCTCGAGGTCGCCCTCGGTCTCGGCGCCGGCCCCGCGCCGAGGCAGATCGCCGTCCTGAACGCGGCACTGTCCCTGTTCGACGAGGCCGCGAAGGAGCGGCCGTTGCTCCTCGTGGTCGATGACCTTCATGCCGTCGACCAGGCGAGCCGGGCCGCGGTGGGTTTCGTCGCCAGAAGACTGGGCGGTCGCCGCATCGGGCTGCTCGGAGCACAGCGAGAGGAGTCCGACGAATCCTTCCGGTCCACCGGTCTGCCGGAGCTCGAGATCGCGCCGCTGGACGACGCGGACGCCCTGCGACTGCTGTCCCGGCGCTTCGCCCACCTCCCCCGCCGGGTCCTTTCGACCTTGGCGCACGAGGCACAGGGAAACCCCCTGGCTCTGCTCGAGTTCGCCGGGTCCACCGGGGCGTCCGGCGGCCGACACGGCCAAGGGGCGGGGTGGGCGAGCGGCCAGGGACGGGACGTGCGTGCTCTGTACAGCGCCCGCGTCGGACGGCTACCGCACAGAACGCGCGAAGTACTGCTGCTCGCGGCTCTCGATGGCTCCGGCGACATCGGCATTCTCGAGGCGGCCGGCGGGCCGGGCGGGCTCGACGGGCTCGCTCCCGCGGAGCGCGACCACCTGGTCATGGTCGCGGAGAACGGCCGCACGGTGCGCTTCAGGCACCCGCTGGTCAGGTCCGCGGTGGTCGACGGTTCCACCGGCGAGCAGCGGCGCACGGCCCACCGCCGGCTGGCCGACGCGCTGGGCGACCAGCCCGAGCGGCGCGGTGACCACCTCGCGAGAGCCACGACGGCGCCCGACGAGGCGGTCGCCGCCGCCGTGGAGTCGGCGGCCCGCAGCAGCCTGCGACGCGGTGACGCCGACGGCGCGATCGCGAGGCTGCGGCGCGCGGCCGAACTGAGCCCCGACCGGGCAGTCCGCAGACGCCGCCTGTCGCAGGCCGCCTACGTCGCCGCCTGGGTCGCGGGTCATCTGGAGGTCAGCCACGAGATCATGCGTGAGGTCGAGGGCGATCCGGCGGCCCGGTCGCTCTCGGCGGCCGCGACGGCCGGCTTCCTCGTGCTCGTCACGGAAGGGGACGCCGACACCGCCCACACGCTGCTGATGGCGGCGATCGAGCAGGCGCCGATGTCGCCCGGTCCGCCGTCCGGCGAGCTGGAGACCGCGCTCTTCACCCTCATGCTCGCCAGCCAGTACTCGGGCCGGCCCGAGCACTGGCAGCCTCTGTTCAAGGTCCTCGCACAGCTTCCCGCGGCGGCGCCCGCCGCCGCGGCGTACCTGGGGCGCGTCCACCACCACCTCGGCTCCATCACCGACGGCATGCTGCGCCGCCTGGACGAGGAGATCGCGCGGCTGAGGGACCAGAGCAACGCCGACGTGGTCATCCGCACCGCCCTGACCGCCTCCTACCTCGACCGACTTCCGGGCTGTCGCGAGGCCGTGTCCCGGGTCATACGCGACGGCGGCGCGGTGGGGTCGAGCATGCCGGCCCTGATGTTCGTCGCCCTGGACGACCTCTACGCCGGCCGGTGGCAGGCGTCGGCCGGCGCCGCGGACGAGCTCATCGCCCTGTCCGAGGAGACGGGATACCACTTGTTCGCCCAGGTGGGGCACTACATCGCCGCGATGGCCGCGGCCCAGCGCGGCGACCTCGACGCGTGCCGCCGCCACTGCGAGGCCGTCTGGGGGTGGTCAGGGCCCAGGGGACTGCGGCGGCTGGAGAACTGCGCCCACCAAGCGGCGGCCCGGGCGGCCCTCGGCGCCGCCGACTTCGAGACAGCCTTCCGGCACGCCACAGCGATCTGCGCCCCGGGTGTGCTGCCGCCGTTCAACCCCGAGGCCGTGTGGTCCGCGCCGGACCTCGTCGAGGCCGCCGTGCGCACCGGGCGGCACGCGGAGGCGCGACGGCACGCGGACGCGCTTCGCGACGCCGGTGTCGGCCACCTCTCGTCGCGGCTCGCGCTGAGCTCGGCCACGGTCACGGCGATGACATCAACTGCCGAGGACATGGTCCGGTGCTTCGAGGAGGCGCTCGCACTGCCGGGCGTCGAGCAGTGGCCCTTCGAGGTCGGCCATGCTCGTCTGGCGTACGGCGAAGCGCTTCGCAGGCAAGGACTCAACCGTGACGCCCGGGTGCAGCTGGCCGCCGCCCGCGACCGCTTCGAGGAACTCGGGGCCCGTTCGTGGGAGGCCCGGGCCGCTGCGGAGCTCCGCGCCACCGGCATGACGCGGGCCGGCCGGAACAAGGCCGGTGAGGCTCTCACCCCGCAGGAGCTGGAGGTCGCCAGGCTGGCGGCGACGGGCCTGTCGAATCCGCAGATCGCGTCGCATCTGTTCCTTTCGCCGCGGACCGTGTCGTCGCATCTCTACCATGTGTTCCCGAAGCTGGGAATCACATCGCGGGCCGAGCTCCGCGACGCACTGGAGGCGCTGCCTCCCGAGCCTCCGGCCACCGGGCTGTGAGAGCTACCGGTCGGGTCTCAGCACTGCCCCGGTGCTGACGTAAGCGAGTCGTCGGCCGGATGTCAGTCAGCTGACGGAGGCTGTCGGCACGGCCGCCGAGCCATTCTCGTGGAGACATCGAATCCGCCCGGTACCCGGGCGAGACCACGAGGAGCCGACCATGCCGTTCGTCACCGCCAGCGACGGAACCGAGATCTTCTACAAGGACTGGGGCTCGGGCCGGCCGGTCATGTTCCACCACGGCTGGCCGCTGAGCTCGGACGACTGGGACGCCCAACTGCTGTTCCTCGTCCAGCACGGCTACCGTGTCATCGCCCACGACCGCCGCGGGCACGGGCGCTCCGCCCAGGTCGGCCACGGGCACGACATGGACCACTACGCGGCGGACGCCGCCGCCGTGGTGGCGCACCTCGGCCTGCGCGACGTCGTCCACGTCGGCCACTCCACCGGTGGCGGAGAGGTCGCCCGGTACGTCGCCAGACACGGTGCCGGGCGGGTCGCCAAGGCCGTCCTCATCGGAGCGGTCCCGCCGCTCATGGTTCAGACCGAATCGAACCCGGGAGGGCTGCCGGTCGAGGTCTTCGACGGCTTTCGCGAGGCCGTGGCCACCAACCGCTCCCAGTTCTACCTCGACCTCGCCTCCGGGCCGTTCTACGGGTTCAACCGCCCGGGCGCGGACATCTCCCAGGGCGTCATCCAGAACTGGTGGCGCCAGGGAATGACCGGCAGCGCGCAGGCGCACTACGAGGGGATCAAGGCGTTCTCGGAGACCGACTTCACCGACGACCTCCGGGCGATCGACGTGCCCACGCTCATCATGCACGGCGACGACGACCAGATCGTCCCGATCGCCGCCTCCGCGGAGATGGCGGTCACGTTGGTCAAGAACGCGCGCCTGAAGGTCTACCCGGGGCTGTCCCACGGCATGTGCACCGTCAACGCTGACACCGTCAACGCCGACCTCCTCGACTTCATCGAGAGCTGACACCGGCCCGGTACCGACACACAACCCGGCAGCACGGAACAGAACAGGAATCACCATGACCGCAACACCCACCGGCTACGTGACCGTTGTCTGGGACGCGAAGGCGAAGGCGGGCAGGGAGGCCGACCTCAAGGCGTTCATCACCGCCGCCGTCACCCCCTCGCGCAACGACCCCGGCAACATCGACTACGAGGCCCACGAAGTCGAGGGCCGACCCGGCGAATTCGTCATCTACGAACGCTGGGAGACCCGCGCCCACCTCGACGCCCACCTCGCCGCGCCCCGGATGCGGGAACTCGTCCCGCAGATGCTCGAACTGATCGACGGATCCATCGAGGACGGCATCCGCCTACTGCGCCCGTTCCGTCCCGCCCACTAGCGCCGGACGCCCGCCGGCATCGACGCCGGCGGGCCGCACCACCGCGAACCGATCCCGCGGGTGCTCCCGGTGACCGCTTTTGCGGGAGCACCCGCTCCGACGACACGCACAGGAGAGACACGACGTGACCACCACATTGATCACCGGCGGCAACAGGGGCCTCGGCCACGAGATCGCGCGCCGACTCGTCCAGGCGGGCCAGACGGTCTGGATCGGAGCCCGGGACGCCGGGAACGGACGCAAGGCCGCCGACCGGCTCGGCGCCGGCTTCGTCCAGCTGGACGTGACCGACGACGCGTCGGTCGACGCGGCGGTCAAGACGCTGCGCGCACGGGCCGGCCACCTGGACATTCTCGTCAACAACGCCGGCATCCTCGGCGAAGTGACCGCGCCCGAGGACATGACGGCCGACCAGATTCGCCACGTCTACGAAACCAACGTCTTCGGACTGGTGCGCGTCACGCACGCGTTCCTGCCCCTGCTGCGGATGGCGGCCGCCCCGTCCGTCGTCAACGTCACCAGCGGCCTCGGCTCGTTCACGCTGACCCACGACCCAGAGCGGGTCGAGTCGCAGTATCCGCTCGCCGCCTACGGCTCGTCGAAGAGCGCGGTCACCATGCTGACCATGCAGTACGCCAGAACGATCCCCGACGTCCGCTTCAACGCGGTAGACCCCGGCCAGACCGCGACCGAGTTCACCGGCCACATCGGGCAGAGCGTCGAGGAGGGCGCCGAGGCGGCGGTGCGCATCGCCACCCTGGGGCCCGACACGCCCACCGGCACGGTGACCGACCGCGCCGGCACACTCCCCTGGTGACGGCTGGGCCGGAAGGCCGACCGCCGAGCAACAGCAGCACAGGCCACCGCGCAGACGGGAGCCCGAGCCGGCTGGAATCCCCCTCCTTCTTCAGTCGTGGGGAGCGCTTCACATGTTCATCCGCCCGCCATACGTCACCCGTGGACGTCCGACCTGCCGCTCCTGGGAGCGACCAGCCCGGATTCATAGGCGAACACCACGAGTTGCGCCCGGTCACGGGCGTGCAGCTTGGTCATCGCCCGGCTGACGTGCGTCTTCGCGGTGGTCGGGCTGATCACCATGTGGGCGGCGATCTCGTCGTTGGACAGGCCGCGGGCGACCAGCGCGGTGACCTCGCGCTCGCGGTTGGTCAGCACGCCCAGGGCCTCGGGGGACGGGCCGGGGCGGCGGGCGACGTACTCGCCGATCAGGCGGCGGGTGATCGCGGGGGACAGCAGGGCGTCGCCTCGGGCCGCCACGCGGACGCCCTGGAGCAGGTCGGCGGGCTCGGTGTCCTTCACCAGGAAGCCGCCGGCGCCGGCCCGCAGGGCGTTGACGACGTACTCGTCGAGGCCGTAGTTGGTGAGGATCACGACGTGCGTGCCGGACAGGCGGTCGTCGGCGGCGATCCGGCGGGTGGCCTCGATGCCGTCCATGACCGGCATCTGGATGTCGACCAGGGCCACGTCGGGGCGGTGCTCCAGGGCCAGCGCGACGGCCTGCTCGCCGTTCGCGGCCTCGGCGACCACCTCCAGGTCGTCCTCGGCCTCCAGCAGGGCGCGGAAGCCGCCGCGGATGAGCGCCTGGTCGTCGGCGAGCAGCACGCGGATCACGCCGGCTCCCGCAGCGGCAGCGCGGCCTGGACGGTGAAGCCGCCCTCGGGGCGGGGCTCGGTGCGCAGCCGGCCGCCGAGCGCCGACACGCGCTCGCGCATGCCGCGCAGGCCGGTGCCGGGGACGGGGGGCTCGCCGGCCGACGCGTTGCCGTCGTCGTCCACCTGGACCACCAGCTCGGCGTCCGCGTACTCGACGCGCACCCGCGCCGCCGCCGCTCCGGCGTGGCGTGAGACGTTGGTGAGCGCCTCCTGGACGATCCGGTACGCGGCCCGGTCCACCTCGGGCGGCAGCGCGCGCCGGGCTCCCGCGACGGTCACCGTGGTCGGCAGGCCGATCGAGCGGGCCCGCCGCACCAGGTCGTCGAGCCGGTCCAGCCCGCTCGGCACGTCCTCCTCCGGGGTGGGGGCGGGGTCGCGCAGGACCTCCAGGGTGGCGCGCAGCTCGCGCATGGCGTCACCGCTCGCCTCCTGGATCGCGAGCAGCGCCGCGGGCACCTCCTCGCCCCGCTTGCGCGCCAGGTGCACGGCCACCCCCGCCTGCACCTTGATGACCGAGATGCTGTGGGTGAGCGAGTCATGCAGCTCCCTGGCGATGCGCAGCCGCTCCTCGCCCGCCCGCCGCCTGGCGGCCTCCTCGCGGGTGCGCTCGGCCTCGGCGGCCCGCTGCTGGGCCTGCTCCAGGTACGCCTGCCGGTGCCGGGTCACCGTCGCCGCCACCCCGGCCGCCACGAACCAGCCGAGCAGCAACGTCGTGGCCTGCAGGATCTCCTTGGCGCTCCGGTCGGTGACGGTGGCGAAATCCGTGGCGAGGCTCGCGCCCAGGAAGGCGGTGGCGGCGAGCGCGGGGAGCAGCCGGTGACCGTACCTGACCGCGCCGAACACCGAGATCATCACAGGGAACGCGGCCGGCGGCCCCGGCTGGGCGTGCACGGCGTAGACGAGCATGGCGGCCGTGCTCCCGGCCAGCGCCGGCAGGGGAGCCCGCCGCCAGGCCGCGAGCGCCAGCGAGCCGGCGAGCACGGCCCCGAGGTCGATCGCGAGGCCGGCCGGGTCCGGGTGCGGCGTGCCGACGAGCACGTTCACCGCTAGCGTGACGGCGACGACCCCGGCGAGCAGCGCGTCCTGGGCGGACGGCCCCAATCGCTCCAGATACCTCACCTCTGCAGATTAGGGTTTTTCCCGGCGGTGATCCTCCGCAGAAGGGCGTATTCTCCGGCTACTTCCGGCGTAGTACGTTGCGAGCATCCCGGTTCGGCGGCGTAGCGGGAGAAGCATCCGGCGGCACGACGACCGCAGGCCCGCCGGGGCCACACGATGTCCGGCATGGACGACACGACCAGAAACAGGGGCCAGTTCCGCTATGTGACCCCGGTGCCGCCCGACGCCGCGACCGGCCGGGTCGCCGACGTCTACCGGCAGCTCGCCGACGACTTCGGCATGGCGCGCATGGCGGTCTTCCTGACCCTGTCGCCCGCGCCCGAGGTGCTGGCGGCCACCTGGGCGCTGCTGCGCGAGACGCTGCTCGCGGGGGACGCCCCGCGCACCGGCAAGGAGGTCGTGGCGCTGGGGGTGTCGCTGGCCAACCGGTGCCCGTTCTGCGTGGCGGCGCACACGACGCTGCTGCACGCGACCGGCGACCACCGGCTCGCCGAGACCGTCGCCGCGGGGGGCGTCCCCGACGATCCCGGGCACGCGCGGCTGCTGGCCTGGGCCAAGGACCGGGGCCCGGCGCCGTTCCCCGCCGAGCACGCCCCCGACTACGTCGGGACCGCGCTGACCTTTCACTTCGTCAACCGGATCGCCTCGGCGCTGCTCACCGAGAACCTGCTGCCCGGCAACCTGCAGCGGTCGCGGCTGGTGCGGAGCGTGGGCGGGCGGGCGATGTCCCGGACGGTGCGCAGGCGGCTGCCCGGCGGGGCGGCCCTGCCGCTGATCGCCGATCTGGGCGGGCGTCCCGAGCCCGGCTGGGCGCGGCGCAGGCCGGCCGGCGTGGCCTACGCGGCGCTGCGCACGGTGGCGGGCGACGGGGGCGACCTGCTCAGCGCCGAGGCCAGGGACGCCGTCGCCGGCGCGGTCGCCGCCTGGGACGGCGAGCACCCGCTGATGGGCGGCGCCCGGCTGGACGGCCTGCTCGCCGGGCTCCCGCCCGCCGACCGGCCCGCGGCCCGGCTGGCGCTGCTCACGGCGCTGGCGCCGTACCGGGTGACGGACGCCGACGTGGCCGCCTGGCGCGGCTCCGGCTCGGGCGGGGACGCCGCGCTGGTGCGGATCATCGCCTATGGGGCGATCCTCGCGACCGAGTGGGCGGAGAGCGTGATCATCGCGGGCCTCCCGCCGGCGGGCTACGCCGGAGGCGGGAGGCGGTCGGAGCGGGGCCAGACGTACTCCAGGTCGTCGGGCTCCTCGTCGCCGAACTTCGGCCGGTAGTAGGCGGGGTCCTTGCGCAGCAGGGCCGAACGGTGGCTGCGGTGCAGGGCCTCGTCGCCGAGCCAGGGCGGCAGCTCGCCGGCCGTGGCGAGCTCGGGCTGGCGGCGGATCTCGGAGGTGCCGCGGAGCTGGGCCAGCTCGGTGGTCATGGTGGCGGCGCAGGTGTCGGCGCGGCCCAGGGCGCACCAGGTGTCGCAGACCTCCAGGCCGTAGCGGATGAGCGCCTCCTCGTACCCGGCCCACATCTTGACGACGGGGTGGTGCCGCCAGCCGTAGCCGGGGACGGTGAGGGCGCGCAGGATCTGCAGGGTCTCGACCCGCTGCTTGCCGAGCCGCAGCGGGTCGAGCACCCCCGCTGTCGCCACAAAATCCGGATAAGGCAGGAACGTCTGCATCGGCCACCCCCTCTGACCTGCTCCTACCCCTGGATCGTCTGGACCGCTCGCCGAAGCGCGCTCACAATCGGCCCATGGGAGACGGATATGTCGGCGCCAGGACGCCGCGACGGGAAGACGCCCGGCTGCTGACCGGACGGGCCAGGTACGTCGGCAACGTCCGGTTGCCCGGCCAGGCGTACGCGCACGTGATCCGCAGCCCCATCGCGCACGGGCGGCTGCTCGGCTGCGACGTCAAGGGAGCCTGGGCGGCCGACGGCGTGCTCGACGTGATCACCCCGGCGGACGCCGCGGGCCTCCGCCTGCCCTGCGTCAACCTCTCACCGGGCCAGCGCCTCACCGGCTACCCGGTGCTGGACGAGACCATCAGGTACGCGGGCCAGCCCCTCGCCCTCGTCGTCGCCCGTACCCCCGAGGCCGCCAGGGACGCCGCCGACCTCGTCGACCTGGAGCTCGGCGAGCTGCCCGCGCTCGTCGGCGCGGAGCGGGCACTGGCGGCGGACGCCCCGCTGCTCCACCCCGAGCTGGGCACGAACGTCGTCACCGAGTTCCTGCTCGGCGACGACGACTGCGCGGCCGTGATCGAGGGAGCGGCGCACGTCGTGGAGATGACGTTCCGGATGGGACGGGTCTCGCCGCACCCCATCGAGCCGCGCGGCGTCGTGGCCGACTGGTCCGGCGACGAGCTGACCGTGCACATCTCCACGCAGGCGCCGCACCACGTGCGCGAGCACCTGGCCGAGGCGCTCGGCCTCTCGCACGACCGGGTACGGGTGATCGCCGGCGACACCGGCGGCGGCTTCGGCGCCAAGGAGCACGTCTACCCGGACGAGACGCTGATCTGCCTGGCCGCGACGCGCCTCGGCCGCCCGGTGGCCTGGACGGAGGCCCCTGGCGACCGGCTGCTGGCCACGCTGCCCGCGCGGGCCGCCGTGCACCGGGGGCGGCTGGCGCTGGACCACGACGGGCGGTTCCTGGCCCTGGAGGGGGACGTGCTCGCCGACCTCGGCGCCCACCCGTCCAACGCGGGCGCCTCGACGGCGGCGGTGACCGCCACGCTGCTGCCCGGCCCTTACCGGTTCGACCGCGTCGCCGTCCGCGTGCGGGCCGTGGTGACCACCACGACCCCCACCGGCTCCTACCGGGGCTTCGGCCAGCCCGAGGGGACACTGACGCGGGAGCGGCTGATCGACGAGGCCGCCCGCAGGCTGGGCGTCGACCCGGTCGAGCTGCGGCTGCGCAACATGCTGCGGCCGGACGAGCTGCCGTGCACGACCCGCGTCCATCAGCGCTACGACTCCGGCGACTACCCGCGCGCCCTGCGGACGCTGCGCGACCTGGTCGAGCCGGTGGTGAAGGACGACGGCCGGCGGCGCGGCATCGGCTGGTCCTGCCACGTGGAGAGCACCGGCATGGGACCGTCCGACGACCTCAAGGCCATCGGGATCCTGGCCGGCGGCTACGAGACGGCGGTGCTGCGGATGGAGCAGGACGCCTCCGTGGTCGTCGCCTCGGGCGTGGTCGGCATGGGCCAGGGCATCGAGACCGCGCTGGCGCAGCTCGCCGCCGACCGGGTGGGGGTGCCGCTGGAGCGGGTGCGGGTGGTGCTGGGGGACACGGCGGCGACGCCGTACTCGTCGGTGGGGTCGATCGCCAGCCGGGCGCTGACGCTCGGCGGCGGCGCGCTGGTGCGGGCGGCGGCGCGGTTGCGGGACAAACTGCTGGCCATCGCGGCGCACCGGCTGGAGGCCGCGCAGGAGGACCTTGAGCTCGTCGGCGACGTCGTACGGGTCAAGGGCGACCCGCAGGCGTCGGTGCCGCTGCGCGAGCTGGCCACGTCCGCCTGGCGGGGCTGGGACCTGCCGGAGGGCGTGCCGCCCGGCCTGGAGGAGCGGGTCAGCTACGACCCGCCCGGCTACACCTACGCCTACGGCGCGCACGCGGCGGCCGTCGCCGTGGACCCGGAGACGGGCGCGGTCGAGGTCGAGCGCTACTGGGCGGTCAACGACGCGGGCGTGCTGGTGAACCCCGCCGTGGTGGAGGGCCAGATCCACGGCGGCGTCGCCCAGGGGCTCGGGCAGGCGCTGACCGAGGACATCGGCTACAGCGAGGAGGGCCAGCCGATCACCGACTACCTGCTGCCGACCACCCGGGAGGTCCCGGACATCCAGGTCGTCCTGCTGGAGACGCCGTCGCCGATCACGCCGGGCGGCATGAAGGGGGTGGGCGAGGCGGGCACGATCGGCCCGCCGGCCGCCGTCGCCAACGCGGTCGCCGCCGCCCTTCCCGAGATCGCCGACCGGGTCACGGACGTGCCGCTGACCCCGGCGGCGGTGTGGTCGCTGCTGCGCTGAGGTTCCGGTCTCCTTTCCGTGAGTTCACGATTTCTCACCGGAAACATCGAGCCGGACGGCCGTCTCGTGCGTACACGTTTCGACAGCCGCTTCAGTTCACCCGTGAACCCCCGGAAGCGAGACGTTATGACGACCACCCTGCGATCGCCCCGCCGGCGCGGGACGCGGTACGTGTGGCCGCTGCGGGAGGATGCCCGGACGGTCGCTCACGCGCGCACGGTCATCCGGCGGCACCTGTCGGACCTCGGCCTGCACCCCGACCTCGTCCACGACGCCGTGCTCATGGTGAGCGAGCTGGTGACCAACGCCCTCATGTACGGGGAGGCGCCGTACGAGCTGCTGCTGCACGTGGACGCCAAGGACATCATGTGCGTGGTCGTGGACGGCGGCCCCGCCCCGCCCGAGCCCGGGCCGCCCGACCTGGAGGCCGAGCACGGGCGCGGCCTGCGCATCGTGGCCCGGCTCTCCGACGGCTTCTACGGCTGCCATCCCCAGCGTTACGCCACGCATCCCGAGCTGGTGGGCAAGGGCACCTGGTTCGCCCTGCCCCGCCAGGGCCCGGTGTGCGCCGTCGTGCCCATCCGTTCTGGGACATAGCTTCTTAAGTCAGGACTTCCCGGCTACAGTGTCAGCCGCGAGCCGTGGATGATCTTCGTCGCGGGACGGGCCCCGGCCGCCCTGGAGGCCGTATGTCTGTCTGGATCCCGCGTGCCGGCGCCGCGGTCGCCGTCCTCGCGCTCACCGCGACCCTCACCGCCTCACCGGCGTCGGCCGCAGCCGCGCGGACCTACTACGTGGACGCCGTCAACGGCAGCGACGCGGCGGCCGGCACCTCGCCCGCCACCGCGTGGAAGACGCTCACCAAGGCGTCCGCCGCGGCCCTCGCCCCCGGCGACCGGCTGCTGCTCGCCCGCGGCAGCACCTGGCAGGGGCAGCAGCTCGCCATCACCGGCTCGGGCACCTCCGCCGCGCCGATCGTCGTGGACGCCTACGGCACCGCCGCCGCCCGCCCGGTGATCACCGGGCACGCCGAGGCGTGCGTGAGCCTAGAAGGCGCCCACATCGAGCTCTACAACCTGCAGATCGGGATCGCGCGGGACGGCGCGCGCTGCACGTGGGCCGGGGTGAAGGTCTCCGGCGACGACAACGTGGTCGAGCGCAACCTCATCACCGGCGCCGCCGCCGGCGTCTACATCGAGCAGGGCACGCGCTACACGGCCGTGACGGCCAACGACTTCGTCGACAACGACCACATGAGCACGCTCACCCCGAAGGACGTCGACGACAACGACGACTCGGGCGCGTTCGCGATCCTCGTCCAGGGCGACGACTCCAACATCGGCTGGAACGAGATCCGCGGCTCCTCCGCCTTCAGCTACGACTACGGCACGGACGGCGCCGCCGTCGAGATCTTCCTCGGCTCGCGCAATTGGATCCACCACAACATCGCCGTGGACAACGAGACCTTCACCGAGCTCGGCACCAGCAGGGACGTCAACCCCGACGGCAGCCCGTCCGACCCCGACGGCACCTCGGGCAACGTCTTCGAGTACAACGTGATCACCGGGCCGGAGACCCAGGCCGCGCTGGTGACGAGGGGGCCGCAGGAGCCCGGCGAGGATCCCGACCCCAACGGCCCCGTCCTCGGCACCGTCTTCCGCAACAACAGCGTCCGCCTCACCCACGCCGACTCCCAGGGCGTGATCTGCGACGCCTCCTGCACGAACGCGCACCTGTCCATGTCCCAGAACATCGTCCAGGCCGTGGTCAAGACCGCCTACGGCCCCGGCGTCACCGACAGCCACCACAACGTGTTCTTCGGCGCCCGCCAGCACCAGATGGGCGGCACCGCCAACGTCACCGCCGACCCGCTGTTCGACCTGACCGACGCGGCCCAGCCGCTCAGGCTCCGCGCCGGCAGCCCGGCCATCGACCTCGGCGTGACGCGGTTCAGCGACCAGGACGTCGCCGGGCGCGCCATCGACGGCAGCGACGGCCCCGTGGACGCCGGAGCCCACGAGTACGACAAGTAAGCGGGTCAGCGCCGGACGGCGGCGAGGACCAGCAGCCCCGCCGCCAGCCCGGTCAGCGCGGCGGCCAGGTAGACCTCGTTCAGCGCCGCGTACGCCGCCCTGCCCCCGCCCTGGTAGAGCAGGCCGAGCGCGGCGACGCCGAGCGCGTAGCCGAGCTGCCTGACCGTGTTGACCGCGCCGGCCGCCATGCCCGCCCGGTGCGGTGGGACGGCGCCCATGGCGGCCGAGTTGAGCGCCGGGACGGCGAGGCCCACGCCGACGCCGACCACCACCAGGCCGGGCGCGAGCGCGGTCCAGCCCGTGTCCGGGCCGAGCCGGCCCTGGAGGAACGCGCCCGCGGCGATGAGCAGCAGCCCGCCGCCGAGCGCGACGCGCGGAGACAGCCGGGGGAGCAGCCGGGCGGCGGCCACCGCGACCACCAGGGACGTGACCGCCATCGGCGACAGCGCCACCCCCGCCAGCACCGGCCCGAGCGCCAGGGACTGCTGCAGCCAGAGCGAGGTGAAGGCGAGGCAGGCGAAGGCGGCCGGCATGAGCAGCCCGGCGCCCGCCATGATCCCGCTGAACGACCGGTTCGCGAACAGCCGCAGGTCCAGCATGGGCCGCGGGCTCCGCAGCTCGATCACCAGGAACGCGGCCAGCGCCACCGCGGCGGCGGCCAGCGGCCCGAGCGTCCGCGCCGCCGCCCATCCGTGCTGCCCGGCCTCGATCAGCCCGTACGTCAGCGCCCCCGTCGCCACCGTGAACGTCGCCATCCCCGCCCAGTCGAGCCCGGCCCCGCCCGGCAGCCGCGACTCCTTGACCGAGCGCAGCGTGAGCCAGGCGGCGACCAGGCTGATGGGCAGGTTCACCAGGAAGATGGCCCGCCAGTGCAGGTGCTCGGTGAGCAGGCCGCCGAGCACGGGCGCGACGGCGGCGGCGGCTCCGTTCACGCCGCCCCACACGCCGAACGCGATGCCCCGCTGCCGCCCCTCGTAGGTGGCGCTGACCAGGGCGAGCGTGGTGGCCATCATGGCCGCGCCGCCCATGCCCTGCACCACCCTGGCCGCCAGCAGCAGCGCGCCGTTCGGGGCGACCCCGCAGGCCAGCGAGGCCAGCGCGAACACCGCCAGCGCCACCAGGTACACCCGCCGGCGGCCGGCGTGGTCCGCGACGGACCCGGCCGCCAGCAGCAGGGCGGCGAGGGCCAGCGCGTAGCCGTCGAGCAGCCACTGCGTGTCGCCGAACGACATCCGCAGGTCGGCGGCGATCGGGGGAAGCGCGACCATGACGATGGTCACGTCGACGAGCAGCATGAAGGCGCCGAGGCAGGCGGCGACCAGCGGCCGCCAGCTCGCGGTCGTGGTGGGGGTCGTCACTTGTGTCATGAGTGCCAAGGTCGGGGACGGATGCCGGTCCTCGCCCGAAAACCGGGCCGTTCTGCCGGATTTCCGTGCGAGCTACGCTTCTGTGGTGGAAAACATCACGCTGGACGAGGTGGACCGGGGGCTGCTGCACGCGCTCCAGGTGGACGGGCGGGCCTCGTTCAGCCGGATCGCGGACGTGCTCGGCGTGTCCGACCAGCGGGTGGCGCGCCGCTACCGGCGGCTGCGCTCCACCGGGATGCTGCGGGTGGTCGGCGTGGTGGACGGGCGGCGGCTCGGCTACGAGTCGTGGGCGCTGCGGCTGCGGTGCACGCCCGACGCGGCCAGCTCGATCGCCGAGGCGCTGGGGCGGCGCCCCGACACGTCCTGGGTGCACCTGCTGTCCGGCGGCACCGAGATCTCCTGCGGCACCCTCCAGCGCACGCCCGCCCAGCGGCAGGAGCTGCTGCTCAACAAGCTGGCCAGGACGAGCCGGGTGCTGTCGGTGGTGGCGCACCGGACGCTGCACGTGTTCGTCGGCGGGCGGATCGGCTGGGCGGGGCTGGCGGCGCTCTCCGCCGACCAGGTGGCCCGCCTGGAGGCCGGCCGGGCGTACCCGGGGCACGGCTCCACCGGCGAATCCGTCGTCTCCCTGAGCGCGGGCGACGAGGCGCTGCTCCGGGCGCTGTCGCTGGACGGCCGGGCGGTCCACGCCGACCTCGCCGCGGCCACCGGCTGGTCGGAGTCCACGGTCAAGCGCCGCATGGAGCAGCTGTGCGCGGCCGGCGTGCTCTTCTTCGACATGGACGTGCTGCCCCCGCTGCTCGGCTACCAGGTGGAGGCGCAGCTCTGGATGTCGGTGCCGCCCGCCGAGCTGCACGCGACGGGACGGGCGCTGACCCGGCATCCCGAGGTGGCCTTCGCGGGCGCGACGACCGGCCCGCACAACCTGGCGGCCAGCATCGTGTGCCGCGACGACGCGGCCTTCTACCGCTACCTGACCGAGGACCTGGGCGCGCTGCCCGCGATCCGCCAGATCGAGACGGCCCCCATCATCCGCACGATCAAACGCGCCGGCGCCCTGCTTCCCGGCTGAGCGCCGATAATCGGGAGGGTGCGGCGGCGGGCGTTCCTGCGGGCCGGCGGGGTGGCGGCGGCCGGGCTGGCCGGGGCGCTGACGCCGGCCGGGGTCGCGCGCACGCCCGACGACTGCTTCGTCCGCTTACGCCGCCGCTGGCGCGAGCTCGCCGCGGGCTCCGGCTACGACCCGGCGGCCGAACCCTACCGGGCCGAGCTGGCCGCCCTGGGCCGGGCCGCCGCCCGCCACCTGGACACGATGGCGCCGGGGCCCGGCCGGCTCTGGCCGGACCAGCCGTTCCCCTCCTTCGTCGCGACGCCGCGCCGCCTGCGGACGATGGCCCGCGCGTACGCGCTGCCCGGCACGGGGCTGACCGGCGACCCCGCGCTCGCCGAGGCGGTGGCCGCCGGGATCGACCACTACCGGCGGCACGTGTACGCGGCCGGTGCCTACCCGGCGGGCAACTGGTGGCACTGGCAGATCGGCGTCCCGAAGGCGCTGCTCGACGCGTCCGCGCTGGTCGAGCCGCAGCTCGGCGAGGAGCGCCGGCGCGCGCTGGCCGGGGCCGTGGACCACTTCGTCCCCGAGCACCGCCTCGGCTCCTACAGCGGCACCAGCACCGCCGCCAACCGGGTGGACCTGTGCCTGGTGATGCTCCTGCGGGCCATGCTCGACGGCGATCACGGCAGGGCGGACCTCGCGGTCGCCGCGCTGGCGCCGGTGTTCCGCTACGTCGGCGAGGGCGACGGCTTCTACCGGGACGGCTCGTTCATCCAGCACGCGTACGTCCCCTACCAGGGCTCCTACGGGGTGACGCTGCTGTCGGGCGCGGCCGTGATCTTCGCGCTGCTGCGCGGCTCGCCGTGGGAGGTCACCCATCCGGTGGCCTTCGAGGTGGTGGAGCGCTCGTTCGCGCCGTTCGTGCGCGACGGGGCGTGCATGGACCTCGTCAGCGGGCGTGCCGTCGGCCGGCGCCCCTTCGGCGACCACGAGCGGGGCCACGCGCTCGCCGACGCGATCCTGCTGCTCGGCGAGGTGGCCCCGGCCGCGTACCGGGCCCGCTGGCAGGCGCTGGTGAAGGGCTGGGCGGCGCGGAGCGGTCACCGGCCCGCGCTGGAGCCCGCCGCGCACGCCCGGCTGGCGGCGGTCGAGGCCGATCCCGCGGTGCCCGCCGCGCCCGAGCCGGTCGGGCACCGGCTGCTGCCGATGAGCGCGCGGGCGGTGCACCGGCGGCCCGGCTGGTGCGCGGCGCTCAGCATGTCCTCCGACCGCATCGGCCACTACGAGCACGGCAACGGCGAGAACCCGCGCGGCTGGCACACCGGCTCCGGGATGCTCTACTGGTGGGCGGACGGCCACGGCGAGCACTACTCCGACGCCTTCTGGCCCACCGTCGACCCCTACCGCCTGCCCGGCACGACCGTCTCCACCAGGCGGCTGCCGGACGGCGCGGGCGGCGCGTGGGGCGACACCCGTACGCCGTGGCGGTGGGTCGGCGGGGCCACGGACGGCACGTACGCGGCCGTCGGCCAGCACCTGAGCGGGCTGGAGAGCACGCTGGAGGCGTTCGCGTCGTGGTTCTTCCTCGACGACGCCGTGGTCTGCCTCGGCGCGGGCATCACCGCCGAGGACGGCACGCCGGTCGAGACGATCGTCGACAACCGCAGGACCGCCGCGCGGCTCACCCAGGGGGAGGGCTGGGCGCACCTGGAGGGCCACGGCGGCTACCTGGTGCCCGGCGGGCGGCTCCGCACGCTGCGGGAACGTCGCGCGGGCGGCGGGTTCGCCCGCGACTACGTCACGCTCTGGCTCGACCACGGCGTCGACCCGCGCTCGGCCGGCTACCACTACGTCCTGCTGCCGGGCGCGACGCCGGAGGATACGCGGGCCCGCGCGGCAGAGCCCGGCCGCGTGCGGGTGCTCGCCAACGGCACCGGCGCGCAGGCCGTGCACGTGCCCGCCCTCGGCCTCACAGCGGCGAACTTCTGGCTCGCCGGAACGGCCGGCGGCCTGACCGCCTCCGCCCCGTGCGCGGTCCTGGCCCGCGAGCACGGCGACGGCACGGCCACGCTGGCGGTGTCCGATCCGCGCCGCGACCTGGAGGAGCTGACGGTCACCTGGGACCGGCCGATCGCCGCCCTGCTCGCCGGGGACGCCCTCCTGACCGGCTCCACCCTGTCCTTCCGGGGTCTCGCCGCCCGTGAGGGCGCCTCGGTCACCGTACGCCTGGTTTGAGCTCCCCGGAGATGATCCACAGGTGGCCGAACGGGTCACGGACGCGGCCCGAGCGCTTGCCGTAGGGCCGGTTCTCGATCGGCACGACCACCTCGGCGCCGTGGGCGACCATGCGTTCGCCGACCACGTCAGGGTCGTCGACCTCGATCTCCACGAGAACCGCCGACCCGCCGAGATCGTCGGGCGACAGCCACCCCCACGCCGCGACGGCCGGCGAAACCCGGAAGGACGCCCCGCCGACGCGGTGATCGATGACACTGGGCCGGCCGTCGTCGCCCGGAGGGGCGCTGAACACCTGCTCAGCGCCCAGGGCGACCTGATAGAACGCCGACGCGAGTTCGGGGTCGGGCACGACGAGCCGGGGAAAGAGAGACGTCATGCGCCCATCGTCGGGCCGGGCGGAGGCGACGGTCTTGAAGATTTGGGCACGCCCTACGCGGTGAGTCCTTCGGCGCGCAGCCACTCGGCAGGCGTACACCCCGCCATGACCCGCCATTCCCTGGTGAAGTGCGCCTGGTCGGCGAACCCCGCCGCGGCGGCCACAGCCGCCAGGCTGACCGTCCCGGCACGGGCGGCGGCCACGAGCCCGCCACGCGCGGTCTCGAACCGCAGGAGCCGCTGGTACTCCTTCGGCGTCACCCCCAGCTCCCGCCGGACCGTACCGCTCAGGTGACGCCGGGAGCACCCGAGCCGCCGAGCCGCCTCCTGCACCCGACCGGCCCCCGACAGCGCCGCCATCACGGCCCGCAGCTCCTCACCCCCGCCGTACCGCGTCCGCCCGGCCAGCAGAGCGCTCTCGACGACGGCCCGGCGTTGCGGCCAGGACCGGCACGCCGCCAGCCGCTCCGGCAGGTGCGCCATCGCCGGAGCCACGTCGGCGAGATCGGCGACCTGCCCCGCCAGCGCCGCCGCCGGCACCCCCAGCAGCGCGCCCGCCCCCGCCGGGCTGAGCGTCAGCCACACGCCCCGCGTGCCGCCCACCTGCCGCAACTCGGCCGCGTCCAGATGAAGACCGGCGACAACGGCCCGGAACCGCTCACGCGAGCCGGACCGCCCGGGCCACCCGATCTCCAGCGAGTCCGCCTCCGGAATGGTGACCGACACCGTGGACGAGGGCAGCCCCCGATGCACGCCGCCCGCGCCGAGCTCATAGGGGGTCAGCGTCACCACGAACGGCGCCAGCGCGGCGGACCTCCGCACGTCGGTCACCCCCAGAAGGCCGCCACCCTGGTCGCCGCGGCCTTGCCCTGGGTGTAGCCGGCCTCGGCGCTCGGCGTGCGGGAGGCGGGGGAGAGGGGGTCGGCGCCGAACGCGGTCAGCGACGCCTCGTCGGGCTCGATCACCTCGACCGCGCCGCCGAGCCCGCTCCACGACGGCTCGCCCAGCTCGGCCATCGGCGCGATCACCAGGACCGGGTCGAAGCCCGCCGCGAGGTCGGCGTTGGTGGACGAGCGCACGCCGCCGTCCGTGTACGCCGCCCCGCCGATCCGTACGCACGGCCACACGCCGGGCACCGCGCAGCTGGCCGCCACCGCGTCGACCAGCTCCACCCCCGACTCGCGCGTGAACAGGCGCGGCTCGCCGGTGTGCGCGTCGACCGCCGTGATCACCAGGTCGCGGGCCGGCCAGGTGTGCACCGGCAGCCGGGCCTCGATGACCGCCCGCCGCTCGGCCTCGGGCACCGTCGAGGCCGCCAGGGCCAGCTCGCCGACCTTGCGCCGCTGCTCGGCCGGGTCGGGCGAGCTCCCGTACGCGGCCTGCAACCGGGTCCACAGCTCCGCCATGTCGACCCCGCTCGCCAGCTCAGGCGTCTGCAGTGCGGGGTCGGTCTGCCGGGCCAGCAGGTCGGCGAGCGGCAGGCCGGAGGTGACCTGGGCGGCCACCGTGGCGCCCGCCGAGGTGCCGACGATCCGGTCGGCGGCGGTCACGTCGACGCCCGCGTCGGCCAGCGCGGCCAGCAGGCCGGTCAGCCACGCGATCCCGGCGACCCCGCCGCCGCCCAGCACCAGTGCTCTTCTGTTCATGTGCGAACTCCCCGCGAAAAAAAATTCCGGCCGCCGTGTCGATCCGGCCGGAGCCCGTTCGACGCGTTGTTGACGAAACGCCATACAGGCTAGTGAAAGGGGCTCGACGATGACTCAGAAGATCACGACGTACCTGTGGTTCGACCACCAGGCCGAGGAGGCCGCCACCTTCTACACCTCGTTGTTCGCCGGCTCGCGGATCGTGCGCGTGCAGCGCAACGGTGACGCTGACACGGTGATGCTGGTCGAGTTCGAGCTGGCCGGGCAGCGCTTCCTCGCGCTGAACGGCGGCCCGCACTTCACCTTCAACGAGGCGGTCTCGCTGTACGTGGACTGCGAGACGCAGGAGGAGGTGGACGAGCTGTGGGCGCGGCTCACGGCGGACGGCGGCGAGGAGTCGCAGTGCGGCTGGCTCAAGGACCGGTGGGGCCTGTCCTGGCAGATCGTGCCGAGCCGGCTGCCCGAGCTGATCACCGATCCCGACCCGGGCCGGGCCGGGCGCGCCATGCAGGCGATGCTCCGCATGGGCAAGATCGACATCCGGGCGTTGGAGGAGGCCGCCGCCGCGGGCTGACCAGGGGAGGGCGCGTCACCGCTCGGCCAGCCCGTACGGCAGGTCGGGCCGCTGCCCGGCGATGTGCATCAGCCGGTTGTACTTGATGACGCGCTCGCCGCGCGCCGGCGCGCCCCCCTTGAACTGCCCGCAGCCGGTGGCCACGGCCAGCTCGGCGGCGAAGTCGTCCACGGTCTCGCCGGAGCGGTGGGAGACCATGCGCGCATAGCCGTGCTTGCGGCACAGGTCCATGGCCTGCATCGTCTCGGTGACGGTGCCGGCCTGGTTGACCTTGATGAGCGCCGCGTTGGCGATGTTGCCGGCGATGCCCTGCTCGATGACGGCCGGGTTGGTGCAGAAGACGTCGTCGCCGACGAGCTGGAGCCGCTCGCCGAGCCGTTCGGTGAGCAGCCGCCAGCCGTCGGCGTCGTCCTCGGCCATGCCGTCCTCGATGCTCCAGATGGGGAAGTCGGCGGCCAGGTCCGCGTACATCTCGACCAGCTCCGGGCCGGACAGCCGCTCGCCGGCGACCTCGTAGGCGCCGTCGGGGCGGCGGAACCGGGTGGCGGCCGGGTCCAGCGCGATGGCGACCTGGTCGCGGGCGGCGGTGTAGCCGGCGTCGTCGATGGCTCGCATAAGGGCCGACAGCACCTCGCGGGGCCGGGTGAAGTCGGGCGCGAAGCCGCCGTCGTCGCCCTGCCCGGTGGGCCGGCCGGCGGCGGCCAGGTTCGCGCGCAGCACGGCGTAGATCTCGGCCCCGGCCCGTACGGCCTCCGCCATCGACGGCGCCCCGATCGGCGCGATCATGAACTCCTGGAAGTCGAGCTGGTTCGAGGCGAGCATGCCGCCGCTCACCATGTTGAAGTGCGGCACCGGCATCCTGGGCCGCACCGTGGACGGGGACAGGAACTCCCACAACTGCTGTCCGTGCGCCGCCGCGACGGCCCGCGCGACGGCCATCGACACGCCCACGGTGGCGTTGCCGCCGAGCCGGCTCTTGTCCGGCGTGCCGTCCAGCTCGATGAGCGCCTGGTCGACGTCGGCGAGCGAGTACCACGGCCGGCCCTTCAACCGGTGGAAGATGGTGCCGGTGATGCGTGCCGCGGCTCGCGTCACGCCGGCGCCGGCGTACCTGCCGCTGTCGCCGTCACGCAGCTCGACGGCCTCCAGGGCGCCCGTGGAGGCGCCGGAGGGAACGCCGGCCCACCCGGTCGCGCCGCCGGCCAGGGTGAGGGTGACCGACAGGGTGGGGCGACCGCGGGAGTCCAGGATCTGCATGGCGCCCAGGTCGATGATGTGGAACGCGCACACGTTTCCTCCAGATTCGGTGCGTCACCGTCCCCTCGACGGTGTCATGGTCGTCGGCACGTACATAGGGCAGATCAACCTGACTCTCTTGGACAAGTCCGGCACAAGTCACATCCAACCCACCGTTTAGCGCTGTGGTCCACCCTTGGCGATCGACGACATCGCCACGACAGGGGGATCACATGACCATCGACGACAGGGCGCTACGCGGGCTGACGCTCTCCGCCGGCGACGACGGCTTCGAGCAGGCGGCGCTGCCGTGGAACCGCGCGGTGCCGCAGCGGGTCTCCGTCGTGGTGGAGGCCGAGGGCGCCGCCGACGTGGCCGCCGTCGTACGCCAGGCCGCCGCGTCCGGGCTCCGCGTCACCACGCAGCCGAGCGGCCACGGCGCCACCAGCGGCCTCGACGGCGAGATCCTGATCCGTACGTCCCGCATGCGGGCCGTGGAGATCCGCCCCGACGAGCGCGTGGCGCGGGTCGAGGCGGGGGCCTCGTGGGGCGAGCTGCTGGCCGCCGCCGCCAAGCACGACCTCACCGGTCCCGCCGGCAGCTCGCCCGTGATCAGCGTGACCGGTTACGTCCTGGGCGGCGGCCTCAGCTGGTACGGCCGCGCCCGCGGCCTGGCCGCCAACGCCGTGCGCGCGCTGGAGATCGTGGACGCCGAGGGCGCCACGTCCCGCGTCACCGCCGAGTCCGACCCCGAGCTGTTCTGGGCGCTGCGCGGCGGCGGTGGCGACTTCGCCGTGGTGACCGCGCTGGAGCTGGAGCTGTTCCCCGCGGCCGGCCTGTACGGCGGCCGCCTGCTGTGGCCCGCCGCCCGCGCCGCCGAGGTCATGGCCGCCTTCCGCGAGATCACCGCGAACGCGCCCGACGAGCTGAGCCTGTGGTTCACCCTCGCCGAGTTTCCGCCCTTCCCCGAGGTGCCCGAGCCGCTGCGCGGCCTCGCCGCCGTCATGGTCGACCTCACCTTCCTCGGCGACGCCGCCGCCGGCCGCGAGCTGGTGCGCCCGCTGGAGTCGGTGCCCGGCGCGCTGCTGGACACGCGCGGCGAGCTGCCGGTCAGCGAGCTGGGCTCCATCTGCGCCGAGCCGACCGAGCCCATGCCCGTCCTGTCGCGCGGCGAACTGCTGACCGGCCTCGGTGACGACGCCGTGGCGGCCCTGCTGGAGGCGACGGCCGAGGGCATCGCGCCGCTGGCCACGGTCCAGATCCGCCACCTCGGCGGCGCGCTGGCCCGGCCCCAGGCGGACGGGGGCGCCTGCGGGCACCTGGCGGAGCCGTACCTGCTGAGCATGATCGCCCCCGCGCCCGTGCCCGAGCTGGCGGCGGCGGGGACGGCCAGGATGGGCGCGATCGCCGGGGCGCTGGCGTCGCACACCACCGGCTTCAAGCCGTTCACGTTCCTCGGCGACGGCGAGTCGGCCGCGGCGGCGTTCCCGGCCGCCACGCTGGAGCGACTGCGCGAGATCAAGCGCGCCCGCGACCCGCACGGGGTCTTCCGCTCCAACTTCCCGGTCCTCGGCTGAGCCCCCGGCCGGGTCGCCGTCACCCGGCGACCCGGCCGTTTTTTGGGTCAAACACATTGGGAGGAATCACAAGAAGGTTCCGATCCCAGTGCCGTTGTAGCCGCTGTCGGCGAGGGACGTCGTCCAGGACGATCCAGTAGTCGGCGGCGTACAGCTTGGCCAAGGTCGAGAGCCGGGGGAAGAGGTTCGGCTGGTGGATCGCGCACACCTCGCCGTACGGCAGGTCAGGACTGCAGAAGTCTGCTGTCGAATCCGGCGCGGAGAAGAGCCTGATAGGCGTCATGGACCTCTCCTGGTACGGGCTGCTCGATGGCGTAGCCGAGCTTCGGGTACTCGATCACGCGCTGGAGGTCGCCCACGAGCATGTCGACGACCAGCTTTGGATCACCGATCGAGCTGACGTAGTCGTCCAACTCCAGCGGCTCGGAGGCGCACACGACCTCGGCCTCC
Organism: Nonomuraea sp. B208; assembly: GCF_057536035.1. NCBI lineage: Bacteria > Bacillati > Actinomycetota > Actinomycetes > Streptosporangiales > Streptosporangiaceae > Nonomuraea > Nonomuraea sp. B208. The sequence continues at coordinate 150,491 of NZ_BAAJOU010000034.1, forward strand.
GGCCACACCTTCCGGGCGGTGGCGTAGGCGCGGCGCTCCATGTACGGCTTGGAGATCAGCAATACCGACGCAGGTTCGACTCCGGAGTCCGCCAGGACCTGCCGCGACAGGCTGATGTTCTGCCCGGTGTTGGTCGCGTTCGGCTCCAGCAGGATCGCTTCGTCGGGCATACCGAGTTCCACGGCGTGCTCGCGGTAGTGGACGGCTTCGCCGCGCGGGAACCGGGCTGCGGTGGTGGGGCTGGTGGCGCCGGTGAAGACGAGCAGCGGGAACCATCCGGCGCGGTACAGCCTGACGGCCGCACGCGCGACGCCGAGATCATGGCTGCCCAAGCCGATGGCCACATCGCACCGGCGCAGGTCGTGGCGCATCTGGTGGTAGTCCCAGACGGTGCAGGCGTGCTGCCACTGCTCGTCGGTGATGACCTGCTGCTCGACGCTCACTCGGCTGCTCCCTGGTCGCCGTGGGAGGGGAGGACGGACGTTCCCCTGGTGGTCCGCTGGATGGCCTCGATGCTGCGCAGTTGGTGCGCGAGCCCGTGCTGTGCCGCGTCTCGCGCGGCACGGTCGAGGATCACCAGCCCATCATCGTCAGCAAGCAGGATGTGCCCGTAGGCCGTCTCCAGCCGTACCCGCGGGCTTATGGCCCCGAACAGTCCCGTGAAGTTCAGGGTGGTCCGGGCCGACCGTCACCCGGTCAGTCACTCGGAGTCGGGCCTGTGGGCTGGGGCTGCTGCCACACGTCGCGGCCGTTGCTCCACAGCTCGGAGGCATGATAGGCGAACCGGTCAAACAGCCCGTCGTCCTGGTACCGCCGCAGATGCAGCATCGGCGAGTCATGCCCGACGAGCCTGGCCAGGTGGGGCGTGACGAGCATTTCCGCGTCGAACCGGAACACGCTCATGGCGATGTGCTCGTCACCATGACGGGCCTCGACTCCGGGGACGTCGCGTAGCTGCTCGATCTCCGACAGTGTGATCCGGATGCGGGTGGAGACGGTCAGCGGGACATTCTCCACCTCCTCACGGCGGCGGGTGACGTCGCTCTCCGGGTCGCCGACGAGGAACCGGATCTTGCAACCCTGCTGTGCCTTCCGCTTGAGGACCTTGGCCAGGTTCGGGTGTTCGAGCCAAAGAAAGTAGTTCGTGTAACCGGCGAACACGATCTCGTTTCGTGCCGAGTTGATGAGATTGCGCCAGATTGATTTCGGGCATGCGGAGCGATACGGATAAACTGTCAAGACTTCCTTGTCCGGCCCGGTTTTCACCGTATTGCGAATTGCGTCTGGCCATAGCACTGCTGTCTCAGCTCCTAGCGCCTCTGCGGCGGCCCATTGGTGTCGCATGTGCGGAATACGCGTTTCGTCCTGCAACCAGCGTTCCACCGTCTTGACGTCCACACCACATCGGTCGGCCAAGTTCTGGTTCGTGACCTGGGCGTTCAGCATCGCGGTACGCAGGGGGACGTTGGCCACGGTACACCTCGAAGCGGAGGACGTCAGGGACGTTTCGAGCGTAACTCCATAGGGTCCTGGACGTCTTGATAACGCGGTGGGTTCGTAACGCCCGGGTAAGCACGCTGTTCCCATGTCCACACCGGTAATTCTCGAAGACCTCCAGTCGGCTTTTCCTGGTTGGTGCATTTGGCGCAGTTCTGCCGGCCGTCTCTGGGCAACGCGCAACGGCCTGCACCTGTCCCAGCGAGAGGTGGATCACGGCCTCTACCAGACGATCGATGCGGACGATGTCGCCCAACTCGCCGAGCAGTTGAAGGAACAGGGCGCAACGGAGCAGGCGCTGTGAACGCCCCTTCATCTCGACCAGAGACAGAGGCCGCTGCCCTGGCCGATGCCCTCGCCGCTCAGGGCATCCGCGCCGACGTGCACGACGGCTATGGCCTGGCGCTGGTGTCCGTCTGGGCCGGATTGGTCGTGTGGTGCCACGGCGGGCGATATTGGTGGCGATCGGCGTGGGACGCGAGGCGGCAGCGAGTCATCTACGCCTGGCACCCCTCCAGCGAACCCGCTCAGGCCGCCTACCGCGTCGCACTGCGCTACGCCCAACTGCGAGAGTCCCACACGCTCTTCGCGCCGGTCGCCGGGGTGCCGCCGTGCCTGTGACCTTGGAGCAGTTGATCAGAAAATACCCGGCGTGGCGCATTCAGGACCTGGCCGGCGGCTGGGTGGCCCTGCGCAAGACCTTGGTCCCGTGTGCAAGCGGGTTGTCCAATGTCCGGTGCGGGGAGACATTGGACGAACTGGCTACGAACCTGCAGGCGGAGAGCAGGCGGCGGAAGCGGGGCCGGATGATCCGTGATGGAGGGGCACCCTGAAACGTCCCTGCACCACTCCGAAACCATCACAGACAGCAACCCGGGTAATTCGATGGTGACCCGACCCGGAGCGCAGGGCCTCAACCCCTGCCTGATGCCAGTCGAATCTTCAACGACGCCGCGGCCTGCTCAGCCGCTGATCAACCACGAGCAGCTCTCGCAGCACATCGAGGCCCATCCGACGTGGGCCTCGATCACGCTGATGACACGCCGCTTGACCAGGAGGAAGACGGCGTTGGCGTGGACCGGACGAGGTCCGGCCCGACACAAGCCGCCTGATGGCATCAGGAGAGGTGCTCAGAAACGGGTACATACCCATCTGTGGCAGAGACTTCTCTTTCCGGGTGGGATCCCACCTCTCTAGCGGTTGCTGAATTCACCGCCCTACGCGCCGAGATTGTGCAATTAACAGGCCTGCAGTCGCAGATCGTCACTTTGACCGTTGTGGCTTTCGGTGCCATCGTCCCGGTGGGACTCCAGAATAACAACGCCGCAATCGTCCTGGTTTACCCACTGCTGTCGCTAATCTTGGGCATCGTCTGGCTGTACAAGGCGCACCTGATCACTCGCATCGCGGCTTACCTTCGTAGCGGAGTGGAAGATCGCGTGGGGCAGTCCAATCTCGGCTGGGAGCACTTCGTCCAGCAGCATCCGCTCCCGAGGGGGCGCTTCGCCTACTGGGGGCTTCGCTCGATATTCCCAACGACCTCTCTTCTGGCGATCGGCGCCAGCATTCACGTGGCTAAGCCATCGATCGCTCTTCTCGTCCTATATGGCCTGGCCTTCATGGTGACCGTCGCCAGCGTTGTGGTCTTCATCTTGTGGAGGGAACCTGCTCCGGAGGTGAAACCAAGGCGTCCCCGAACGCAGAGAGGAAAGGTCACGGACCCACCGGACAACCGTTTGCCAGCGCCGGGCTCGCGCCAGCAGGCGGCTGATGCGGGTCAGCTCGGTGCGCAGTCATGAGCAGTCGTCGGTTGTCCCAGTCAAGGGCTCCTCGCCGACCATGATCCCTCGTCCCGAGATCATCCATCGGGATGGAAACACCTTCTGAGATCGGGCTTGGCGAAGGGACCACGCGTCGTCATCTCGCCTGCCGGGACATGAGCTGTCGCACAGCATCTCAGCCTCGCGGATCTTCACCCGCAGGCTCTCTGCGATGGCCCACGGTACGACGGAGCGGTCGTACCGCCGGGTGAATCCCTGCCCGCCGGCCCGGCAGTCCCCCCGCTGGAAGCAAATCCTCGAAGTCCTGAACGCGCGCATCGACTCGGGCGAGTGGGGCCCGAAGTCCAAGATTCCGAAGTCAAGCTCATGTACGAGTGGCTTCAGTTCGGGTCGCCGGGGACGGTGAGGCCGGTTTCGTACGCGGCGATCACCGCCTGCACCCGGTCGCGCAGGCCGAGCTTGGTCAGCACGTTGCTGACGTGCGTCTTCACCGTATGCTCGCTGACCACCATGGCCTGGGCGATCTCCGCGTTGGACAGGCCGCGTGCGATCAGCCGCAGCGTCTCCCGTTCGCGCGTGGTCAGTGCCGACAGCCGTTCGGGTGACACCTGGCCGGCCGGGCGGGCGGCTCTGCCGGCGAACTCGGCGATCAGCTTGGTGGTGATCGCCGGGGCGAGCAGGGACTGCCCGGCGGCGACCACTCGTACGGCGTGGACGAGGTCGTCGCGGCGGACGTCCTTCAGCAGGAAGCCGCTCGCGCCCGCGCGCAGCGCGTCGTAGACGTAGTCGTCGAGGTCGAACGTGGTCAGCATGATCACGCGGCAGGAGCCGTCCGCGCAGACCCGGCGGGCGGCCTCGATGCCGTCCATGACCGGCATCCGGATGTCGAGCAGCAGCACGTCCGGCTGGTGCTCGCGCACCGCCGCGACCGCTTGTGCGCCGTCGCCCGCCTCGGCGACAACCTCGATGTCGGGCTGGGCGTCGAGGATCATGGCGAAACCGGCGCGTACCAGCTCCTGGTCGTCGGCAACGACCACGCGCACGCTCACGCCGCCGCCTTTCCCGGAAGCGGCAGGCGGACGCGGACGCGGAAGCCGGCCCCGCCGGGGAGCGGGCCGGCCTGCGCGTCGCCGCCGCAGGCGGCCGCGCGCTCGCGGATGCCGATCAGGCCGTTGCCGCCGGAGGGGAACGCCGGTCCCCTGCCGCGGCCGTCGTCGGTGACGTCGATCATCAGTGCGTCGTCCCGCCAGGTGAGGGTGAGGCCGGCGCGGGTCGCGCCGGCGTGCTTGACGATGTTGGTGAGAGCTTCCTGCACGATCCGGTACGCCGCCACCTCGGCGTCCGGCGGCAGCCGCCTCGGCTCGCCGTCCGCGGTGTGGACGACCTCGATCCCGGCCGCCCTGACCTGCTCGGCGAGTGCGGGCAGCCCGTCGATCGTGGGCTGCGGCTCGCGCGGCCCCTCCTCCTCCTTCAGCACCTGGAGCAGGCGGCGGAGCTGGCCCATCGCGTCCCGTCCGGCGGCGGAGATGGCGTCGAAGGCGGCCACCGCGCGCGCCGGGTCGGCGGCGACCGCGACGGGGCCGGCCTCGGCCTGCACCACCATGAGGCTGACGGCGTGGGCGAGGATGTCGTGCATGTCGTGGGCGATCCTGGCCCGCTCGCGTTCGGCGGCCCGCTCGGCGGCGACCTGCCGCTCGCGGGCGAGCTGGGCGGCGCGTTCCTCCAGCGCCGCCGCGTGGGCGCGGGAGGCGGCCGCCGCCCGGCCGACGGCGTAGGCGGTGACGAACAGCACCACGCCCCGGATCGCGGTGTCGGACGAGCCGACGAGCAGCAGCCCGCCGCCGCACGAGAGGGCGAACAGCGTGATCCTGACCCGTCGGGTGCAGGTCGCGGCCACCGTGTAGAGGGCGACCATGGCGCCGTACCAGACGGGCTGGGCGGCCACGCCCGCCACGAGGTCGTAGCAGGCGATGGCCAGGAGCGCGGCCACCAGGGCGACTGCCGGGGCGCGCCGCCGCCAGATCAGCGGCAGCGAGGCGAGCGTGACGACGACGTACCCCCACCAGTGCCAGGGGCCGCCCGCGGGGTTGTCGCGGCTGATGAACGGCCAGAGCTGCGCGATCCAGATCAGCGCGGCCAGCGCGGCGTCCACCCAGATCGGGGGCAGCGTGTTCGCCCAGCGGCGGAGCGGGACGAGGAACCGTACGTCGGACACGGCATCCCATCCTGCCGTCCGCGTCATGCGTACACGGCGGCGGGCCGAGCAGGCGCGACGGCGGCGGAGGCGCGGGCCAGCGGCACGAACGACACCAGCAGGCAGAGCGCGCCGAGCGGGATGAGGTCCTTGTCCACGAACGGCAGCGCGAGGTCGGCCAGCACCAGCACGGGCGTCCACAGCTTGACCCGGCGCTGCGCGGCGAGCTGCGTGACCAGGGCGAGCTGGCCGACGTAGAAGAGGAACGGCAGGCCGTCGTAGACCGCGAACGACACGCCGGGCACGGACTGCACCTGGTCGAACAGCACGCTCATGGCGGCGTGGTCGGCCGACATGAACCCGACGACGAGGTCGATCCCGAACTGCCCGACCAGTGCGGCGACGCCGATGGTGCCGGCGGTCGCGGTGGCGGTCGCGAGCGCCCCGCCTCCCGCCATCCGCCGCAAGCGCCAGTAGATCGGTACGAACAGCAGCAGGGCCGCGACGAAGGCGAGATGCCCGGTGGTCCAGGCGAGGCCGGGGCCCCGTTCGCCGTCGAGCCCGTCGAGGATGCGGATCACGCCGTAGGCAAGGACGAGCAGGGGGGCGGCGATGAAGGCGGTACGGAGGTTCAGGAGCTTCATGTCGCTCATCGTGCTCGGCGGAGGGGGCCGGGGACATCGCCGGTGGGAGCGATCCTGCCGCTCACTCCTGAGGGCGAGTCGCCCGATTTTGGCGGGCCGCAACCGCTACGCAAGGCGTCGCCACAATCATGGGGCCATGCGTGCCGGAGACGCGGTGAATCGTGCGATTTATGATGTGCGCGACACATGACCATCAAGCTCATGCTGCTGAGAGTGGCGGGACCGCTGCTCGTGCGGGTGGCGGTTCTCTCCGGCATGCGGCGGAGCCGCCTCGCGCTCGTCCTGCTCAACCGCGCGCTGGTCTACCTGACGCTCACCGCCGTCGTCGGCGCGGTCTACTTCGGCATCATCGCGCTCGGCCGGCCGCTCACCTCCTCGGCGGGGCTGGTGGCGGCGCTGGTCGCGGGCGCGCTGTTCCATCCGGTGCGGGTGGGGCTGCAGGGGGCTGCGGACCGGGTGTTCGGGATCGAGCGGGATCCGTACCGGCTGGCCGACCGGGTCAACCGGCGGGTGCAGGAGGCTCCGGGGCCGGCCGAGGCGCTGGCCTCCGCCGTCGCCGCGTCCCGCAGGGCGTTGCGCGCCCCCGGCGTCGCGGTCGAGGTGGTGCTGCCCGGCGGGCGCTCGCGCACGGTCGCCGACGGTGAGGTGGGCGCGAGCCCGACGGTGCTGCGGCTGGAGTGGCAGGGCACCTCGATGGGCTGGCTCCTGGTGGCCGGCGAGCCCGCCGACCCCGCCCTGCTGGACATGCTGGCCCGCCAGCTCGCCGAGGTCGCCCACGCCGTACGACTCAGCGCCGACCTGCGGCGCTCCCGCGAGCGCATGCTCCTCACCCGCGAGGAGGAGCGGCACAAGCTCCGCCGCGACCTCTACGCCGGCCTCGGCCCGACCCTCACCGAGCTGGCGCTGAGCGCGGACGAGGCGCGGATCAGCCTGGCCGGCGGACCCGAGGCGGTCGATCCGCTGCTGACCAGGATGCGCCGGCGCATGACCGAGGCCATCGTGGAGGTGCGCGAGCTGGTGTACGGCCTGCGCCCGCCCGCGCTCGACGGCACCGACCTCGGCGAGCTGGGCCTGGAGGGCGCGCTCCGCACGCTGGCCGACACCCCGGGGCCGCGCGTGGACGTCGCGGTGTCCGGTCCGCTCGGCGACCTGCCCGCCGCCGTGGAGGTGGCCGCGTACCGGATCGCGCACGAGGCGGTGGCCGGCGTGCGCAGGCACGCCCGCGCCACCACCGCGCTGATCCGGGTGGAGCGGCGGCCGGGCGGCCTCTGCCTGTCGGTGGCCGACGACGGCATCGGCCTGCCCGAGCAGCGCCGCGAGGGCGCCACCCGGCTGCGGCACCGCGCCGAGGAGCTGGGCGGCACGTACGAGCACGACACCCGCCCCGGCGGCGGCACCGAGGTCGTGGTGGAACTTCCGGTCAAGGAGCCCGCGTGACAACCGCCAACGGAAGCACACCGGCCACGCGCCGGGCGCTGCTCGTCGTCGTGTGGACCCTGGCGGTGGCCGCGCCCGTCGCCACGATCGTCACCAGCGTCCTCGGCGCGCAGCTAACCGGCTGGAACGAGCTCGACGGCGGCCCCGACCCGGTCGGGCTGCTGTTCCCGGCGGCCGGGGCCTTCCTGGTCACGCACCGGCCGCGGCTGCTGTTCCCGTGGCTGCTCTGGGGCACGGGCGTGCTCTGGGCGGTCTACCTGCTGCTGTTCGCGCTGACCGCGTGGACCCACACGTACGCGCCCGGCCCGCTGACGCCGTACCTCGCCTGGCCGTCCCTCTGGCTGTGGCTCCTGGTGGTGCCGACGTTCTCCGGGATCATGCCGCTGCTCTTCCCCGACGGCCGGCTGCCCTCGAAGCGGTGGCGGCCGGTGCTCTACGGCCATCTCGTCCTCATGGTCGGTCACTCGCTGCTGCTCGGGCTGAGCCCCGACCCCGAGTTCGAGCTGGGGCTGCCGATCGAGAACCCGTTCGGGGTGCCGGCGCTGGGCCGGATCCCCGAGGTCGTCGAGGAGTGGATCGGGCTCCCCATGATCCTGCTCAGCCTGCTGAGCGTCGCCTCGCTGGGCTTCAGGTACCGGGCGGCCACGCCCGAGGTGCGCCGGCAGATCGCCTGGTACCTCTGGGCGATGGTGATCTTCATGGGCTACTGGGTGGGCAGCCAGGGGTCGGAGGATCCGGTCGTGATCGGCCTGCGCATCTTCCTGACGGCCGGCATCCCCATCGCCGTCGTGGCCTCGGCGCTGCGCCACCAGCTCTACGGCATCCGCCTCATCCTCGACCGCACCCTCGTGTACGGCACGCTCGCCGTCGTCGCGGGCCTCACGTACTCGGGGCTCATCTGGGCGGCCAACAGCGTCGCGGGCGACTACGGGGCGGTCGCCGGGCTGGCCGCCGCCCTCGCCACGGCCGCGGTCTTCCACCCCGTACGGCTGCGCCTGCAACGCTCGGTGGACCGGCTCTTCAACGTCGAGCGCGATCCGTACCGGGCGGCCGACCTGCTCAGCCGCGCCGTGCAGCGGGCCGGCGACCCGGCCGCCGCGCTGGCCGAGGCGCTGTCGATCGTGCGCACCACGCTGGGCGCGCGGGGCGCGGGCGTACGGGTGGCGGGGGAGCCCGCGGTGTCGTTCGCGGACGGCGAGCTGGGCGCCCGGCCGCGCGAGATCGAGCTGGTCTGGCAGGGCGAGCACGCCGGTCGCCTGCTGCTCGCCGGCGGCCGGCAGAGCCGGCAGCAGCTCCGCGTCATGGCCAAGCACCTGGCCGAGCTGGCCCACGCGGTACGCCTCAGCACCGACCTGCACGACTCGCGCGAGCGCATCACCGCCACCCGCGACGAGGAGCGCCGCCGCCTCGGCCGCGAGCTGCACGACGGCCTCGGCCCCAGCCTGACCAGCGTCACCATGACCCTGGACGAGGCCCGCCGCCGCCTCGAACGCGATCCTGACTCGGTGGAGGAGCTGCTGGTCCGGTTCAGGGAGGAGATGACGGCCACGCTGGGCTCGGTCCGCGAGCTGGTGGACGGCCTGCGCCCGCCCGCGCTGGAGGAGCTGGGCCTGCCCGGGGCGCTGCGCAAGTTCGCCCGCGCCACCCCGGGTCCCCGGGTGCGGATCCGCATGCCGGGGGAGCCCCTGGGCGAGCTGCCCGCCGGGGTCGAGACGGCCGCGTACCGCATCGTCCAGGAGGCGCTCACCAACGCCCGCCGGCACGCCCGCGCGAGCCGGATCGTGGTCACGCTGGACCGCGGCGACGGCGTGCTGCTGGTGACGGTCGCCGACGACGGCGTGGGGCTGCCCGAGGAACCGTCGCCGGGGGTCGGGCTGACCTCGATGCGCGAGCGGGCCGCCGAGATCGGCGGCACCTGCGTCATCACCTCGGGTCCGGAGGGCGGCACCACCGTCACGGCGACCCTGCCGCTCACGCTGTCATGAGTAGCCCCACGCGGCGGCGTACTCGGCGAGCTTGGGGGACAGGCCGTCCGCTCCGGTGAAGGTGCGGGCGGCCTGGACGCGGCCCGACTTGATGTTGTCGCTGCGGTCGCCCAGGTTCGGCACGAACTGCTCCTGGTTGCGCTCGCCGTACGCCAGCATGGCGGGCTCCCACTCCACGCCCAGGTACGCGCAGACCTCCCGGGTGACCCGTTCCGGCTGCGCGGTCAGGTCCTCGTAGCGCACGGTCAGGCCGCCGAGGGTGCGGCGGGCCTGCTCCAGGGGCTTGAAGTACTTGCACGCGGTGGCTTCCAGCGCCTCCCTGGAGGCGGTGTTCTCCTTGCGGTTCTCCAGCGACGAGACCACGCCCATCGGGTGGCGCAGCAGGAACAGGAATCTGGCGTGCGGCCAGGCGTACTTCAGCCGCTCCCAGACGAAGACGTTGCCCGGCGTCTTGTCGACCACGACGTCCTTGCCGCTCCGCAGCAGCTCCAGGTGCAGGATGCGGTCCCAGATCACGTGCTCCAGCTCCACCTGGTCGAGCCCGAGCTCCAGCATGGCGGCCTCGGAGAAGCCGGGGGTGAGCCGTACGCCGACGGTGCGCAGGTGCAGCTCGTGCGGGGCGCGGACGCGGGAGTGGGCGTTCAGCAGCATGCGCAGCAGCGTGGAGCCGGAGCGCACCGGGGCGATGAGGAAGACGGGCGAGCGCACCAGGCGCGGCATGGTCGGAACGGCGTAGTCGACGATCTGTGTCCGCTTCGGGGGGCGCCGGACCTGCGGTCCCGTGGCGCCCGGCGCGGTGCCAGTGAGCGGGCCGGTGAGCTGCCGTGGGGGGCGTAGCGCCTCGCGCAGGAGCCGTGCCCGTCGTTTGAAACCCTTGTTGACTACTCCCATGCGCGCTGTGCTCAGCCCTTCACCCCCGTGTCCCCTTCCGACAAAAGCCGTGGCAGGAGCCACAACGGCATCTTGCCCCACTTCCGGATAAACCTCGCATAAAACCGAACTGGCGCGCGGACCAAGGGCGGCCACGGAATGGGCAAGCTTTCGAGAGGCGGTCCCCGTGTCCTCGCGCCACCCCGCCACCGTCCGCGCACAGTGGGGACCGTGGAACAGTCATTGGGCGTGCTCGTCGGCTACGACGGCTCCGACCACTCCATGCAGGCCCTGGACTGGGCGATGGACGAGGCCGAGCTGCGCAGGCTTCCCCTGACCGTCTGCCACGCCTGGCAGTGGCCGTACGGCGAGGGCGACCCGGGGGGCCGCGACTCGCTCCGCCGCGCCGCCGAGCACGTGCTGTGGCACGGCGCCGACTGCGCGCGGACCGGCGCCGGCGGGCTCGACGTGCGGGGCGACCTGTACGAGGGCTCGCCGACCGAGCGCCTGGAGGAGCTGTCGGGGCAGGCCGAGCTGATCGTGCTCGGCTCGCGCGGGCTGCGCGGCATGGCGCGGGCGGTCATCGGCTCCGTGGCGAGCCACGCGGCGGCCCACGCCCGCTGCCCGGTCATCGTCGTACGCGGCAGGGGCGCGTTGCCGCGCACCCCGGACCCCGGCCCGATCGTGGCCGGCGTGGCCGACGACGGCAAGGCCGACGCCGTGCTCGGCTTCGCCTGCGAGGAGGCGGCCATGCGGCGCCTGCCGCTGCTCGTCGTGCACGCCTGGCACCAGCCACCGGTGGCGTGGGCGGGGATGACGTACCCGGCGCTCGACCCGATGTCCCTCCAGGAGGCCTCGGAGGACTGGCTCGCCGCCACGGTCGCGCCCTGGCGGAGCCGGCATCCCGGCCTCGCCGTCGAGCTCCGCGTCGCGAACGCGCGGGCGGCCGAGACGGTCGCGGCCGTCGCCGAGGCGACCCTGGTGGTGGTCGGGAGCCCGCACGGGCGGTTCGGCTCCGTGGCCTCGGGCCTGCTGCGGCAGGCGCCCTGCCCGGTGGCGATCGTACGGGCCCGTCCCACGGCAGACGGTTGAAATTTTCACCATCTCGAAATGTTTATCGGAATGGCGTCGAACCAAGTGAACGCCCTCTTTCTGCTTTTCCCGGCCGATCTACCTGACTGACCAGAGTTGACGTGGTGAAGCCGCATTCTTGACTCTTCTGGAAGCGCTCCCATTTCGTGAAAGGACGCCTTCATGGAATCCCTGTTCAAGCAGCATCAGGACCTTTTCCTGGCCCTCTATCGGATCGTGCTGGGGCTGCTGTTCGCCTGCCACGGCGCGGCCACCCTCTTCGGCGTCCTCGGCGGCCCGCAGGGCGGCCCGGCGCCGGCCTTCGCGGAATGGCCGGGCTGGTGGGCCGCCGCCATCGAGCTCGTCGCCGGCACCATGGTCCTGCTCGGCGTGGCCACGCGGGCCGCCGCCGTCATCTGCTCGGGCACCATGGCGTACGCCTACTTCGTCGTGCACCAGCCGCAGGCGTTGTTCCCCATCGAGAACGGCGGCGAGAAAGCCGCCCTTTTCTGCTGGGGTTTCCTGCTCATCGCCGTCCTCGGCCCGGGCCGCTGGGCGCTGTCCACACGGCGGACCCCCGAGGAGTCACTCGCCAGGTAAGGCCGTCCGGATCGCCCGCCTCAGAACGCCAGCTTGTCCAGCAGCGTCTGCAGGCGGGCGCTCTCGCGTTCGGGGCGGACGAGGGTGAAGATGCTGCGGCTGATGTTCAGCCAGGGCAGGTCGACCACGACGACGTCCGGGCTGTGGTCGCGGAGCGCGAGGTCCGGGATGAGGGCCGCGCCGAGGCCCGCGCCGATCAGCGAGAGGGTGACCTTGAAGTCGTCGGAGTGGCAGACCACGCGCGGATGCAGCTTCCAGTGGCCGAGCATGGCCTCGAAGAGCGTGGCGTCGCTGCTGCCCGGATGGTGCATGATCCACGGCAGGTCCACGAGCTGCTCGGCCCGGTGCGGTGACAGGTCGGGCCAGGTCCGTGGCAGGACGAGCCGGTAGCGGTCCTCGGCGACCCACCGCCTCGACAGCGTGGACGGCCAGGACAGGCCCGAGTTGCCCACCTGGTAGACGATCGCCGCGTCCATCTCGCCGCCCGCGCCCAGCCGCGCGATGAGCTGCGAGGGCTCGGCCACCGACAGCCGGATGCCGGACCGCTCCTCCGGCTCCAGGTCCCGCAGCACGCTCGACAGCAGGTCGCAGATGCTGGGGAAGACGCCCAGGCGGACCTGCGGCTCGCTGTTCCTGTGCACCTCCCTGACCGTCGCCACCATGCGCTCGATGTCGGCGAGCAGGGTCTCGGACTGCCTGGCCAGCACCTCGGCGGCGCTGGTCGGCAGCACGCTGTGGGCGAAGCGCTCGAACAGCCGCACCCCGGTCTCCCGCTCCAGCGAGGCCATCTGCTGGGAGACGGCGGAGGAGGTGTAGCCGAGCCGGTTGGCCGCCGCGGCGAAGGATCCCAGCCGCACGACCTCACGCAGCGTGCGGAGATGTTCTGGCTTCAGCATAAGCGTTCCTTGCTCTGAGCCGCGCTAAATGTCCTGGTTATAGCGCTTCCGACCTTGTTTTCGCCACCCCTACAGTCAGTCGGACCACTCCTCGAAACCCCTGGAAGATCCAAGAGCATGCGCGTATTTCGCAACGCCTCCATCCGCACCGGCGGCACGGGAGACACCGGCCGGCCCGTCGCCCAGGCCATGGCCGTGGACGGCGAGCTGATCGTCGCCGTGGGCTCCGAGGCCGAGGTGCGCGAGGCCGCGGGCCCGGGAGCCGAGCTGGTGGACCTCGACGGCGCGGCCGTCCTGCCCGGCCTGTACGACGCCCACATCCACACCGCCCAGTACGCCCAGAGCCTCGGCGGCGTCGACCTGCGCGACGTGCGCTCCCTGGACGAGGCCCTGGCCACGGTGGCCGAGCACGCCGCGCGGCTGCGGCCGGGCGGATGGCTGTTCGGCGGCCGGTGGAACAGCAACATCTGGAACCCGCCCGTCCAGCCCGACCGCTACGCCCTCGACTCGGTCTGCCCCGACCTGCCCGTGGCGCTGCCCAACGTGGACGGCCACACCGTCTGGGCCAACTCCGCCGCCCTGCGGATGGCCGGGATCGACGCCACCACCCCCGACCCGGTCGGCGGCGAGATCGTCAGGTACGCCGACGGCGAGCCCACCGGCATCCTGCGCGAGTCGGCGTCGTACCCGCTGCGCGCCCTCATGGTCACCGGCGACCTGCGCGACCGGCTGCGCGCCGGGCAGGAGGAGCTGCTCGCGTTCGGCCTGACCAGCGTGCACGACATCGACGGCGAGGACTGCCGCGCCGCCTACCTGGAGCTGCGCGAGGCCGGCGAGCTGAAGATCCGCGTGCACAAGGCGATCCCCACGGTCCACCTGGAGGCGGCCATCGCCGAGGGCCGGCGCACCGGCCAGGGCGACGACTGGTTCCGTACCGGGCCGGTCAAGGTGTTCAGCGACGGCGCGCTCGGCTCGCACACCTGCCACATGCACCAGGCTTTCGCCGGCGAGCACGACAACACCGGCATCGCGGTCACTCCGTACGAAGACCTCGTCCGGATCTTCAGCACCGCGGCGGCGGCCGGGATCGCGGTCGCCACCCACGCCATCGGCGACCGCGCCAACCGGCTGGTCCTCGACGCGTACGAGCAGATCGGGCCCACCCCCGGCCTGAGGCACCGCATCGAGCACGCCCAGCACCTGCGCCCCGAGGACCTGACCAGAATGGCCAGGCTCGGCGTCGTCGCCTCGATGCAGCCGGTGCACTGCACCACGGACATCGCGCTGGTCGATTCGCTGCTCGCCGGGCACGACCTGGCCTCCTACGCCTGGCGCGGCATGCTCAACGCCGGGGTCGCGCTGGCCTTCGGCTCGGACGCGCCGGTGGAGAGCCCGAACCCGTGGGCCGCGCTGTACGCCGCCGTCACCCGTACCCGCGAGGACGGCACCCCGGCCGGCGGCTGGCAGCCCGAGCAGCGGCTGAGCATGGCGGAGGCGATCACCGCGCACACGCTCGGCGCCGCGTACGCGGCCGGTGAGAGCGACCGCAAGGGCGTCCTGGCCCCCGGTATGCTCGCCGACTTCATCGCCGTGGACACCGACCCCTACCTGGAAGCGCCGGAGGCCGTGCTCCGCACCCAGGTCCTCACCACCGTCGTCGGCGGCGAAGTCCGCTGGCAGCGCCTCTGAGAAGGAGCCCCCCACGTGAAGATCCGTACCATCACCGTCCTGGCCGCCGGCGCGTTGCTGGCCGCCACCACGGCCTGTGGCGCCCAGTCCCTGGACGAAGGCTCGACCGGGACCGAGTCCGGGGGCGGCGCGCCCGCGGTCACGCTGGACCAGGCGCCCGCCGAGGAGAAGGCCGCCGACGTCATCAACGCCATCACGCCGGACGAGAGCCTGGCCGCCAAGGTGCCCGCGAAGCTCAAGTCCGACGGGCTGAAGGTGGTCAGCTCGATCGGCTACCCGCCCATGGAGCTGTACGCGAGCGACGGCAAGACGGCGATCGGCTTCGACCCGGCGCTGGCCAGGGCCATCGCGAGGAAGCTCGGCGTCAAGGTGACGATCACCGACGAGGAGTTCAACTCGCAGATCCCCGGCGTGCTGACCGGCCGGTACGACTTCGTGATCTCCTCCATGACCGACTCGCCGGAGCGGCAGAAGCAGGTCACGTTCGTCGACTACGTGCAGGCCGGCGCCGGCATGATCGTCAAGAAGGGCAACCCGGAAGGGATCAACGGCCCGGCCGACCTGTGCGGCAAGACGGTCTCCGTGGTCGACAACGGCTCGTCGATGGAGCTGGCCGAGCAGTACTCCGCCGACTGCGACAAGTCCGGCAAGAAGCCGGTGAACCTGCTGAAGTTCCCCGGCGACCAGGAGGCCATGCTCCAGGTCACCGGCGGGCGGGCGCAGGCCACCATCACCGACTACGTGGTGGCGGCGTACAAGCTGGACGACCCCAAGCTGGACATCGAGGCCCTCGCCCTGGAGGGCACCGAGAGCCCGTGGGGCATCGGCATGAAGCCGGACAACCAGCAGCTCATCGACTCGGTGAAGGGCGCGCTCGACTCCCTGATCGCGAGCGGCGAGTACGGCAAGCTGCTGGCCGCGTGGAACCTGGACAAGCTGGCCGTCCAGTCCGCGGTGATCAACGGCGGTAAGTGAGCATGCGCACGGAACCCTTCACCGGGCCCTCCGGAGAGCGCATCCCGGTCGTCAGGACCCGGCACTGGGGCCGGCTCGCGGCCGCGGCCGTCGCGATCGCGGTCGCCGGCTGGCTGGTCTACGTGATGGTAGTGAACCCGCGCCTGCACTGGGACAAGGTCGCCGAATACCTGTTCAACGACCGCATCCTGGACGGCATCTGGGTCACCATCGAGATCTCGGTGCTGGCGACCGTGCTCGGGCTGGTGCTGGGCGTGGGGATGGCGATCCTGCGGCTGTCGCACAACCCGGTGCTGAGCGGGCTCGCCACGCTCTACATCTGGTTCTTCCGCGGCACGCCGGTGCTGGTGCAGCTCATCTTCTGGTACAACCTGGCGTTCCTGTTCCCCGAGCTGGTGCTCAAGATCCCGTTCACCATGATCGGCGTCAAGTGGGACACGAACGAGGTGATGACCGGCTTCACCGCGGCCATGCTGGGGCTCGGGCTGAACCTGGCGGCGTACTTCGCCGAGACCGTGCGCGCCGGCATCCAGGCCGTGGACAAGGGGCAGACGGAGGCGGCGTACGCGCTCGGCATGACCCCGGCCAAGCGCATGCGGGTGATCGTGCTGCCGCAGGCGCTGCGCATCATCATCCCGCCGACCGGCAACGAGTTCATCTCCATGCTGAAGACGACCTCGCTGGTGTACGTGGTCGCCGGGCACGACCTGATGACGAACGCCAGCCAGATCTACAAGGCCAACAACCTGATCATGGAGCTGCTGATCGTGGCCAGCCTGTGGTACATGCTCATGACCGCCATCGCGACCTTCCTGCAGAGCAGGCTGGAGCGGCGCTTCGGCGCCGACGCCGTACGGCTGGTCCGCGGCGGGCGGAGCGTCCGGCTCCTGTCCAAGGCGGCGGCGTGACCCCGGTCGTGCACGCCACGGGCGTGCGCATGAGCTACGGCGACACGCAGGTGCTCAACGGCGTGGACTTCGCCGTCGCGCCCGGCGAGGTGAGCTGCGTCATCGGGCCGTCGGGATCGGGCAAGTCGACCTTCCTGCGCTGCGTCAACGGGCTGGAGCCGGTGCTCGGCGGCAGCCTGCGGGTGCTCGGCGAGGAGGTCGGCCACCGCCTCCACGGGGGGCGCTACCGGCCGTGGTCCCCCAAGGAGTTCGCCGCCTTCCGCCGCAGGATCGGCATGGTGTTCCAGCGTTTCAACCTGTTCGCCCACCAGAGCGCGCTGGAGAACGTGGCCTGCGCGCCCGTCCACGTCCTCGGCCTGCCCGCCGAGCGGGCGCGGAGGTCGGCGATGGAGCACCTGGAGCGGGTGGGCCTCGCCGAGCACGCCCACAAGCGGCCCCACCAGCTCTCCGGCGGCCAGCAGCAGCGCGTCGCCATCGCGAGGGCGCTGGCGATGAGCCCCGAGCTGATGCTGTTCGACGAGCCCACGTCGGCGCTGGACCCCGAGCTGGTGGACGAGGTGCTGGAGGTCATGCGCGGTCTCGCCGCCGACGGCATGACCATGGTCGTGGTCACCCACGAGATCGCCTTCGCCAGGGAGGTCGGCGACCGGCTGACGTTCTTCGCCGACGGCGTCGTGGTCGAGAGCGGCCCGCCCGCCGAGCTGGTCGCCAACCCCGGCCACGAACGGACCAGGGCGTTCCTGTCCAGCGTGCTGAGCCAGCGGGAGGAGGCCGGCTGACGGTCAGTGCAGGCCCCGCTTGCCCGGGGTCCAGAACGGCTTGACCTTGATCGAGGTCCGTGGCCAGTTGCGCTCGCGTACCAGGTAGTCGCGGACGAGGCGGCAGGTCCTCGCCTCCCCGGCCACGTACGCGGCGCCGGCGTTGCCGGGCAGGTCGAGCTCGGCCACGGCGCCGAGCAGCACCGCCGACGCGGCGGCGGGCGCGCCGCGGCGGTGGACGCGGCGCACCCGCCGGGCGACGTCCGGCATGGGCAGGTCGTGCTCGGGGGCCTCGCTCTCCAGCACCCCGTGCACCTCGGCGGCGGCGTCCAGCGCCCGGAGCATCGGCCCGAACGCGGCGGCGGCCGTCTCCTCCCCGACGAACACGTGGTAGGCCGCCTCGCGCGTGAAGAAGTCGCCCTGCGGCCACCAGAACGTCACCCGCTCCCCGGGCGCGGCCTTCCGCGCCCATCGCAGCCCGATGCCGTCGCCGTCGTACAGGTGGACGCGCAGCTCGATGCCGGTCCTGCCGGCGTCCAGGTCCCAGATCGTGTACGTCCGCAGCGTCTCTCCCGGCCGGAGGATTCCCGGCACCGACAGCGGGTCCATGAGCTGGATCCTGATGTGCTGGCCGGGGGTGTAGGGGAACTCGACGGGCCGGTCCGTCTCCAGCCGGATCCGGCGGACGGCGGGCGTCACCTGCTCGGTGACGGTGACGGTGGCCTCCCTGGCGTACTTGCCTGACAGATGGTCGCGCAGCACGTCCCGCTCCTTACTGCCTCTAAGTTGTTTAGAGTCATTAAGGAAACATAGATGCCATAAGATGTCAACGGAGTCACGGCAGGAGGAGCGACGATGTCTCAAGAGACCGGGTCACGACAGACCGGCAACAGGCGGGAGAGGCTGCGCCGGGCCACGCTGGAGGAGATCCACGCGGCCGCCCGCAAGCTGCTGGTCGAGCAGGGCTCGGCCGCCGTGACCGTCAACGCGGTCGCCAGGCAGGTCGGCATGAGCGGCCCGGCCCTCTACCACTACTACTCCGGCCACGACGAGCTGGTCGGCGCGGTGACCGCGGGCTTCTTCCGCGAGCTGACCGCCGCCGTCGAGCAGGGCCGCGACTCCCGCGCCGACGCGCCGACCGGCAAGCGCCTGCTGGCCGCCTGCCGCGCGATGCGCGCCTGGGCCGTCGCCCATCCCGCCGAGTTCGGCTGGATCTTCGCCAACCCGGTCGCCCCGCCGGACCGGCGGCCCGACTCCAGCCGCCACCAGGCCGCACTCCGGTTCGAGTACGTCCTGCTCGACCTGGTCGCCGAGCTGTGGCGGACGCGGGGGTTCCCGGTGCCGGACCTCGCCGCCCTGCCCGCGTCCCAGCGCGAGCAGCTGATCGCCTACTCCGAGTCCATCGACGGGCGGCTCCCGCCCGAAGCCGCGCACGTCTTCCTGTCCTGCTGGATCAGGCTGTACGGCCTGCTGTGCATGGAGGTCCTGCACCAGCTCGACTTCGCCTACACCGACGCCGAGCCCGTCTTCGAGGAGTGCCTCCGCGACCTGGCCGTCACCCTCGACCTGGCCGCCATCCCCGACTAGAGCCCGCCGGCCGGCTGTCCCCCGTGAGAGCTACCGGCGGATGTCCACCGTGCGGTGACGACCCGGGGGCGCCCGTTCCCTAACGTTCTCGGTGTGACAGCAGCGGTTCGGACCGCTCCCCGAGATCACCTGGAGAACAGCATGCTCCGCACGTTCAAGGCAACCGCCGTGGCCGCCCTGTGCTGCACCGTCGTCGGTGTGGGGATCGCCGGCGCCCCGGCCGCGTCGGCGGCCTCGGCCGCCGAATGGGACCCGATGGCGAACACCTCCCTGGAGAACTGGGACCCCTTCGCCACCTCCTCGGGCCCGCAGAAGATCAAGGTCGGCGGCCGGTCGGTGAACGTGTCCTGCTCGGGCCGTTCGGCGAAGGGCGCGCCGGTCATCGTCCTGCTGGCCGGGATGGGCGACGGGCTGGACAAGCTGGCCCCGCTCCAGAAGACCCTGAGCGGCCGGAACCGGGTCTGCTCCTACGACCGGCTCGGCGCCGGCGCGAGCGACGCCCCCGCCGGGCAGCAGGACTTCGCCGCCGTCGGCAAGACCCTCACCGGGGTGCTCGACCGGGTCGCCGGCGACCGGCCGGTGGTGCTCGCCGGGCACTCGCTCGGCGGCCTGATCGCCGCCAGGTACGCCCCCGAGCACCGCGACCGGGTCAAGGGCGTGGTGCTGCTGGACGCCACGTCGCCGACGATGCTCGCCGACGTCAAGAAGGCCATCCCGGCGTCCGCGAAGGGCGCGGCGGCCGAGATGCGTGCGCAGAACCTCGCCGTCTTCCAGGGCGCCAACCCGGAGAAGCTGATCATCGCCGACGGCAAGGTGCGTTCCGCCGGGAACATCCCCGTGGAGGTCGTCCAGCACGGCAAGCAGTACCTCGCGGCCGGCGTCCCCCAGTACGGCCCCCGCCTGGAGCGGGCGTGGTCCGCCGGCCAGCGCAAGTGGCTCGCCCTGTCCAAGCGCGCCAAGCTGAGCACGGCCGCGAAGAGCGCGCACTACATCTACCTCGACCAGCCCGACCTCGCCGTCCGCGCCATCCAGCGCGTCGCCGCCGCCGCCCGCTCCCACGCCTGACCGTACGTATTGGGACACTCGTCCCATGCACAACGGACGGCCCCTCACCCTCATCGGCGCGATCTTCGCCCTGGTCGGCCTGATCCTGCTCGGCGTCACGCTCGCGCTGGCCGCCTCCACGGCGAGCTTCCTGGCCTCGGCCCAGCGGACGGAGGGCACCGTGACCGGGCTGACCCCGCGAACCACCACGTCGCGGGATTCCGACGGCTATACGCGCCGCAGCACCACGTGGTACCCGACCGTGGAGTTCACCGTCGACGGCAGGCGGTACTCGTTCCAGAGCTCCACCGGCAACAACCCCCCGGCCTACAGGCAAGGCGAGGGCGTGCCGGTCGCCTACGACCCCGACGACCCGTCCGACGCGCGGATCTCCACGTTCTGGTCGGCCTACCTGGCCCCGGTGATCACCGGTG
Source organism: Nonomuraea sp. B208 (assembly GCF_057536035.1). NCBI lineage: Bacteria > Bacillati > Actinomycetota > Actinomycetes > Streptosporangiales > Streptosporangiaceae > Nonomuraea > Nonomuraea sp. B208. The sequence goes on from NZ_BAAJOU010000034.1 coordinate 170,861, forward strand.
GGCTGGGCGTGGTGTTCGCCTCGATAGGCACGATCGTGTTCGTCCTGGGACGGCGGAACGCCAAGAAGCGCTGACCGGAGAACTCGTCGCTATGCCGGGGCGGTCGTCTGGTCGACGGTGTTGCTGGTGTGGAGCAGCGTTCCGCCGGTCTCGGCGTCCCACCACTTGAGCCGGGCACGGTAGGCCGTGTTCGGCAGGAGACCCCCTCTCGTGCACGTGACCGTCTCGGGATTGCCGGTGACGTGGCGGCGCGGTCCCTCGGAGAAATTGCCGCCGGTCGCGGGAGTCCACGACGCGCACGACACCCACCCGCTCTTCTGGGCGGGGTCCACCAGGGTCGTCCACTCGATGGAGGTCGAGGTCGGCGCCGCCGGACCGGCGGACGTGGTCAGCGCCGGAGTGCCGGCGAACAGCGTGCCGGTCACCGCGCCGCGCCACGCCTGGACGCTCGCGTCGTCGCCGTTCAGGGCGTACTCCGGCCAGCCGTACGCGTCGAAGTACGTGACGAAGCGGGCGTCGGCCGTGTTCCGCGTCCATTTCGCGATGTCCCTGAGCATCGCGGGACGATTGGCGTGGTCCCGCACGCCGAGCTCCGCGACGGCGTACGGCTTGCCCTGCGACCGGGCGACCTCCAGGCCCGGACGGCTCGCGTCGTGCGCGGCCATCGTCTCGGACTTCGCCTCGTCGAAGCCGTACACGTCCCAGGCCATGACGTCGACGTACGAGGAGCCGGGGTAGTAGTCCTGCCAGCGCCGGCCGCTGCTCGGGCTGAGCGTCCAGTCCATGAGGATCGTGGTGGCGGACAGCCGGGCGTTGCGGGCCTCGTCGGCGAGGCCGTCGATGCGTCTCCACGCCGCCTTGTAGTCCGCCGCGGTGAACAGCCCGTCCTGGATCTCGTTCTCGGGTTCGTGGTAGAAGCACCAGAAGACGTCCCGGTCGCGCGGCGCGCTCGCGAACCACGCGCGCAGATACGCGTCGTGCTTGCCCGCCAGCACGTCCTTCGGCGGGTACTTGAACGACACGATGGTCGCCCGGCCCGGAGTGTTGAGCTTGGCGTCGGTCCACGCCCCCGGGGCGCCGGAGTAGAAGACCCGCAGCGCCGGGGGAGTGCCGTACGCGGCGTCGGTGCCCGCCAGCGCCGCCGCGAACGTCTGCCCCGGCGACTGATGGACGGAGGCGCCGAAGAGCGTGGGCGTGTCCGCGCGGGCCGGCGCCTGCAGGCCGCACAGCACGACCCCGGCGGCGAGCGCCGCCACGATGCTTCCCTTCACAGGGACCCTCCTTCTGTCCGGCCGGACGCCCTGCCCGGCCCGGCCGTCCTCAGCAAAGCCGACCCGCGATCACCGCACCATGACGTTCACCCCGACGTTGGAGCGGACATTGAGCCGGACGTTGATCACGACATATGGTGTGGACCCTCACAGACGCCAACACGGGAGGCGCAAGACGTGGGGGACGCGTTCGGCGTGCTGCTTCGATCCCATCGGCTCCGCCGCCGGCTCACCCAAGAAGCGCTCGCCGAGCGTGCGGGCATCAGCTCCCGCTCGGTCGCCGAACTCGAACGGGGCCGCGGCCGCAGCCCGCGCCCCCGCTCGCTGGAGCAACTGGCCACGGCGCTGGACCTGGACGGCGAGGAGCGGGAGGAGTTCATCGCGGCCGGTCACACGCTGTTCTGGGCGAGCCGCGCCGGCCGGACGGACCGCGACCCCGCGGGCGAGAGCGTCCCCGACGCCGGCTCGACGTGCAGGCAGCTCCCCGCGGACGCCCCCGACTTCGTCGGCCGCGACGACGAGCTCGCCCTCCTGGCCTCGGTCCTCGACCCGGGCAACCACAACGCGAGGCTGGCAGTGCTCTCCGGGCCGCCCGGCGTCGGCAAGACGGCCCTGGCCGTGCACGCGGGACATCGGTTCGCGTCGTGGTTCCCCGACGGGCAGCTCTACGCGACGCTGCGCGGCGGCACCGCCGACCCCGTTGACCCCGCCGAGGTGCTGGCCCAGTGGCTGCGGGCGCTCGGTGTGGACGGCTCGGCCCTGCCCGTGGGCGTGGACGCCCGCGCCGCGCTGTTCCGGGACCGGCTGGCCGTCCAGCGGGTGCTCCTCGTCGTCGACGACGCCGGCGGGTACCGCCAGGTGGAGCAGCTCCTGCCGGCCAAGGGCGTCGCCATGATGGTCACCAGCCGATTACCCCTGACCGGCCTGCCCGGCGTGACCTCCATCGACCTGCGGCCGCTGTCCGGCCCGACGGCCGTCCGGCTGCTCTCCCAGGTGGCCGGCGAAGAACGCGTACGGGCGGAGCCCGCGGCGGCCGTCGAGCTGGTCTCGGCATGCGGCGGGCTGCCCCTGGCCGTACGGATCGCCGGGGCACGGCTGGCCGCGCGTCCGCACTGGAGCGTCGAGGCGCTCAACGAGCGACTGGCCGACGAACGCAGGCGGCTCAACGAGCTGCGCCACGGCGACCTGGCCGTACGCCCGGGGCTGCACCTCGCCCACGAAGGGCTCACCCCCACGGCCGCCCGGGCGTTCGCGCTGCTCGGCGAGCTGGGGGTGCCGTCCTTCCCCGAATGGGCGGTGGCCGCCCTGCTGGGCGCCGATCCCGCCGCGGGAACCGCCGTGCTCGAAGAGCTGCTCGACTCGCGGCTGCTGGAGGCGCTCGGCTCCGACCGGGCCGGCCAGCCGCGCTACCGCTTCCACGACATCACCCGGCTGTACGCCCGCGAGCGGCGCGAAGCCGCAGTTCCCCAATCCGAGTGGACCGCCGCGCTGGCCCGCGCCGCCACCGGCTGGCTGGCCCTGGCCAGGCACGCGCAGGACCACCTCGACTGCCTGCGCTTCCACCTCGACGACAGGGACCATCCGGCGGCCGTCACCGACCAGCGGGCCGCCGCCGCCGTCGCCGACCGGCCCGTCGAGTGGTTCGAGGCCGAGCGGGAGGCGCTGGCCGTGCTGGTGTCGGCCTGCGCGGAGGCGGGTCTCGCCGCGACCGCGCGCTGCCTGGCCGGTTGCAGCGCCGACTTCTACGAGCTGCGGGGCTACTACGACGACTGGCGGCGGGCCGTGAGCGCGGCGCAGGCCGCCTGCCGGCGCGCCGGCGACCGCGCGGGCGAGGCGACGATGCTGCGCGGGCTCGGCAGCTGCCTCATCGAGCTCGACGACCCGAAGGCCGCCATGTCGGCGCTGAACGCCGCGCGGACGCTGGCGGAAGAGACCGGCGACCTGGCCGGCGTCGCCCTGGCCGGCAAGGAGATCGGCTTCATGCTGAGCCTCGTCGGCCGGGTCCAGGAGGCGGAGGCCGAGCTGCGTACGGCCGCCGAACGGCTGGGACAGGCCGACCTGCCGCTCGCCAGGGCCCTCGCGCTCACGAGCCTCGGATTCGTGCTGCGCGAACGGGGCGACACGGCCGAGGCGGTCGACGTCATCACCTCCGCGCTCAGCATCGCCCGCTCGTGCGGCGCGCGGTTCACCGAGGCGTACGCGCTGCGGGGCCTCTCCGGCGCGCTCCGGGCCTGCGACCGGCCCCGGCAGGCGCAGGCGGCGGCCCGCGAGGCCGCCGCGATCTTCGAGCAGGTCGGCGACCTCATCGGCACCGCGCAGAGCCTGCGCGTGCTGGGCGAGGCGCTGGCGCACGAGCCGCACCGGCTTGAGGAGGTGCAACAGGCGCTGACCGCCGCCGCCGCGCTGTTCCGCGAACAGGGACACCGCTGGGGGCTGGCGCTCACCGAGCTGAGCCTGGGCGAGATCGAGGCCCGCCAGGGCAACCCTGAAGCCACCGCGCGCCTCCGCCGGTCCCTGCGGTATTGGGTCGACGAGCAGGTCCCCGCTCTCCAGGCGCGCACGCTCGTGGCCCTCGCGGACGCCGGCGAGCAGCAGGGCGATCCCGCCGCGCGGGAGCTGCTCATGCAGGCGTACCAGATCTACCAGGCGCTGGAAGCGCCCGCCGCGGCCGAGCTCGCCCGCCGGCTCGGCATGCAGGAAGGCGCCGCGCCGGCCACCTGAGGCGGGCGTCAGGACGAACGTCAGGTCGAACGTCCTGGTCCGCTTCCCTGTCGCGGGATTCGATGAGGAGCGTCTGATCCGCGCCAGGAGGAATGCCATGTTCAGAAACACGCCCATGAGAGCTGCCGTCACCACCTCGCTCATCGCCGCCTTCGGCCTGGTCGCCGCGGCGACCCCGGCGATGGCCGCCCCCAACCTCCAGCTCCCCTTCCCCTGCGGCCAGCAGTGGCGGCTGGACACCTGGGCGCACGCTCCCGCGCTCGACATGGTGCGGGAACCCGACCAGCAGGGAACCGACGGCGCACTTCTCGTCGCGCCGGCCGCCGGCACGGTGAACCAGTCCTTCTACCACAGCAACGCCGGGAACGTGATCCAGATCGACCACGGGGGCGGCTACTTCACCACGTACCTGCACCTGCAGTCCCGCAGCGTCTCGGCCGGCGCGAAGGTGCAGATGGGATCGTCGATCGGCCGGGTCGGCGCGACCGGCCCGACCAGCAACGGACATCCCCACCTGCACTTCGAGCTCGGCTACGACGCCGACGGCAGCGGGTCGGCGACCTGGGGGTACGCGGGCTCAGAACGGGTCAGGCCGACCTTCAACGGCGTCACCTACGGCTCGGCCAACGGCCAGACCTGGCGCAACGTCACCAGCAACAACTGCGGCCAGGGGTCCTCGGCGACCGACTTCAGCGGTGACGGTAAGGCCGATGTCATCGCCCGTAACTCCACGACGAAGGACCTGCATCTGTATCTCGGGAACGGGAGTGGCGGGTTCAAGGCGGGGACGGGTGATGCGATCGGTAACAACTGGGGTGCGTTCGACGTCATCTTCTCGCCGGGCGATTTCAACGGTGACGGGAAGGCCGATGTCATCGCCCGTAACTCCACGACGAAGGATCTGCATCTCTACCTCGGGAACGGGAGTGGTGGGTTCAAGGCGGGGACGGGTGATGCGATTGGCAACAACTGGGGTGCGTTCGACGTCATCTTCTCGCCGGGCGATTTCAACGGTGACGGGAAGGCCGATGTCATCGCCCGTAACTCCGCCACGAAGGACCTGCATCTCTACCTCGGGAACGGGAGTGGGGGCTTCAAGGCGGGGACCGGTGATGCGATCGGTAACAACTGGGGTGCGTTCGACGTCATCTTCTCGCCGGGCGACTTCAGCGGTGACGGTAAGGCGGACGTGATCGTCCGTAACTCCACGACGAAGGACCTTCACCTCTACCTGGGCAATGGCAGCGGGGGCTTCAAGGCGGGGACCGGTGACGCGATCGGCAACAACTGGGGTGCCTTCGACACCATCTTCTCGCCGGGCGACTTCAGCGGTGACGGTAAGGCGGACGTGATCGTCCGTAACTCCACGACGAAGGATCTGCACCTCTACCTGGGCAACGGCAGCGGGGGCTTCAAGGCGGGGACCGGTGACGCGATCGGCAACAACTGGGGCGCCTTCGACACCATCTTCTGACCCGAACCCCACTTCCCTTGGAGGACTGTCATGCGCAAAACCCCTCTCGGCATGACGGCCGCGGCCGTCATCACCGTCCTCGGCTTATCGGCGTACCCCGCGATGGCGGCCGAACCCGAGCCGGCCGTGCGCCTCAACGCCGCCTACCAGCTCGCCGCCTGCGACCCCAACGGCACCACCTCGGCCGACGCGGCTCTGGCCACCCAGCTCAACAGCACACTCAACGCCAAGATGCGCGGCTACATGTCCGCCTACCGGGTCTCCTGCGCCCGGATGGTGGTCAAGGCCGTACGCGACCGCGGCCTGGCTCCCCGAGCCGCGGTGATCGCCATCGCCACGACCATCGTGGAGTCCAGCATCCAGAACATCAGCGAGGAGGTCGACCACGACAGCCTCGGCCTGTTCCAGCAGCGCGCCTCCTGGGGGACGAGCGCCCAGCGCCTCAACCCGACGTGGGCCACCAACGCCTTCCTCGACAAGATGATCAGGCTCTACCCCGGCGACAGCTGGAAGACGGCTCCCGTCGGTGAGGTGTGCCAGGCGGTCCAGGTGTCCGCCTACCCGGACCGCTACCAGGTGCAGGCCGCCGACGCCCAGATCATCGTGGACGCGCTCTCGAAGCCCGACTTCAGCGGCGACGGGAAGGCGGACGTGATCGCCCGCAACGCCGCCACGAAGGACCTGCATCTGTATCTCGGGAACGGGAGCGGGGGCTTCAAGGCGGGGACGGGTGATGCGATCGGTAACAACTGGGGTGCGTTCGACGTCATCTTCTCGCCGGGCGATTTCAACGGCGATGGTAAGGCCGATGTCATCGCCCGCAACTCCACGACGAAGGATCTGCACCTCTACCTGGGCAACGGCAGTGGTGGGTTCAAGGCGGGGACGGGTGATGCGATCGGTAACAACTGGGGTGCGTTCGACGTCATCTTCTCGCCGGGCGATTTCAACGGCGATGGTAAGGCCGATGTCATCGCCCGCAACTCCGCCACGAAGGACCTGCACCTCTACCTCGGCAACGGCAGCGGGGGCTTCAAGGCGGGGACAGGCGCAGCCATCGGCAACAACTGGGGCGCCTTCGACACCATCTTCTCGCCGGGCGACTTCAACGGCGATGGGAAGGCCGATGTCATCGCCCGCCACTCCAGCACGAAGGACCTTCACCTCTACCTCGGCAACGGCAGCGGCGGCTTCAAGGCGGGGACCGGTGACGCGATCGGCAACAACTGGGGGGCGTTCGACGTCATCTTCTCGCCCGGTGACTTCAGCGGTGACGGTAAGGCTGACGTGATCGTCCGTAACTCCGCCACGAAGGACCTTCACCTCTACCTCGGCAACGGCAGCGGCGGGTTCAAGGCGGGGACCGGTGACGCGATCGGCAACAACTGGGGTGCCTTCGACGCCATCTTCTGACCTCGTTTGCCGAGGTCGGACGGGGTAGAAGCCCATCACATGAGCAGGATCGAGCGAGTGACCGCCGCGGCCTACCGGGTGCCGACCGACCAGCCCGAAGGGGACGGGACGCTCGCCTGGGACGCCACGACGCTGGTCGTCGCCGAGGTCCACGCCGAGGGCATGACGGGGACGGGCTGGACGTACGCGCCCGCCGCCGCGGCCGGGTTCATCGGCGAGGCGCTGGCGAAGGTGGTCGAGGGCAGGGACGCCCTGGCGATCCCGGCGATCTGGGACGCCCTGGTCCGCCAGGTGCGCAACGCCGGGCGGCCCGGCCTCGCCGGGTACGCCGTCTCCGCCCTCGACGTCGCCCTGTGGGATCTGAAGGCGCGGCTGCTGGGGACGTCGCTGGCCGGGCTGTTCGGGCCGGCCCGCGAGCGGGTCCCGCTGTACGGGTCGGGCGGCTTCACCACCTACGACGACGACACGACCGCCGCCCAGCTCACCCACTGGGTCCACGATCTGGGCATCGGCCGCGTCAAGATCAAGATAGGGGAGTCGTCCGGCACCAGACCCGCCAGGGACCTGCGCCGGGTGGCCCTGGCCCGGCGGGTCATCGGCGACGACGCCGAGCTGTACGTCGACGCCAACGGCGGCTACACCGCCAAGCAGGCCGTCCGGCAGGCCGAGCGGATGCGCGAGCACGACGTGCGCTGGTTCGAGGAGCCGGTCTCCTCCGACGACCTGGCCGGCCTGCGGCTGGTCAGGCAGCGGATCAGCGCCGACGTGGCCGCGGGCGAGTACGGCGGCGACCCCGCGTACTTCACCCGGATGTGCCAGGCGGAGGCGGTGGACTGCCTCCAGGCGGACGCGACCCGCTGCGGCGGCTACACCGGCTGGTTCGCCGCCTGCGCGATCGCGGCCGGGCACAACCTGGAGGTCTCCGCGCACTGCGCGCCCAACCTGCACCTGCCGGCCGCCGCCGCCACCCCGAACCTGCGGCACATCGAGTGGTTCCACGACCACCAGCGCATCGAGGCCGAGCTGTTCGACGGGGCCGCCGACCCCAGCGGCGGGCTGGCCGGTCCGGTCACCGGGGGGCCGGGCCACGGCCTGACGCTGCGCGCCGACGCCGCTCAGCCGTACCGCACAGCGTGAAGCCGGAGGTGACGGGGAGATGCGGAGGATCGAGGACTACGCCCTCATCGGAGACATGCAGACCGCCGCCCTGGTCGGCAGGGACGGCTCCGTCGACTGGCTGTGCCTGCCGCGCTTCGACTCTCCCGCCTGTTTCGCCGCCCTGCTCGCCGATCCCGGCGCGGGCCGGTGGCTGCTGGCCCCGGCCGGAGCGGGTCCCTGCTCCTCCCGCCGCTACCTGGACGGCACGCTGGTCCTGGAGAGCACGTGGGAGCGTGACGGCGGCGCGGTGCGGATTTTGGACTTCATGCCGCCGCGCGGTCAGGCGCCCGACGTGGTCCGCATCGTCGAGGGCGTACGAGGCCGGGTCGAGATGAGCATGGAGCTGGCGCTGCGTTTCGACTACGGGCGCGACGAGCCCTGGCTGCGCCACGAGCACGGCCTCCTGGCCGCCGTGGCCGGGCCCGACGCCGCCTGGTTGCGCACCCCCGTCCCGCTGCGCCAAAACGAGGACAGCCGGCGTACCACGGCGGAGTTCACGGTGGGGCCGGGCGATCGGGTGCCGTTCGTGCTGACCTGGCAGCATTCGTGGCTGCGGCGCCCGCACGCCGTGGACGGGCGGGAGTCCCTGGCCGCGACCGTGCGGATGTGGCGCGACTGGATCGGCCGGTGCCACCACCGGAGCGACGACGACTCCGCCGTGCGCGACAGCCTGCTGGTGCTGAAGGCGCTCACGTACGAGCCGACCGGCGGGATCGTCGCCGCCGCGACCACCTCCCTGCCCGAGCAGTTCGGCGGCTCGCGCAACTGGGACTACCGCTACTGCTGGCTGCGCGACGCCACGTTCACCCTCCAGGCGCTCATGTCGGCCGGTTACGACGCCGAGGCCCGCGCCTGGCGGGACTGGCTGCTCCGCGCCGTCGCCGGTCACCCCGCCGACATGCAGATCATGTACACCGTCGAGGGGGCCAGACGCATCCCCGAGTGGACCGTGGACTGGCTGCCCGGCTTCGACGGCTCGTCCCCGGTCGTCGTCGGCAACGCCGCCTCCGGCCAGTTCCAGCTCGACGTCTACGGCGAGACCCTCGAATGCCTGCACCTCGCCAGGCGGTCGGGGCTCGCCGTGGAGGAGGAGGCGTGGGACCTGCAGCGGAGCATCATGGACTATCTCGAAGGGGCCTGGCGGCGGCCCGACAACGGGGTGTGGGAGACGCGCGGCCCGCGCCGGCAGTTCACCCACTCCAAGATCCTCACCTGGGTGGCCGCCGACCGGATGGTGCGGGCGGTGGAGACGTACGGGCTGGGCGGGCCGGTGGACCGGTGGCGGGCGCTGCGCGCGGAGATCCACGACGAGGTGTGCGCGCGCGGCTACGACGCCGACCGCAACACCTTCACCCAGTACTACGGCTCGACCGGGCTGGACGCCGCGCTGCTGCTCATCCCGCGCCTCGGTTTCCTGCCCGTGGACGACCCGCGCGTGGCGGGGACCGTGGACGCGATCAGGCGCGAGCTGATGGAGGACGGCTTCGTGCTGCGCTACCGGCCCCAGCAGGAGGGCGTGGACGGGCTGCCCGGCCGCGAGGGCACCTTCCTGGCCTGCTCGTTCTGGCTGGCCGACGCGCTGGCGATGCTGGGCCGCCGCCGCGAGGCGCGCGAGCTGTTCGACCGGCTGCTCGGCCTGCGCAACGACGTCGGGCTGCTCTCGGAGGAGTACGACACCACCCTCCGCCGGCAGGCCGGCAACTTCCCGCAGGCGTACAGCCACGTGTCCGTCATCAACACCGCCGCCGCCCTGGCCCCGGGCTGACGAACACTTTCCGCATTCGTCAGCATTCCGCTCCAGCAGGCAGGGCAGGACGCCGGGCATGACCCGTATCGTCGCAGAATCGCTCATAGAACGGCTGGTCGCCTGGGGTGTGGACACCGTGTTCGGCCTGCCGGGCGACGGGATCAACGGCATCATGGAGGGACTTCGCCGCCATCGTGACCGCGTCCGTTTCCTGCTGGTGCACCACGAGGAGGCGGCGGCGTTCATGGCCACCGCGCACGCCAAGGCCACCGGTCAGATCGGGGTGTGCCTGGCCACCTCGGGACCGGGCGGCATCCACCTGCTCAACGGCCTGTACGACGCCAAGCTGGACCACCAGCCGGTCCTCGCCATCACCGGCATGCAGGAGACGAGCGTGCTCGGCACCGGCTACCAGCAGGAGGTCCACCTGGACCGCCTGTACGAGGACGTCACCGAGTACAACCTCCTGATCGACAACCCCGCGCAGCTGCCCGGCGTCGTCGACCTCGCGATCAGGGCCGCCTACGCCCGGCGCGGAGTGGCCCACCTGACCATCCCCAACGACGTCCAGGTCGCCGACGCCCACGAGGACCCCTACCCCGGGGTCGCGCCGGCCCGCCCGCCGGCCACCGCGCCGATCTACCTGAGCGCCCCCGGCGTCCCCCGGCAGGAGGACCTGGAGGCGGCGGCGTCGGTGCTGAACGCCGCCGCGCGGCCGGCGATCCTGGCCGGCGCGGGCGCCCTGCACGCCCGGCGCGAGGTGCTGGCGGTGGCCGACGTGCTCGGCGCGCCGGTGATCAAGACCCTGCCCGGCAAGGCCGTCATCCCCGACGACTCGCCCTTCGCCGTGGGCGGCATCGGCCTGCTCGGCACCCGGCCGGGCGAGGAGCTGGTCGAGGACTGCGACACGCTGTTCATGATCGGCACCAACTTCCCCTACACCAAGCACCTGCCGGAGCCGGGCCAGGCCCGCGTGGTGCAGCTGGAGGCCGACCCGATCAGGGCGGGCGTGCGCATGCCGACCGAGGTGCCGATGATCGGCGACGCCAAACAGGGCCTCGCCGCGCTCCTGCCGCTGCTGGAGCGGAACGGCGACCGCGGGCACCTGGCCAAGTACGCCAAGGCGATGGACCGCTGGCGCGCCGACATGGCCGCCCTGCGCACGCCCGACCGCGATCCGATCGCCCCTCAGTACCTGATGGCCTGCGTGGACGAGGCCGCCACCGACGACGCGATCCTGACCTGTGACTCGGGCACCATCGCGACCTGGGCGGCCCGGCACTGGACCATCCGCGGCGAGCGCGGCTTCTACCTGTCGGGCAACCTCGCCACCATGGCGCCGGGCCTGCCGTACGCGATCGCCATGCAGCACGCCTTCCCCGGCCGGCAGGTGATCGCTTTCGTCGGGGACGGCGGCTTCGCGATGCTGATGGCCGAGTTCCTGACCGCCGCCCAGCACCGGCTGCCGATCAAGGTGATCGTCAACAACAACAACGCGCTGGGCCAGATCCTCTGGGAGCAGATGGTGCTCGGCTACCCCGAGCACGGCGTGCGCTTCGCCGAGCCCGCCGCCGACTTCTCCGCCTGGGCCCGCTCGTGCGGCGGCTACGGCCGCAAGGTGAGCGACCCCCGTGACCTCGCCGAGGCCGTACGGGAGGCGCTCGCGCACGACGGGCCGGCGCTGGTCGATGCCGACGTCAACCCCGACGAGCCGCCGATGCCGGGCAAGGTGACGTACGAGCAGGCGAAGAAGTTCGCCGAGGCGTTCATGAAGGGCCAGCCGCACAAGGCGTCGATCGCGACCACCCTGTTCAAGGACAAGATCTCCCAGATGGGCCGGTGAGGGTGATGACCCGTCCTGCCACGCTTCCCGCTCCCGCCCTCCGGACCGCGCAGCCCTACGTGCGGGTGCGTGACCTGGAGCGGGACCTCGCCGCCGAGGTCGACGGCGAGGTCCGCTTCGACCCCGGCAGCCGGGGCGCCTACTCCACCGACGCCTCCAACTACCGCCAGGTGCCGCTCGGCGTCGTCGTGCCGCGCACGGTGGACGCCGCGGTGGTCGCGGTGGCGATCTGCCGCGAGCACGGGGCGCCGATCACCTCGCGCGGCGGCGGGACCAGCCTGGCCGGCCAGACCTGCAACACCGCCGTCATCATCGACTGGTCGAAGTTCTGCCACCGTCTGGTCTCCGTGGACGAGCGGGCGCGTACCTGCGTGGTGGAGCCCGGCATCGTGCTGGACGACCTCAACCGGCGGCTCAAGCCGACCGGCCTGATGTTCGGCCCGCGCCCGTCCACGCACTCCCACTGCACGCTCGGCGGCATGATCGGCAACAACTCGTGCGGGTCCACCGCCCAGCTCTACGGCAAGACCGCCGACAACGTCGTCCGGCTGGAGATCCTCACCTACGACGGCACCCGCATGTGGGTGGGCCCCACGAGCGACGAGGAGTACGCCAGGATCACCGCCGAGGGCGGCCGCCCGGCCGAGATCCTGCGCGGGCTGCGCGAGATCATGAACGAGCACGCCGACGAGATCCGCCGCCGCTACCCCGACATCCCGCGCCGGGTCTCCGGCTACAACCTCGACCAGCTGCTGCCCGGCGGGCCGTTCGACGTGGCGCGGGCTCTGGTCGGCTCGGAGGGCACGCTGGTCACCGTGCTCCGCGCCGAGCTGGCGCTGGTGCCCGTACCGGCCGCGCGGAGCCTGGTCGTGCTCGGCTACCACGACATCGCGGCGGCCGGCGACGCCGTGCTGCCGATCGCCGCCCATCGGCCGCTCCAGCTTGAGGGCATCGACGACAAGCTCATCGGCTACGAGACGCGCAAGCACATGCACGGCAAGGCGGTGGCCCGGCTGCCGGAGGGCGGCGCCTGGCTGATGGCGTCGTTCACCGGTGACGACCAGGAGGACGCCGACCGGCGGGCCCACGCGCTCCTGGAGGACATCGGCCGCGACGGGAACGGCCCCGACGTGGCGTTCTTCGACGACCCCGAGTCCGAGACGGAGCTCTGGGATCTGCGCGAGGCGGGGCTCGGCGCCACCGCGCGCGGGCCGGGCATGGCCGACACCTGGCCCGGCTGGGAGGACTCGGCCGTCCCGCCGGAACGACTCGGCGACTACCTGCGCGACCTGCGCCGCCTGCTGGAGGAGTTCGGCTACGGCGACGCCGCGCTGTACGGCCACTTCGGCCAGGCGTGCGTGCACACCCGCATCCCGTTCGACCTGCTCACCGCCGACGGCGTGGCGGCCTTCCGCGCCTTCCTCGACCGGGCCGCGGACCTGGCCGTCTCCTACGGCGGCTCGCTGTCGGGCGAGCACGGCGACGGCCAGGCGCGGGCCGAGCTGCTGCCCAGGATGTTCGGCGACGCCGTAGTCACCGCCTTCCAGCAGGTCAAGGCGGTGTTCGACCCCGACGACCGGATGAACCCCGGCAAGATCGTCTCGCCCTACGGGATCACCACGGACCTGCGGCTGGGCAGCGCCTGGACGCCCGCCGAGCCGGAGACCGAGTTCGGCTACCCCGACGACCAGGGCAGCTTCCAGCGGGCCGTGATGCGCTGCGTCGGCGTCGGCCAGTGCCGCAGCCACCAGGGCGGCGTCATGTGCCCCTCCTACCGGGCCACCGGCGAGGAGGAGCACTCGACCCGGGGCCGCGCCCGGCTGCTGTTCGAGATGCTGAACGGCCACCGCGACTCCACCGTGACCGACGGCTGGCGCTCCACGGCCGTCCACGACGCCCTCGACCTGTGCCTGGCCTGCAAGGGCTGCAAGCGCGACTGCCCGGTGGAGGTGGACATGGCCACGTACAAGGCCGAGTTCCTCGCCCACCACTACGCGGGCCGGCTCCGGCCCGCCGCCCACTACAGCATGGGCTGGCTGCCGGTGTGGGCGCGGCTGGCCTCGTTCGCGCCCGGCCTGGTCAACGCCGTGACCCACGCGCCCGGCCTGGGCCGGCTGGTCAAGCGGCTGGGCGGGCTGGAGCCGGCCCGGCCGCTGCCGTCCTTCGCGGGGATCCGCTTCAGCGACGCCTACCGCCGCCGGGGGCCGCGTGGCAGCGGCGACCTCGGCGAGGTGCTGCTGTGGCCGGACACCTTCACCGACAACCTGGCCCCGCGCATCGGGGCCTCGGCCGTCGCCGTGCTCGAATCCGCCGGCTACCGGGTCATCGTGCCGCCGCGCACCCTGTGCTGCGGGCTGACCTGGATCTCCACCGGGCAGCTCGGTGTCGCCCGTCGCGTGCTGCGGCGGACCCTGGACACGCTCGCGCCCCTGCTCAGGCGCGGCATCCCGATCGTCGGGCTGGAGCCGTCCTGCACCGCCGTCTTCCGCGACGACGCGGCCAACCTGCTGCCCGGCGACCAGGACGTCACCCGGCTGGCCGAGCAGACGAAGACCCTCGCCGAGCTGCTCACCGGCACCGACGGCTGGCGGCCGCCGCGCATCGACCGCGCCGCCGTCGCCCAGCCGCACTGCCACCAGCACGCCGTGCTCGGCTACGAGGCCGATCAGCGCCTGCTCCAGCAGGCTGGGGTCAAGCTCAGGACCGTGGGCGGCTGCTGCGGCCTGGCCGGCGACTTCGGCTTCACCGCCGGGCACCTGAACACCTCGCTCGCCTGCGCCGAGCACGAGCTGCTGCCCGCCGTACGCGAGAGCGAGCCGGGCACGCTCGTCCTGGCCGACGGCTTCAGCTGCCGCACCCAGCTCGAACACACCAAAGCCGCGGACCGCCCGCTCCACCTGGCCGAACTCCTCGCCCAGGCGAGCACCCGGCTCACCTGCGGGCCGACGCGATGAGGCTCGCGGACGCCCACGTGCTGATCACGGGGGCCTCCTCGGGGATCGGCGCGGCCACCGCGCACGCGCTGGCGGGCACCGGCGCCCGGCTGACGCTCGCGGGCCGCGACCGCGAACGCCTCGCGGCCGTCGCCGCGGCGACGGGCGGGGCCATGGTGGTCTGCGACGTCGCCACCCAGGCCGACGAGCTCGTCACGCGGGCCGGTCACGTGGACGTCCTGGTGAACAACGCCGGGGTGGGGTGGGCCGGGTCGTTCGTGGAGATGCCGGCCGGCAGCGCCGAACGGCTGCTCGCCGTCAACCTCGCCGCGCCGATCGCGCTCACGCGGCTGCTGCTCCCCGGGATGCTGGCGGCGGGGCGCGGGCACGTCGTGTTCGTGGCCTCCATCGCGGGAGCGGTGGGCGTGGCGCGGGAGGCGGTCTACTCGGCCACGAAGGCGGGGCTGGTGGTCTTCGCCGAGGGCCTGCGCCACGAGCTGCGCCACGCGCCGGGGGTCGGCGTGTCCGTCCTGCTGCCGGGGGTGGTGAACACGCCCTTCTTCGTCCGGCGCGGCTCACCTTACACGCGCGGCTGGCCGGCGCCGATCCCGCCCGAGCGGGTGGCGCGGGCCGTCGTGGCGGCGATCCTGCACGGCCGGCCCGAGTCGTTCGTGCCGGGCTGGCTCAGGCTGCCGGCCAGGTTGCGCGGCGCGGCGCCCGGGCCGTTCCGGCTGCTCGCGCGGCGCTTCGGCTGACCTCTCGCTCAGCCGCTCCTGATGGCCCTGAGCGACTCCTTCAGCGAGCCGAGCGTGGCGAGGACGGCGGTGGGCTCGTAGCCGCAGTGCGCCATGCAGTTGTCGCACCGCGGGTCGCGGCCCCGGCCGTAGGCCGACCAGTCGGTGTCCTCGATCAGCTCGCGGTAGGTCTGGGCGTACCCGTCGGCCATCAGGTAGCAGGGCCGCTGCCAGCCGAACAGCGAGTACGACGGGATCGCCCAGGCTGTGCACGGCAGCTCCGTCAGGCCCTCAAGGAAGTCCAGGAACAGCGGCGAGTGGTTGAACCGCCAGCGGCTCCGCCTCCCGCCCTTGAACGCCTCGCGGAACAGCTCGCGCGTCTCCCGCACGCCCATGAACCGATCCTGTACGGGCGCCTTCTCGTACGCGTACGCGGGCGAGATCATCATCTGGTCCACGGCGAGCTCGTCGTTGAGGTAGTCGAGCACCTCGATGACGGTCTGCGGGCTGTCGGAGGAGAAGAACGTCGTGTTCGTCGTCACCCGGAAGCCGCGCCGCTGGCATTCGCGCACGGCGGCGACCGCCTCGTCGAAGACGCCCTCCTTGCACACCGCCGCGTCGTGGCGTTCGCGGACGCCGTCGATGTGCACGGTCCAGGCGAAGTAACGGGAAGGCTCGAACTCGTCGATCTTCTTCGGGATCAGCAGGGCGTTCGTGCACAGGAAGACGTACTTCTTCATGCCGACGAGGCGGCGGACCAGCTCGCCGATCTGCGGGTGCATGAGCGGCTCCCCGCCGGCGATCGAGACCATGGGCGCGCCGCACTCCTCGATGGCCGCGACGGCCTGGTCCACCGGCATGCGCCGTTTGAGCACGTCGGCGGGGTGCTGGATCTTGCCGCACCCGGCGCATTTGAGGTTGCACGCGAACAACGGCTCCAGCTCGACCAGCAGCGGGAACTTGGTCCGTCCCCGGAGCCGCTGGCCGAGGATGTAGCCGCCGATGCGCAGGCTTTGCCGAAGCGGGATCGTCATGGCAGCGGTTCCTTGGTTAGCGGGACGGACACGGGTTCGGGGGCGACGGCCGCCGCCCACTGCATCAGGACGGGACCGAGGGCGGCGAGCGTGCGCCGCGCGGCGAGGCCACGGGCCAGCGTCGCCGGGCGCAGCAGCGGCGCCCGCGGCGTGTCGACGATGACCCGTACGGCGGCGAGCGGCCGGTCGGCGGCGGCGCGGGCCAGCGGCCCGCTCTCCATGTCCACGGCCCGCACCCCCTGACCGGCGAGGCGGCGGCGTTCGGCCCCCCTGACGAGGTGGTCGACGGTGAGCAGCGGCCCGGTCCTGGCGGGCAGGCCGGCGCGGACCAGCTCCTCCATGAGCAGGGCGGCCCAAGGACAGGGATGGGTCCGTCCCCTGAACCGGATCTCGTCGGCCACCAGGACGTCGCCCGGCCGGAGGCCGGCGGCGACGGCGCCGCCGAAGCCCACGACGGCGACCGCCCCCTGTCCGTGCAGGTGCCCGGCCGCGCGGGCGGCCCGGCGCGGCCCGATCCCGGTGGTGACCACCCTGACGTCCGTGAGGTGGGCCGGCAGGCCGCGCCTGATCGCGTGGGCCTCGATGCCGAGCGCGGCGCAGATCAGCAGGCCGGTCATCGGACGTCCGGCGGCGTGTCGCGGCGCAGGTAGCGCCCGAGTGCGCTGATCGGGAAGACGAGCCGGTAGAGGTGGTAGTTGATGTAGAAGTCGCCGGGGAAGCCGGTGCCCGTGAAGTAGGGCTCGTCCCAGGTGCCGTCCGGCCGCTGGTGCTCGACGAGCCAGCGCACGCCGTTCTCCACCGCCGGTGAGCGTTCGCCGGCGGCCAGCAGGGCCAGCAGCGCCCAGGCGGTCTGCGACGCCGTCGAGGCGCCGCGGCCGATCCAGGCGGGGTCGCGGTAGGAGCGCAGGTCCTCGCCCCAGCCGCCGTCGTCGTTCTGGTGCCGTTCGAGCCAGGCCACGGCGTTCCGTACGGAGGAATGTCCCGGGTCGACCCCGGCGGCGACGAGGGCCGGCACCACGGCCCCGGTGCCGTAGACGTGGTTGGCGCCCCAGCGGCCGAACCACGAGCCGTCCCGCTCCTGCGCCCTGAGCAGCCAGACCACGCCCCTGCGCAGCTCGGGGGAGTGGGGCCGCTCCTTGGCCAGGGCTTCGACGACGTGCGCGGTGACGTCGGCGGACGGCGGGTCGATCACCGCGCCGAAGTCGCAGAAGGGCAGCTTGGTGCAGAGCACGCGGTCGTTGTCGGCGTCGAACGCCGCGAAGCCGCCGTCGGAGCTCGCCATGCCGGCCATCCACCGGACCCCGCGCTCGATCGCCGGCCGCACGCCGGGGACGTCCAGCCTGCGCAGCGCCAGGATCACCTCGGCGGTGTCGTCGATGTCGGGATAGCCGTCGTTGTCGAACTCGAACGCCCATCCGCCCGGCGCCAGTCGGGGCCTGCGCACGGCCCAGTCGCCCGTCGTGGTGATCTCCTCGCGCAGCAGCCAGGCGGCGGCTCCGGTGAGGGCCGGGTGGTCGGCGGGGGTGCCGGCGTCGAGCAGGGCGTTGACCGCGAGCGCGGTGTCCCAGACGGGGGACTGGCACGCCTCCAACCGGCGTCCGTTCTCGTCCCTGATGGTGAACCGGTCGAGTCCCTTGATGGCTTTGGTCAGCACCGGATGGTCGAGCCGGTAGCCGGCGAGGTGGAGCGCGATCACCGAGTAGACCCACGGGGGCTGGATGCCGCCCCAGGAGCCGTCGGCCTCCTGACGCGCGGCGATCCAGTTGATGGCGCGCCTCAGCGCGGCCCGCCGCAGGATCGGCGAAGGGCGCCGCTCGTAGCGGTGCAGCGCCCTGTCGAGGACGCCGAAGGCTCTCTCCCAGCCTCCGTCCGCGGCCCGGCGCGGCTCCCGTCCGGTGCGCAGCTCGGCCAGGTCGAACGGGAGCCGGCGCACCGGCCGGCACGCGGTCACGACGGTCAGCGGCACGATCGTCTGCCTGGCCCAGCAGGCCCAGTCGTAGATGTTCAGCGGGAACCACGGCGGAAGGAACATCAGCTCGGGCGGCATGACCGGCAGCCGCTGCCACGGCCACTCCCCGAACAGCGCCAGCCAGATCCGGGTGAACACCCGGCTCGCCTCGATGCCGCCCATGTCCAGGATCGGGCCGCGGGCGGCGCGCATGTGCGCCGCGTCGGGCGGGTCGCCGGCGAGCCGCAGCGCGGCGTACGCCTCGACGGTAGTGGACAGGTCGGCGGGGCCTTCGTGGAAGTTGGCCCAGGTGCCGTCGGCGCGCTGCTGCGAGCGGATCCACCGGCCGGCCTCCGCCGTGTCCCGCTCGGTGCGGATGCCGAGGAACTGCCGCAGCAGCAGGTCCTCGGCGTCCATGGTCACGTTGGTCTGCAGCTCGCCCTTCCACCAGCCCTCCGGGGACCGCAGGCCCAGCAGGTGGTCGCAGGCGCTCTGGAGGGCGTGCTCGGCTCCGGTGAGCACGTTCCGGGTCTCAAGAGTCGTCATGTCAGTGGTCCCTGGATGCGATGAATCGGGCGAGGTGCAGGAATTCAGCTCGTACGTCCGGGGGCAGGTCGGCCTCGTCGAGGCACCGGACCGCCGCGTCGAGCCGCCGCCCTGCCTCCGCCTCGGCCCACGCCCGGCCGCCCGCCTCCTCGACCAGGCGGGCGGCCTCGTGCAGGTCGGCCTCGGCGAGCGGCTCGGGCCTGGCCAGCAGTCCGGCGAGCCGCCGACCGGCCGCCGTCCCGCCGGTGAGCGCGGCGACCACGGGCAGGCTCTTCTTACGGGTACGCAGATCGGCGAGCACCGGCTTGCCCGTCGCCTCGGTGCTGCCCCAGATGCCGAGCAGGTCGTCGGCCAGCTGGAAGGCCAGGCCCGCCTCGGCCCCGAACGCGGCCAGGGCGCCGGCCAGAGGCGCGGGGCCGCCGGCCGCCGTGACGCCGATCGAGCAGGCGCAGGCGAGGAGCGAGGCGGTCTTGCACCGCGACATCAGCAGGCACTCCTCCCTCGTCACGTCGTCCCGGTCCTGGAACTCCAGATCGAGGGCCTGGCCCGCGACGAGCGCGAGCACGGCGTCGTTGAGCGCGCGGGCCGCCGCCGCAGAGCCCTGTTCCAGCAGCAGCTCCCCGGCCAGGGCGAGCAGGGCGTTGCCGCAGAGGAGGGCGTGGGGGCGGCCGAAGACGGTCCAGGCGGCCGGTCGGTGCCGGCGTACGGGGTCGTCGTCCATGACGTCGTCGTGCAGGAGCGAGAACGCGTGCACGAGCTCCACCGCCGCGGCGGCGGGCAGGCAGCGCTCGACGTCCGCCCCGGCGGCCTGGCCGGACAGCACCGCGAGCGTCGGCCGCAGCGCCTTGCCGCCGCCCGCTTCGCCGCCGTCCGCCCAGCCGAAGTGATAGCGGGCGACGCGCGCGGAGAGCGGGTCGAGACGGCCGACGGCCTCGCGCAGCACCGGCTCCACCAGCTCGCGGGCGGCCTCGGCGGCCGGCAGGGTCAGGGTCATGGCGTCGTCTCCTGACGTCGCAGGTGCCGCCTGACCAGGCCGGCCGCGTGCAGTCCACTGCGTACGGCCCCTTCCATGGTGTCGGGCCAGCCGGTGTCGGTCCAGGCGCCGGCGAGGTAGAGGCCGGGCCAGTGGGTGGTGCTGCGTGGGCGGAGCGCCCCGCTGCCGGGCGCCTGGCGGAAGGTCGCGCGCCGTTCTCTGGTGACGAAGAAGTCGGTCAGCCGGGCCCGGCGCGCGGCGGGCAGGACCGAGCGCAGCGCGGGGACGAACACCTCGCGCAGGTCGGCGGTCGGCCGGTCGATCCAGGTGTCCGCGACCGACACGGACACCGCGAGGTACTGGCCCCGGCGCAGGCCCGCGACGCGGGTCTTGTCGAACACCCACTGCACCGGCGAGTCCGTGACCGCGACGAACGGCGCCGGCATGACCGGGCGGTCGTAGACGGCGTGCACGTTGATGATCGGGCTCGCGTCGAGGGCGGTCCACGTGTCCCTGCCGGGCGCCGCGTCCAGGGGCACCAGCTTCGCGGCCTGCTCGTGGCGGGTGGCCACGATGACCGCCGACGCCCTGATCCTGACGCCGTCCACGACGACGGCCGGTCCCGGCTCGATCGCGCTGACCTTCGCCCCCACCCGTACGTCGCCGCCGCGCCGGACGATGGCCGCCCTGGCGGCGGTGTCGTGCAGCTCGCCCAGGGGGACCAGGGGGATGCCCAGGTCCGCGGCGTCCGGCCGGCCGAGCAGCGCGGTCTTGAACACCTTCACGGCCGGGCCGAGCGCGGCCTCCTCGACCCCGGTGTTCAGCGCCGCCACCGCGAGCAGGTCCCACAGCGCCTGCCGTGCGGGTGCGCGCTGGCCGTGCGCGGCGAGCCAGCTCCCGAACGTCACCTCGTCGAGGACGGGATCGGCCGGATCGAGTCTGCTGAGCGCGATGGAGCCGCGCAGGGCGCGGACCCGGTCGCCGGGACCGAGCAGGCGGTAGCCCGCGAGCGCGGGGACGAAGTGCAACGGTCCGGGCAGCGCGGCCCGGCGCAGCCGCCCCGACCGGCCCGCCGCGCTCAGCACCCGCACGTCGAACCGGCTCTGCAGATCCACCAGCGCGGTGCCGCCGATCCGGTCGAGCAGCCCGCGGTAGGCCGTGCAGCAGCGGAGGAAGACGTGCTGGCCGTTGTCCACCGTCAGCCCGTCGCGCTGGAAGGAGCAGGCCGCGCCGCCCAGCCTCGGGCGGGCCTCGTACAGCGTCACGCGGTGCCCGGCCTCGGTGAGCGCGACGGCCGCCGAGATGCCGGCCAGGCCGCCGCCGATCACCGCCACCGGCTCGGAGCCCGGCCGGGGACTCATCGCGGCCCCCTCATGCCGAAGGAAGGCGTTGGAGCGCCGGATCGGACGATCTCGTGGTCATGAGGACCCGCGCCCACGCCGCGAGCAGGCGCAGGCGGCGCGGGCGCACGGCACGGCCCAGGACGTCGTAGCGGGCGGCGGCCAGCGCGGCCAGGGTCGCGTGACCCCCCGCGACATAACCGGCCACCGCCGTACGGGCGAAGCCGGCCAGCGTGGCGACGATCGCCTCCCCCTCGCCCAGCAGCTTCGCGGCCCGCGCGGCCTGCACGGCCACCGCCGCGCGGAGCGGCGGCGAGGTGGCCGTCGCCGCGAGATGGCCCTCCGGGCAGCCGGCCCGCCGCAGGTCCTTCTCCGGCAGGTAGACGCGTCCGTGCCGGTAGTCCTCGCCCACGTCCTGGCAGTGCTCGATGATCTGCAAGGCCGAGCAGACGCGGTCCGACAGGGCCAGCCGGGCCTCGCTCACCTCCCCGAACACGTGCAGCACGAGCCGGCCGACCGGGTTCGCCGAGAGCGCGCAGTAGCCGAGCAGGTCGTCGAACGTCTCGTAGCGGGTGACCGACTGATCACGCCGGTTGGCCTCGATGAGGCGGTGGAACGGCTCGGCCGGGATCGCGCACTCCCGGACGGTGCGGGCCAGCGCGCGGACCGGCCGCAGCCGCGGGGTCTCCCCGTCGTAGAGCCGCGCCAGGTCGGCCTCGAACTCGTCCAGCAGGCGCAGCCGGTCACCGGGAGGCTCCTCGTCGCCGACGTCGTCCACGGAGCGCGCGAAGCCGTACACGGCCATGAGGTGGTCGCGGTGCCGGCGCGGCAGCAGCCGCGAGGCCACCGGGAAGTTCTCCCGGCGGGCCTTTTTCGCGAGCTCCTGTGAATAGCCCTTCCTTGACAGCACGACAGGGAAATTATCCGTCGCCGGGCAGCGCAAACCTGAAGGTGATTCGTTTCCGTTCCATTGGCTCGGCATTTACTTTTCGGCGCCGCCGGTAAATTGGCGTTTGAATGCGCGGGGAAAGGGGACTCGCCATTATGGAAACCCGCTGCACCGGCATTTAACGGCGGCTCGCCGCCACGCCGTGGTCGCGCAGCGGCCCCACCCGCAGGCCCATGAGCCGGCAGCGCTCCACGAGCCCGGGGAGGGCGTCGAGCGCCGATCGCCAGGAACCAGGAACGGAGGCGTGGTCGGAGTCATGCAGCAGGACGGTCGCCCCGCCGCGCAGCCCGGCCGTCACGGTGGCGAGGACCGAGCGCGCCGTGGCGGTCGCCTCCCAGTCCCGGCCCCAGTCGGTCCACAGCACGGGACGCAGCCCCAGCGCGCGGGCGGAGACCAGCGCCTCCAGGCTGAGCGCCCCGTAGGGCGGGCGGTACCAGGCCGCGCGGACCCCGCAGACCTCCCGCACCAGGGCGGCGGCGCGGCCGATCTCGGCCGTCAGCCGGCCGGGCGGGGCGATCAGGGCGTTGCCGTGCCGCCAGCCGTGCACGGCCAGCTCGTGGCCCTCGGCCACGATGCGGCGGCCCAGCCCCGGATGGCGTTCGAGCAGCTCGCCGAGGACGAAGAAGGTCGCGTGGGCGCCGAGGCGTCCCAGCTCGTCCAGGAAACGCGGGGTGGAGCCGGGATGGGGGCCGTCGTCGAAGGTGAGCGCCACGTGGCCGGGGTCACCGGCGCCGGCGAGCGCGGGCATCCGGCGACGGACCGACGGCAGCCAGGTGGCGGCCGGGGCCGCGTGCAGCAGGGACAGGCAGGCCAGCCCGAGCGGCAGGGCGAACCGGCTCATCGTCGTGCCGCTCGTCCGCCCGGGGGAGCGGGGAGGCGGCGGGTGCTCATCCTCACCGCGTCGATGGGCAGTGGCCACGACGGGGTCGCCGCCGAGCTGGCCGCGCGGCTCGCGGCCGAGGATGCCGACGCGCGGATCATCGATGTCCTCCTGCTCTTCCCGCTCCGGCTGGGACCGGCACTGCGTCATGGGTACCGCTGGATGATCCTGCGCGCCCCCTGGCTCTACGAGCTCATCTACCAGGTCTTCTTCGTGGGCAAACGGGCGCCGGGGACGTCTCCGCTCACGGTGCTCGCGGCCGGCCGCCTGCGCCGGCTCGTCCAGGACTGGCGGCCCGACGAGGTCGTCTCGACGTTCCACCTGGCCGCGCAGATCACCGGGCGGCTGCGCGAGCGCGGCGGGCTGCCGTGCCCGAGCACGGTGCTGGTCACGGACTTCGCGGTGCACCGGTTGTGGTTGCACCAGGGCAACGACCGGTACCTGTGCCCGAACCCCGACATCATTGGATATATAGCCGCATGCACCCGTCGGCCGGCGTTGCGCTGCGCGCCGGTCGTCCGTCCGGTGTTCGGGCAGGCGGTGGCCGATCCCGTACGGGTGGCCCGCGGCGTGGGCGCGGACCCCGGCGCCCGGCTCGTCCTGGTGTCGGGAGGGTCATGGGGGGCCGGGGAGATCGTCGCGACCACGCGGGCTCTGGCCCGGTCGGGGCGGTACACGCCGCTCGTGCTCTGTGGGGACAACGCGGCGCTGCGCCGCCGCCTGCGCCTGGCCGGACTGGGGCCCGCGCTCGGCTGGCGCGACGACGTCCCCGAGCTGATGGCGGCCGCGTACGCCCTGGTCGACAACGGTTCCGGCCTGACCTGCGAGGAGGCGTTCGCCGCCGGGCTGCCGGTCGTCGTCCACCGGCCGATCAGCGGCCACGGGCGCGACGGCGCGCGGGCGATGGCCGCGGCCGGGGTGAGCGCGTGCACCGGCGACGCGGCCGCGCTGCTGGAGGCGCTGGACCGCCTCGACGACGCGCGGGCGCGTGGGCGCCAGGCGGACCGCGCCTCCGCCCTGTTCGCCGCGATGCCGGCCGAGGCGGGTCTCGTCTCCTCACCGAAGGGGAGTGTTCTGGGCCTGGACGATCGGCGAGCGGGCCAGCTGGATGACGCCGTAGGCCATGCTCCCGATGCCGATCGCCTCGAACACGATCCATGAGCCGGAGCGGATGGGCTCCCCGAACAGCAGCCCGCCGTAGAGGATGCCGGCGATGGGGTCGCTGATGGTCAGCGCGGGTTGCGCGATCACCAGGGGACCGCTGTGCAGGGCGTGCTGCAGGAGGAGCAGGCTGCACAGGCCGGCCAGCACCATCGCGTACAGCTGCCAGGACCGCGGCAGCGCGCTCAGGTCCTCCTCGGCGATGGCCGTGCACCTCTTGATGAGCGTCGCGGTGAAGGCGAAGCCGATGCCCGCGGCGACGCCCAGCGCCGCGGGCCGCAGCGCCCCCTTCGCCAGGACCCCCACCGCGACCAGCGCGGCCACGACGGCGGCGGTCACGGCGGTGGCGACGATCCAGCCGATCGCGTCGGGCAGCCACCGCCCCACGTCGGGAGCCGCCGCGATGAGGAAGATCGCGAGCCCGGCCGACAGCGCGCCGATCGCCAGCCAGGTGCGCCGATCCAGGACGATGCCGAACACCATCGACAGGATGACCATGGTGAACGGCAGCTCGACCACCATGACCGGCTGGACCAGGGCGACGGCTCCGCGCGACAGCGCGGCGGCCTGGAACAGGAAGCCGCCGATCAGCGCCGTGATGCCCCACAGCCACACCGGTTTCCGCACCAGCGTCAGGATCAGGCCCGCCTGCGCTGCCGGCCCCTGCGGCACCGTCAGCGCCGCGCGGCGCTGCAGGACCGACGCGACGGCGTTGCACAGCGCCGCGAGCACCGCCAGCAGCGCGGCTGTGATCAACGGAACCCGGCGCGATCGGCCGGCCGGGCACTCCCGCGCCCGGCACGGGCGAGGGCGCGCAGCGCGACCACGGACTTCTCCTTCGTCGTCAGGGAGAGCCTGGCGGCCACCGCGCGATGGGGATCGGCCGAGATGCGGTCGAGCAGGCACCGGTAGATGCCGGCCATGGTGGCCGTGCAGGCGGCGCTGCGCGCGTCCAGCAGCGGCAGCAGGCCCATCCCGACGGTGAACCAGTCGCGCGCCCGGTCAGCCTCGAACCTGACCAGCTCGGCCAGGCGCTCCGGCGGGTCGACGAACCGGCCGGACGCGTCGACGTCCAGGGTGCAGCCGAACCGCTTGAGGTCCTCCGCGGGCAGGTAGATCCGCCCGGCCATGCGGTCCTCGCGCAGGTCGCGCAGGATGTTGGTGATTTGCAGGGCCACGCCGAGCGCGTCGGCGAGCGGCGTGGCCGCCTCGGCGTCGTCCGAGCCGAACACGCCCAGCGAGAGCCGCCCGATCGAGCCGGCGACGCACCGGCAGTAGCCGACCAGGTCCTCGAACTCCGTGTACGTCCTCCCGCGCACGTCGGCGACGCAGCCGTCCACCAGGTCGGCGAACGCGCCGAGCGGGATCGGATAACGGCGCGCGGCCTCGAACACCGCCACCAGCACGAGGTCGTGCGCCTCGGGGAGGGGCGCGCCCAGCGTCTCGCGGACCGCCGACAGCCCGGCCAGCCGCTGCCCGGCCGGGCCGTCGCCGTCGGCGATGTCGTCGATCCTGCGGGCGAGCGCGTAGACGGCACTCAGCGCACGCCGCTTGGGGACGGGGAGCAGCCGCAGACCGTACGAGAAGTTGCGGGCCTGACTGCGCATGATCTGCTCGCAGTGCCGGTACGCCTTCTTCGAATGCTCGGACATCATGGCAGCGACGGCCGTTTGCGTATTTTTCCCCATGGCATGGATGAGGGCTGTCCGCTGGCTCGTGGCGATAAACCCGAGCATCGGCCGGAAAGGGAGCCGCCGGACATGACCGGGCCATTTGTTTGTGCACGCTTGAAGAATCCCGCCACCTATTTGTGTCGCCCAGTGAATGCCCGGAGAATTTCAGGACGATCGCGGGCGGGAGGGGGCCGCGCGGTCGCTCAGGGGGCGGGGCCGCCCCCCGTCCGGCGGCGGTCGCGAACCTCGCCGCCGGGCCGGGGTGCCGCGTCCCGAAAAGATCTTGAAAGATCTTGGGGGCGGGTGTCGAAATCGGCCCGCCCCGTTCGCAGCGTAGGCAGACGGTCCGGATGCGCCGGTCCCGCGACAGGAGGTTGACGACCATGACTCTGCAGCTCGCCCACACCCGCCCGATCTCCACCCAGCGCCTGCTCCTCGGCTGCGGCGTCGTCGCCGGCCCCTTCTACGTGACGGTCGCCCTGGCCCAGGCGCTCACCCGTGAGGGCTTCGACCTGACCCGCCACCCGTGGAGCTTCCTGGCCAACGGAGAGCTCGGCTGGATCCAGACCGTCAACTTCGTCGTCACCGCCCTCGCCACCATCGCCGCGGCGGCCGGCCTGCGCCGCGCCCTGACGCCCGGACGGGGAGCCCGGTGGGCGCCGGCCCTGGTCGGCGTGTTCGGCGCCAGCATGATCGGCGCCGCGATCTTCCCCGCCGACCCCGCGATGGGCTTCCCCGCGGGGACCCCGGAGGGTCCGGGCGTCGTCACCCTGTCCGGGACCCTGCACATGGCCGTCGGCGGCGTCGGGTTCCTGTGCATGGCGGCGGCCTGCTACGTCATCGCCTCCCGGCAGGCCCGCCAGGGCCACGGCGGCTGGGCTCTGTACTCCCGCGTCACCGGCACACTGTTCCTCGGCTCGTTCGTCGGCATCGCGAGCGGGGCCGGCGCCGCCTGGACCAACCTCATGTTCGTCGCCGGCATCGTCGCGGTCTGGACCTGGCTGTCGCTGGTGTCGCTGAGCCTGTCCCGTGACGCCGCCTGACCACCCGTAACACCTCATGACGAGAAGGAGATTCACGATGCGCTACCTGGTCACGTTCAAGGCCACCGCCCAGCCCGCCGGACCGCCGCCGGCCGACCTCATGGAGGCCATCTTCAAGCTCGGTCAGGAGGCCACCGAGGCCGGGGTCCTGCTCGACAACAGCGGCCTGGCCCCCAGCTCCGAGGGCGCCAGGGTCGAGGTGAGCGGAGGCCGGCTGACCGTCAGCGACGGGCCGTTCGCCGAGGCCAAGGAGCTGATCAGCTACGCCCTGTACGAGGTCAGGAGCAAGGAGGAGGTCGTGGAATGGACCACCCGCTTCGTCAAGCTGCACCGTGACCTGTGGCCGGGATGGGAGGGCGAGTCGGACGTCCTGCGGCTGTTCGGGCCCGAGGACTTCGCCCCGCCGGCCTGACCGGGCCGCTCCACCAGGCCGGGGACATGATCCCCGGCCTGGTGGTATTCAGGACATATGACGGTAGCTGCTGCGCATCGGGCGGTGGAGGCGGTGTGGCGGATCGAGTCCGCCCGGGTCATCGCGGCTCTGGCCCGCATGGTCGGCGACATCGGACTGGCCGAGGAGCTGGCGCAGGACGCCCTGGTGGCCGCGCTCGAAGAGTGGCCGGTCAAGGGCGTGCCCGAGAATCCGGGGGCGTGGCTGACGCTCACGGCCAAGCACCGGGCCATCGACCAGTTCCGCCGCCGCGACACCTACCAGCGCAAGCTGCAGGAGATCGGCATGGACATGGAGCTCCGCCAGGAGTCGGCGCAGGCCGAGCTGGACGACGCCCTCGACGACCACATCGGCGACGACCTGCTCCGCCTGATCTTCACCGCCTGCCACCCCGCGCTCCCCGTCGAGGGCCGGCTGGCGCTCACGCTCCGCCTGCTCGGCAACCTGACCACCGCCGAGATCGCCCGCGCCTTCCTGGTCCCCGAGCCCACCGTCGGGCAGCGCATCTCGCGCGCCAAGCGCACCCTCGCCGACAAGAGGATCCCGATCGAGCTGCCGCCGCCCGCCGAGCTGCCGGCCCGGCTGGCCTCCCTCCTGGAGGTCATCTATCTGATCTTCAACGAGGGGTACGCGGCGACCGCGGGCGACGACTGGATCCGCCCGTCGCTGTGCCAGGAGGCCATGCGCCTGGGCCGCGTGCTGGCCGGGCTCATGCCGGAAGAGCCCGAGGTCCACGGCCTGCTCGCGCTCATGGAGATCCAGGCGTCGCGGCTCCCGGCCAGGACCGCCCCCGACGGCACGCCCATCCTCCTGCTCGACCAGGACCGCAGCCGCTGGGACCGGCTGCTGATCCGCCGGGGCCTGGCGGCGCTGCGCCGCGCCGAGGAGCTGGGCACGCTCGGTCCGTACGGGCTGCAGGCCGCCATCGCCGCGTGCCACGCCCGCGCGCTCACCCCGGAGGCCACCGACTGGGAGCGCATGGCCGCCCTCTACCGGCTGCTGGCCCACCTCACGCCCTCGCCGATCGTCGAGCTGAACCGGGCGGTCGCGGTCGGCATGGCGTACGGGCCCGCGCGCGGCCTGGAGATCGCCGACGGCCTCCGGGACGAGCGCGCCCTGCGGGGGTACGCGCATCTGCCCGCCGTACGCGGGGACCTGCTGGCCAAGCTGGGGCGGGCCGAGGAGGCGAGCGCCGAGTTCCGGCGCGCGGCCGAGCTGACCAGGAACGCCCGCGAGCGCGACCTGTTCCTGGACCGCGCCGCCGCACTCGGCGCCCGCCTGGCCTGAGCGCGCGGATTTGACACCGGCCTTCGACGGCTATTGACAGCCGCCATCCCGGCGATGACACTTTGGTCGAAACACCGCGGAAATGTTATGGCCATAAATGTTAGCGCTAACAAGTCGGTTTTACAGCGACATATGTTAGCGCTAACAATCATCTCCTTCATCGCCTGGCACCGCGCTGCCTCGCCGCACATGAAAGGCACATCATGGGTTTCTGGTCCTTGCGCCATTGGCGGCGGACGGCCCTCACCGTCGCCTCCTCGGCGGCGCTCGTCGTCACCGCGCTGGTCGCCGTGCCATCAGGCACCGCACAGGCGGCCGGCACATCGTCCTGCGACATCTACGCGAACGGCGGCACGCCGTGCGTCGCCGCGCACAGCACCACCCGCGCCCTCTTCGGCTCCTACAACGGGCCGCTCTACCAGGTGCGGCGCTGGTCCGACGGCGCGACCGCCAACATCGGCGTGCTCAGCGCCGGCGGTTACGCGAACGCCGCCACCCAGGACTCCTTCTGCTCGGGCACGTACTGCACGATCGTCCGCGTCTACGACCAGACCTCGCGCCACAACGACCTCACGATCGCCCCGGGCGGCGGCGCCAACCCCACGGCCGACCAGGGCGCGAACGCGGCGGCCCTGCCCGTGACGGCGGGCGGCCACAAGGTCTACGGCATCTACATGTCGGCGGGCAACGGCTACCGCAACAACGCGACGAACGGCGTCGCCACCGGCAGCCAGCCCGAGGGCATGTACATGGTGACCGAGGGCACGCACGTCAACGACCGGTGCTGCTTCGACTACGGCAACGCCGAGACGAAC
The DNA here is from genome assembly GCF_057536035.1 of Nonomuraea sp. B208. Taxonomy (NCBI): domain Bacteria; kingdom Bacillati; phylum Actinomycetota; class Actinomycetes; order Streptosporangiales; family Streptosporangiaceae; genus Nonomuraea; species Nonomuraea sp. B208. Next base: position 200,255 of record NZ_BAAJOU010000034.1, read on the forward strand.
AACATGGACACCGGCAACGGCGACATGGACGCGATCTACTTCGGCACGCTCTGCTGGTTCTCGCCGTGCGCGGGCGGGCCGCGCGTCGCGGCCGACCTGGAGAACGGGCTGTTCGCCGGCGGCAACGGCTCCTGGACCGCGAACACCGGCCGCAGCTCCGCGTTCGTGACGGCCATGCTGAAGAACAACGGCACCTCGACGTACGCCATCAAGGACGGCAACGCCCAGTCCGGCGGCCTGGCGACCCGGTACGACGGACCGCTGCCCACCCAGGCGGGCTACCGCCCGATGACCAAGCAGGGCGCCATCATCCTCGGCATCGGCGGCGACAACAGCAACGGCTCCGTCGGCTCGTTCTTCGAGGGCGTCATGACCAGCGGCTATCCGAGCGACGCCACGGAGAACGCCGTGCAGGCCAACATCGTCTCCGTCGGCTACAGCAAGAGCGTCACCTTCCCCGTGAACGGGGCCACCTACCGGATCACGAACCTCGCCAGCGGCAAGGTGCTCGACGCGGTCAACTGCGGCACGGCCAACGGCACGCAGATCGACCAGTGGCAGGCGCTCGGCAACGCCTGCCAGCAGTGGCGCTTCACCAGCGTCGGCGCGAACAAGTGGACGATCACCAACGTCAACGCCGGCAAGGTGCTCGACGCGGTCAACTGCGGGCTGGCCCTCGGCACGGCCGTCAACCTGTGGCAGCCGCTCGGCAACCTCTGCCAGCAGTGGGCGGTCGTGCCCGCGGGCAACGGGCGGTACGAGCTCGTGGTGGAGAACAGCGGCATGGTGCTCGACAACCAGAACTGCGGCACGGCGAACGGCACGCCGGTCCGGTTGTGGATGTGGCTCAACAACACCTGCCAGCTCTGGTCGATCGCACCGTAGAGCCGGCCCGCTCGCTCCGGCTCCTCCTCGACGGCCGCGCGGCCGTCGAGGAGGAGCGCCCCATAACCGACATCGAATACAAATCACCACATATGACAATTTAGCCTTCGAGCTTTGCTGTTCTCTTAGAGTGCCCGAGATTGCGATTCCGGCGATGGCGGGAATGTAGGAATCGATCACTATATGCGGCGCTTGGCCGTCCATTCTCTGGTGATCAGTTCTCATTCGTTCGCCATTGAGGATCGACGGGAAAGTCATGCCGGAAAACCGACGCGGCGCCATGCTGGCCGCCGCGATATGCACGATGTTGAGCGCCATGGGCGGCACGGCCGCGTACGCCGAGAGCGCCGTCCAGCCCGAGACCCGGCTCGTCCAGCAGCCGGAGCTCAGCACGCCGTCTTCGAGCAAGGACACGCCCGGCGGGTCGGCCGCCGTCCCGGTGCCCGGCAAGCGGGTCTGCGGCCCCCCTTACATCACCGGCGACCCCGACCTCGGGCCGACCGTCCTGCCGAGAACCGGCTATCTGGGGGCGATCCTGCACGGCTACGTGCCGCTGGGCGGCCTCGCCCCGCAGCACTTCCTCGCCCGCTACTGGGACTACGACATGCGCAACTACCGTTTCCCGCCCGACTCCGGCTTCGGCCGTTCCGGCAACTACCCGAACGGCCGGCTGCTGCTCAAGACGACCACCCTGCAGCCCGGCATGAAGCTCGACCGGTTCGGCAGCAACGCGGGCTCGTTCCTGGCACCGATGGGCGACCTGTTCATCAGGCGCGGACTGCCGCCGCGGAACCTGAACACCAGCTCCGCGGCCCCCATGAACCTGTGCAACTATCACGCGTTCGTAGTGAGAACCGCGTTCGGCGTCGAGGTGGGCCCGGCCGCTCCCGCGTTCCAGATGCCGGGCGGCGGCACGCAGTATCACGTGATCAGCAGACTCGTCCCCGGGTTCCCGCAGACGAACGACGAGGTGCCGGTGAGCGTCCTGGTGGCCAGGGGGTTCCTGGAGGAGTTCAATCCGTTCGCGTCCGTCGATCTCGTGACCGCCGTCAAGTGAACCGGCAGGGCCCCCGCCGACCTCCGGTCGGCAGGGGCCCCTGACGTCGACCCGGCCGCGGCTGATGCCCCAGAATCACGCTGTGCGCCTCATCCTGAGGTCCGCCCTGGCCGGGGCCGCGGTGGCGTTCGCGCTGCTGCTGCTCCTCCACTGGCCGACCCGTGACTCGGACTCCGAGCTCAAGCTGCTGTCGGCGTTCGCGCTCGCGCCCTTCCCGCTCAGCCTGGTGGCCGCGTGGCTGGCCCGCCTGTCTCCTTGGCCGCTCGTGGGGATGCTGGCGCCGTTCGCCATGCTGGCGGTCGCCTTCCTCCAGCCGGACTACGGCTCCTGGATGCCCGACGGGAACCTCCCGCTCTACCTCTTCGTCGCCGTACCCGCGACGATCGGCTTCGTGGTCACCGCCCTGATCTGCGCCTGGCTCATGAGTGAGGCCAAGGCGACCGGGTGAGGTTCAACAGTTCGGGGGCTCGGTCCGTCTACAGGGGGACGGAACGAGGAAAGGTTGGATCTTGGAGGATGACTCCAGGTTCGAGAGCTTCGTGGCGGATCGCGCCGACGCGTTGCTGCGCTACGGCTACGTGCTCAGCGGCAACGCCCACGACGCGGCCGATCTGACGCAGGAGGCGCTGATCAGGCTGCACCGGGCCTGGCCCCGCGTACGGCGCAAGCAGGACCCCGAGGCGTACACCCGCACGATCATGGCCAGGCTGCACATCAGCGTCTGGCGGCGTCGCAGGCGGGAGCACCTGTTCGGCGAGGTGCCCGACGCACCCGTACGCCATGACCTGCTGCCGTCCGAGGCGGAGCAGGGGCTGTGGGAGGCGCTGAAGGGGCTGCCGCGCAAGCAGCGGACCGTGCTCGTCCTGCGTTACTACGAGGACCTGGCGGACGAGGAGATCGCCCGGGTGCTCGGGATCTCGCGCGGGACGGTGCGCAGCCACGCCTCCCTGGGTCTCGGCAAGCTGCGTTCCGCCCTGTCGCACGACCGCCGCGAGGCCGAGGAGGGCGTTTCATGATGATGACCGAGGACGAGCGGGTGGAGGGCCTGCTGCGGAGCACGCTCCGGCACGCGGCCGAGGACGCGCCGCAGTCGCCGGCCGGGCTGCCGGGGCGGGTCGTGGCGCGGTCGCGGGGCAGACGGCGGGACCGGATGCGGATGCTGGCGGCGGTGGGGGGCGCGGCGGCGGCCGTGGCTGTCGTGACGACCGGGCTGGGCGGTGGCGGCGGAGGGGACGTGGCCACCGGCGTTCTCCGGCCCGTGCCGTCCGCCGGTGTGCACGCGTCCGACCGCGAGATCGGGCTGGAGGGCAAGCCGCCGCTGGGCGACCGGCTGGTCGTGGACGACCCGGCGCTCGGCGGGACCATGGAGCTCTGGTACGCGCGGCGCTCCGACGGCGCACTGGCCTTCTGCCGGCTGTACCGGAACAGGACGGGCGGGTCGTCGTCCTCCTGCAACGCCGGGCCGGTCAGCGGGGATACGTCGTTCGAAGGAACCACCGAGTCGTGGCCGCCGCCCGAGGAGACGCTGTACTTCGGCGCGGCCGGCGACCAGGTCGCGGGGGTGAACGCCGTCTCGGCCACGGGACAAAGGACGCCCGGGCAGATCACACGTCCGGCCGGCGCGCCCCGGGCCATCTGGACGGTCACCCTGCCCGCCTCGACCCGGGTGACGGGCTTCGAGTTCACCGACGCGCGGGGCCTGACGGTGGCCACGGCGACGCACACGCCGCTGACCGTGCCGGAGGCGACGGCCGAGCCGGTCGGGACGGTGCTGCGGCTGGGCGGCGGGCTGAGCGCCAACGTGTTCGACGTCCCCGACCGCACTCTGATCTGGCGGCTGGACGGGGATCCGGTGGCCGCCGACCTCGTACGCGCCAAGGATCTCCTGCGCGACCTGGGCGGGGGGAGGATCCCGGTGCTGCTGCACGAGCGCGAGCGCCGCTGGTTCGGCGTCGTGGCGGACGTGCGGACGACCGAGGTCGAGCTGGTCTTCCCGGACGGGCGCAGGGCGGCCGCCACGACCAGGAAGGACCCGTGGGGGATCGGCGTGCGGCTGTTCGCGGGCCGGCACGGGCGCGACGGCGACATCTACGGGAAGGGCTTCGAGGTCGTCGGGTACGACGCCGCCGGCCGGGAGCTCTGGCGCGAGCCCTACGCCCCGACCGTGGGCCGATGAGCGGGCCGATGAGTGGGCACGATCAGTCGAGGATGTGCTCGGTGGCGCGGGCGTAGCGGGCGCGGATCTCGGGGACGGCCTCGCCGTCGTACGTGGCCGTCTCCTCCGCCCCCCGCCACTCCGGCGTGGTCAGCAGCGTCGCCGCCTGGTAGGCGGCCCCGTCGGCGACGTACTCGGCGGGGGGCGGCACGGTGACGGGCACGCCGAAGACGGTCGGCGCGATGCGCCGGACGGCCTCCGAGCGGGCGGCGCCGCCGATCATGAGCACCCGTTCGGGCCGCGTGCGCAGCGCGTCGAGGGCGTCGGCGAGGCCGCACAGCATGCCCTCGACGGCCGCGCGGGCCAGGTGGGCGGGGGTGGCGGTGGCCAGCGTCAGCCCGTGGACCGAGCCGGTGGCGGTGGGGCGGTTGGGGGTGCGCTCGCCTTCGAGGTAGGGCACCAGGGTCAGCCCGCCGGCCCCGGCGGGGGCCTGGAGCGCGAGGTCGCTCAGCTCGCCGAGGCCGACGCCGGCGATGCGGGCGGCGGCGTCGAGGACGCGGGCGGCGTTGAGCGTGCACACCAGCGGCAGGAAGCGGCCCGTCGCGTCGGCGAACCCCGCCACCGCGCCCGTCGGGTCGGCGCTGGGCTGCTCGGCGACCGCGAAGGCGGTGCCCGAGGTGCCGAGCGAGACCACGACGTCGCCGGGGCGGGCGCCCACGCCGAGCGCGGCGGCCATGTTGTCGCCAGTGCCGGGCGCGAGCAGGACACCGCCGTCGTAGGCCCGGTCGGTGGGACCGAGCACGCGGGGCAGCAGCGGCGTCGCCCCGAAGGCGGCCTTCAGCAGGTCGGTGCGGTAGGAGCCGGTGAACGGCGACCAGTAGCCGGTGCCGGAGGCGTCGCCCCGGTCGGTGGTGAGCGCGTCGAGGGGCGCGAGCGGCGCGTCCGCCCAGCCCTCGCGGGAGAACGGGACGCCGGAGGCGAGCGCGCCGGCCAGCCGCCAGGTCAGCCAGTCGTGGGGGAGGCAGACGGCGGCGGTGCGGCGGGCGTTGTCGGGCTCGTGCTCGGCCAGCCACCGCAGCTTGGTGATCGTGAACGACGCCACCGGCACCGAGCCGACCGCGTCGGCCCACGCCTGGGGGCCGCCCAGCTCGGTGGTGAGGTCGGCGGCGGCCCGGGCGGAGCGGGTGTCGTTCCAGAGCAGGGCATCGCGTACGACATTTCCGGACTCGTCCAGGCAGACCATGCCGTGCTGCTGCCCGCCCACGCTGACGGCCGCGACCCCGTCGAGCCCGCCGGCGCCCTCCAGGGCCTCCAGCAGCGCCGCCCACCAGTGCGACGGGTGGACCTCCGTGCCCTCGGGATGCCGGGCCCGGCCCTCGCGGACCAGCGCGCCCGTCTCCGCGTCACGGATGACGACTTTGCAACTCTGCGTCGAAGAATCGACCCCGGCGACCAGCGTCACTCACGGACTCCTTGTCGGGCGCAAGCTGGATCAGACGCGACAAATGGTAACCCCGCCGTGCCGTTTTCGCCCGTCCCCTCCCCCTGCGATCAGGCGGTCACAAGCCCGAGGGATCGCGTCCGACGCTGATCTCCTCGGCGATCTTGCGGATCTCCGTCACCTCAAGGCCGGGGGCCTTGGGCAGGCCGCGCAGCAGCGCCTCCATGACCACGGGCACGGGCTGGCCGGCGAACCGCCCCGCGATGCCGTGGACCGCCAGGAACAGCGCCTTCTCTGAGTGGTGCATCGGCCTCTCCTCGCTCGGGTACCGGGAGAACGCTACGGCCTCGGCCCGACACTTCGCGCGCTACCTCCGCCGTGTGTCCCGCCGGGAGACGACACGATCGCGGTGCAGATCGACTCAAGCGCCGCGACCTGGCCCGGCTCCAGCACGTCGAACAAGGTCCGCCTGACCTCCTCCACGTGGCCGGGAGCGGCGGCGGCGAGCGCGGCGTACCCGTCGTCGGTCAGGACGGCGAGCAGGCCGCGGCCGTCGGCCGGGCAGCGCTCGCGGCGCACCCAGCCGCGCTCCTCCAGTCGCGCCACGGCGTGCGACAGCCGGCTCTGCGAGCTGCCGGCCCGGCTGGCCAGCTCACTCATGCGCAGCGTGCGCTCGGGAGCCTCGGACAGGCGCACGAGGATCTCGTAGTAGGCGTGCGGCATGCCCGCGTCGCGCTGGAGCTGCCGGTCCAGCGTCTCCTGGACGTGCCGGGTGGCCGCCAGGAACGCGCGCCAGGTCCGCTGCTCGTCCTCGTCCAGCCATCGGGTCGTCATCGTCACCCTCCCATTTTAGTTGAACTCTCATATACTTAAGGCGAGACACCCGCGAAAGGGGATCATCATGCCGGTCCAGCGCCTCAACCACGCCGTCCTGTACGTCCGCGACGTCGAGCGCAGCGTCGCCTTCTACCGCGAGGCCCTCGGCTTCGAGGTCGTCATGAGCATGCGCGGCGCCGCCTTCCTCCAGGCGCCGGGCTCCACCAACGACCACGACCTCGGCCTGTTCCAGATCGGCGCGGACGCCGCGCCGTCCGGCGCCGGGCGCACCTCCGTCGGGCTCTACCACCTGGCCTGGGAGGTGGACACGCTCGACGAGCTGGAGCGGATCGCGGCCCGGCTGAGCGAGCTGGACGCGCTGGTCGGCGCCTCCGACCACGGCTCCACCAAGGCGCTGTACGCCAAGGACCCCGACGGGCTGGAGTTCGAGGTGTCCTGGCTGGTGCCGGCCGCGCTGCTGACCGACGACATCCTCGCCGCCCGCTCCCGCATCAGGCCGCTCGACCTCGCCGCCGACAAGGAGCGCTTCGGCGCCCGGACGCGCGGCGGCGTGGGGGTCTCCGTCCCGGCCTGAACGGTCGCCGCGCCCCCGGCTGGGTTACCGTGGTGTTGACCCCTTTCTCGCCGCGGGGAGCCGTCATGCCAAGCGATCCTGATCATGTGCTCGACGCCATCGACGGTGTCGTCGAGGAATGGGAGACGCTGAGCGCCGACGCCATGCGCTGGGCGCCTCCCGAGAGCAAGAGCCCCGACCTCATGACCGAGGTGTCCGAGATCATCGGGCCGCTCGTCAACGCGTTCTCGCAGGCGTTGCGGCCGGTCAGCGACGCGTTCGAGCGGGCGCTGACCGCCGCCTTCGACGACGGGCACGACGAGGACGACGACGCGGGCCGCCCGGCCTGACCCGCCCAGCCCGCTCAGGCGCGCCTGCGCCGGGCGCGGCGCGGGTAGTTCTTGGCGGTCTCGGCCAGCCGGGCCGAGTGCTCGGCCTGCTTGCGCCAGTGCCCGTAGGCGTCGCCGCGCTGCGCCAGCCGGTCGAGCTCGCGCATGGTCGTCAGCGGGATGAAGGCCGGCTCGGCGTCCCGCCACGGCGTGCCGGGCAGCGGCATGAACGTGTGCGTGTGGATGCGCGCGCCCAGCTCGGCCAGGTCGGCGGCGAGCCGGAGCGAGGCGGCCTGGTCGGCCTCGTCCTCGCCGGGCATGCCGAAGATGAAGTCGACGTTGGGCCGGAAGCCGTGCTCGACCGCGATGCGGACCGCGTCGCGCACCGGTGAGGTGTCGTGGCCGCGCCCGGAGGCGGCCAGCACCTTGTCCGAGCCCGACTGGGCCCCGATGATCAGGTTGTCGTTGGCGACGTACCGCTTGAGCAGGCGCATCGCCTCCGGCGTCACATGCTCGGGCCGCACCTCCGACGGGAAGCTGCCGAAGAAGACCCGGCCGTGCGGCGGCAGCTCCTCCTTCACCCCCGCCAGCAGCTCCTCCACCGCGCCGAGGTCGGGGTCGGGGCCGGGGGAGCCGTACGACAGCGACGTGGGCGTGATGAACCGGATGTCCTTCAGCCCGCGCTCCACCATGCCCCGGACGTGCTCGCGCACGCTCGCCACCGACCGGTGCCGGAACTGGCCGCCGAACATGAACGGCGTCTGACAGAAGCGGCAGGTGTAACGGCACCCACGCGTGATCTCGATGGGTCCGTTCCTGCCCACGAAGGACGGGAACGCGTCCAGCGGGAGCTGCGGCGCGGGCCGGGTGCGGAGCGCGACCCCGTCGGCGTCCCTGATCGCCAGGCCGGGCACGGTGGTGAGCGGCGCGTCCTCGCGCAGCGCCCGGACCAGCGCGATGATCGTGGACTCGCCCTCGCCGATGCCCGCGAGGTCCCAGCCGGCGTCGATGACCTGCTGCGGCTCGGCCGTGGCGTGCACGCCGCCCGCGATGTGCAGGCCGCGCCCGCCGCTCAGCTCCTTGACCACGGCGAGCTCGGCGGCCATGGCCTCGGCGTCCGGCGAGTAGAACGACCAGAGCGTGAGCACGCGGTCGGCCCCGGTGTCCCTGATGTGCCCGGCGGTCTCCTCGGGGGTGGTGCCGAGCCGCAGCTCGTGCTCGACCTGCGCGGTCTCCAGCGCGGCGAGCAGCGCGTGCACGCCGTACGTCACCGCCTTGCGATAACGCACCACCACGCTCACTGCCCTGGCCACGCACCGCAGGGTAGCAGCGGGGCCGCTAGACTCGCGGGCATGATCCGACGACATTGATGACTCACGGCCGCAGGCCCGCGCGGGGCGCGCGGACCTCCGGGGCGACGAGCTCCCGGAGATCCTGTTCGTCCTGCTGGAGGGCCTCATGCTCGTCTTCAAGCTGTACGCCTATGCGTTCTTAGGCGAATTCATCCTGCTCTACCCGGTCTACACGCTGCTGTTCGCCGACGCCGGGGTGTCCGTCGCCGAGGCATCCGTGCTGTTCGTCATCTGGTCGGTGACGGGCATGGTGCTGGAGGTCCCGTCCGGGGCCTGGGCCGACACCGTGTCGAGGCGGCTGCTGCTGTTCCTCGGCCCGCTGCTGGCCGGGGCCGGTTACGCCCTGTGGGTCTCGGTCCCGTCCTTCTGGGCCTTCGCCGCCGGGTTCGTGCTGTGGGGGGCGCAGGGCGCCCTCGTGTCCGGCTCCTACGAGGCCCTGGCGTACGAGGAGCTGCAGCGCCGGGGCCAGGAAGACCGCTACGCCGCCGTCATGGGCCGGGCGGAGGCCGCCGGGCTCGTGGCCAACGCCCTCGCCATCGGGCTGGCGGTGCCCGTCTTCGCGGCCGGCGGCTACGCCGTCGTCGGCGCGGCCAGCGTGGCGGCCTGCGTCCTCTGCGCGGTCACGGCGCTGACGCTGCCCGAGCACCGCGCCCCGCGCGCGGCCGGGGAGGAGGGCTATCTCGCGGTCCTGCGTTCGGGGCTCGCCGCGGCGCGCGCCGATCGCGCGGTGCTGCGGGCGCTGCTGCTGGTCGCCGTCGTCACGGCGATCTGGGGCGCGCTGGAGGAGTACATCCCGTTCCTGGGCGTCGAGACCGGCGTCGCGCAGAGCACCGTGCCTCTGCTGGTGCTCGTCGTCTGGATCGGGGCCACGGCCGGCGGGCTGCTGGCCGGGGTCGCGGCGCGGCTGCCCGACCGGGCCTACGGCCTCACCGTCGCGGCGGCGGCCGTCGCCCTCGCGGCCGGGGCGCTGAGCGGGCATCCGGCCGGGTTCGTGCTGATCGCCGTGGCGTTCGGCGCGTTCCAGCTCGCCGGGGTGGTGGCCGACGCCCGGCTGCAGGACCGGATCGGCGGGGCGGCCAGGGCCACCGTCACGTCGGTGGCCGGGCTCGGCGTGAACGTGATCACGCTAGCCGTCTACGCCGGCTACGGCGCGGTCTCCGGGCGGCTGTCGAACGGGGCCGCGTTCGCGTTGTTCGCGGTGCCGTACCTGGTGGTCGCCGTGCTGGCCGGCCGCAGGGAGCGGGTCGTCGCTCAGTAGCGCGACGGGATCCGCTTGGGCAGCGGCGGCGGCGCGGGCGTCTCCTCCTCCGGCTGCGGGGGAGGGGGCGCCTCCGGCGCGGCCGGCCGGGCCCGCCACCGGGACGGGAAGGCGGAGGCGGCCAGCAGCACGCACCCGGCGGCCGGCGCGCCGAAGCTCACCAGTTGTTCGACGGCGGCCAGGTACGCGCTGAGCACTTGCCCGCCGGCCAGGTACATGCCGGGCGCCCGGAGCCAGCTCAGGTCGAGCCGGGCCGGCTCCGCGACCGCGAGCCCGGTCAGGGCGAGGCCGGGCAGCAGCGAGGCGAGCGGGGAGAGCCGCGATCCGGAAAGGACGCCGACCAGAAGCGCCGCGCCCGCGAACGCGGCGAGCGGCAGCCAGTCGGGAGCGACGCGAAGCTGGACGTGACCGTACGCGAAACCCGCCGCCACGAGCGGCGTGGCCAGCAGTCCCGCGCCGGCGCCGAGAAGATGACGAACACCACTGCGCACCGACAACACCTCCAGCCCCGGGACATTACCGGCCCACCTCGGCGTTCGCCTTTAAGGCGGGAGATGTCACCTTTTGAACCAGGACCAAAAAGCCGCCATAACACCGAAATAGGGGCTCATTAACATCTGAACGGCGGCCCTACCAGCCGTTAGCTTGACAGCACCCCCACCCGAGGAGTGCACATGTCGAGTAAACGCTGTGCGCTGGCCGGCGGCATCATCCTCGCCGTCAGCCTGGCCACCCCCCTCAGCTCGGCCGCGGCAGCGGCGGAACCCGCGCCTCAAGCAGCCTCCCCGTCCGTCCCCCCGGCCGTGATCGACGCCATGGAGCGCGACCTCGGCCTCTCCGAGGCGCAGGTCGTCACCCGGCTCGCCAACGAGGAACGCGCCGCCGCCACCGAAACCGCGCTGAGCAGCCAGCTCGGCGGCTCGTTCGGCGGCGCCTGGCTCAACGCCGACGCCAGCAAGCTCAACGTCGCCACCACTGACGCCGCCGCCGCTCCGGCCATCTCGGCGCGCGGCGCGCAGCCCGTCGTCGTCCAGCGCTCCCTGGCCGACCTCGACGCGGTCAAGCAGAAGCTGGACCAGGCCCCCCGCAAGGCCAAGAACAACGCCACCCTCTGGTACGTCGACGTCACCACCAACACCGTCTCCGTCCAGGCGCCCACGGTCCAGGCCGCCGAGGCGCTGGTCGCCGCCGCCGGCGTGGACCGCGGCGCGGTGAGCGTGGCGGCGACGGCCGAGCAGCCGACGCTCTTCATCAACATCATCGGCGGCGCGCCGTACTACATCGGCTCCAGCCGGTGCAGCGTCGGCTTCCCCGTCACCAAGGGCAGCGTCCAGGGCTTCACCACGGCCGGCCACTGCGGCCGGGCCGGCAACAGGACCTCGAACCCGTCCGGCACCTTCCAGGGTTCGTCCTTCCCCGGCAACGACTACGCGTGGGTCGCCGCCGACAGCGGCAACACCGCCACGCCGTACGTGCGCGGCTCCGGCGGCGCGAACGTGACCGTACGCGGGTCCACGCAGGCGTCCGTGGGCGCGTCCATCTGCCGCTCCGGCTCCACCACCGGCTGGCGCTGCGGCACCATCCAGCAGCACAACGCCTCCGTCAGGTACTCCCAGGGCACCGTCACCGGCCTGACCAGGACCAGCGCCTGCGCCGAGCCCGGCGACTCCGGCGGCTCGTTCATCTCGGGCAACCAGGCCCAGGGCATGACCTCCGGCGGCTCGGGCAACTGCTCGGTCGGCGGCACCACGTACCACCAGCCGGTCAATGAGGCTCTGAGCGCGTACGGGCTCACCCTCCGTACCGGCTGATCCTTCCCCCCACGCCGCGCAGCGCGCCCACCAGACCCGGGCACGCTGCGCGGTCCTTTTCGTGCCCGGAACCCTGAGGAGGTCAGGGTCGGGTCAGGGGCGGATCGGGGACGGCGCCGGATGCCGGGGGAGGGGCGGCGGCGGGATGGTGGTGGCATGACCGCAGCAAAGAAGCTCCTCCCGGCCGCCGCCTGTGGCTCGATCGTGTTCGCGGTGATCGCGGTGGCGGCCGGTCAGTTCGGCCCGGACCCCTACCTCGACCCCATGAACGTGACCATCAGCGAGTACGCCGTCTCCGACCGCGGGGGCGTCACGGAGGTCGCGATGGCGGTGCTCGGGCTCGGGTCGCTGGCCCTGCTGGCGGGGCTGCGGTCCGCGGGCGCTCCGGTGCGGGGGATGCCGGAGCGCCTGCTGCTGCTGTGGTCGGGGGCGCTGATGGTGGCGGCGGTCATCCCGACGACGCCGATCGGGCAGGACCTCGACCTGGCGGCGCAGATCCACCGGTACGTGTCCGTCGCCGCCTTCGTGAGCCTGCCGGCCGCAGGGGCGCTCCTGGTGCCCCGGTTGACCGCGGACGCCGCGTGGAAGCCCGTGGCGCGGGTCGTGGAGTGGGTGGCGCTGGCCGGGGGGTTCGGGCTGCTGGCGATCACGTACGTGGCCCTGCCGGGGGAGCGGGTCATGATCGGGCTCGTGGAGCGGCTGCTGCTGGGGGCGGAGGTGACGCTGCTGGGCGTGCTGGCGTTCTGGCTGGCGTGGCTGTCGTGGCGTCCCGCCCTGGCCCGGACGGCCACCCGGGTGCGCAGCGAGCTGACGACGGCGGCCTGACGCGGGGACCTGGGGTCCGGGGGCCCGGGGGCCTGAGCGGGCGGTTTCCGGCAGGTCACATGGGGTGTCCCCAGGGGCCCCAAAGCCTCCGTTTTCCCGACATATCACAGATTTATCGCTAGTCGATCTTAAAACCAGGCGTTTCGATGCTATTCTCTCCCGCGATCTTCTATCCGGGAGCAGGTGTCATGGCATCGGGCAGATCCATCCGATTCAAGATCTCGACGCTGCTCGTCATCCCGTTGGTCTCCCTGGTCGCACTGTGGGGCTTCGCCGCGAGCACCACGACGGGTGAGGCGCTCAACCTGCTCAAGGTCGAGACCATCTGGACCGGCGTCATCAACCACTCCGACGGCCTGATCGGCAACCTCCAGAAGGAGCGCCTGGCCTCCGCCGAGCGCCTCGGGAACAACGTCACCGATCCCGACGCCCTGGCCGAGTCCCGCGCCAAGGTGGACGCCAGCAGGAAGCGCCTGACGCAGAGCGCGGCCACGGAGGACGTACAGGCGGCGCTGACGCCGGACATGAAGAACCAGCTCCAGACGGTTTTCGCCGCCATCGACCGCATCCCGGACATCCGCCGCAAGGTGGACGAGCGCCGACTCACCCCGGGCAGCCTGGTCACCGAGTACGCCAAGATCTCCGACGAGATCCACCTGCTGTACTCGCGGCTCAACATGAGCACCGACGTCGAGCTCTCGCTCCAGGCCCAGGGCGTGATCGCCGCCGACGAGGTGCGCGAGCTGCTCAGCCGCGAGCACGCGCTGATCATCGCCTCGAACGGCCGCGCCACCATGCACGACCTCCACATGCTGGCCGGCATCGACGGCTCCAGGGCGTACCTGTTCCCGAAGGCCCTCGCCAACCTCGACACCGAGCTGCGTGCCCCGTTCGAGCGGATCTACTACTCCCCCAAGTACGTCACCATGGAGAACCTGGTGGAGAGCACCATCAGCGGCCAGCCGCTGGACATCGAGCTCTGGCGCGGCATCGCCACCCAGGTGCAGGACGAATACCAGGAGGCCGTCTGGCGCACCGGCGACAAGCTGCTCGGCCGGATGGAGCCAGCCGGCATCGCCATCGTCGTCCAGGCCGCCGTCGCGGGCGCGCTCGGCCTCGTCGCGGTCATCGTCTCGATCTTCATCTCGGTACGGTTCGGCCGCCGCATCACGCGTGAGCTCGCGGCGCTCCGCCGTACCGCGCTGGACCTGGCCGAGATCAGGCTCCCCGACGTCGTGGCGAAGCTGCGCAAGGGCGAGCGCGTGGACATCGCGGCCGAGGCGCCGCCCATCAGGGTGGCCAGGAACGCCACCAGCGAGGTCGCCGACCTCGCCGCGGCCTTCGACAGCGTGCAGAGCACGGCCGTGGACGCCGCCGTCGAGCAGGCCCACCTCCGCGAGGGCCTGTCGGAGGCGCTGCGCAACCTGGCCAGGCGCAGCCAGTCGCTGCTGCAGCGCCAGCTCAAGCTGCTCGACGAGATGCAGCGCCAGACGGAGGAGCCGGAGGCGCTGGAACCTCTGTTCAAGCTCGACCACCTGACCACCCGCATGCGTCGCCACGCCGAGGGCCTGGTGCTGCTGTCGGGCGGCTCGGCCGGGCGCAGGTGGCGCGGCGTCATCCCGATGGAGGACGTGCTGAGCGGCGCCGCCGCCCAGGTCGAGGAGTACACCCGGGTCCGGGTCTACCCGATGCCGGAGGCCGGCGTCTCCGGAGCCGCGGTCGCCGACCTCATGCACCTGTTCGCCGAGCTCATCGAGAACGCCGCCGCCTTCTCCTCGCCCAGCAACGAGGTCTCGGTACGCGGCGAGATGGTGGGCAGGGGCTTCGCCGTCGAGATCGAGGACCGCGGGCTCGGCATGGACGAGGCCACCCGGCAGGCCATCAACTGCCGGCTGGCCAGCCCGCCGGAGTTCGACGCGGCGCAGACCGAGCGCCTCGGGTTCGCCGTCGTCGGCATGCTCGCGGCCAGGCACGGGATCAAGGTGACGCTGAAGCCGTCGCCGTACGGCGGCACCACCGCCATCGTGCTCGTGCCTGGGTCGCTCGTGGAGCCGCTGGTGACGCCCGCGAAGGCGCTGGACTTCGAGCCGGTGTCCGTGTCGGTGGTGCGTACGGACGGGCCGGCGACCAACGGGAACGCGGCGAACGGGGGGCTGCCGCGGCGCGTGCACACCAGCAGACGCGGCCCCGCCCTCCCACAGCCCGCCCAGCCTCTGGACGACGAACTCGGCCCCCGCCCCGACCCCGCCCCACTCTTCGGCGGCACCGGCGACGCCCCCGCACTCTCGCCGTTCGGAAGCGACGACGCGCCGGAGGTCTCCCCGTTCCGGGGCAACGACGCGCCCTCGCCCTTCGGGGGCGGCGCGCCCGAGGTTTCTCCGTTCCGGAGCAGCGACGCGCCGGAGGTCTCCCCGTTGCGGGGCGGCGACACCCCTGCGGCCTCGCCCTTCGGAGGTGACACGCCGGAGGTCTCCCCGCTCAGAGGCGGCGACGCGCCGGAGGTTTCTCTGTTCCGGGGCGGCGATGCTCCCGACGTCTCACCGTTCCGGGGCGGCGACGCTCCCGACGTCTCCCCGTTCCGGGGCGGCGGTGGTCCTGCCGTGGCTCCGCCGGTGCGGAACGGTGACGGGCCGGCGGTCCTGCCGCGGCGGGCGCGTACGAGCGGGCAGCAGCCCGCCGAGCAGCAGGCGGGCCCGCCCCAGACCGCCGACGGGCGGCCCCCGGCGAGCCTGCCCCGCAGACAGCGCCAGAACGGCCTGTCGCCGCGCCTCAAGGAGGCGCCGCCGCCGGAGCCCGCGCCCGCGCCGGAGCGCTCGCCCGAGGAGGCCAGGGCGCTGCTCTCCTCGCTCCAGTCCGGCTGGCAGCGCGGCCGCCAGGACAGCGACCAGGATGGGGGAACTCAATCGTGAGCCGCGAGCACGAATGGGTCGATGAGGAGGCCGGGCCGGTCGTGCGGCCCTACGCGGTGGCGCGCGGACGCACGAGACCCGCGTCCTCGGCGCTCGACCTGCTGGCGAACGTCGGCGCGACGGGGCTGCCCGCCCCGTCGGGCGCCGAACTGAGCGCCCAGCACCGCCGCGTGCTCGCCTGCCTGTCCGGCAAGTCCACGCCGGTGGCCGAACTGGCCTCGGAGGTCGGCCTGCCGGTCGGCGTGATCAGGGTGCTGCTGGGCGACCTGCTGGAGTACGGCCTGGTGGCGGTCCGCCCGCAACGCGACCGCGCGTCCTCACCCACGGAGAGCCTGCTCCGCGAAGTGATCAACGGCCTGAGGGCGCTCTGACGCGCTCTCCTCTGCCTCGCCGAGGTCCGCGCACGTACGCGGTGTGCGGCGATGGAACCCCGCTCCGGGCGGGGCCGAAGAAGTCGAAAACCGCTCCCCGAGGTTGACGCCTGTTGGCCGGCCTGGGGAGCTCACGACGAGCCTCCGAAGCCGCGGTCGCCGGCCATGGCAGTCCGATTCACCGCAATCACGCGATCTCGCGCATTCCCGTAATGCAGCACGGGTTCATTGCACTTATTGGCCACCCGTGTTGCGCGATGATTCTTTCTCCTGGGGAGTATTGATATCCTCGCGGCTGAGCCGAGGCTGATATTTGGGCATAGAGAGGCGTGTCGCATGTCCTTCGCCGAGCAGATTATGCCGATTTTCCGCATAGCCCTGGAGGTGCTACGTGAGACTGGGGGCCCGATGCAGCCCGGCGCTGTACGTGAGGCGATAGCGGAGCGCGTTGAGATACCACGCGACCTGCGACGTCCTGACGCGCACGGCGAGATCCTCTGGTGGACCCAAGTGAGCTTCCGCACCGGCGAGGCGGCGTCCCTGGGATGGATGACCAAAAGGAACGGCTGGTCGATAACCAGCATCGGGATCAAGGCGCTGGACGATTTCCCAGATATCGCCATATATCGGGAATTGCAACGCCAGTACCGTGAGCGGCGGCTCATCAGGGCCGGTGATTTCCCCAATGCGTTCGAGCAATATCAACGCAACCTGGGTTATGCCCGGCAACTCGTGCACGGCGGTCGCAATCTGGAAAGATTGGGCGTCGCCGCCTTCGACGTCACTGATCTCTACCGTGCTGCATGGACCCAGGCCGTCGCGGCCCTCGACCATTGGGTCACTCAAGAGATCATCGATCGGGCCGTGGCGCTGGCGCAGAGGCCGGGATCCCCGCGTCCGAACAACTTCAGCCGCCTGTCCATGCCGGTCGAGCTGGTGGAGAAAGTACACCGGAACGCCGAGCCGCTGGAGGACGCGTTCCGTGCCGCACTGGAGCGTTTCTTCGAGTTCAAGACCTTCCAGCACCCGGACAAGATCGCGGAAGGCTTCTCTCATGTCAGCAAGGTCAGTCTGTGGACAACTGTCGCGGGCAAGCTGACTGATCAGGACCCGCGCGAGCCGATCGCGGCCGATCGGATACGCAGGAAGCTTGCCGAGATAGCCAGACGCCGGAACAACATCGCGCACACCGGCGACCACGACCCGGGCAGCTTCCACCGCAAGATGAGGATCACTGCGCAGGAGACCGAGCAGACCATCGATGTGCTCGAGTCGGTGGTGATCGCGATACTCCAGGCGCTCGGTGACCTGCCGCCGGCCACGGATCACAGTCTCCCACCGGCCGAGGCCGGCTCCTTGGGGGCTGCTCCGGTCCAGCCTGACGCGAAGCGCAGAGGCGCGATCCGGGCACTGTCGAGATGGACCGAGGAGAGCCTTCTCCACGCCCTCGACGAATACTGTCCTCCTGGCGTGGCCGACACACTCCTCGCGGTCTATCGGCATGCGGAGGGCCATCCAGCCTTCCGGGGCTATTACTTCGGGGAAGCCGCCCATCCCTCCGTCACCGCCTGGTTCAGCACCGGGCACGACGAGGCAGCGATGTGGAGCATCTACACCGGCGTGAGCAAGTCGGTGCTGTCGATCAATTTCGAGTGGATGCGCAACAGGGGCGTGCCGGTGGATCGCCTGGAGCGGCTCGCTCACGCCCTCTCCGTGCTTCCCGGGTGGGCGAGCATGCCGGCGCAGCTCTCCGCCGCCAACTTCGCGAGGAGGCCGTCCTTGGCACCGATCGCGCTGCAAAGGCCGGATGCCTCCACGGTCGTCATCGGAGCGCTGAACGACCTCCTGAACGCAGACACCTCACCTCGCGCATGGCTGGTGCGCGGCGGCAGCGAGGGGGAGCGTGAAGTGCGAGCGCTGGAAGAGGGCCTGATCATCGTCGGCTGGCATGAGGTGGGAGACCTCAGCCGATACCCGACCCGGGAGGCGCTGGCGGACGCCCTGCGCAACGCCTTCCCGGCGGACAATCCCAACACCATCGCCAACTGGATGGGACAACTCTGGAGATTCACCACCGAGATCCAGCCCGGAGACCTGGTGGTCATGCCGCTCCAATCGCTTCCCGGCCGCATCGCCATCGGGGAGGTCACCGGGCCCTACGAACACCATCCGTACGAGCCTGCCGACTTCCGGCAGGTGCGGAAGGTCACTTGGCTCCGTAGGGACGCGGCTCTCGAAGCGGTCAAGGACGACCTGCGGGCCAGCCTGAACTCGATGCTCACCGTATGCCGACTGGCTCGCAACGAGGCCGCATCCCGGATCGCCACGCTGGCCGCGACCGGGACCGATCCGGGCATGACAGAGGAGGATGCTGAGATGGTTCCCGAGCCCGACGGCGATCCGGTGGTCTAACGGCGCGTGGGCGTCGAGGTCATGAAAGTGCGGGCGAGGCGGTCGATCTCGTCGTCCCTGGAGGCCTCGTCGACGCGCTGGTCCCGGTCGATCCGGCCGCGTTCGGCTTTCAGCCGGCGTTCCTCTTCGCGCAGCCTGATCTCGTACTCGCCGGTGGTCTGCCGGGTGGTGAAGTTCAGTTCGGCCTCGTGACAGGCTGAGCCGGCGCGCAGCTCCTGTGTGAGGAGGCGGTCGTACTCGGTCTTGCCGTTCAGCATCTTCGAGATGATCGGCATGCAGTCGAGCAGGACGAAGATGATCCGCAGCAACCAGTGAGCGAAGTTGACCATGCCACTCTGGCCTGCGAGTGTGCCCAATGCCTCCCATCGGTCCAGCAGGCCGATGTCGGCGTAGGCCCGCTTCTTCTCCTCGACGCGCGCGGTGATCTTCTTGCTGAGAGCCGTCGAACGCTGCTCTTCGGCGCTGGCGCGATCGGCCGTCAGCGAGCCGATCTCGGTCCTCAGTTTCGCGATCTCCGCCTGCTGTCGGGGAATGTCATGGGTGGCGAGGAAGGTGGTGAGATCGTTCGTCCGGACCTTGCACTCAGGGCCGTTGCCCTCGACGCCTGTGGTGCGGTTCGCCACCTTTATGCCGTTACACTCCCGTCCGCGGAGCGCCTCCAACTCCTGGCGTCGGTTGATGTCTGCCGCCAACTGGTCTTCGGCGGCCTTGAGGCTGCTTTGCCTCTGCGTCATGTTCCGTTCGATGGCGAGCGCCTGGTCGCCGCCGTCGAGAAGATAGCCGGTGCAGTCGACCCCCGAAGGAGCTGGCCCGTCGAGGGGGTTGCACTGCTTGTATCGGCTCTCCGTCAAGCTGATCGCCTGGTCGCGCTCCACCAGGATCTGCCGATCGAGCCGCTCCTGGAAGATCTTCAGGGTGAGGGGTTCGGCGATGAAGATCCCGATGACGACGGCGAGGGCGAGGCGGATGAGCAGGTTGCCCCAGCGGGTCCAGCCGTCGTTGTCGCCGTGCAGGCTGGTGATCAGGAATCGGTCGATGTTGGCGATGATCAGGCCCCACAGCGCCGCGACCGGCACCAGGTAGAGCAGGGACGCCTGCGAGAGCAGGGTCAGCGCGCCCAGCATGGAGGTGCCCGCGATGAGCGCGGTGCTGATCACGACTGCGCCGAGGCTGGTGTAGCGGGAACGTTCCTGCGGGACACTTGCGAGGATCTTCTCGTCGACTCCGGTGAACCGACGCAGGAACACCCCGAGCGTGAGCCGCTCCCGGCGCCGGGGACGCCGTCCGCGCTGCTCGCCGGCCTTGGACTCGTGGAGGATGTCAACCACGGACGTCCTCCTCCATGAAGAAGTCGTCGTCGGGGTCGCCGGCCGTCACCTCGGCGCGGGGCTCATAGGCCGGGCCTTCGAGGTCCCTCGCCTCCGCGTCCGGCTCGACATCGTCGAACGAGGCAAGCAGTTCCTTTCCGGTGTTCTCGTTGAACAGGCCCTGGGCGATCGCCGCCCGGACGACCTCGGCCCTGCCACGAGCCTGAACGACCTGCAACTCGTGCTCGCGCTGCATCCTGTGCTGGACAGCGCTGTACTCACGGTCTCCCAGGGCGGCGTACCGTTCGGCGACCTGTTGCTCGCTGAGGCCGTGCACCGTGACGTACAGACTGTCGGCGGCGCCAGGACCGCTGTTCAGGAAGTCCCTGACCTTCGTGGCCTCGCTGATCTGCTGATCCCGGTCGAGGGTCGCCTCCTGCCGGGTGAAGTCGTTGGCGCTACGACCCTTGGTGTGCAGGTAGTCCTGCTCGTCCAGCTCGAAGTCACGGTCGAGCTTGCGCCTGGCGTCGCGGAGGCCGTGTTCGCCCTGGATGTTGTGCAGACTGGTCTCGTAGTGCCGCCGCCCCCGAGCGATCTCTTCGGGGGCGTACACGTCGAGGCCGGAGAACTCGGCGGTCATGCCGGACAGCACACACGGCACCAGGGTCGCGTAGGCCTTCACCTGGGCGTGCACGAGCGTCCACAGGTCGTGGACCTGGTGCAACTCGTAGTCGCGGCCGAGCTCGAAGAGCTTGTGGTAGGCCCGGATATAGGTGACGAGGTGATCGGAGACATCGGTCAGACCGGCACGCACCACCTCGATCGGTTCGTCGACCGTGCAGTGGAACCGCACCGCGACCCTGAAGTCGTGGGCGCCAGAGGAGTTGATCGGTACGTGGATCGTCACCGGGTGGTCCTTGGACACGTCCACGACGCTGACGCTGTCGCCGTGCAGCACGTGCGGTTCGTCACCGTGCAGCCGCCGGTCGCCCAGCACGAACGTGCCGTCGTATTCGAAGACGAGCCGCTCGTGCGGAAGTTGGCGGGGCAGGCTGGAGATCGGCCGGCGGGGCTTGCTCAGGAACCCTTTCCTGGCGACAGGCTCAAGGGGGACCTGCCTGATCACGGGGTAGCTCATGGACGCTTTCCAGTGGTGTCGAGGGACAGTGCAGCGGGGCTCAAGAAGATCCGGAGCAGCGACAGGAGAAGCTCCATCCGGTTCTCGTCGGTGTTGCGGGAGATCGCGTAACGCCGCAGATCATGGGCCAGCAGCGGCCGTTCCCTCGCAGGAAGCGCCTCCACGAGCGCTGCGAAGAGGGCACGGACACGGCTGCGGTCGTCGTCGTCACGCTCGTCGAACGCGCAGACGGCGTCGTACAGGGCGGCCAGCGCGTCCCTGCGGTGAGGGCGCTTGACCAGAACCGCCGACCACAGCTGGGCGAGGGGGATAGCTGATTCGGGGCGACTACGCAGGTGGGCGGTGACTGTGGGGACCCTGACCCCGTCCGCGCGAGCCGACAGGACACTCAAGATCGCCCGGATCGACGGGTCGACTGCGCGGCCGATCCGTCTGTCGTTGCTGATCTGAGCCGCCATCCGATCGAGCATCGGGAGGGCGTTGCCGGTGGCCTCGGTCAGCGCTGCGAACAGCCGAGCCAATGCGATCTCTGCGTGCCGAACCGGCTTCTCGCTGACTTTGATCTGCAGCCAGAGCATCCGGGTCGCCTCCAGCGGAAATCGGATGCCCAGCTCACCGGACCAGGCCAGGCTGGCGGTGAATTTGGGTCTGACCGCGGATGCCCTCGTCCACGAGGTGACCGTACGCAGAACCTCCGGACGGGTCGTTTCGTCCAGGCACAACCATGAGATGGCCATCGCGGCGGTCGCCTGCCTGCGCATGACGCCCCCTCCTCGGGCCCATGGGGTGAGAAACGTGCTTTCGACGTACGAGTAGTCCGTGACGGAGGCCAGAACCGCCACGCCCCTGGCGATCTCCGCCTGTACGCTCGGGTCGCGAAGATTGGCGCACTCATGCAGCCATTCGATGACCGGATCCCACAACCGCATGCCGTGCCGTTGGTACAGCTCCCGCATGACGTGCGTTCGATGCCCCTCGACCTTGAACACCAGCCTGCGCCCCGGTGCCAGGCCGAAAAGCGAGCCCTCTGCCACCCGGAGCAGGCGGCGGCTCGGCATCGGATCGTCGGCCGAGATGGCATCCGCCTTTTCCCCGCCGATGCCGGCGATGGACTCCAGCCGGGCGAGCAGGATCTCGAAGCCGCTTTCCGGAAGACCGGCGGTGAAGGCCATGGCAGCCATCTCGAAGAGCTCACCCCGGGTGCGTGGGCCGTCGAACCAGGCGACCACGTCACGGCGCCCGGCGGACTCCAGCCTGTCGAGCGCTTTGTCCAGCGGAACCCCTGAGGCCAGCTCGCGCGCCAGTGCCACCACGTCGGCCATGGCATGGTCGGCGGTGATCTGGGCGGCCGCCTCGTCAGCGATCTCGGACGCCACGTGGTGGGCCCGCAGGACGTCGCCGGCCGGCGGCGGCAGCCAGGGTATCTGGTCCCCGTCGGGCAGCGAGGTAGCCGTCCCTGTGATCACCAAGTAAGCTCCGGCATCCCGCACGCGGCGCCTGATCTCCCGTACGTGGAAGTCAGCGATGCTCCCCTCGACGTCGTCCTTGGGCCAGTCGCACAGCAGATAGCCGTGGCCTGGCCGAATCTCGCGGGCGGCCAGCTTCTCCAGCGTGTAGGCCGGACTGAGTTCCACCACCATGTCGGGCCGGGCGGCGACGACATCGTGAAGCAGATTGAGCGCTGCCGTCCGTCGGCCCGTGCCGGCGTTGCCGATCAAGGCCACCATGTTGTTGCTCTCCAGTTGTTCGGCGGCGGCCCTGTAACTGGCGTGGCGTACGTAGCAGGTGCGAGCCTCCGCCATCTCGTGCTGGGATACGGGGCCGGACGTGCGGCGCGACTTGGGGCGGGAATCCGAGATGCCGAAGGAGGCTCCCCCGATGTTGCCGTGGATGTGGTTGATGACGGTCTGGACGTGGGAGACCTGCGCGAAGATCTCGTCCGTCGACTGAGGCTGATCAGTCAGATCGACCGGCGTGGCCTCTCCGCCGATCCTCACCCCCTCGGGCGGCGAGTCAGTTTCGGATGCCAAAGTTGATCTCCTCGCCGGAAATGGGGGCGGTGATCAGGTTGACGGTCATCTGCTCGGCGTTGAACTGCTGGGCGAACTGCTTCGCGGCGGCGTCGACCCGCACCAGCCTCTCCAGGGACTCCAGCAGGTCGTCGCGGGACTCCGGGTCGGCCGGTCGGCCCTGCTCGGACCGGAACGCCTTGATCTTCGCGAGCAGTCTCCTGGCGCCACCGAGGCCGGTCTCGGTGCCGTAGGCACCCAGACGTTCGAGGGCGCCGCCGGCGATCAGCGCCCACAGGGTGTCGGCGACCTCGGGCAGGTTGTCCATGTCGAGGGTTCCCTTCTGGTCCAGGTCTTCGGAGGGGATCCACATCCAGGCGATCTCGGTGCGTTCCTTGGTCGGCACTTCCAGTCGGGTGAAGGACTCCGGCCTATAGGAGGTGTGGAGCTGCCGGACGACGTCCTCGTAGAGCCGATCGGTGAGGATCAGCACCAGGTCGGCGCGCGGGTTCGCCTTCAGGGCGGCACGAGCGGCCTTCGCGTCGAGCAGCCGGCAGGTGGTCACCACGACCTGGCCGACGAAGCCCATCGCGCCGCGCTTCACGACGCCGTGGCCGATGGCCACGCGGATCCGTAGACGGGCGTCGTCCCGGCGTTCGCGGTTGTGGTCGTGGAGTGCTTTGCGTACGCGACGGATCAGGTCGTCGATGACCCGGAGTTCGGGCTCGCCGTCCGGGAGGACGATGACCTCGCCGTCGCCCGCCTCCTGGCGGGTCCAGGTGTCACGGCGCAGTCCGGTCTCACGGGCGCCACGGTCCATGACCTGGGCCAGACCCGACTGGATCGAGTCGTGCCGTAGATCATCGCCGCGGCCGTATCCCTCTGCATCGACCGCCATGATCAAGCGGCGGCTGAAATCGGAATCGAGCATCACGTCACCTTGTGGTTGCGGAAAAGATCCCACGGAGTGGCCGGGGAGATCGTCGGGGATAGAGTCTGGCGAAGATCTCTTCGCCCCAAGACGTACCAGTACGCTTTATCGGAACTCGGCCAGTCTGACCGGGTCGATGATGATCTTCCGGCGATGACTGGGATCGATCAGTTTGAGATCTTTGAGACATCGGATGGCCTTGAAGACGGCGTCTTTTCCGGCCCCGATCAGATTGGCGATCTCCTCATGGGTGAGATCGATCCCGAGGTCTCGTTTCCCGTCCACCCGGTCGATGCCGTGTCGGCCTGCGAGTTCCACCAGCACGTTCGCGACCCGTACCGGCACGCTGAACTGAGCGAAGTCGGTTCTTCTGCGGTTGGCCCAGTCGAGCCGGTCGGCGATCATCCTGGCCAGCGCGTTCCAGGCCGCGGGGTGACGATCGAGGAAGTCCGTGAACGCCTGGGCCCGGATGACGTGCACCAACATCGGACTGCACGTGGTCACCATGGCCGATCTCGGCTCTCTGCGCAGGGCCGCCAGCTCGCCGACCACATCGCCGCTGACCCGAATGCCCAGCATGGCTGCCGCGCCCGTTTCCAGGTAGGCCGTCACCTTCACGCACGCCGTGGGCCTCTGGCCTGGCATGGACCGCAGTAGGTAGACCTCGGACCCCCCTCGGTCCCCTTGCTGTATGAGTGGCTCGCCGGCCCGCCGCGGGGACGGCGGCGCGAGAGCCAGCAGTTCCGTCCGCTCCTCCGGGCTGAGTCTGTGCATGAAGGTGCCAATGGGCCACGTAGCGGGCAGTTGATCATTTATCACGGATTAAGCGCCTTGGTCATCGATGTGAAGCTGTAAGAAGCTACACCCTGGAATATCTAGGAGCCAGGCGTGAGTGGTCAGGGATGTGCGGATATGAAGTATCTTGTCCGGCTTATCCCGAAGAATCAGTCGAAATTTCTAAGTGAACGGAACAATATTCCTGTGGTTCGCATGGTCTGGCGAGCCATAAGAACCGATCTGTGACCTATGTGCTTTTGATATCGTTCTTTGTGGCTTCTGTGTTCTATGTACTTATTTGACGGCTGCTTCCGGTACGCAGGACGAGCGAGGCTGTCAGGACGCCTTCGTACAGGTGAGCACGATGGTCGTGCCGACCGCGACCTTGGTGCCGGCCTTGTGGGACTGCTTGGTCACCGTCCAGTTCTCCGGCAGGAGGACCATCGTGTCGTAGCGGTCCTGCGAGCCGAGCTTGATGTCGCTGAACTCGTCCCATCCCCGATCGACCAGCCACTGCTGGGCGATCGCGGCGTTCTGCCCCTTGAAGTCGGGCAGCTTCACGAGACGGTCCTTCTCCTTCTCGGCGGGAGGAAGAGCGGTGTCCTGCGACGCCTCCGCGGAGGCCGCCCAGGTGGGGGCCGTGGCCGTGGTCGGCGTGCTGCCGGCACTTCCCACGGCCACACCGCCGACGCAACCCGCGCCCAGGGCGAGAACGGCGATCAGGGCGACCGCCGGGCCGGGAATTCCCCGGCGTGCGGGAGGCGGCACAGGGGGTTGGTACGTCATGGTGAGTCCTTGGGATCAGGCGGCCAAAGCCGCGTCGAGGTAGGTGATGTCGCGGACCGCGACGTAGAGGCGCCAGCTGAGCAGGCCGGTGCGGGTCACCACCGTGACCCGCGCGCCACGAGCGGCGAGCCAGACGGCCAAGTCGGCGAAGTAGCCGTCTCCGGACCCGATGACGACCCGTTCGAAGCGGAGGTCGACGCGGTCGCTCACGGCCATCTCGGCGAGCACGCTGTCGGCTCCGTCCGGACCCGAACGGGTGAGGATCTGAGCGCCATGGATCACTCGGCCCACCTCGACGAGCGATCGCGGGTTGACGCCGACGACGAACTGATCCAAAGGCCCGACCGGCACCCGTTGCAGGTAGTCGGACATGGTGTGTGCGATCTCCGCCGCGGTGGGCGACGGTGACGCGGTCAGGTTCTCGATGTCCAGTAAGTGGATGGCTCGTCCGGCTCGCAGAGTACGCATCACAGACCCCGCCTCTCTCGTCGAACAAAGACTAGAGGCTGTGAACTGAGTATGCAAGCAAGTTCAGCGTGACAGCAGTAGGAGGAGTTGCCATGCCGACGGACGTTCATGCGGGCTCTTGTGCATGGCCTGCCGAAGGAGGTCGCGAAAAGGAACGGGCACCATGCGGAAATCCGGGTCGGAGTGGATGATCTGGTTCTCGACTGCCCAGACGGACGGACCATCGAAGGCCAGGCGACCGGTGGCCGCGAAGTACATGGTCGCGCCCCAGCTGAAGACGTCTGAGGCGGGACTGATCGGACGGCCTTCGACCTGTTCGGGCGACTTGAAGGCCGGAGTGCCCTTGGCGCCTCCCGAAATGGTGAGCCGCTCGACGGCGCGTGCGATCCCGAAGTCGATCACTCGTGGGCCGTCGGTGGCGAGCAGGACGTTGGCCGGCTTGAAGTCCCGATGGACGATGCCCGCCTGGTGGATTCCGTTGAGGGCGGCGGCTGTCGCGATGGCCAGCCGGACCATGCTGTCCGGGGAACGCGGACCCTCGAGACGAATGAGCTGATCGAGAGAGGGACCCTGGATGTACTCGCTGACGATGTACGGTCTCCCATCGTCGACGCCGACGTCGATCACCCGGGCGGTTGCGAACCCTGGCACCCGGCGGGCCGCACTGGCCTCGGCGAGGAAGCCGTCCCGCTCCGTGAAGGCCACTCGTGCGTGCAACAGCTTGATGGCGACCTGCCCGCCGTCCGGAGAACGAGCCAGATAGACCTGTCCCTGACCTCCTTCGCCTATTTTGGTGAGGAGTGCGTACGGACCGATCCATGCCTGTGCCGGTGCAGGGGCCGGGCTGGGCGCCACCGGTCCTGGCCAGGCTTACACCGCTCCCTCGACCGCGAGATAGGCCGCCGCGAAGATCCACAATGTCGTGTTGCGGAGCCGATAGGCGGCATAGCCGATCATGAAGGGGATTGGTAACCCGCCGCAGCAGCAGACCGGCATCAGAGCCCAGGCCAGGCTCTGACGCAGGTTCGTCTGGAGGGCGGCCCGATCGGGCCCGGCAGTCATGAACCGCATGATATGGAGGCGTTCGGCGCCGGCGTTCGCAGCTTCGCGGGGAGCCGACATCGTGGCCGTGCGGTCCTGCCGTCACTGCCCCAGAGCGGCCTCCACGAACGGGCCGTCCCAGCCGGTCTCGGTCTTCCAGATGATCGAGACGTCGAAGAGCGCCTTGATGATGTCGACCGCCCACAGGTCCTGAGGCGCCTTCGGCAGGACGAGGAAGAGGAGGAAGAGCCGGTCGATCTCCTTGTGCTTGCCGCTGGCCCATTCGGCTTCCAGGAGCCGAGGTGCCATGGCGCGAAGCTCGGCGTAGGTGTCGACGCTCTGCGCTGAGATCATGTAGAACCCGAGCCCGCGCTCGTCCTCACAGAGGATGTCGGCGTACTCGGTGTCCAGCACGGGCTCGCGTTCGTTGCCGTACAACTCGGCGGCGAGCATGTGCTTGAGGCGGGCGTGTGCCGGTTGCTTCCGGCTGGCCGCCGCCTGCTCCTTGAGGAAAGCTCGAAACTCATCCCAGTCGGCGAACCGCTCACTCTGGGACGAAGGGACAGCATCAGTCTTCTTGATCTCAGCCACAGGCACCTTGACAGGCCCGCCCAGCTCGGCAGGCAGAGGGGACGAATGGAGCACCGTCAGGGACTGCGTGCACCGCGTCAGAGCGACGTAAAGCTGGCGAAGCCCCGTCGAACTCTGTTCGGCGAACAGGTGCGGTTCTACCACCACGACGTGGTCGAACTCCAGACCCTTCGCCATGTGCGCGGGCATGACGGCGACCCGCTGTCCCATTCCCGGCAACGCGGACTCCTGGGCGGCGGCGATCTGTCGGGCGAGTTCGGTATGGAGCTCGTCCTGCGCGGGAGTCAGGACCGCGACGGAACGTGCCTGGTCGCCGTCTTGCATGGCCAACCGCTGGGCCCTGGTGACCGTCTCGGTGATGATGCGCTGCCGGGGGACCGGAACGATCGCCAGAGTGTCCGGCGAGGACGGGCGAACGGAAGCCGGGATCGCCGTGGACGGCGAGATCTCCGTCCCCAGCATCGCGGCGAACTTCATGACTTCCGTCGGCACTCGGTAGCCGACGCCCAGTTCGGCGATGTGCCAGCCTTCGGCGCCGGCCAGGATGTCGGCCAGGCGTTCCCAGACGTCGTACTGGCGGATGCCCGTGCTCTGCGCCAGGTCTCCGAGGATGGTCATCGAGCCGGACGGGCACCAGCGGGCCAGCGACTTGGCCTGCATGGGCGTCAGGTCCTGGGCTTCGTCGATGACCAGGTGCTGGTAGCGCCGTTCGTTCTCACCGGTCAGGAGCCACCGGAGCTCCTCCAGGCAGACGAGGTCTTCGGCCGACCAGGGCTCGTCCGCGACTCGTCTGGCCGGCGGGCGGACGAGCGCGGCCTGCTCGTCGAGGGTGAGCACGCCGAAGGCGGCAGCGGCAAGGGCGTCCTTGTCCGCGAGCAGTTGCCGATAAATCTGCTCGGCGGTGGTTGACGGCCAGATCCGGTTGATGAGCGTGGATACGGCCGGAGCCTTCTCCAAGTTGCCACGGAGCGCGCCGTCGGACTTCTTGATTCGGGTTGCCTCGGCGTACTGGGTCAGCAACCCGTCGATGACGGTGTCGACGAAGCGGCGACGCCGTACGAGGTAGGGACCCTTGGCCTCGCGAGCCGCTGTGACAAGCCGGACAAGCTCGGCCTTGTCGATGTCCAGCCGCGCGCCGCGGAAGTTGAAGCCCTCTTCGGTGGCGAGATCCTCCCGGATGAGGTTCTCGACCGCGTTGTGCAGCACCCTGGCCATTCGGTCGTCCGACTTGACCAGCCGGGCAGCGACCGGATCGGTTCCCCGGACGTCGCCCGTCCAGAGTTCCGCGATGTCCACGGTCGCCACACCTCGGCTGCCCATACGGGGAAGGACATCACGAACGTACTGAAGGAACGCTTTGTGTGGGCCGATGACGAGCACCTGATCAGGGGTGAAGTGCTCATTGTCGAGCAACCAAGTCACACGGTGCAGCCCGACCGCCGTCTTGCCGGTGCCCGGCCCGCCCTGGATGACGAGCACGCCCTTCCGTTCGTCGGCGACCAGCCTGAGCTGGTGGCGCTGGATCGTCTCGACGATGTCACGCATGACGCCGTCGCGGGCAAGGTCCAGGTCGGCGAGGAGGAACAGGTCGGGCTCGTCGTCGGTGACCGGAGCCGCGATGGTTTCCCCCTGGGCGTTGATCACCTGGATCTCGGTGTCGCTGTAGTCGACAACCTTGGGGCCGTCGCAGCGGAGCTGACGCTGCCGCCGCACATCCGCGGGCTCGTCGGGAGTGGCCAGGCGCCAGGCGGTCGCCGCCTTGGACGTCCACTTCACCAACGCCAGGTCGCCTTGGCGGTCTCGTACGGTGGCCCGGCCGATGTACCAGGTGAGCTTGTCATCGGGGTCCTCAAGGAGGTCGATCCGAGCGATCACCAGGGGCTGTCGGCCGAGATCCTCGCGGCGTCCGTACTCCTTCGGAAGGTCCGGATGAGACGACAGCCCGGCGTCCGGGCAATCTCCCAGGCTGCTGGATCGAAAGTTCTCGACAGCCTTCCGGTCCTGGTCGACGCAGTCGTAGATGTGATCGACGGCCAGCTGTTCCTCAGCGATCACCGCGTTCCGATCGAGCGTGCTCATCTGACCTCCGGGGGAACCTGAGCCTGCCTTGTGATCCTAGTACACAGCTATAGCATTTGGTGTTGACGACAGTAGTAAGTCGTTCCTAGAGTGCTGTCAACAAAGCCGTTCGCTCTCTACAGCGTGAAGAAACTGCGCAGACCCTCCGTCGCTGGGAAACTGGGCCCCTGACGCACACCGACCGATCAAGAGAGGCCACCACGTGGCGAAGTTGACGTTGCCGCGGCACGGCTTCTGGGACAAGCGCCCCGACGTCGCCGACTTCCGCGACGAGATCTTCGAGATCCTCGTGACAGCCGACCTCGGTGACGTCGATCAGCTGGAGCAGGTGGCGGACAAGGCCCGGGACGCCGTCAAGAACAACCACGCGACGATCCCCAAAGCGTGACCCTGGCATGCTGGTGACCGTGAGTGAAATACCAGGAGTCCTGCGAGTCGGTGACCTGGAGGTCGCCGTCTCGGTGAGCGATCGGCGCAAGAACGTACGCCTGACCGTCGAACGGGACGCCTCCATTACCGCGGTCGTTCCACCCCAGCTGTCGAAGTCCGAGCTGACCAAGGTGGTGGAGGCCAAAAGACCCTGGCTGTACGGCAAGCTCGCGGAGAAGCGGGAGCTGGGCGACGCCCCACCTGCCAAGGAACTCGTCGGCTGGTATCGCCGGGTCGGCCACCCCTGGCTGTCCAAGCGGGTGCGCCCCTGGGCGACCCGGCTCGGCGTCGAGGTCAACGGACTACGAGTCCGGCCGCTCGGTTACCGATGGGGATCGTGTTCGAGGGACGGACAGGTCAACATCCACTGGGCCACCATGCAACTGCCCCCCAGCCTGATCGACTACGTGCTCGTTCACGAGCTGGCCCACATCCGCAGGCCCGATCACGGGGCCGAGTTCTGGAGCACCGTCGAGGGGGCGCTGCCAGGGCATGAGGACTATCGCGGGCGGCTCCGCCATGCCGGAAACGAGCTGTGGTTGCCGGAGGAGGGGCTCTGATGCAAGACGACGTCCTGGTCAATGCCGTTGACATCGCGCGGATGGCCGACGTCGGCCGGGCCGCGGTGAGTAACTGGCGCAAGCGCTTCGACGACTTTCCCCAGCCTGTGGGCGGCACCGCCTCAAGTCCTGCCTTCTCGCTGAGCGAAGTGGAGCAGTGGCTCCGGGACCACGGCCGTTATGTCGAGGTGTCGCCACTGGAACGACTCTGGCAGCGGCTGCGCAGCAGCACTGACGATCTGCGGTTGGGCGAGGTGGTGGCCGAGGTCGGCGCGGTTCTGCTGGGGGAGAGCGCCAGGCTTGATGATGCTCTGACCAGGGAGATCAGGGACATTGGGCAGGCGGAGGGCGTGAGCGCCGCATTCGACGGGATATGTGAGCGCTATGTCGATCTACATTCTCGCCGCCTGCTTGCTACTCCACCAGCGGTGGCGAGACTGATGACCGCGATCGGCAGCACTGAGGGCGGCACCGTTCTCGACCCGGCCTGTGGAATCGGCACCATATTGCTGGAAAGCCACGGCATCCACATATCGGGCCAGGAGCTGAACGAGAACGCCGCCAGGCTGACCAGTGTCCGGCTACGCCTTCATGGTTATGCGGCGCAGATCGAAGCCGGCGATTCGCTGCGTGACGACGCCTTCGCCGGCACGCAGTTCGACGCCGTGGTCTGCAATCCGCCGTTCAACGAGCGCGGCTGGGGATATGAGGAGCTGACCAGCGACCCGCGCTGGGAGTTCGGTCTGCCACCGCGCGGTGAGTCCGAACTTGCCTGGGTACAGCATTGCCTGGCGCACGTGAAACCAGGCGGGCTTGTGGTGATCATGATGCCGAGTGTGGCCGCCGGTCGCCGTCCGGGCAGGCGAATACGCGGCAATCTCCTAAGAGCCGGCGCCCTGCGAGCCATCATCAGCCTCTTCCCTGGCGCCGCTCCCGCCTCCAGCGGACCACCCGACCTGTGGGTGCTCCGCAAACCCGCCCAACGGGATGAGCCGCCGTCGGACGTGTTGATGGTCAACGCGGGCGAGGACCTGGTCCTGGCCGAGACGGCGTGGCGAGCCTACCGAGAGAAAGCGGAGCTGCCGGAGAACAGCCGGGTGGTTCGCATCATCGATCTTCTCGATGAGGAGATCGATCTGACGACGAGCCATCGGGTGGCGACGCAGGAGCCCACTTCCGGATATCTCGTGATGAGTGATGGCCTCTCATCCATCCTGAAGGAGCTGCGACTTCCCCGAATCGTCGCGACACCTCGTCGAGATCTTGCGATGACCAACCTCGGTGAGCTTGCCCGGGCAGGGGCCGTCACCATCATGCAAGGTCCGCTCAAGCTCCAGGAAGACGGTGACCTTCCCGTGCTCACGGCCAAGGATCTCCTGCTCAACAGAGAGCCCACTGGCCGTACTGGTGACGCTCCAGGACTCGTCCGTATCGAGGAAGGCGACGTGATCGCCTCTCTGCTCCATTCCAGCGGCGCGTCGCCACGGGTGATGAGCCGGGCAGGGGCTGTGCTCGGATCGCAGCTGCTGCTCTTCCGGACCGATCCGGAGCGGCTCGATCCCTACTTCCTTGCCGGCTGTCTACGGGCTGAGAGCACCGCCGCGAGCCGTCACGGTTCGACCGTCAGGAGGGATCCACGGCGGGCGTCGCTGCCCCGACTGCCGATCGAGGAACAGCGCCGGTATGGAAAGGCCTTCGCTCAGCTTCTCGTGTTCGAGGATACGGCCAGAGCGCTGCGCGAGATCAGCGATAATCTTGTGGTTGCCGGGCTCGACGGGCTTCTTGACGGGAGTCTGACCCCGGAGTGACCCCCGGGAGGCTTGGTGTCCCACTTTCTCGGTCGTTACCAGCTTGACCCCTATCGGCTCGGTCGTGGCGGGATGGGCGAGGTGTGGGGCGCCCACGACATCGTGCTCGCCCGGAAAGTGGCGATCAAGTTCGTCCTTCTGCCGGACGCGGAGCTGCACCAGAGGTTCGCCCGGGAGGCCAAGGCGCTGTCCAGCTTGGCTCACCCGGGCGTTCCCGCGCTGTACGACTTCGGGACGGTCGACGGCCGCCACTACATGATCATGCAGTACATCGAGGGGAACGGCCTGCACGACGTCATCGCCGAGCACGCGCCGCTCTCCATCGGCTGGGTGGCGTCCATCGGAGCACAGATCGCGACCGTTCTGGAGGCTGCTCATGAGCAGGACATTCTGCATCGGGATCTGAAACCGTCCAATCTCATGCTCTGCCGGGACGGCTCGATCCGGGTTCTGGACTTCGGCTTGGCGTTCATGCATGACGCGGACATGACCACGCTCACCCAGACCGGGCAGCAGCTCGGGACCGCCGCGTACATGTCTCCCGAGCAGGTCGAAGGCAAGCGGGGCACTGTGCATGCCGACATCTATTCCTTGGGGTGCGTACTCTACGAAGCGGCCACCGGCCACCCGTTGTTCACCGGGCCCAACGATCACAGCGTGAAGACGCAGCACATCACGACGCCACCGATGCCGGCCGGGCGGCACCGGCCCGACATCCCACGTGGGCTGGATGAGCTGCTGATGGCGATGGTGGAGAAGGACCCTGCCGACAGGCCCGCGAACGTTCGCGAGGTGTACGAGCGGCTCACCCCCTACCTGTACGGCACCGAGCCGCTGGGCGACATGACGGATCGCCGCGCGAGCCCCTTGCTCTTGTACGCCCGCGCGCTGAGCCGGACCACCGTCACGGACCCGCCGAGGTCAGCGGCAGAAGCGCGGGGAGCCGGCGACGCGTTCGGCCAGGGTGACGTACGCCGTGCTCGCCGCCACGCGCAGACGCTGATTCGGGAGTCCCGGTACAGCGAAGCGACCTCGACACTGGAGCGGGCCCTCGCCCGTGGGCCCGATGCGCCTGGACTGCGGGAAGAGCTGGCCGAGGCCTTCATGGCGGCGGGTGACCACCGTCGAGCGGCCCAGATATACGGCGAGTTGGCGGCGTCGAGTAAGACGGGTCAGGCGTTCTACTACCGGCTCCAGGAAGCCACCTGCCACGCTCACCTCGGCGACGTCGAACAGGCGCTGCACCTCATGACGGCACTGGTGGCCGACGTCCCGGCGGAGGATGATCCGCAGGCTTTGGAACTGCGGCGCCAGATCGGCGAGCTGGAGCGCAGCGCCGGATTGCTGGATCGGGCTCGGCGCACCCTCGCCGCACTCCTGTCCGACCTTGAGCGGATCTACGGCGCGGAGCATGCCGCGACAGAGCGCGTGCGCGAACTACTCATGTCGACGTGATGGCCTGTCCCAGATTTCAAGAACGGCCCGCACGCCGATGAACTCGGCAATGGGGCCGTCCCACCAGCCCGGCGAACGCCGTCGTCAGTTCGCCGAGGTGAGTGTCCTCAGGGAGTGCTCGACCAGGGTGATCATCACTTCCTTGGCCGAGGTGCGCCGGCGTACGTCGCACAGCATCACCGGGACGTCGTCGTCGAGGTCGAGTGCGATCCGCACGTCGTCCACGCTGTGCCGGTCGGCGCCGTCGAAGCAGTTGACGGCCACCACGAACGGCGTGCCGCGCTGCTCGAAGTAGTCGACCGACGGGAAGCAGTCGGTGAGCCGCCGGGTGTCGGCGATCACCACGGCCCCTAACGCGCCGTAGGACAGCTCGTCCCACATGAACCAGAACCGCTCCTGCCCGGGGGTGCCGAACAGGTAGACCACGAGCCCGTCGCGGATGGTGATGCGGCCGAAGTCCATCGCCACGGTCGTGGTGGTCTTGGCCTCCACGCCGTCGAGGTCGTCCACGCCGACCCCGCGGTCGGAGAGCACCTCTTCCGTGCGCAGCGGCTTGATCTCGCTGATCGACCCGACCAGGGTGGTCTTGCCGACGCCGAAGCCGCCGGCGATGAGGATCTTCAGCGCGACGGGATCCTCAGAGAGCACGGAGTCCATTGATCACTTCCTTGAGAATGCGCTCGTTCGTGCGCGGGCCTCCGGCGGAGGGCGACGACACCGAGATGAGGCCGTGGTCACGCAGATCGCCCAGGAGCACCCGGACGACACCGACGGGCAGGTCCAGCTCGACGGCCAGGTCGGCCACCGAGATCGGAGCCCGGGCAGCCCGCAGGATCAGTCGCTGCTCGGGACCGAGCTCGCCGGTCGGCGTCTCGCCGACGGCGCGCACGATCGCGACGAGGTCGAACACGTCCCCGGAGGGACGCGTACGGCCACGGATGAGAGCATAGGGCCGGACGACGGGTCCGGCCTCCTCATCGAACCACTGCGGGCTGTCGCTCATGACGCTCCGGCGCGCGGGTTGGTGGTGATGTGCTGGCCCACCCGCTTGACCAGCATGGCCATCTCGTACGCGATGTGCCCGACGTCCACGTTCGCCTCGGCGATCACGGCCAGGCAGGTGCCCTGCCCCGCCGCGGTCACGAACAGGAACGCCGACTCCATCTCCACGATGGTCTGGCGCACGTCGCCGCCGCCGAAGTGGCGCCCGGTGCCGCGGGCCAGGCTCTGGAAACCGGCCGCCACGGCCGACAGGTGCTCGGCGTCCTCCCGGATGAGCCCCTTGGAGTATCCGATCGCCAGCCCGTCGGTCGACAGGATGACCGCCTGGCGCACCGCCGCGACCCGCGACGTCAGGTCGTCAAGCAGCCAGTTCAGCTCACCGGTGTTGGTGGTCGGCACACTCATGCATCCCCCTTACTCATGGCCCCTCCTCAGAGGCTTCTTCTCGGGCGCGTTGGGTTCCCCGCTGGAAGGCGGAGAACAGGTCGCGGACCTCGTCGGGAGAGCGTTCGGCGGGCTTCTCCTCAGCGGGCGGCTGCGGCGGGCTCTGGGGCGCCTCCGCGAGCTTGGGCGAGAGGCCGGCCTGGCGTACGCGCCGGGGCAGCCCCTTGTGGGTGCCCGAGGTCACGACCGCGAGCGCCTTCTTCCTCGTACGGCTCGGCACCGCGGCCATCTCCTCGCCGCCGCTGCCGGCCGTCAGCGCGCTCTGCTCGGTCACCAGGGACCGCGGCACCAGGACGATGGCCGTGGTGCCGCCGAACGGCGAGCGCCGCAGCATGACCTTGATGCCGTGCCGTTCGGCCAGCCGCGCCACCACGAACAGGCCGAGCCGGTCGCTGTCCGCCAGGTCGAACTCGGGCGGGTTGGCGAGCATGCGGTTGGTGGCCGCGTACTCGGTGGCGGACAGGCCGAGGCCCTTGTCCTCGATCTCGATCGCGTAGCCGTTGCTGACCTGGTCGCCGCGTACGTGGACGGCGGTGTCGGGTGGCGAGTAGATGGTGGCGTTCTCGATGAGCTCGGCGACCAGGTGGGTGAGGTCGGCGGCGGCGGCGCCGTCGAACGCGCTGACCGGCATGGCCTGGACCTCGACCCGGGTGTAGTCCTCGACCTCGGCGACGGCGGCCCGGACGATGTCGATCACCGGCACCGGCTTGCGCCAGGCGCGGCCGGGCGCGGAGCCGGACAGCACGATGAGGCTCTCGGCGTGCCGCCGCATGCGGGTGGTCAGGTGGTCGAGGCGGAAGAGCTCTTCGAGCTTGTCGGGGTCGTGGGTGCGCCGCTGCATGCCGTCGAGCAGCGCGAGCTGGCGGTGC
This sequence comes from Nonomuraea sp. B208, assembly GCF_057536035.1. Taxonomy (NCBI): domain Bacteria; kingdom Bacillati; phylum Actinomycetota; class Actinomycetes; order Streptosporangiales; family Streptosporangiaceae; genus Nonomuraea; species Nonomuraea sp. B208. The sequence continues at coordinate 236,144 of NZ_BAAJOU010000034.1, forward strand.
AGCAGGCCCTGCTTGCGCCGGGCGAGGTTGAGGAAGACCTGGCCGACGCCGCGGCGCAGCGCGGCCTGGCCGACGGCGGCGTTGACGGCGGTGCGCTGCACGGAGCCGAAGGCCCTGGCCACGTCGATGATCTCCGCGGATCCGCTGACCTTGATCGCCTTGGCCTCCTTCTTCACGTCGACGTCCTCGCCCTTGCGCAGCCTGGCCACGAGGTCGGGCAGGCGGCGCTCCGACAGCTCGACCGCGGCCGCGCGCAGCCCGCCGAGCTCTCCGGCCAGGCGGCGACCGAAGCGTACAGAGATGATGATCGACGCGAGCACCGCGATCAACCCGACGCCGCCCGCGACGGCGATCTGGACGACGGTGGCGGTGGCGGCCTCGGAGGTGCGGGCGGCCAGGGCCTCGGAGGCGGTCCGGGCGTCCTTGTCGAGCTGGGCGCTGAGCTTGTCGAGGGTGTCGGTCCAGGCGGTGCCGTTCGTGGGCGGCGTGCCGGTCTGGGCGATCCGCGCCTCCATCGCGACGAAGGTCTGGAAGGTGTCGGAGGCGAAGAGCTGCTCGTACGGCCGCCGCATCGTCACGTCGAGACCGGCGAGGCCGCGCGCGTGCAGGAAGCGGCGCGAGGCGGCGTACTCGGTGAAGGCGGAGACCTCGGACCCGCTGAGCCGCTGCCGGCCGATCCCCACGAGGACGAGCGCCTGCTCCCTGGCGATGTACTCCCTGGCCAGGCCCATGGTCTGCATCGCGGTGGCCTGCTGGACGATGGCCAGGTCGGTGACGGTGAGCAGCTGGGAGTAGACGGTGAACAGCGCGTCGACGATGGTGTTGTACGCCGTCAGCCCGCCCAGGCGGGAGCCGCGCCCGGCGTCGATGTCCGCCCTGACGGGGCCGAGCCGGTCGAGCGCGGGCCAGAGCGCGCTCAGCGGGCCGCGCACGTCGGCGGCGGCGCCGCCCCCGGCCTCGGCGACGGCGATGCGGAGGTCTTCGACCGCGCGGTCGGTACGGGCGCGCTGGGCGCCGAGCACCTCGGTGAGCTCACGCGTCGTGAGCGCCTCGGCGGTGCGCATGCGCTCGGCCTGGAGCTGAATTGCCAGGTCGGAGGTGGCGACGCCGATGGTCCGGTAGAGCGTGCCGCCGCGGAGCAGTGACTGGGCGTCGCCCATGGTGAGGTTGAGGACGAAACCCCAGAGCGCGCTCAGAGACAGGAGGGGTAGCAGCAGCAATAAGAAGATCTTGAACCGAATAGACCGGTTTCGCGAGCCCATGTCCCAACCTCGAGTCGGGGGCATTTCCACACCTTGTGTAAATACACCTCCGGAAGATCGCACAGGAGACTAGCACCGTTTACGCTTCCGGCGCAGTGGGAGGAACACGTTCATTACCGTGATTATTGGGACAAGATCCCCCAGTAGTGGCGGGCCGTGAGCCGGGCCGTCGCCGCCCATCCCCGGCTCGACCAGCGCGGATCTCACCCCGTCAGCTCCTCCACCGCGCGGAAGGCCGCCGTCACGGCGGCGTCGGCGCGGGCGGCGGGGGCCGCGTCCGAGCCCGCGATCGCGATCCGCCCGAACCGGCGGCGGGCCGCCTCCGCCGGGTACGGCCCGTCCGGGTAGAAGGCGTGCCAGGGCCGGCAGTACTCCGGCGCGTTCCCGTGGCCCCAGCGGTTGACCGTGATGCCCTCGACGTCCCGCGCGGGGTCGAAGCCCGCCGGGCCGAGCAGCCGGGCCAGCTGCTCGCGGATCGTACGCTCCAGCACCTCGTACGGCGTCCTGATGAGCTCACGCCGGCCCGCCGCCGCCCCCGCCTTCGGCCCCAGCTCCGCCCGGCACGGCGTGGCCAGCAGGTGCACCTCGGCCGGCCCGCCCGCCCGCCGGGGCGTCTCCAGCTCGGCGAGCGACCAGTACGCCCCCGTCCACCGCACCCTGCGCACCCCGGCCCGCCGCCAGGCGTCCCAGTCGCGCACCCGTACGCTCGCGTGCAGCAGCGGCACCCGTACCGCCTCGCCCAGCGCCTGGCGCTGCTCGTCGGGCAGCTCCGGCACCAGGTAGGGGATCACCGCGCTCCAGCAGGCCAGGATGACCGACCCGGCCGCCACGCTCCTGACCCGGTGCCCGTCGAAGTAGGCGACCTCGGCCGCCCCCTCGCCGTCGCGCACCGACACGACCGGGCTGGACAGCCGGAACCGCACCCGGTCGCCCGGCCGGTCGGGGGAGCCGGGGTCGGGCAGCAGGCGCGCGACCATCGTGCGCACCAGCGCCTGGTTCCCCTCGGGGAAGAGGTGGACCTCGCCGGCGCCCCACTGCCTCCTGACCGTCGGCGAGTTGTACCGCGACGGCTTGTCCTTCTCCAGCCCGAGCCCGCCGAACCCCGGATAGCCGGTGCCCCAGGCGTCGATCGCGCCGAGCGCCCGGGTGTCGTAGCCCCACTCGGGGCAGGACATGCTCCGGCAGAAGCGCTCCACGTCCGGGTGCGCGCCGCACGCCTCCAGCAGGAACGCCGAGTACGTCAGCCCGGCCAGCCGCTCCTGCTTGGCCTCGGCGGGCAGCCCGGGGAACCAGTCGGGCGGGTCGTGGCGGAGCCTGCGCAGGTCGTCCCTGGCGCGGGCGGCGATCGGCAGCCGCGCGACCCAGTCGCCGGTGAGCCGGACCAGCGTGTCGGCGCCGAAGCTCTCCTCGTCGCACATGACCGCGTCCACCAGCCCGGCGCCGGTCCGGCCGGGTGCGCTCTGGCGGTGGAACATCACCCGCCGCGCCTGCCCGCCGATCTCGTCATGGTTGTCGATGACCAGCACACTCGCGCCCGGCCGGCGGCGCAGCCACTCGCCGGCCGCGCTGACGCCGCTGAGCCCGCCGCCGACCACGACGAGGTCGTAGCTCTCGCCGGTGGGCTCGGGCGGGCCGGCGTACTGCCAGAAGCGGCCGTCCCTGAGCGCGTGCGGCACGCTGAGGGCCTCGGGGGCGCCGCCGCCGAACCCAAACGCCGGGGCCGCCGGGGACGACGGAGCCGCCTCGGCCGGGCTCACGGAGACCATGCTCCCCAGGGCGCCCACCGCGATGCCGTCGAAGAAGTCGCGGCGGGAAATGGACAGGTTCATCCCGAGGTCCCGTGGCGTCAGAGTCATGGCGCGATCATCGGCAGCCCCGGAACGGCCGGGTGCGGGGACGCGCAGCGCCCAGAGAAACATTTTGCGCGGCCTATTACGGCGAATGCCGGTTTGGCTCCTTGATCCGTAGCGGGTCCGTATCCGCAGGTGAGAGTGGGTGCCAGGCCAGCGGCGACAAACCCGCTGAATTCCGCAGATAGCGCCGTTGCCGGGGTGGCGGGCCCGCGACTCCTCTAACGTTCACGAGAATGCCGCCAATGGAATGGGAGAACTCATGCTTAAGGCCGTTTCCGGCATATTCCTGAGCATGATGGCCGTCGCCGGATGCTCGTCGTCGGAGGCGCAGGCTCCGCCCGCCGCCGCCGACGCGGCCGTCGAGCCGGCCCAGGGTGCCGGGTCGCCGCCCGCCGACGCCGCGAAGCTGCGGGCCGCGCTGCTGCCCGTGCCCGAGGGGATGCACATCTCGTACGGCCCGGAGCTGGGCGCGTTCGGCTCGCTCAAATCCACCCAGCAGGGCCTCGCCGCGGTCCGCCAGGCCCGGCTGGAGCGTCCGGAGTGCGCCGGCGCGGCCCAGCTCGACGCCGCGCGCCCCGACGTCGCCAAGGCCCCCGCCGCCGTGATCGCCTTCGCCGCCGAGCGCGGCTCGATCACCCAGGCCGTGGTCGCGCTGCCGTCGGCCGCCTTCCCCGCGCCGCTGCCGGCGAAGTGCGCCTCCTACACCGCCGACGTCGACGGCGCCAAGGTCGTCTACCGGACCCGCATGCTGCCCATGCCGGCCAAGGGCGACCAGTCGCGCGCCTACCTCACCACGGCCGCGGGCGCCAAGGAGAGCGCCGAGATCGGCTCGGTGATGATCCGGCGGGGCAACCTCATCATGAGCATGCTCGTCGTGGGCCGCCAGGTGCAGCCGGACGGCCTCTACGAGCTGGCCAAGCTGGCCGACCAGAACCTCGCCAGGGTCAAGCGCTGATCAGATGAGCACGTGGTCGTCCGGCCGGCCCACGAAGGCGAACTGCGCGTTGCGGGTCAGCTTGATGTGGTCGGCCTGCCAGGTGTGCATCGAGGCGTCGGCGCTGCGCCAGTAGACGAAGTTGAAGCGGTCCGCCGAGTAGATCTTGACGGAGTCCTCCTTGAGCCGCCGCACCAGCTCGGTGTCCTCCCCCCGGGTGATGTCGGCGAACCGGTAGGAGCGGAACATGTCCGCCTTGCCGAGGAACGTCCCGCCCTGCACCAGGAACGAGTAGCGGTGCTCCAGGCCGGGCAGCCGCAGCATCGTGGTGTTGGAGCCCTCGAAGTAGGCGTAGTGCGCGCCCTTGCCGACCAGCTCGGCGTCGGAGTAGTCGAAGGCCCGCACCAGGTCCGACAGGTAGTGCTCGCCGTAGAGGTTGTCGTCGTCCATCTTGGCGATGAGGTCGCCCTCGGCGGCCGAGATGCCGAGGTTCATGCACGCGCCGAGCGACAGCTCGGCGGCGGCGGGCAGCACCACGACGTCGGTGATCCCGGCCATGCGCGCCTTGTCGGCCACCACGACGGGGTCGATGTCGAGGCCGTGCAGCACCATGACGAGCTGGAGCGGCCGGTGGAGCTGCTTGGCCACCGACGAGATGGCGTGCTCGATCTGGGAGGCGCGGTTGGTGGGCAGCACGACCGAGATCGAGCGGGTGCGCGGCTCGACGTGGTGGCCGAGGTCCTGGAGGATCTGGTCCACGCGGTGCGAGAACAGGTGCTTGTCGAAGACCTCGCGCATGGCGAGGTGGCCCATCCTGGCGCGCAGCTCGGGGCTGTTGATCAGGTGCAGCACCTGGTTGTACGACTCGACCGGCTCGCGCGCGATGGGGATGAGCTCGCCGAAGGTCTCCTCGATGGCCCGTGACCAGCCGGTCACGACCGGGGTCGCGCACGCCGACAGCTCGAAGACCCGCCGCGCGCACATGGTCGGCGAGTCGAGCACGGAGTTGACGTTGAGGAAGACCTTGTACATCCGGTACGCCGACAACATCTGGTCGTAGGGCAGCTCGCCCACGATGTGCGGCCGGTACTTCTCCGGCCAGGCGTACTTCTCGTCCACCTCGCCGTTGCGGGCGAAGATGTGCAGGCCCAGCTCGCGCACCGGGTCGAGGACGGTCTCCATCTGCTCGCGGCGCTCGGGGTGCTTGTCGCGGAAGTACATCCCGGCGAAGACCACGTCGTGGAGGCGGCCCTGCTTCTGCTGGATCGGGTTGTGGACGCGCGGCTGGGCGGCGAACTGCAGCACATCAACCCGGTCGTGTCCCAAAATTTCCCGATACTTCGGCAGCATGTCGCCGTCGCACGTGAACACGTAGTCGAACAGCTTGGCCGTGTCGATGAAGAAGTCGAAGTTCGGCGGGTCCTCCTTGTTCCAGAAGACCGTCGGGATGCCCTCGCTCCTGCACCAGGCCACCAGCTCGCGCAGCGGCTCCTTGGGCGCGTTGGTCCCGGTCATCTGGTAGCGCCAGCGGCCCTGGTTGCCGTGCCAGGCCGACTCGCAGAACAGCAGGTCGGGCCGCTTGTCGGCGAAGATCTCCGGCCAGTCCTTGAGCCCGAACTCGATCTGGTCCCACTCGTAGCGGAAGGCCATGCGGGAGAAGTCGTCGAGGATCACCGCGACCTTGAGGTCCGGCCGGTTGACCGGGCCGGCCGGCCACTTCACGGCCGGCACCTCGACCCGCGGGGGCCGGTTGTTCGCCAGCTCGACGGCCTCGGTGACGGGCATCGGCGGCTTCGGCGCGCGCTCCTTCGAGCGGACCGCGTCCATGATCTTCCCCGGGCTCTTCGAGCCCAGGGCCTCGCCCAGCTTGTACGTCCGCTTGGCCTGGGTCGCCTCCAGCTTCCACGTCGCGTACGCGGCCTTGGCCTCGGCGATCTCCAGGCGTCGCCGCAGCTCCCTGAGCTCCGCCTCGTGACGCTCGACGACCTTGCGCTCCTCGGGCAGCCAGTTGACGGGACCGAGTCGCTGGAACGAGGGGGGCTCAGGGGTTTCGGCCATGGTGATGACGCCTAACGCTCAGGGGAGATTTGCCATGTTACGCCGCCGATGGTGGCTATTCGGGGCGTTTTGCCTGGGAAGCCGGTGCCAGGTTGTCGCCCTTGAGCCAGCCGGCGATCACCGTGGCGATGCGCGGCCCGGCCTTGCCGTCCCACAGCACCGGCAGCTCGCCGGCCGGGGTGGCCGCGCCGTCGGCCAGCGCCTTCTCCGCCGCCGCGGGCAGCAGGGCGGGGGTGACCAGGCGGTTCGTGCCGTGCGTGATCGTGATCGGCCGCTCGGTGTTGGGCCGCAGGGTGAGGCAGGGGACGCCCAGCATGGTCGTCTCCTCCTGCACGCCGCCGGAGTCGGTGACGACCAGGGCGGCACCGCGGACGAGTGAGAGGAAGTCCACATAGCCGAGCGGATCGACGACCCTGACCGTTTCGCCGTCCACGAGACCGGCCTCGGCCAGCCTGGCCTTGCCGCGCGGGTGCACCGGCACCACGACCGGGACCTGCCGGGAGACCTCCAGCACCGCGTCCACCAGCTCCTTGGCGGCCTCGGGGGTGTCCACGTTGGCCGGGCGGTGCAGGGTCGCGACGGCATACCGGTCCGGTATGCCGAGCCGCGCGACCACGGGGGCCGGGTCCAGCGCGGGGAGGGCGGCGTACAGGCTGTCGATCATGGGGTTGCCCACCAGGTGCACCTTGGAGGCCGGCACGCCCTCGCCGGCCAGGTACGCGAGCGCCTCGGGCGAGGTGGCGAAGAGCAGGTCGGCGAGGGCGTCGGTGACGACCCGGTTGACCTCCTCGGGCATGCCCCGGTCGAACGAGCGCAGCCCCGCCTCCACGTGCGCCGTCCGCACGCCGAGCTTGGCGCAGACGAGGATGGCGGCGAGGGTCGAGTTGACGTCGCCGTAGACCACGACCAGGTCGGGGTCGTGCTCCTCGACGACCTCCTCCAGCCCGACGAGCAGGGCCGCCGTCTGCTTCGCGTGACTGCCCGAGCCGACCCCGAGGTTGGCCACCGGCTCCGGCAGGCCGAGGTCGGCGAAGAACACGTCGGACATCAGGGCGTCGTAGTGCTGACCGGTGTGGATGATGCCCTGCCGCACGCCGAGCTCACCGAGTGCCCGCACCACCGGGGCCGCTTTCACGAAATTGGGACGAGCTCCCAATACGTGGAGGACCAGGGGGTTCTCCCTCATGACCTCGCCTTTCATAGCGGAAGGGAAAAAACGCTGCCTATGGTACGGTCACCGCGTGGCATCCGACGCCAGTCGTCAAGACTCCTCCCAAAGCGCCGGCAGGGTTTCCGCGAAGTCCGCCCGCGCCGGTGTCGGCGGGCTTCTCAAGGGCTTCGTCCAGCACCCGATCATCGTCTCCCGCGTCGTCGCGACCAAGGTCAAGTCCGACCCCGTCCGCGTCGCCCAGGCGGCCGCCGACGCGCTCCCGCCCCGGCTGCGCCCCATCGTGGGCAGCGTGGCCTGGCCCGCGGCCCGGGGCGCCCGGCGCATGGTGCGCAAGTTCGGCATGCGGGTGCTCAAGGGCCCGTGGAACGAGGCCAAGGCGCTCTGGGACGCCGGCCGGGTCAGCGAGGCCGCCGCCGTGCTCGATGCCCACACGAAATACCCGTTCATCAAGCGCAGGGCCGCCTACTACCGCGGTGAGCTGGCCGCCATCAGCCCCGACCCGATCCCGCCCGGCCCCAAGGTGGCCATCCTTGAGCGGGTCAAGGGCCGGGTCCTGCACCTGGTCACCAACGCGCTGCCGTACACGCAGGCCGGCTACACCGTGCGCACCCACCGCATCGTCACCTCGCAGAAGGCCGCGGGGCTCGACCCGCACGTGGTCACGAGCTGGGGCTGGCCGATGATGCAGGGGCACGCGGACGCGCCGCCGTACGAGGAGATCGACGGCATCCCCTACTACCGGCACCTGCCGGACGGGCACGGCGAGGTGCCCTTCGAGATGCGCGGCCGCATGGTCAGGGGCGCCGACTCGGTCACCAGGCTCGTCACCGAGCTGCGCCCGCAGGTCCTGCACGCCGCCACCGACCATCGCAACGGCTCGGTGGCCCACGCCGTGCGCGACCGTACGGGCACGCCGTTCGTCTACGAGGTGCGCGGCTTCCTGGAGGAGACCTGGGCCTCCCGCGACCCGATCCGGGTCGGCAGCGAGCGGCACGTGCTCCAGCGCGAGCGCGAGGCGTTCCTGATGCGCGAGGCCGACGCGGTGGTCACGCTGGCCGAGACCATGGCCACCGAGATCGTCGAGCGCGGCGTGCCCAGGGAGCGCATCCACCTGGCGCCCAACGCCGTGGACGACTCCCTGCTCACCGCCCGCTACGACGGCGCCTCCTTCCGCGCCGCCCACGGCATCGAGCCCGGCGAGATCGTCGTCGGCTCGGTGTCGAGCATCGTGGCCTACGAGGGCTTCGCCACCCTGCTGCGGGCCGGCGCGCTGCTGCGCGACGCGGGCACGCCGGTGCGGGTGCTCATCGTGGGCGACGGCGCCGAGCGGGAGAACCTGCTGGCGCTGGTCGAGGAGCTGGGGCTCAAGGACGCGATCCTGCCCGGCCGGGTCGGCCCCGACGAGGCGTTGCAGGCCCAGGACGCCATCGACATCTTCGCCTGCCCGCGCGAGGACCTGCGGGTCTGCCGGCTGGTGACGCCGCTGAAGCCGGTCGAGGCCATGGCGCTCGGCAAGCCGGTGGTGCTCAGCGACCTGCCCGCCCTGTCGGAGCTGGTCGGCTCCGACGGCGCCGGCCTGCTGGTGCCGCCGGGCGACCCCGAGGCGCTGGCGGAGGCCGTGGCCGGGCTGCGGGAGGACCCTGCCAGGCGGGCCGAGATGGGCGAGGCCGGCCGCGCGGAGGTGGCCGCCAAGCGGACCTGGAGCCGCGTTGCCGAGACCTACCGGTCCCTTTACCAGTCGCTTACCGAAAGTTGACCTTCGTGTTGGCTGTACGTTGTGACGGTTTCGGTCGCATTAGGCGTGAGCTAGGTGGACTTGAGATAACCTTTGCCACCATGAAGTGTTGTATCCGGCTCCCAAAGGCACAGCTGTGACAGAAATAGACTTGGCTGTCATCGGCCTGGGCTACGTCGGCATGCCGCTCGCCAAGGAGGCGGTCGGCGCTGGTCTGCGCGTTGTCGGTGTGGACGTCGACCCCCGCAAGGTCGAGGCGCTCACCGCGGGACAGTCCTACATCGACGACCTGACCGACGCCGATCTCGAGCACATGCTGGCCAACGGTTTCACCGCCACGCTCGACGAGAGCGTGCTGGCCCGGAGCAACACCATCGTCATCTGCGTCCCGACGCCCCTGGACGAGGACCACCGACCGGATCTCTCCGCCGTCGAGGGCGCCTCCAAGGCCGTCGCCCGCAACCTCACCAAGGGCACCCTCGTCGTGCTGGAGTCCACCACGTGGCCCGGCACCACCGACGAGCTGGTCCGCCCCCTCCTCGAAGGCTCGGGGCTGACCGCCGGCGAGGACTTCCACCTGGCCTTCTCGCCCGAGCGCATCGACCCGGGCAACCCCAAGTTCGGCCTGCGCAACACCCCCAAGGTCGTCGGCGGCTACACCCCGACCTGCCGGGACCGCGCGACGGCGTTCTACGGCCGCTTCATCGAGCAGGTCGTGCCGGTCAGCGGCACCCGCGAGGCCGAGATGGCCAAGCTGCTGGAGAACACCTACCGGCACGTGAACATCGCCCTCGTCAACGAGATGGCGATCTTCTGCGACGAGCTCGGCGTCAACCTGTGGGAGTCGATAGAGGCGGCGGCGACCAAGCCGTTCGGCTTCCAGAAGTTCCTGCCCGGACCGGGCGTCGGGGGCCACTGCATCCCCGTGGACCCGTCCTACCTGTCCTACACCGTGCGCAAGCTCGGCTACCCGTTCCGGTTCGTGGAGCTGGCGCAGGAGATCAACGAGCGGATGCCGTCGTACGTGGTGGCGCGCGTCCAGCGATTGCTCAACCGGCATAAGAAGCCCGTGAACGGCGCGAAAGTCGTTATGCTCGGCGTCACCTACAAACCGGATATCGCCGACGAGAGGGAGACCCCGGCACTGCCGGTGGCCCGCGCGCTGCTCGAACTGGGCGCCGACCTCTCGTTCGCGGACCCGTACGTCAAGGAGTGGTCGGTGGACGGCACCCCGGTGCCGCGTGAAGAGGATCTGGCCGAGGCCGTGGTCGACGCGGACGTCACGCTGCTGCTTCAGCAGCATGCCGCGTTCGACCTCGACATGGTCGAGGCGAAGGCCAGGCTCGTGCTCGACACCCGCGGCGTGCTCGCCGAGGGTGAACGCGTCGAGCGGCTGTAGCGACGGAGGGCTGCGCGCAGTGCACGTGCTCGTCATGACGGTGGTGCATAACCCCGAGGACGCGAGGATCCTGCATCGGCAGATCCGCGCGCTCGTGGATGCCGGTCATGAGGTCACGTATGCCGCCTCCTTCACCGGTTTCGGGGTCGTGCCGAGACCCTGGGTGAACGGCGTCGACCTCCCCAGGGCCGCCCAGCGCAAGCGGGTGGCGGCGGTCTGGGCGGCCCGCCGGTTGTTCAAGCGCATGCGCGACAAGGTCGACCTGGTCCTGATCCACGATCCCGAGCTGCTGTTCGCGGTGTGGGGCGTGCGCAACCGGCCGCCGGTGGTGTGGGACGTCCACGAGGACACCCCGGCCACGCTCTCGCTCAAGCCGTGGCTGCCCTCGCCGCTGCGTCCGCCGGTGCGCTTCCTCGCGCGGCTGCTCGAAGGCACCGCCGAGCGTCACCTGCACCTCCTGCTGGCCGAGACCGCGTACGCGGGCCGGTTCAAGGACGCCCATCCGATCGTGCCCAACGAGACCTGGGTGCCCGACTCCGTCACCCCGCCCGGTGACGACCGGGTGGTCTACCTCGGCTGGCTGTCGCGGGCCCGTGGCGTGCTCGAGGCGGTCGAGGTGGCCAAGCTGCTCCAGCCGTACCGCGTGGCGGTGGAGCTCATCGGCTACGCCGACCCGCAGAGCCGTCCGGTGCTCAACCAGGCCGTGACCGAGGGCCTGCTGGAGTGGCGCGACTTCATGCCCAACGACGAGGCGCTGAAGCGGCTCGACGGCGCGCTCGCCGGGCTGTCGCTGCTGCACGACGAGCCCAACTACCGCCACTCGATGCCCACCAAGATCGTCGAGTACATGGCGCACGGCATCCCGGTCATCACCACCCCCTCGCCGCGCGCCGTGGAGCTCGTCGAGCGCTACGACAGCGGCATGGTCGTGCCCTGGCAGGACCCGAAGGCGGTGGCCCAGGCCGTGCTGACGCTCCGCGACGACGTACGCGAGCGCAAGGCGCAGGGCGCGCGCGGTTACGCGGCGGCCCGCGCCAACCACCACTGGCCCAATTCCGCCAAGCGCTTCGTCGCCCAGCTCGAAGCCTGGGCGGGGGTCAAGCCATAGCGGGCGGCGGGTCGTCGAAGGTGCGCTGGCTCCTCCTCGTCCTGGGTGTGGCGATCCTGGCCGCGGTCGCCGCCGTGGTCATCGTGCTCCAGCCGGGTGCCGGGCAGAAGGTCGCGTCGGTGGTGAAGACCACCCCGGCCAAGCCGACGCCGTCCGCCGAGGCCCCCACGCCCAAGGTGAGCGAGTTCACCGACGACTGTGGAACGTTCGAGACCCGGGAGAAGGCCCCCTACGCGGTCACCGGCTACTGGATCATGCCGAAGTCGAACCCCTGCACCTGGCGCACCCAGCTGAAGGAGATCCACGACGTCGGCGGCGACACCGTCATCAGGATCGGCTACGGCCTGCAGTTCCGTACGGTCTCGTCCTCCGGCGACATCCTGACCAGGGACGGCGAGCTGGACTCCCTCTACAAGGGCTGCCGCGAGGACGGCATGAGCTGCCACGACGCCGCCGAGCGCGACCTGATGAAGGCCCACCCGGACAACCGCATCGGCCGCACGTACGTCTACCGCACCGACGAGTCGTTCGGCCCCGACCTGTTCCGCTGCCCCGAGGTGGAGCACGCGGTGCGGGCCGGCAAGCGCACCTACTTCCGCATCATCACCCAGCCCGACGGCTCGGACGACTCCACCTGCGACTTCTCCCGCAAGGGCGCCTCCTACGACCTGATCCTCGTCGCCGGCGCCGAGAACGACAGCCTGACCCAGCTCCTCGACCTCGGCGACCAGTTCGGCATGCGCGTCTTTCCCGCGCTGCCGCTCGCGCCCCGCGACCCGAACACCGAGATCAGGGCCAACAAGAAGCACCTCGGCACGCTGACCACCCTCACCCGGCGCATCCTCCAGGACTACGGCGCCCGCTTCGCCGACCGGGACTCCCTCGGCGGCGTCTACCAGCCGTTCGAGGTGCAGATGTCGGACACCCTGGCCTCGAACCCGACGCTGGAGGTCTACGCCGACCAGCACACGATCGTCGAGCAGGAGCTCCCCGGCAAGCCCATCCTCATCAGCCCCTACATGGACGCCCGCAAGCGCAAGGCCTTCGGCCAGACGCCCAAGCAGGTAGCCGAGGCGTTCAAGGAGCTGGCCAAGACCGGGGTCGGCATCATCGCCCCGCAGGACAGCCGCGGCACCGGCAAGGTCGGCCTGTTCTGGCCGGACGAGCGCGGCGCCGAGGTGGACGAGCGGCTGCGGCCGGTGGTCGGCGAGGCCACGTACGGCACCGCCTACCACGGCTCCACCCGCGACTACTACCGCGAGATGTCGCTGGCCCGCGAGGAGATGCTCCAGGCCGGCTACCAGGTGGACCTGTGGGCGAACGTGGAGGCGTTCGAGCCGTCGGGCGATCAGCCGTGCGCCCCGCAGGGCACCCGCGGCAAGACCGACAAGAAACGCCTGGACCAGGCCGTCACCATGACCGGCCGGTACGTCCAGAAGGTCGTCTCCTACATGTGGAGCGACTACATGACCTGCGGCGAGCCGTCGCTGGAGAAGGAGATCACCGCCGACTGGCGGCGGCCGATCGCCGTCGACGCCATCAGGACCTCGCGCGACATCCAGGACGGCGTCGAGGTGCGCGGCTACAACCTCAAGGACGGCGCCGTCTCCGTCGAGTGGTCCGGCGGCGTGCGCGACCTGGTCGTCTCCGAGGTCGGCTGGCTGGACGAGAACCCGCTGGATGAGCTGCCCGAGGGCATGGTGACGGCATGGGTGCCGTTCGACTGGGCCCAGGTGCCGGCCGGCGAATGGGTACGGATCACCGTCAAGGGGGCGGCGGGTCTGACCTCCACCGAGCCCCTGCACGTGCGGATCACGACCTGACGCGGCGTTCGCGGCCCGCTCGCCGGTGCGTGTAACGTGCCGTTCATGGTCCCGAGCGTGCCGGTCAGCGTCGACCTGGTGGTGCTCACCGTGCGCAACAACGCCCTGAGCGCCCTGGTGTGGCGCCGCGACAACCCGCCGTTCCTGCGGCGCTGGTCGTTGTCGGGCGGTTTCATCCAGCTCGACGAGGACCTTCCCGACGCCGCCAGGCGCATCCTGGCCGAGCGGGCCGGCCTGCCCGGCGCGCCGGTGCACCTGGAGCAGCTCCAGACCTACGGCTACCCCGACCGCGACCCGCGCCAGCGCGTGCTGAGCGTCGCCTACCTCGGCCTCGCCCCCGACCTGCCCGCCTCGGAGCAGGCCCACATGAGCTGGCAGCCGGTCGACGCGCTCACGGTCATGGCCTTCGACCACCGCCGCATCATGCTCGACGGCGTCGAGCGGGCCCGCGCCAAGCTGGAGTACACCTCGCTGGGCGCGGCCTTCTGCGCGCCGGAGTTCACGGTGGCGGACCTGCGGCGGGTCTACGAGATCGTCTGGGGCCGGACGCTCGACCCGCGCAACTTCCACCGCAAGGTCACCAAGGCCGAGGGCTTCCTCGTCGAGACCGGCGGCACCACCACCCGTGACGGCGGCCGGCCGGCCAAGCTCTACCGGCGCGGGCCGGCCGAGCTGCTGCACCCCCCGATGCTGCGCTCGCTGAAGGACGAGCCGGCCAGGAACTGAAGGCCAGGAACTAAGGTAGGGGCATGCCTCGTTTCCGCCAGATCCTGGACAGCATGGCCCCGTACAAACCGGGCAAGGCGGTCGCCGCACCCGACGGGCGGTCCTACAAGCTCTCCTCCAACGAGTCGCCCTACGACCCGCTGCCGTCCGTGGTGGAGGCGGTCGCCGAGGGCGCGCGGCAGATCCACCGCTATCCCGACGCCGGCGCGGTCGCGCTCACCGAGGCGATCGCGGCGCGCTACGGCGTGCCGGCCGAGCACGTGGCCACCGGGCCCGGCTCGGTGACAGTGGCGCAGCAGCTTCTGGAGGCGGTGGGCGAGCCCGGCGCGGAGGTCGTCTACGCCTGGCGCTCGTTCGAGGCCTACCCGCTGCTGGCCGACCTCGCCGGGGTGACGTCCGTACGCGTGCCGCTCGCGGGCGAGGACCACGACCTCGACGCCATGGCCGAGGCCGTGACCGACCGGACGAGCCTGATCTTCGTCTGCAACCCCAACAACCCGACCGGCACCGCGATCCGCCGCCGCGAGCTGACGGCCTTCCTCGACCGGGTGCCCGAGGACGTGCTGGTGGTGCTGGACGAGGCCTACCGCGAGTACGTCCGCGACGAGGACGTCCCCGACGGCGTCGAGCTCTACCGCGACCGGCCCAACGTGTGCGTGCTGCGCACGTTCTCCAAGGCGTACGGGCTGGCGGGCCTGCGGGTCGGCTACCTCATCGGGCACGAGCCGGTGGCGTCGGCGGTGCGCAAGACCACCGTGCCGTTCGCCGTCAACAGCCTCGCCCAGCTCGCCGCCGTGGCCTCGCTCCAGGCCGAGGACGAGCTGCTGGAGCGGGTCGAGCGGGTGGTCAAGGAGCGCACCAGGGTGAGCGAGGCGCTGGCCGCGCAGGGCTGGACGGTGCCGCACTCCGAGGCCAACTTCGTCTGGCTGCGGCTCGGCGAGCGCACCGCCGACTTCGCCGCGGCCTGCGCGGCCGAGGGCGTCGCGGTGCGGCCGTTCCACCCGGAGGGCTGCCGGGTGACGATCGCCGACCCCGAGGCGAACGACGCCTTCCTGGCCGCCGCGGAGAGCTTCCCCGCTAGACCTTGACCTCTTCGGCGGCGGCCGCCGTCCTGACCTTGGCGCGTCGCTCGGTGGAGACCACCAGGGCGACGCCCACCAGGATGACCGCGCCACCGGCGATCATCTGCGGCGTGGCCACCTCGTTGACCACGAGCACGCCGAGCACGACCGCGACGGCCGGGTTGACGTAGGCGTAGGTGGACACCAGCGAGATGGGCGCGTTGCCGAGCAGCCAGGTGTAGGCGGTGAAGCCCACCAGCGAGCCCACCAGGATCAGGTAGACGAGGCCGCCCCACGAGCGCCCGGAGACGGCCGCCACGTCGAGCCGCTCGCCGAACGACAGCCCGGTCACCAGCAGGCCGAGGCCGCCCGCCGCCATCTCGACCGCGCTGGCCGCCCACACGTTGGGCGGCATCGGGATGCGCGCCGACAGGAACGACCCGATCGACCACGACAGCGAGGCCACCAGGATCACCACGATCCCGGTGGTGCTCGCCGTCTCGCCGCCGCCGCTGAGCGACAGCGCGGCGACCCCGCCGAAGCCGACCAGCACGCCCAGCAGCGTGAGCAGCGCGGGCCGGTCGCGGGCCGCGATGCGGAACACCACCAGCCAGAGCGGCACCGACGCGACGAGCAGCGCGGCGAGGCCGGTGGAGATGTGCTGCTCGGCCACGGCCACCATGCCGTTGCCGCCGGTCAGCAGCAGCAGCCCGACCAGCGCGGCCCCGCCGAGCTGGCGGCCCGACATGCGGAAGGGCGCGGTGCCGTTCTTGACCAGGAGGAAGGCGCCGAGCAGGAGCGCGGCCACGACGAACCGGAGTGAGCCGCTGAGCATCGGGGGCATGGTCTCGATGGCGAACTTGATGCCGAGGTAGGTCGAGCCCCACACCACGTAGACGATGGCCAACGCGCCCCAGACCATCAGCGGGCGGGGGGTGTCAGCAGCGTTGCCAGTCATGGCTCATGACTTTACCGGGCGGGTGCGACAGAACGCTCGCGGGTATCGGACTGTGGGACGGGTGGCGAAATATGAGCGATAGTGGGCATTCGTGCCACTGTCGGGGGCCCTGTACGGACTGCCAGGATCGCGGCGTCCGGAAGTCCGTACCGGGAGGAGTCCCATGTCCGCCGCAAACGCCAAGGCCGTCGCCCACTTCGCCGCCCGCCTGACGTTCGAGACCGACGTCTCCGACGTCGCCGCCGACCTCGCCGCCGGCCTGCCCGGCCTCGTGGTCGTCGACTCCCGCAGCCGGGAGAGCTGGGACCAGGGGCACCTGCCGGGTGCGGTCCACCTGCCCACCCGCGAGATCGCCGCGCGGGCCGCCGGGCTCGTGCCGCCGGACGCCCGGGTGGTCACCTACTGCTGGGGGCCGGGCTGCAACGGCGCGACCCGCGCCGCCCTGGAGTTCGCCCGGCTCGGCTATCAGGTCAAGGAGATGATCGGCGGCTTCGAGTATTGGGCGCGGGAGGGCTTCGCGGTCGAGACCGCCTCCGGCGTCAGCCGCCGGCCGGTCGACGCGCTCACGGCACCGGTGGAGGCCGTCGCCTGCGGCTGCTGACCGGAACCCGTCACGGGCCCGGCGTCGCTGCGCAGCGCCACTACAGCGCCGCGCAGCGGCCTTCTGGCGGCCGGTGGCCGAAAAAGTTGGCGCCCCCGTCCGAATCGTGTCGATCGGGGGCGTCCGAGAACATACCCGGATCCGGCCGGGTCAACCAACAACTCGGCAAGAGTCAATACGCAGGTGCGCAAAGGTGACAGCGTCGGTCAAAACGCCGGTCACCACGACCCCTTGCCCAGTGCAGGACCGACCCCGCCGGAGCGGGTCACCTCGGGCCCAGCTTCTCCACGATCAGCCGGTAGAGCTGCCGGGGGCGGCCCGGCTGCGGGGTGCGGTTGGGCGGTAGCGGCCACGCGAGTCCCTCGTCAACCAACGTGCGCAGCAACCGCCGGGCCGTCCGGGGGGTGACCCCCAGCATCTTGCCCGCTCCTTCCGCGTCCACCACCGTGTCGCCGCCCTCCAGCTTCGCCGCCAGCCTGGCCAGCACCTCCACGCCCTTCGGCTTCAGCGCGGTGGCCCCGGCCGGTGGCATCCGCGGGGCCGGGATGAGCGCCCGCCCCTCGCGGTCCACGGCGAAGCCCTGTGCCTGCTTGCCCGCCTGGGTGCGGGCCAGCGCGGCCCGCGCGTGCGACTCCGCGTCGTGCGTCGTGCGCCCCATGCCCACGCCCACCTCGACCGCCAGCCCCAGCTCGTCGCGGATCCTGGCGGCGAACGGCAACACCCGGAACCCGTCGGTGGCCGCCGCGATCGAGCCCCTGGTCGCGGTGACCAGGTAGCTGTGATCGTCGATCGGCCAGACGGTGGCGTTGATCCGGTTCGCCTCCTGGACCAGCAGCCGGTGCAGCGACAGCCGCAGCTCGTCGCGCCAGTAGCGGGGCGCGGCGCGGCGCACGGGTTCGCGCAGCGTCGGCACCTCCACCAGCACCACGGTGAGCTGCGACTCCTCCAGCCGGTGGTGCGCGCCGAGCAGCGCCGCCGTGTGCAGCGCCGTGCGCACCGCCGCCGAGGTGGGCCGGATCCTGATGGCCGGCACCCCCGCCGCGTTGAGGCGTTCGGCCACCGCGGGGAGGCAGGTGAGCGCCCCCGTGGTGACCC
This sequence comes from Nonomuraea sp. B208, assembly GCF_057536035.1. NCBI lineage: Bacteria > Bacillati > Actinomycetota > Actinomycetes > Streptosporangiales > Streptosporangiaceae > Nonomuraea > Nonomuraea sp. B208. The sequence goes on from NZ_BAAJOU010000034.1 coordinate 253,928, forward strand.
CCTGGCGGGCCAGGCGTTCGTGGTAGGCCGCGATCGTGCCGGTCGCTCCCGGCTCGTCGCGGCTGTGCACGTCCGTGGCCGGGATGCCGAGGTCGGTGTACGCCTCCTCGACGTCCGCCCGGCTTATCACGTCGATGCTGACCCTCTGGGGGTCGATCCGAGTGTCCAGCGCCGCCTTCGCCAGCGCCGCCACCAATGCCGCTCCGCCGAGTTGTACGTAGGTCGCGGGCATCGTCAACACGCCGGAACGCCGCGCCAGGTCATAGGGGACCGGGCTGGCGAACAGACACGCGTCGACACCTGGACCCAGCCGCGTCACCTTGTCGGGCGCCTCCTGCTCGTCGCGATAAGCGGCGGCGACAAGGCGACACGGCAGCGGTGCAGCGGCGTGACCCATCAGCATGACCCGCTCGACCAGGTCGTGGGGTCCGACCACGCCGATGGTGAGGTCCGGGGTCATGGCGCCCGGGCGTGACACTCGGGGAGTTTCTTCGGCCCTCTCGACCAATGTTCGTCCCATCCTGCCGTCCGTTGCAATGCTCTCTTTTGGAACGATCGCTCGCGGGGGCCGTAATGTCACGCCCGACTTTTCCGGAAAGCCGTTCTGGTTGACCGCCCGGCAGTATGTCCTAGCAGCTCAGCGAGGTTTTTCCGCCGTTTTTTAGCGTTCGGAAATCTCTCGTGTAATGTCCGCGCCGAGCGCGCGCATTCGCGCGGCGAGATGCGCGTGGCCGCGGTCGATGAGGTAACCCGAGTCGATGACGGTCTCGCCCTCGGCCGCGAGGCCGGCGAGCACCAGCGCGATCCCGGAGCGCAGGTCGTGCGCGGTCACCTGGGCGCCGGTCAGCGGGGTGCGCCCGCGCACCACCGCGCGGCTGCCGTCCACCTCGACGTTGGCGCCCATCTTGTTGAGCTCGCCGGCCAGCGCGAAGCGGCCGTCGAAGATGCGCTCGTGGATGTAGCTGGTGCCCTCGGCCAGGGCCGCGACCGTCATCATCGGCGACTGGAGGTCAGTGGCGAAACCGGGATAGGTGTCGGTGATGATGTTGATCGGGCGCAGCGGGCCCTCGCAGCGCACGTGCAGCACCGCGCCCTGGCGGGCGAACTCGACGCCCATCTGCTCCAGCTTGTAGCGCACGACGCCGAGGTCGAGGCCGGTGCCGACGAGGTTGAGCTCGCCCCCGGTGATCGCCGCGGCCATCGCGAAGACGCCGGCGTCGAGCCGGTCGGGCATCACGGTGTGCTCGACCGCGTGCAGCTCCTCCACGCCCTCGACGGTGATGAACCCGGTGCCGCCGCCGCTGATGCGCGCGCCCATCTTGGTGAGCATGTCGATGACGTCGAGCACCTCGGGCTCCAGCGCGGCGTTCTCGATCACGGTCGTGCCCTTGGCCAGGCAGGCGGCCATGATGAGGTTCTCGGTGCCGGTGTGGGACGGGGTGTCGAGGTAGAGCGTCGCGCCGGTCAGGCCGCTGGCCTTGACGTGGATGACGGTCTCCTCCTCGTCCACGATCGCGCCGAGGCGCTTGTAGCCGAGGTAGTGGAAGTCGAGGTTGCGGCTGCCGAGGTTGCAGCCGCCGACCCCCTCGACGATCGCCTCGCCGAGGCGGTGCAGCAGCGCGGGGGTGAACAGCACCGAGCCGCGGAAGCGCCGCGCGATCTCGGCGGGCAGCACGGGGCTGCTCACCCTGGAGGCGTCGATGACCAGCGTGCGCTCGGACTCGTGCAGCTCGACGTAGGCGCCCACGGCCTCGGCCAGCTCGACCGCGCGCCGGACGTCCTCGATGATCGGCACGTTGCGCAGGACGGTGCGCCCCGTGGCGGCGAGCAGGGCCGCACCGATCATGGGTAGCACGGCGTTCTTCGCGCCCTGGATGAACGCGGTTCCACGCAGTGCGTTGCCACCGCGCACGCGGTAACGGACCATTTCGTGCGGCTCCTTGAAATCACGGGGAAGGGTCGATCGGGCCAACAGTAGTCGCTCGCACCAGATGACCCAGCCGAATCATCCGCTAAAGGGAGCCCCCGTGAGCCGCTCATATGCTTCTAGGTATCGCTGCCGGGTGCGCTCGACGACATGGTCCGGAAGACGAGGTGGGGGGTTTCCGGAGGATTTGTCCCATCCGGATTCGGGCGAAAGTAGCCAGTCGCGTACATATTGCTTGTCAAAAGACGGCTGGGACCGGCCCGGCCGCCACTCGTCGGCCGGCCAGAACCGTGAGGAGTCGGGCGTCAGCACCTCGTCGCCCAGCGTCAGCACGCCGTCGGCGTCCCAGCCCAGCTCGATCTTGGTGTCGGCGAGGATGATGCCGCGCTCGGCGGCGATCTGCGCGCCGCGCGTGTAGACGGCCAGCGTGATCCTGCGCAGCTCCTCGGCGGTCTCCGCGCCGATCTCCGCCACCACCCGCTCGTACGGGATCGGCTCGTCGTGCTCGCCCTGCGGCGCCTTGGTGGACGGCGTGAAGATCGGCTCGGGCAGCCGCGAGCCGTCCTCCAGCCCCTCGGGCAGCGGCACGCCGGAGACCGCGCCGCTCGCGCGGTATTCGTTCAGCCCGCCGCCCGCGAGGTAGCCGCGCGCCACGCACTCGACCTGCACCATCCGCAGCGGCCGGCACAGCACGCCGCGCGCCTCGTCGCCGGGCGCCACCACGTGGTTGGGCACGATGTCCTTGAGCTGGTCGAACCACCACAGCGAGAGCTGCGTGAGAATGGCCCCCTTGTCGGGGATGTCGGGCTGCAGCACGTAATCGAAGGCGGAGATCCGGTCGGAGGCCACCATGAGCAGCAGGCCGTCGTCGGTCTCGTAGAGGTCGCGTACCTTGCCGGAGTGCACGTGCTTCATCGGGCGATGTCCGTCCTGTGGTGGGAGCCGCGCAGCCCGATGCGGGCCACCAGGTCGTAGGCGTTGGCGCGGGCGCTCTCCTGGTCGGGGCCGTTGCCGACCACGGCCAGCACGCGACCGCCCGCGGAGCGGACCTCGCCGCCCTCGCGCGTGGTGCCGGAGTGCAGGACATAAGCGTGCTCGGTGTCGGCGAGCCCGGTGATCGGGTCGCCCTTGACCGGCGCCTCGGGGTAGCCCTCGGCCGCGATCACCACGGTGACGGCCGCGCCCGGCCTGAACACCGGGTCGAGCCCCAGCTCGCCGGTGGCGCAGGCCATGAGCAGCCCGCCGAGCGGCGTCTCCAGCCGGTCGAGCAGGACCTCGGTCTCGGGGTCGCCGAAGCGCGCGTTGAACTCGACGACCTTCGGCCCCTTCGCCGTCAGGGCCAGCCCGACGTAGAGGACCCCCTGGTAGGGCAGCCCGCGCCGGGACAGCTCGGCCATCGTGGGGTGCACGATCTCCCGCATGACCTGGTCGGTCAGCCCTTCGGGGGCCCAGGGCAGCGGCGTGTAGGCGCCCATGCCGCCGGTGTTGGGGCCCTCGTCGCCGTCGTAGGCGCGCTTGAAGTCCTGGGCGAGCTGGAGGGGCACGGCCGTGCTGCCGTCGCAGAGCGCGAACAGCGACACCTCGGGTCCGTCGAGGTATTCCTCGATCACGACCCGCTCGCAGGCCCGCGCGTGCGCCAGCGCCTTTTCGCGGTCGTCGGTGACCACGACGCCCTTGCCGGCCGCGAGCCCGTCGTCCTTGACGACGTAGGGGGCGCCGAACTCGTCGAGCGCCGCGGCGGCCTCCTGCTCGTTGGAGCAGGTGCGGGCCCGCGCGGTGGGCACGTCGGCGGCCATCATGATCTCCTTGGCGAACGCCTTGGAGCCCTCGATCATGGCCGCGTCGCGCGAGGGCCCGAAGCAGGCGATGCCCGCCTCGCGCACCGCGTCGGAGACGCCGGCCACGAGCGGGGCCTCGGGCCCGACCACGACGAGGTCGGCCCGCAGCCGCGTGGCCAGCTCGGCCACCTGCCCGGGGTCGAGCGGGTCGACCGCGTGGACGGTCGCGACCTGCTCGATGCCCGCGTTGCCGGGGGCACAATGCAGCTCGGTGACCTGCGGGTCGAGCTTCAGCGAACGGCACAGGGCGTGCTCACGCCCTCCGGATCCAATGACTAGAACGCGCACGGGCTCCATTGTCGCAGGCCCGGGGGACCGCTGGCCGGTGCAGGTCTCGGATGCGCCGATTGCCGGAAGAGCCGATGAACGCCGATGAACGCCGATGAACTTCGTGCGGTTCTCCCTGAGCGGTGTGCCGCCGGAACGGTATCGTCGTTTACGTTCAACCGCCTGTGGTAGGTTAAGGCGGCTTTGCGGCGTCTCTTGCGATTGGAGGTGGTCCGGGATGAATCCTGGTGATCCCAGCAGTACGTGCCACTCATGCACGTACTTCCCGTATGCCCCCGACCACTCCAATCAGGCAGCCTGATCGTGCCTCCACGCCAGTGAGGTGACTTTTTCGTCGCGTGGAGCGCGCCATGTCGGGCGGAAAGGGACTGCCATGCGCTCGTCCACGCTTTTCCGTCGAATCAACCGTTACCCAATGCAGCGGGCCGCTCACCCGATCGTGAAGCCCGCCGCCGTTCCCTGTGTGCCGCCGACGCGGTCCGTCGTCGAGTTCGGCGCGTACGTGCGGGGCAAGAAGGTCCCCGCCACGGGCATCGCCGAGGCGCTCGACCTCGTACGCGAGCACAACAAGGACTCCGACGGCGCCAACGCCTTCGTCTGGGTCGGCCTGCACGAGCCCGAGTCCCCCGAGGTCGAGTGGCTGTCTGAGGTGTTCGGCCTGCACCCGCTGGCCGTCGAGGACGCCGTCAAGGCCCACCAGCGCCCCAAGGTCGAGCGGTACGGCGACTCGTTGTTCATGGTCCTCAAGACCATCGCCTACCTCGACCACGACCAGTCGAGCGACAACACCGAGATCATCGCCACCGGCGAGATCATGGTCTTCCTCGGCGCCGACTTCGTGATCACGGTGCGGCACGGCGAGCACTGCCCGCTCACGATCGTGCGCGAGCGCCTTGAGGACAAGCCCAAGCTGATGAACCGCGGCCCGGCCGGCGTGCTGCACGCCATCGCCGACCACGTCGTCGACCAGTACCTCCAGGTGGCCGACCTCATGCAGCTCGAACTCGAAGAGGTCGAGGCCACCGTCTTCGCCGACGTCAGCTCCCGCGACATCAACCGGATCTACCAGCTCAAGCGGGAGATGCTGGAGATGAAGCGGGGGGTCACGCCGTTGCAGGCGCCGCTGTCCGCGCTGCCGCAGCGGCGGGTGATCCCGGCCGAGATGCGCGAGTACTTCCGCGACGTCGGCGACCACCTGTCGAGGGTCTGCGAGCAGGTGGAGTCCTCCAACGAGCTGTGCAGCTCGATATTGCAGGCCGCGCTCGCGCGTTCGAACGCCCTCGCCAACGAGGACATGCGCAAGATCTCCTCGTGGGTGGCCATCCTGGCGGTGCCTACCATGATCGCGGGCATCTACGGGATGAACTTCGACTTCATGCCGGAGACCAAGCAGGTGTGGGGCTATCCGGCGGTGCTGGCCGTGATGATCACCGCCTGCGTGCTGCTGCACCGCGGCTTCCGCCGCAACGGCTGGCTCTGACCAGGGTCGTCGAAGCTCAGACGCCGACCGGCTTGAGCGGGGCGACGGGCCGCGGCAGCTCCAGCCCACGCTCGCGCCACAGCTCGCGCATCCGGTCGGGGTAGTCGGTCACGATGCCCGACACGCCGAGGTCGAGCATCCTGGCCCCGAGCGCGACGTCGTTGACCGTCCACACGGCGACGTCGAGCTCGGCGGCGGCGGCCTGCGCCATCAGCTTCTCGTCCACCATGACGTGCTCGGGCGAGAGCGTGGTGGCCCCGGCCGCGCGGGCCGCGGCGGGCACGTCGGAGCCGAGGTCGTCGTGCCAGTGCAGGGTGTCGGGCTCGATGAGCGCGAAGCGCCGCACTCCGGGCGCGAGGCGCGCGGCGTGCCGGATGATCCGCCAGTCGAAGCTGAGCACGGCGGCGTTGCCGAGCCGGCCGTGCCGGTCGAGCTCGTCCACCACGAGCTCGGTGAACATCCCGGGGTCGGCCGTCAGCTCCGGCCTCGTGGGGTCGGACTTCAGCTCGACGTGCAGCCGCACGCTCTCGGCGTCGTAGGCGTTGACCAGCCCGAGCACCGCGCCGAGCGTCGGCATCCTGGTCTCCGGCATGGCGACCTGGGTGAGCGCGAACGGGTCGCCGGGGTGCTTCGGCAGCCGTACGCCCACGTCGAGCGTGTGGAGCTGGGCCAGCGTGAGGGCGTTGACCGGCTTGCCGACGTAGGGGTGGAGCGGGTCGCCGTCGCGCAGCGGGCGCCGGTCGGCGCTCGTCACCGCGGAGACCGTCAGGTCGTGCGTGAGCACGAGACGCCGGTCGGCGGTGAGCGCCACGTCGAGCTCCAGCGCGTGAACGCCGAGCTCCATCGTGCGGCTCATACCCGGCAGGGTGTTCTCCGGCCACAGGCCCCGGGCGCCCCGGTGACCATGAATCTCAACGCGCACACCGGGACCCTATCTGGAGCGGGGGGTCCAGAGGCAGTGCCACGCCGTGTCCTTTTTATCCTGCTACGCCCGGTCGGGTGCTGCTCAAGGGACAATAGGCTGTTCTCTATGGCAAAGGTTCTTAAACCTGCCCATTTCCCAATAGTTCGGGCATGGGTTGATGGCTGGGTCATCTCCCGCAACGCCCCGGAGCCGGTACGCGTACCGTGGGGCCTGCGCGTGGACGTCGGACTCCCCGGCCACGTCGCCCGCCACATCGTCGCCGACCCCACGCCGGAGACCGTGCGCCACCTGACCGCCGCCCTCACCACGCCGGGCACCTGGCTCAAGCTCTGCGCCCCCGCCGACACGATGGCCCCGCTGCTGCCGCGACCCTGGCTGGTCAAGGACCACGAGTACATGATGACCGCCCGCCTGACCGGCCTGGCCCGCGTGGCGGCGCCCGAGCCCCCGGCCGGCTACGCCCTGGCGGTCACCACCCGGGCCGGCGTCACGGCCGCCCGCCTGCTGACCCCGGCCGGGGAGGTCGCCGCCCGCGGCCAGTTCGCCGTGGCCGGCGGGACGGCCGTCGTGGACCAGGTGGAGACCGCGCCGGACCATCGCCGCCGCGGCCTCGGCTCCACCGTCATGCGCACGCTCGCGACCCACGCCGCCCGCCGCGGAGCGCGCGCCGGCGTCCTCGTCGCCACCGCCGAGGGCCAGGCCCTCTACGAAACCCTGGGCTGGACCCTCCACACCCCGATGACGGCCGCCGTCCTCACCGACTGAACGGGTCAGACCAGGGGGCGGACCACCAAGGTCTGGTCGCGGCCGGGGCCCACGCCGATGGCGCTGATCGGGGCGCCGCTCATCTCCTCCAGCGTCCGCACGTACGCCTGCGCGTTCGGCGGCAGGTCGGCGAAGGTCTTGGCGCCGGTGATGTCCTCCTGCCAGCCCGGGAACTCCTCGTAAATGGGCTTGGCATGGTGGAAGTCGGTCTGCGTCATCGGGATCTCGTCGTGGCGGACGCCGTCCACCTCGTAGGCCACGCAGACCGGGATGCGCTCCAGGCCGGACAGCACGTCCAGCTTGGTGAGGAAGTAGTCGGTGACGCCGTTGATCCGGGTGGCGTAGCGGGCGATGACCGCGTCGAACCAGCCGCAGCGGCGGTTGCGGCCCGTGGTCACGCCGTACTCGCCGCCGGTCGTGCGCAGCCAGTCGCCCATCTCGTCGGTCAGCTCCGTGGGGAACGGGCCGGAGCCGACGCGGGTGGTGTACGCCTTGAGAATGCCGATGATCTTCGTGAGCCGGTTCGGCGGGATGCCCGCCCCCGCGCACGCGCCGCCCGAGGTCGGCGAGGACGACGTCACGAACGGGTACGTGCCGTGGTCGATGTCGAGCAGCGTGCCCTGCCCGCCCTCCAGCAGCACGAACTTGTCCTCGTCCAGCGCCTTCGACAGCACCAGCGAGGTGTCGGCGATGTGCGGCTTGAGCCGCTCGGCGTAGCCGAGGTACTCCTCCAGCACCGCCTGCGGCTCGATGCCGCGCCGGTTGTAGACCTTGGTGAGCACCTGGTTCTTCTCGGTCAGCGCGACCTCGATCTTCTTGGCCAGGATGCCGGGGTCGAGCAGGTCCTGCACGCGCACGCCCATCCGGGCGATCTTGTCGCCGTACGCCGGCCCGATGCCGCGCCCGGTCGTCCCGATCTTGGCCTTGCCGAGGTAGCGCTCGGTGACCTTGTCCAGGGCCTTGTGGTGCGGCATGATCAGGTGGGCGTTCGCCGAGATCAGCAGCCGCTCGGCGGAGATCCCGCGCGCGGCGAGACCGTCGATCTCGCTGAGCAGCACGCCGGGGTCGATCACCACGCCGTTGCCGATGACGGGGACGACCTCCGGCGACAGGATGCCCGTCGGCAGCAGGTGCAGCGCGTACTTCTGGTCGCCGATGACGACCGTGTGGCCCGCGTTGTTGCCCCCCTGATAGCGGACGACGTAATCGACGTCGCCACCGAGCAAGTCGGTGGCCTTGCCCTTGCCCTCATCGCCCCACTGGGCACCAACGAGAACGGCAGCCGGCATGGTTCAGTCTCCCGAGCACAAAACGAAACCCCTGGCGCAAGCGCGACAGGGGCTCTTGCGTAGAGAGACTACCCGAACGTGTCCTTTCGTCCCAAGGGGGCTGTGCGCTGCTACCCCTTCGCCAGGGCTTCGTAGCCGGTTTCCGTGCTGTCCTTGAGGAACTGCAGGCAGCGCTCGGCCTCGTCCTTCTCGCCGATCGCCTGGGCGGCCCTCGACAGGGCGTACAGGCAGCGGAGGAAGCCGCGGTTGGGCTCGTGCTCCCAGGGGATGGGCCCGTGTCCCTTCCAGCCGTTGCGGCGGAGCTGGTCGAGGCCGCGGTGGTAGCCGGTGCGCGCGAAGGCGTAGGAGGTGACCGCGTGCCCCTGGGCGAAGTACTCCTCCGCCAGCGCGGCCCACGCCGCCGGGTGGGCGGGGTAGCGGGCGGCCACGTCGGAGGCCTTGGCGCCGGACTCCAGCGCTTCCCTGGCCTCGGGCAGGTCCGGCAGATGAGTCGGGGGCGGCCCGGCGAGAAGGTTATCCATAGGACAAGTCATACCCGCCGGGCCAGGCGCGTGGCTACGAGATCTTCGTCCCAGCGCTCTTGAGGTGCTGGCACGCCTCGACGACGCGGGCGGCCATGCCGGTCTCGGCGGCCTTGCCGTACGAGCGCGGGTCGTAGGTCTTCTTGTTGCCGACCTCGCCGTCCACCTTGAGCACGCCGTCGTAGTTGCGGAACATGTGGTCGGCGATCGGGCGGGTGAAGGCGTATTGCGTGTCGGTGTCGATGTTCATCTTCACCACGCCGTAGGAGATGGCCTCCTGGATCTCCTCCAGGGTCGAGCCGGAGCCGCCGTGGAAGACCAGGTCGAAGGGCTTGTCCTTGCCGTACTTGGCGCCGACCGCCTCCTGGATCTCCTTCAGCACGCCCGGACGCAGCTTGACGTGGCCCGGCTTGTAGACGCCGTGCACGTTGCCGAAGGTCGCGGCCAGCATGTAGCGGCCGCGGTCGCCCACGCCGACCGCCTCGGCGGTGGCGAGCGCGTCCTCACTGGTGGTGTAGAGCTTCTCGTTGATCTCGCCGACGACGCCGTCCTCCTCGCCGCCGACGACCCCGATCTCCATCTCCATGATGATCCGGGCCCGCGCGCACTTGTCGAGGAGCTCCTGGGCGATCTCCAGGTTCTCCTCCAGCGGCACGGCGGAGCCGTCCCACATGTGCGACTGGAAGAGCGGGTCGAGGCCCTTCGACACCCGCTCCAGCGAGATGTCGATCAGCGGCCGCATGAAGCCGTCGAGCTTGTTCTTCGGGCAGTGGTCGGTGTGCAGGGCCACGGTGACCGGGTATTTGTCGGCGACGACGCGGGCGTACTCGGCCAGCGCGGTCGCGCCCGTGACCATGTCCTTGACCGTCGTGCCGGACAGGAACTCCGCGCCGCCCGTGGAGACCTGGACGATGCCGTCGCTCTCCGCCTCGGCGAACCCCCGCAGGGCGGCGTTCAACGTCTGCGATGAGGTCACGTTGATCGCCGGGTAGGCGAATCCGCCGGCCTTGGCCCGGTCGAGCATCTCAGCGTAGACCTCTGGAGTCGCGATAGGCATGATTCATCTCCCTGAGAAGTAACGGCTGTGCGCCAGGGCCCAGTATTCCGGCTCACTACCCGGCGTGGTAGAGACAACGCCCGTGCGGGGAACACGTCACGCATGCCCGCTGACGGTAGGCTCTGCCCGTGGACTGGCTTTTGAATCTCCTCGACCCGACGTGGTGGCTGACCATTCTCGGCACTTTCGCCACGATCGGCGTGCTGGCCATCATCTTCGCAGAGACGGGTCTGCTGCTCGGGTTCTTCCTGCCCGGAGACTCGTTGCTGGTGGCCGCGGGGATTTTCAGCTCCGCGTCCGTCGCGGCGGGCATGGGCATCGAGCCGCTCTCCTTCCCCCTCCTGGTGGTCGGCACCCCGCTGTGCGCCGTCGCCGGGGCCCAGCTCGGGCATTTCCTGGGGGCGCGTTTCGGGCGGAGGATGTTCGACAAACCCGATTCGCGGTTGTTCAAGAGGGAGCACGTGCTCCGGGCCGAGGAGTTCTTCGAGAAGTTCGGTCCGGCCAAGGCGGTCGTCCTGGCCAGGTTCGTGCCGATCGTCCGTACGTTCATGAATCCCGTCGCGGGCGTCCTGGAGATGCACCCCCGGCGTTTCTTCGTCTGGAACGTCATCGGCGGCGTCGTCTGGGTCGAGAGCCTGCTCCTGCTCGGCCACTTCCTCGGCGGCCAGGTCGACCCGAAGCAGATCGACAAGTACATCCTGCCGGGCGTGTTCGTCATCGTCCTGATCTCGCTCATCCCGATCTTCGTCGAGGTGGTCAAGAAGCGCCGCGAGGCCAAGCGGCTGCCCGCCCCCAACGGCAAGCACCACCGCGTCGGCGACCCTTTCTGAGATCCTGAGCAGGAGAAGATCCGGAAGAGCCGCACACCACGCGCTACGCTCCCTGTGTGGGACGCCACAGGTCGGATCCGATGGGTCTCGCCCGCATGGCGCTGGCCGTTGTCGCGGCGGGCGCCCTGGTGACACTCCTGGTCATCGGCGCGCGGGCGCTGATCGGCACGCTCAGCGCGCCGTCACAGGCCGAGCGCGAGCGGGTCTCCGCGCCGGCCACCCCCGTGGGCGAGCCGGACGCGCGGGTGCCGACCGTGCGCATCGAGTGCCTGGCGGAGACGTGCCCCACCGTCACCGTACGCGTGCCGGGCGGCGACGTGCTCCAGCACCGCGAGATGAGCAGGGGCGAAGAGGTCAACTACTTCGAGGACGAGCTGGACGTCGTGGTGAGCGACGGCGGCACCGTCCGCGTCACCGAGAACGGCCTGCCCCGCCCGCAGGGCGAGCCGGGCGCCAGGCAGGCGTTCACGGTGCGCGCCTCCGGCTGAGCGCCGGTCAGAGCCCCAGGTCGTCCAGCGTGTACGCGGTGCGATAGTCCAGCCCCTCGCCGACGATCCGCTCGCGCGCCCCCCGGTCGACGATCGTGGCCACGGCCACCACCTCGGCCCCGGCCTCGCGCAGCGCCTCCACGGCGGTCAGCACCGACCCGCCGGTGGTCGAGGTGTCCTCCACGGCCAGCACCCGCCGCCCGGCCACGTCGGGCCCCTCGATGCGCCGCTGGAGCCCGTGCTGCTTGGTGGCTTTGCGCACCACGAACGAGTCGAGCGCGCGCCCGCGCGCCGCCGCCGCGTGCAGCATGGCGGCCGCCACCGGATCGGCCCCGAGGGTGAGGCCGCCCACGGCGTCGTAGCCGAGGTCGTCGGTCAGGTCGAGCATCACCTTGCCGACGAGGGGCGCGGCCACGCCGTCGAGCGTGATCCGCCGCAGGTCGAGATACCAGTCGGCCTCGATGCCCGAGGAGAGCGTGACCTTGCCGTGGACGACGGCCTTCTTCTTGATCTCGGCCAGCAGATTGTCGCGGTCTGTCATGCCTCCAAGCTTAGGGTCCTGATCAGGCCGGACCCCGCCGGTACGGCTTCGCGCCCAAAGCGGTTCTCCCGGTTTAGCCAAGAGGGGGACTGCGGAATGTATGCGCGAGGCAACGCCACGTAACCGCGAGGTCACCATGAGTGTCGAACCGCCGCGCAGCGACGCGGATCTCCTGCGGGCGTCCGCACAGGGCGACGCCGCCGCCTACGGTCTGCTCTACCGGCGGCACGCGGCCGCGGCCAGGGCGCTGGCCCGCCAGCTCGTCCGCGGCACGGAGGCCGAGGACGTCGTCGCCGAGGCGTTCACCAAGGTCCTCGACCTCGTGGGCCGGGGCCGAGGCCCCGAGTGGAGCTTCCGCACCTACTTACTGACCGTCGTACGCCGCACCGTCCACGACCGCTCCCGCGTCGAGAGCGGCGGGCTCGCCGGTGGCGAGATCGAGGACTACGACCCCGGCGTGCCCTTCGTCGATCCCGCGCTCGTCGGGCTGGAGAGGTCGATCGTCGCCCGCGCCTACCTGTCGCTGCCCGAGCGGTGGCGGGCCGTGCTCTGGCACGTCGAGGTCGAACGGTGCCGGCCCGCCGCGGTCGCGCCGCTGCTCGGCCTGTCGGCCAACGGCGTGGCCGCCCTCGCCTACCGGGCGCGTGAGGGGTTGCGGCAGGCGTACCTCCAGGTGCATCTCGGCTCGCGGCCGCGGCGCGAGTGCCGGCCGGTGCTCGGCAGGATGGGCGCGTACGTGCGGGGCGGGCTGGCGCGGCGCGACTCCCGGGTGATCGACGAGCA
>NZ_BAAJOU010000035.1:0-42753 GCF_057536035.1 Nonomuraea sp. B208
CGGGGGCGCGGGGGCCGGGGGCGCGGAGATCAGGCCCGCGGAGGTCAGGCCGGGGGTCAGGCCCGCAGAAGTCAGGCCCGCGGAGGTCAGGCCGGAGGTCAGGTCCGCGGAGGTCAGGTCCGTGGGGGCCGGGTCCGTTGGGGGTGGGTCGTCGGGGGCGGGCTCGCCGCCGGGGTCCTGCCGGCCCGGACGCGGCGCTGGTGGGGTTTCGGACACGGGGAAAGTGTCGCGGCGGCGGCACGGAAGGGGGAATGGGGAGCCCTATGGGGAAAAATCCCCATTTGGAGAGCGGCATGGGAACCCCATGGGGGATCAGGGAAACCACGCGAGGGTGGGGAACCAGCCCTGGAAACGGTGTCGGGAGCTTCGCCGGTCAGGGAGGTTCCGCGCGGGCCTCAGTCGAGGAGGCGGGCGAGCTCCGTCCGTGACCGGGCGCCGACCTTGCGCATCGCCGCGCTCACATGCTTGTCCACCGTCTTCGGCGACAGGAACAGCTCCCTGGCGATCTCCTGGTTGGTCAGCCCCTCCGCCGCCAGCCGGGCCACCTGCTCCTGGCGGGCCGACAGCACGTGGTCGTCCCCGCCGCGCGCGGGCGCGACCGGCGACGGGCGGAGCCCCCACCGGCGGCCCAGCCCGGCCGCGCGGTCCAGGTCCCAGCGGGCGCCGAGCTCCCCGTACAGGGTGACGGCCCGGCCGAGCCGGGTGGCGGCGGCGGGGTCGTCCAGGGTGAACAGGCAGGCGGCGGCCTGCTCGTGGGCCTGCGCGGCCTCGTACCTGGCGGGGACCGCCTCGAAGGCGTCCGCCGCCGCGGCGAACTCGGCGGCTGCCTCCGCCTGCCGCTCGCCGGCGGCGGCGAGCAGGCCCCGGGCGTACGCGAGCGACGGCCCGGCCAGCGGGGCGTCGAGCCCGTCGAGGCGGGCGGCGTACGTGGCGACCGTGTCCGCGGCGTCCCCGGCCCGGCCCGCCGCGAGCAGCGCCTGGGTGAGCGCGGGCAGCGTGCGGACGGCCACCGGCCACAGGCGCGCCGCCTCCCAGTGGACGGCCGCCTCGGCCGCCACGGCGAGCGCCGCCTCCGGCTCGCCCCGGAGCGCGGCCAGGCGCAGCAGCACGGTCAGGGGCAGGACGAGATCGTCGACCTGCCCCCGCGTCTGGGCCATGGCGACCACGTCGAACAGGAACGGCGGCGCCGACTCCGGCCGCCCCTGGATCGCGGCCAGGCAGGCGCCCACCGCGTCCACGATGATCCGCTCGTGCGGCTCGTCGCCGAAGTGCTCGCGCAGCTCCTCCAGGCGCGCCGCGAGGCCGTCCCACGAGCCCTCGACGTAGTCGGCCACGGCGATGATCACCAGGGAGCGCAGTTCGAGCCGTCCCCGCAGGTCGGGTTCGGCGCCGTCCTCGATCGCGGTCGTCACCAGGCGGCGGCCGGCGCGGTGGTGGCCGGGGAACAGGCTGGCCCCGCCGATGGAGCGGTAGGCGTTCACCTCGCGGCGCAGCAGCCTGCGCCCGCCGGTCTCGCGCAGCAGGTCCTCGGCCAGCCCGGCCCAGCGGGGGTCGCCGATCACCACGAAGATCATCGCGATCTTGCCGAGGACCAGCATCCGCATGGCGGGGTCGGCCACGGCGGGCAGCGTCGCGAGCGCCCGCTCCAGCCAGGCCATGGCCTCGTCCTGCGGCACGGGGCTCGGCGGGCGGCCCACGCCGACCATGGCCCAGGCGGCGAGGCCGGGCTGGCCGGGCTCCCCCGGGCGGCCGGTCAGGTCCTCGGCGGCCGCGGCGAAGGCCTCGCCGATGCGGGCCTCGTCGGTCCGCGTACGTTCCAGGTGCAGCGCGAGCAGCAGGCGCAGCGTGCCGCGGAGCGGGCGGGGCACGTCCTGCTCCAGCGCGGCGGCGATGAGGCCGGCGACGGGCGGGGGGCGCAGCAGCTCCAGTGCGGCCCAGCCGAGCCTGACCGTCAGCTCCGCCCGGCGCGCCGCCGGCGGGTCGGTCTCGCTCAGCATGTCCGCCAGCAGCCGCGCGGCCTCGGCGTCGTCGCCCAGCCTGGACGCCTGCTCGGCGGCCTCGGCGGCGGTCTCGGCCCACTGCTCCGTACGTCCGGCGTGCCGCAGGTGGTGCGCCAGCCGTCCGAGCGGCACCGGCCGCAGCCCGCGTACGGCGTCGGCGGCCTCGGCGTGCAGCGCCCGGCGGCGGCCGGCCGGGATGGCCTCGTACACCGCCTGCGCCGCCAGCACGTGCCGGAACCCGACCAGGCCGCCGGCGTCCGTGAGCAGCCCGGAGCCGAGCACCTCGTCGATCGCCCCGGCCTCGCCGGTGGCCAGCAGGCCGATGGGCACCGGCGTCTGGAGCACGGCGACCCGCTCGGCCACCTCCTTGGCCCCGGCGGACAGCCGGGCGACGCGCTCCTGCACCGAGGCGCGTACGCCGCTCGGCACGTCCAGCTCCTCCAGGGCGCGGCGCGCCCAGCCGCCCTCCCACCTGATGAGCGTGCCCCGGGTGCGCAGCAGCGCCAGCAGCTCCTGGACGGCGAGCGGCAGCCCGGACGCCCGCGCGCACAGGTGCTCGGCGAACTCGGCCGTCACCTCCTCCGCCCCGAGGATGGCCGAGGCCATGACCCGGGTCTGGGCGGCGTCGAGCGGCGGCAGCACCAGGTGCTCGCGCCGGATCGCGTCGGGGAGGCGGGCGGTGATCCCCCGGACCGCGGCGGGCGCCTCCTCCCCCCGGTAGGTCAGGACGACCCGGAGCGTGCCGGGCGGCGTCCCCGGCAGCACGGACATCAGGTAGGTCAGGAACTCGACCGTCTGATCGTCCGCCCAGTGCAGGTCCTCCACGACCAGGACGGCCGGGCCGAGCGCGGTCAGCACCTCGGCGAGCCCGCGGAAGACCCGGTGCCGCTCGGCCGCGCGGTCGTCCAGCGGGGGCGGCGCGGGCGGCAGCGCCGCGGCCAGCTCGGGCAGCAGCTCGCGCAGGGCTCCGGCGACCGGCGACAGGGCGGACTCCCCGAGGTCGGCGGCCCGGCCGCGCAGCGCCTCCACCAGCGCGCCCAGCGGGAACGGCTCCCTGATCTGCAGGCAGGCGCCGCGCAGCACCCGCAGGCCGGTCACGGCGGGGCCGTCCAGCAGCTCGGCGACCAGCCTGGACTTCCCGATCCCGGCCTCGCCCTCGACCACGGCCAGGACGGGAGAGGCGACGGAGATCAGCTCGACGAGCCGGGCGAGCTCCTTCTCCCGCCCCACGAGTATCGGGGAGACCATCCGCCCAGCTTGCATCGGATCATTCAACTGCACCCGGAGTCATCGGGCAATGTCATCTCTCGTACTGGTCGTCCAGGTAAAGTCGCGCATGTGACGATCGGCAGCTCCTTGTGGTCATTCGCGCTCGTCGTCGGGTTGCTCACCCTCACGCCGGGGCTCGACACCGCCCTGATCCTGCGGACCGCGGCACTCGGACGCCGCCGGGGCGCGTGGGGCGTGGTCCTGGGGATCCAGGCGGGCACGCTGATGTGGGGCGCGCTCACCTCGCTGGGCGTGACGGCCGTGCTCACCGCCTCGCACCTCGCGTACGAGGCGCTGCGGTGGGCGGGGGCGGCGTACCTGGTGTGGATGGGCGCGCGGATGCTGATCGGCACCTTCCGTGGGGAGGCACCCGGCGACCAGGGCGAACCCGAGGCCACCGCCGTGCTGGACAGCATGAAGCGCGGCTTCCGGCAGGGCCTCACGACGAACCTGCTCAACCCGAAGGTGGGCGCGTTCTACGTCGCCGTGCTGCCGCAGTTCATCCCGGCGGGGGCCGCCCCGCTGGCGATGGGGGTGCTGCTCGCCTCGGTCCACGCCGCGCTCGGGCTGATCTGGTCGACGGTGCTGGTCGCCTTCGCCCGCGTCCTGCGCGAACGGCTGAGGACGACCCGCGCGAGGCGGCTCCTGGACCGGATCACCGGGACGGTGATCGCGGCCTTCGGCGTCCGGCTCGCGCTCGGCGACTGAGCCGCCCCGGGCAGGCTTACCAGCCGATCTCGTCGCAGCCGGTGTGGTCGTGCGGCTCCACCTGGAGGGTGGCGTGGGCCACGCCGTGACGCCGGCGGAGCAGGTCGCGGGCCTGGTCGAGCACCGCGTGGTGGTCGTCCTGGTCGGCCGTGACGAGGTGGGCGGTGGCGACGTTCATGCCGGAGGTGAGCGTCCACAGGTGCAGGTCGTGGACGTCGCGCACGCCCTCGATGGCCGCGAGGTCGGCGGCGACGGCGGCGGCGTCGAGCCCTTCCGGCACGTGCTGCCCGAGCACGGCGAAGACCTCCCGGCCGAGCGAGACGGCCCGTACGGCGACGAACACGCCGATGGCCAGGGCGATCAGCGTGTCCCAGAACACCTGCCCGGTCGCCGCGATGAGCCAGCCCGCGACGACGACGCCGACCGAGCCGGCCGTGTCGGCGACGACCTCCAGGTAGGCGCCCTTGACGTTGAGGCTCTCGCGCGCGCCGGCGCGCAGCAGGACCAGCGCGACCAGGTTGACCGCCAGGCCGATCGCGCCGACGACGAGCATCGGCCCGGCGGAGACCTCGGCGGGCCCGCCGATCCGGCCGATCGCCTCGGCGACCACGTAGACCGCGACGCCCAGCATGAGCACCACGGCCAGCAGCGAGGCGAACACCTCGGCCCGGTAGGAGCCGTAGCTGCGCCGGCCGGTGGTGTCGGGGCGGGTGGCGATCCGGGTGGCGACCAGCGCCGCGCCGAGCGTGACCACGTCGGCGGCCATGTGCCCGGCGTCCGACATGAGGGCCAGCGAGCCGGAGAGCAGCCCGTAGACCAGCTCGACCACGAAGAAGCAGCCGATCAGGGCGAACGCGAGCGCCAGCCGCCAGCGGTGCCGTCCGGCCGCGTGCCCGTGCCCGTGTCCCGCGCCCATCACCGGTCTCCGGAGCGTTCGGGGTGGATGGCGTCGGTGTGCTCGGTGTGGGCGAGCGCCAGGTCGAGCAGCATCCGTACGTGCGGGTCGGCCAGCCGGTAGTAGGCCATCCGGCCGGCCCGGCGGGCGGCGACGATGCGGTGCGCGCGCAGCAGCCGCAGGGCGTGGGAGACGGCGGACTCGCTCTGGCCGGTGACGGCGGCGAGGTCGCACACGCACAGCTCGCCCTCCAGGAGGGCGACGAGCAGCTTCAGCCGGTTCGTGTCCGACAGCAGGCCGAAGACGTCGGCCGTGTCGGCGAGGTCGTCGCCGGGCGGCATCCGCTCGCGCACGGCGGCGACCCGGTCGGCGTCCACGACCTTGAGTGCGCAGCCGTCCACGGCGGTCACGCTCACATCTGAAGAGTTGTTCATATGTCTATTGTGTCGCTGGGACAGAGGTTGTCAACAGACCCCAGAGACGGCCAACTTTCGTTTGACGGAACGATGGTCTAATGTTCGGAACGTGTCGCGAGCCACTCCTGACGATCCCGCCGCCGAGACCCGGCTCGTCGGGGCCGACCGCGTGCTCGCGGTGCTCGCCGAGCTGGCCCGTCACCCCGACGGCATCGGGCTGGAGGAGATGGCGCGGGCCGTGTCGAGCCCCAAGCCGACCGTGCACCGCGCGCTGGCGGCGCTGCGCAGGGCCGGGTTCGCTGCGCAGCACGGCCACGGCCGCTACGTGCTGGGCGACGAGTTCCTGCGGATGGCCTTCGCGCACCACGAGGAGCGTCCCGACCACGTCCGCGTCACGCCGATGCTGAAGGCGCTCTGCGACCGGCACGGCGAGACCGTCCACTACGCGGTGCTGGACGGGGCCTCGGTGGTCTACCGCTCCAAGCTGGATCCCCCGATGGGGGCGGTGCGGCTGACGTCCGTCGTGGGCGGGCGCAACCCGGCGCACTGCACCGCCGTCGGCAAGGTGCTGCTGGCCCACGCCTTACCCGACGAGGACGCGGTCCGCGCCTGGGTGGGCGGCCGGACGCTGGAACGCCGCACCGAGCGCTCCATCGGCACGGCCGGCGAGCTGCACGCCGAGCTGACCCGGGTCCGCGAGCAGGGCTACGCGGCCGACGACCAGGAGAACGAGCCGGGCGTCAACTGCGTCGCGGTCCCCGCCTACCTGACCTCGCCCACCTCGCCCAGCGGCGCGATCAGCGTCAGCGGCCTGGCCTACCGCACCCCGCTGCGCGCCCTGATCGAC
The DNA here is from genome assembly GCF_057536035.1 of Nonomuraea sp. B208. NCBI lineage: Bacteria > Bacillati > Actinomycetota > Actinomycetes > Streptosporangiales > Streptosporangiaceae > Nonomuraea > Nonomuraea sp. B208. The sequence goes on from NZ_BAAJOU010000035.1 coordinate 6,136, forward strand.
GACCTGCCCGCCATCCGCGCCATCGTCTCCGGAGAGGACCTCTCGTGAACGGCCACCGTGGAGAGCGGCGCCTGCCCACGCCCTACTGGAACCCTTTCTGAAAGAGATCCCCGTGCACCTCATGCGCATCGGCGCGCCCGGCGCCGAGAAGCCCGTCGTCCGCATCGACGAGCATCACTACATCGACGTCTCCGACGTCACCCCCGACTTCGACGAACGCTTCTTCGCCGCCGGCGGCGCCGCGCTGCTCGCCGACAAGGTCGCCACCGGCCGGCCGCAGGAGTTCGCGGGCGAACGGATCGGCGCGCCGATCGCCCGCCCGCACCAGATCCTGTGCATCGGGCTCAACTACAGCGACCACGCCGCCGAGACCGGCCAGGCCGTGCCCGACGAGCCGATCCTGTTCACCAAGTCGCCCAACACGCTGGTCGGGCCGTACGACGACGTCCGCATCCCGCGCGGCTCCACCAAGACCGACTGGGAGGTGGAGCTGGGCATCGTCATCGGCAGGCGCACCTCCTACCTCGACTCGGCCGAGGAGGCGAAGGACGCGATCGCCGGCTACTGCGTGGTCAACGACGTCAGCGAGCGGGCGTTCCAGATGGAGCGCGGCGGGCAGTGGAGCAAGGGCAAGTCAGCCGAGACCTTCAACCCGGCCGGCCCGTGGCTGGTCACCCCCGACGAGATCGCCGACGTCAGGAACCTCGGCATGTGGCTCGACGTCAACGGGGTGCGCCGGCAGACCGGCACCACCAAGAACATGATCTTCGACCCGTACGTCATCGTGCACCACCTGAGCCAGTTCATGGTGCTGGAGCCGGGCGACCTGATCAACACCGGCACCCCGCCGGGCGTCGGCATGGGCCACGACCCGCAGATCTGGCTCCAGCCCGGCGACGTGATGGAGCTCGGCATCGAAGGACTCGGCAGCCAGCGCCAGAACGTCGCCGGACCGCGCTAGCGCCCGGCCCCCGCACCATCGCAAGTCCCCAGTGAAGAGAGCACGACTGTGATTCACGCCCGACCGTCCCGTCTGACCGCCCCCGACCCCGCCGTCCTGTCCCGCGTGGAGGCGGCGGTGCCGGGCATCGCCAGGACCAGGGCGAGCGACCGGCTCGGCATGGCCCACGACGCCTCGCACTACCTGCTCACCCCGGAGGCGGTGCTGGTGCCGGAGAGCGCCGGGCAGGTGGCGGCGCTGCTGCGGACCGGGCTGCCGGTGACGTTCCGCTCCGGCGGCACCAGCCTCAGCGGTCAGGGCGTGAGCGAGCACCTGCTGGTGGACACGCGCCGGCACTTCAGGGACATCAAGGTGCTGGACGGCGGCGCGCGGGTGCGGGTGCAGCCGGGCGCGGTGCTGCGCCAGGTCAACGCCCGCCTCGCGCCCTACGGCCGCAAGCTCGGCCCCGACCCGGCGAGCGAGTCGGCGTGCACGATCGGCGGCGTGGTCGCCAACAACTCCAGCGGCATGACCTGCGGCACCCACGCGAACACGTACCGGACGCTGGAGTCGATGACGCTCGTGCTGGCGAGCGGCACGCTCGTCGACACCGGCGCGCCGGACGCCGACGAGCGGCTGCGCGCGCTCGAACCCGAGCTGGCCGAGGGCCTGCTGCGGCTGCGCGACCGGGTGCGGGGCAACCCCGACTCGGTGCGGCGGGTCGAGGCGCAGTTCTCGCTGAAGAACACCATGGGCTACGGCCTCAACAGCTTCCTCGACCACGACTCCCCCGCGCAGATCCTCGCCCACCTGGTCATCGGCAGCGAGGGCACGCTCGGCTTCGTCGCCGAGGCGGTGCTGCGCACCGTGCCCGCGCATCCGCTGGCCGCCACGGGGCTGCTCGTCTTCCCCTCCCTGGGGCGGGCGATGGCCGCCATGCCGGAGCTGGTGGCCGCGGAGCCGGCCGCGGTCGAGCTGCTGGACGCCGAGTCGCTGCGGGTCGCCCAGGCCGACCCGAAGGCCGACGACGTGCTGCGCTCGATGGAGGTCGCCGGGCACGCGGCGCTGCTGATCGAGTGGCAGGAGTCCGACGCCGACGTGCTGGCCGGGCGCGAGCGGGCGGCCGAGGAGGTGTTCGGCGCGCTGGAGCTGGCCGCGCCGGCCCGGCTGAGCCGCGACGCCGGCGGCCGGGCCGCGCTGTGGCACATCCGCAAGGGCCTGTACGCCGCCGTCGCCGGTGCCCGCCCCTCCGGCACCACGGCCCTGCTGGAGGACGTCGCCGTCCCGGTGCCCGCCCTGGCGGGCCTGTGCGAGGAGCTGAACGCGCTGTTCGCCAAGCACCGTTACGAGCGCAGCGTCGTCTTCGGCCACGCCAAGGACGGCAACCTGCACTTCATGCTGAACGAGCGCTTCGCCACCGACCTGGAGCGCTACGCCGACTTCACCGAGGACCTGGTGACCGCCGTGCTGGAGCGGGGCGGCACGCTGAAGGCCGAGCACGGCACCGGCCGGGTCATGGCGCCGTTCGTCCGCCGCCAGTACGGCGACGAGCTGTACGAGGTGATGCGCGAGGTCAAGCGCCTGTGCGATCCGGCGGGCACGCTCAACCCCGGCGTCGTGCTCACCGACGCCGACGACGCGCACCTGCGCGACCTCAAGAACGTGGTCACCGTCGAGCCCGAGGTCGACCGGTGCGTCGAGTGCGGCTACTGCGAGCCGGTCTGCCCCAGCCGCGACCTGACCACCACGCCCCGCCAGCGCATCGTGCTGCGCCGCGAGCTGGCCGCCGCCCGCGAGGCGGGCGACCGCGCGCTCGCCCGCGCGCTGGAGGCCGACTACGGCTACGACGCCGTGGACACCTGCGCCGTGGACGGCATGTGCGCGACCGCCTGCCCCGTCGGCATCAACACCGGCGACCTGACCAAGCGGCTGCGCGCCGAACGCCACGGCCGGGCGGCCCGCGCCGGCTGGAACGGAGCCGCCAGGCACTGGGACGGCGTCACCCGGGCGATGAACCTGGCCCTGGACACCGCGGCGGCGGTCCCGCCCGCGCTGGCCGAGGGCGCGAGCCGGGCGGCCCGCGCCGTCATGAGCGCCGAGGCGGTGCCCCAGTGGAGCCGTGACCTGCCCCGGGGCGGAAAGCCCCGCCTCCCGGTCCCGGCCGCCGCGCCCGACGCCGTCTACCTGCCGTCCTGCCTGAACACGATGTTCGCCCCCGCCGACGGCGGGCCCGGCGTGATGGCCGCGGTGCGGCGCCTGGCCGAGCGGGCCGGGGTCACGCTGCGCGTCCCCGAGGGCGTCGCCGGCCTGTGCTGCGGCACCCCCTGGTCGTCCAAGGGTTACACCGACGGACAGCGGACGATGGGCGAGCGCGTCCGCGAGGCGCTGCGGGAGGCCACGGACGGCGGGCGGCTCCCGGTGATCACCGACGCCGCCTCCTGCACCGAGGGCTTCCACCGCCTGGGCCTGGAGTCGGCGGGCGTGCGGGTCGTGGACGCGGTCGCGTACGCCGCCGAGCACCTGCTGCCCCGCCTGACCGTCACCCGCCGCCTGCCCTCGCTGGCGCTGCACCCCACCTGCTCCTCCACGCAGCTCGGCCTGGACGCGGCGATCAAGCAGATCGCCGAGGCCATCGCCGAGGAGGTCGTCGTCCCCCAGGGCTGGCAGTGCTGCGCCTTCGCCGGTGACCGCGGCCTGCTGCACCCGGAGCTGACCGCCTCCGCGACCCGGGCCGAGGCCGCCGCGGTGCGGGCCGGGAAGCACGCGGCCCACGCCTCGGTCAACCGTACGTGTGAGCTCGGCCTGACCCGCGCCACCGGGGAGCCCTACCACCACCTGCTCGAACTCCTCGACCGGTGCACGGGTTCCGCGTGACGCGCCGGCACGTCCCGTGCATGCAGGGAGGTCAGCCCGTGATGAGCGTGACGACGTCCGGGGCGTAGTCGTGGCGGACGCCGTCGGTCCCGTGGAAGACGATCCGCTGCGTGCTCCCCGTGCCGGCCAGCACCGGGAGCGGCACCGCCCACCGGTGGACGCCGTCCGAGACCAGCGGGCCGACGCCGGCCACCGCGCTCCACGACCAGTCGCCGGGCGCGCCGGTCTTCCGGTACAGCGTGTCGTTCTCGATCATGTACTCGGCGCCGACGGTGTGCACCGGCCAGCCCGTCCGGGGGTCCTCGTCGGTGTCGACGAAGACGTGGCGCTGCGCGTACGGCAGGGTGAAGCGGGCCTGGTAGATCGCGTCGGCCCCGATCACCGACGCCGTCGCGCCGCTGATCGGGCCGGAGCCGGCCGTCACCGACACCGCGCCCGACCGCGCCGAGACCCGGTCGGTCGTGTCGCGGGCCCGCACCGTGAAGGCGTAGGTGCCGCCGAGGGTCAGGCCGCCCACCGTGACGCCGGTCAGCGTGCCGGGCACGGCCAGCTCGCGCACGCCGTCCCGGTAGACGTCGTAGAACTGGACGCGGTCGCCGGGGTCGGCGTCGGTGGAGGCCGTCCAGCTCAGCCTGACGCTGGTCGGGCCGATGTCCGAGGCGACCGGGGTGCCGGGCGTCGTCGGGGCGTTCGCGCTGGCCGCGGCGGTGGTCACGGTCAGCGCCCGGCTCGCGTCGGAGGTCCTGCCCGCCTTGTCGCGCGCCCTGACGGTGAAGGTGTAGGAGGTGGCGGGCGCGAGCCCGGCCACGTCGTACGTGGTCGCCGCCGGCGCGAAGTCCGCCTGCGTGCCGATCTTCACGCCGCCCTGGTAGACGTCGTAGCCGACCGCGCCGGGGCAGAGGGCCGAGGTCCAGCTCAGGCGGACGCTCGTGGCCGTCACCTGGCTCGCCGCCGGCCTGGGGGGCGCCGCCGGGGCCGTGCCGCCGCTGCCCTTGGCCGCCGTGACCTGCTCCGCGTGGTACGGCGGCAGCCGGTCCCACGGGTTCGGCAGCACGTCGTCGGTCACGTACACGTAGCCCGCGTTGTTGGCCTTCGACAGGCTCATCACGGTGGCCAGCCCCGACGCGGGCACGTCGTAGACCAGGTGCCAGATGCGCCTCGGGTCGTGGCGGGCCTCCCACGCCGCCGGCAGGTACGACCCCTGCCGGTCGAGGTAGGAGCCGTAGGGGCCCTCGAAGGTGACGAGGATGTCTGCGGCGTCCGCGTAGCACGGGTTCGGGGAGACGCCCGGGTTGGCGATGGTGGTGGCGCCCGGGTGGTATTTCTTCACGTACGCGGTGGCCTCGCGGTAGAGGCTCACCCAGGCGTCGCCGACGCCCGCCGGGCCGCAGAGGCTCTGCGCCTGGTCGAAGAAGATGCCGTCGATCGAGGAGCCGTAGAACCGGTACCACTTGTTGACGTCGGACTGGATCTGCGCCCGCCAGTCGTCGGCCGAGACCGAGCCGAGCCGGGTGCCGAAGCCGGTGGTGCCGAAGTAGCCGGTGTCCACGTAGCCGATGACCTTGATGCCGGCGTCGTGCGCGGCCGCCAGCGCGTCGGCGTAGGCGGGTCTGGCCTCGTCGTCCGGGCCGTTGGCGACGTTGGCGACCAGGAGGCCGGGCTTGCCGGCCGCGGTGTTCATGAGGCTCCAGTCGGCGGCGGTGCCGCCGCTCGGCAGGAAGTAGGCGGGCACCGCGACGCGCTGGCCGAGCACGGCGTCCGCGGCCTGGGCGGGCGCGGCGGCGGTCAGCGGAAGGGCCAGGAGCACGGCTGCGAGCACCGTGCGCAGGCGGAGATCGTGCATGTGCGGCCTCTCTCGCTGGAAACAGGGCGTTCACGCCACCACGACCCTGCCACGGCCACTGCCGCTCCGCCACTTTAAGAGACTATTTCGTCACAGAAAGTGGCGCCGGCCGGACGGCTGTCAAGAGGTACGGGTCCGCCGGGGGCGGGGCGGCAGCCGCAGGGCCATGACGGCGATGTCGTCCAGACCGGTCGTCGGAAGCTCGTCCAGCAGGGCGTCACAGAAGTGGTCCACGGGCCGGGCGGCGAGCCGCTCGGCGGCCAGCCGGAGCCGTTCCAGGCCGCGGTCCAGGTGCTCGCCCGGCCGCTCCACCAGGCCGTCGGTGTAGAGGAGGAGCGTGCCGCCCGGCGGCAGCGGCTCCTCACCCGACGGTCGCTCCCCGCCGGGGGTGAGACCGAGCAGCGGACTCACGGCCTCCTCCAGGAAGCGGCCCCGGCCACCGGGCTCGACCAGCAGCGGCGGCGGGTGGCCGGCCACCGCGTAGTCCAGCCGGTAGCCGTCGCCCGCGGGCTCCACGCGGGCGCACACGCAGGTCGCGGTGATCTCGCCGGCCAGCGACTCCATCGCGGTGTCGAGCCGCGAGAGGACGTCCCCCGGCGGCTCGCGGCGGTCCATGGCGAGCGCCCGCAGCATGTTGCGGATCTGGCTCATGGAGACGGCGGCGTTCAGGTCGTGGCCGGCCACGTCGCCGATCACGAGCACCGGGACGCCGTCGGGCAGGACGAAGGAGTCGTACCAGTCGCCGCCGATCTCCGCGGCGGCCGGGCTCGCCCGGTAGCGGGCCACGATGCGCAGTCCGGGCAGGCGCGGCGGCTCGGCCAGCAGGCTGTACTGCAGGGCCAGCGCGACCTGCTGGGTCCGCTGGAACCGGATGGCCCGGCTCAGCGCGTCGTGGGTGTGGTCGAACATCAGGTCCAGCAGCCTGGCGTCCTCCTCTCCGATGGGCGGGCGGTCCCCGCAGGTCACGGCCACGACCACGGCGGGCACGGTCCCGTCGACCACGACGGGCAGGATCAGCGCGCCGTTGCCGCCGCTGTCCCTCACCCACGCCCGGGCCGCGTCGGGGACGACGCCCGGTGGCGGCGAGCCGGCCGGGAACGTCTTGCGCACGGGCCGGCGCCGCCGTACGGCCTTGACGAAGGCGTGCCGCCCCGCCAGCCGCTCCTCGACGTACGGCACCGGGATCTCCAGGCCCTCCCTGACGGCGGTGGCCAGTCTCCGGACGATGAGCGGCGCCTCGCCCTGGCGCCCGTCGGAGAGGTCGGTGACGAGGTAGACGCTGCAGCCGTCGGCCATCTCCGGCACGATCACCCCGGCCAGCGCGTTCAGCATCTCCTCCAGGCTGCGCAACTGCGCGGTCACCTCGGCGGCGCGGTCGAGCAGGCGCTGCGCCCGCTGCTCCCGCCACTGGTCCTCGATGTCGGTGCTCGACCCCACCCACTCGACCACCCGGCCGTCCTCGCAGATGGGCACGGCGCGGAGCTGGAAGTGCCGGTAGCCGCCGTGCGCGGTGCGCAGCCGGTAGACGTGCTCCCACGTCCTGCTGACGTCGTTGACGGCCCGCGCCCAGGACTTGATCGTGGCCCGGCGGTCGTCGGGATGGACCGCCCGCAGCCAGCCCTGGCCGCGGTACTCCTCCCACGTCTGGCCGGTCACCCGCTCCCAGTTCCGGCTCGGCTCGCTCACGAAGCCGTCGCGGCTGGTGACCCAGATGATCGGCGCGCTGATCTCCATGAGGCTCGCCAGCCGGCGCAGGAGGCGGCGGCGCTCCTCGGCGATGGCGGCGATCCGGTGGGCCCTGCCGACCTGGTCGGTCACGTCGATCACCATGGCCAGCACGCCGTGGTCGCCGGGGCCGAAGGAGATCCGCGACAGGCTGGCGGTGAAGAACCGCTCGGGCTCGGGGCGCTCGGCGGAGGGCAGCTCGGGCTCGGCCAGGATCATGATCGGCTCGCCTGTGGCGTGGACGTGGTCCATGCGCGGGCGGTAGTAGCGCCGGACGAACCTGTAGAACGACTCCTCCACCGACACCTTGCCCTTGGGGTCCCTGAACAGCGACCGGAACAGGGCGTTCGTGTAGACCAGCCGGTGTTCGGGGCCCCGCGTCACCACGACGCCGACCGGCGCGGGATCCAGCATCTCCAACGGCAGGCCGCTGTCCTCACGGCCCTCGTCCGCACCCATGGTGACCTCCCCCGATGGTCACGTGTACGGGTGCCCTACCCGGTGAGTGGCGCTCGATGCCGCCCGCCGGATGTGCAGGATGCACACCGTGCGTAGAGTGCATCCGGACATTAACCCTAAAAGGGGACAAATTTGCATTCCGCACCATCCTCGCGATCCGGCGGCATCGTCAGCGTGCTCGCCGTGGCCGGCATCGTCGGCTCCCTCATGCAGACGCTGGTGGTGCCGCTGGTCGGCGAGCTCCCCCCGCTCATGCGGAGCGTCTCCGCCTGGGTCCAGAACCTGGCCGGCCGGACGAACTGACGGGCCATCGGGGGTTAGTTCGTGGCACGAATTTCCCATACGCTGGGCGCGTGACAGGAGAAGAGGACGGGCGGATCGGCGTGGTGGCCGCGCTGGTGCGCGGCGCGTTCCTGGTGAACGCCGTCTACACCGAGTCCGCCAGGGAGTTCGGCATCACGGCGCAGCAGGGCCAGCTGTTGTGCGTGCTGATGCCGGGGCCGTACGGGATGGGCGAGCTGGGCGCGACGCTGGGGCTGGCGAAGTCCAGCCTGACCGGCCTGGTGGACCGCACCGAGCGCAACGGCCTGGTCCGGCGCGGGACGGACCCGCGCGACTCGCGGGCCGTGCGGATCGCGCTGACCAGGAAGGGCGCCGAGCTCGCCGAGCGGTTCTACGCCGAGACCTGCCGCCGCGTGGAGCGGCTGACGGCCGAGCTGTCCGAGGACGATCGCGACACGCTCGCCGCGCTGCTCGGCTCCGTCGTGACGGCCAACAAGGTGCCCGTGGTGTTCCAGGAACCGGCCCCCGGAATTGAAGTTCGCGCTACGAACTAATATGGTTCGTAGTACGAACTTACTTCCACGGAAGGCGTCATCATGTCCGCATCCGGCGTTGTCTTCGGTTTCGGCGCACACAGCGGCGTCGGCGAGGCAGGCGAGCTGTTGCGCCTGGCCGAGCAGGCCGACCGCGACGGGCTCGACCTGTTCTCCCTGTCGGACCACCCCTACCTAGGCGGTCGCCTGGACGCCTACGCCGCGCTCGGCGTCGTCCTCGGCCGCACCCGGCGTCTCTCCGGCCTGGTCAACGTCACCAACCTGCCGACCAGGCCCGCACCCATGCTGGCCAGGACCGTCACGTCCCTGTCCGCGCTGGCGGACGGCCGCGTCGTGCTCGGCATGGGCGCGGGCGGCCTGTGGGACCGGATCGCCGACATGGGCGTGCCCCGGCTGTCGGCCGGCGCGGCCGTGGAGGCGTTCGAGGAGGCGATCGTCCTGGTCAGGCTGCTGTCCGGCGGCGGCCCGCCGGTCACCTTCGAGGGCCGCCACTACCAGGTGCGCGGCATCGAGCCGGCCCCGGTGGCCGCTCCCCCGGTGTGGACCGGCTCCAACGGCCCGAAGTCGCTGGCTGCGACCGGCCGGGTGGCCGACGGCTGGATCCCCGGCCACGCCGCGGACTGGCTGAGCGAGCGCTACCGCACCTCACGGCCCGTCATCGACGAGGCCGCGGCGGCCGTCGGCCGCGACCCGGGCGAGATCCGCACCGTCTACAACCTGCCCGGCCGCATCACCGACCGGCCGCTCGCCGCCACCCGCGACCGCGACGGCCGCTGGCTCGGCGGCTCGCCCGCCCAGTGGATCGAGGAGCTGACCGGGGCCGTGCTCGACCACGGCGCGTCCGGCTTCATCCTCTTCTCGGCCGAGCAGGGCGTCGCCGACCAGGTCTCGCTCGGCCGCTGGGCCGGGGAGATCGCCCCCGCCGTACGCGAGGCGGTCGCCAAGGAGCGTGGCTGAGGGGGTGTTCACGAGCAGAAGTCGGTGATCGTGCCGGTGAGCACGGCGCTCAGGCTCAAGATCACCGATAGGGTGCGCCGGAAGCAAAGGAGCCGCTGACGTGTCACCCTCAACCCCGTTGGCCTGGGCGGCGGCCCTCACCGCCGCGGCCTACCCCACCTGGGACACCTGGTTCGACTGGTCCTCCGCGTTCACGGCGTCCAGCCTGTCCGAGAAGTACTACATGAAGGACGCCTACGGCGGCTTCACCGAGGGCGTCGTGGGCTGCGTACGCTTGTACGACTCGGTCGACCGCTCCCCGTTCCTGCCGTTGCGCGACGACCTCGCCACGCTCACCGAACTCGCCACGACCTGGGCCGTGCCGGTGCTGGTCGTGCTGGTCGCCCTCTTACGGCGGCACTCGGCGACGGCGGGACCGCGGGCCGCCTGGGCGCTGACGCTGATCGCGCTCGTCCGGCCGCTGTCGGCCGACTACCAGGGGGACGACATCTGCGATGGCTCGCTGTCCATGTTCACCCCGGACTGGTTCGAGGCCCTCTCCGGCGGCTGGGGGCTCTATGAGCTGTGCCTGCTGGCGGCTGCCCTGCTGGTGCTGCTCGCGTCCGGCTCTCCGGCGCCGCCGGTCTCCGGGCGGCGCGCGCTGAAGGCGATCATGGATGTCCTGGTCGTGTACGGGCTGGTGGCCCTCGTGCCGCTCGTCACCGAGAACGAATCCCTGCGTGCCGGTCTGCTGCACCAGCTCCAGTTCGACGACATCCGCGACCATCCCGCCCGGCTCCTGGTGCTCGTGCTGCCGGTCGGCTACCTCCTGTGGAGGCACGGGGACGTCTCGGGGAACATGGCGTCCTCTCACCTGGGGGTCAGGGCTCGGCGTGCGGGTTGGCGTCCGGGCCCTCGGTGCTGAGCAGCACGGCCACCGAGGCGGGGCCGAGGCCCAGCGCCGCCCGGTGCCCGGCCCCGTCCGCGCCGCCGAGCAGCGCGCGCAGCCCGGCGAGCGCGGCCGCTCCGCAGGGCCCGGAGCGTACGCCGAGCGCGGCGAGGTCGGCGGCGGCGCGGGCGCTGTCGGCGTCGCGGACGGCCACCGCGGCGTCCAGCCCGTCCCGCAGGAAGGGCCAGGCGATGCTGGAGGGGGTGCCGCAGTTCAGCCCGGCCATGGTGGTCTCGCCGGTGGCGACGCTGACGGGTGCGCCCCGGGTGAGGCTCGCGAGCACGCACGCCGCGGCCTCCGGCTCGACGGCCACCAGCGCCGGCGGGTTCCCGGAGCGGCGGCTGCGGTGGTGGGTGACGACGGACTGCGCCAGCGACCCCACGCCGACCGGCACGGACACCAGGTCGGGCCCGTCGATCCCGGCGGCGGCGAGCTGCTCGTCGATCTCGGCGCTCAGAGTGGAGTAGCCCTCGACGATCCAGCCGGGGACGCGCTCGTAGCCGGGCCAGGCGGTGTCCTGGACGAGGACCGCGTCCGGCGCGGACGCGGCCTCGGCGGCGCGGCGCACGGCCTCGTCGTAGGAGCCGGGGACCTCCGTCACCTCGGCCTCTTCGGCGGCGATGGCCGCGACGGCGCGCGGATGCACGCCGCGCGGGACGAGGACGCGGGCGCGCTGCCCGAGCAGGCGGGCCGTGCGGGCCACGGCCCTGCCGTGGTTGCCGTCGGTGGCGGTCACCAGGGTGACCGGGCCGTCGTCGTCGCGTTCGGCGAGCACCCGGTGCACGGCCCAGGACGCCCCGAGCGCCTTGAACGCGGGCAGTCCGAGCCGCCGCGACTCGTCCTTGACGAAGACCCTGCCGATCCCCAGCTCCGCCGCGAGCGGCGGCAGCTCGGTCAGCGGGGTGGATGCGTAGCCGGGCAGGGAGGCGTGGAAGCGGCGCACCTCGGCGGGCGCGGGGGCGCACCTCCAGGCGCGGGCGGCGGGCGGCGCGAACCAGGGACTGCGGAGGGAGGCGTTCTGCGGCACTTTCCCAGGGTGCACCGGTACGCGCCGGTCGTGCGTGGGGACGCGCGCTAAGATCGCCCCAGAAAGCGCTTTCCACCCCCGTCAGACAGCAAGGTGCGCCTCGATGACCCACCCCGTCGTGCCCGCCATCGTCAACCTCGACGTCCCCGGACCGGTGATCAGCCGGCACCTCTACGGCCACTTCGCCGAACACCTGGGCCGCTGCATCTACGGCGGCTTCTACGTGGGCGAGGACAGCGACCTGCCCAACGCCGGCGGCATCCGCCTCGACGTCGTGGCGGCGCTGCGCGCCCTCGACATCCCCAACCTGCGCTGGCCGGGCGGCTGCTTCGCCGACGAGTACCACTGGATGGACGGCGTCGGCCCGAAGGAGCGGCGCCCCTCGATGGTCAACACCCACTGGGGCAACGTCGAGGAGAACAACCACTTCGGCACGCACGAGTTCATGGAGCTGTGCGAGCTGCTCGGCGCGGAGCCGTACATCAGCGGCAACGTCGGCTCCGGCACGGTCAGGGAGATGAGCGACTGGGTGGAGTACCTCACCCGCGACGGCGACTCCCCCATGGTCCGGCTGCGCAAGGCCAACGGCCGCGAGCGGCCCTGGCGCGTGCGCTTCTGGGGGCTCGGCAACGAGGCATGGGGCTGCGGCGGCCACATGCGCGCCGAGCAGTACGCCGCCGAGGCCCGCCGCTTCGGCACCTACTGCCGCGACCACGACGGCAACACGCTCTACCGCATCGCCGCGGGCGCCAACGCCGCCGACTACGCCTGGACCGAGACCCTGATGAAGCAGCTCGGCGACCTGGGCTGCGCCTACCGGCCCGCGCCGTTCATGCAGGCGCTGTCGTTCCACTACTACACGATCCCGGGCACCTGGCAGGACAAGGGCGCGGCCACCGTCTTCGACACCGACGACCACTACCGCACGATGGTCCAGGCCGCCCGCGTGGACGAGCTGATCACCGGCCACTCCAACGTCATGGACTGCTACGACCCCGGCAGAAACGTCGGCCTGGTGCTCGACGAGTGGGGCACCTGGTGGAACGTCGAGCCGGGCACGAACCCCGGCTTCCTCTACCAGCAGAACACCCTGCGCGACGCGCTCGTGGCGAGCGTGCACTTCGACGTCTTCCACCGGCACGCCGGCCGCCTGGTCATGGCCAACATCGCCCAGACCGTCAACGTGCTCCAGGCCATGATCCTCACCGATCCGGACAGCGGGGCGCTCGTCCTGACGCCGACGTACCACGTCTTCGAGATGAACAAGGGCCACCAGGACGCCACCTCGCTGCGCGTGGACCTGCCCGCCGGCACGCCCGAGCGCGCGGTCGGCGACGCGCGGCTCGCCACGGTCTCGATGTCGGCCAGCCGCAAGGACGGCCGGGCGCTGTTCTCCCTGTCCAACCTGGACGCCGACGAGCCGGCCGAGGTCGAGCTGGACCTGCGCGGCGGCGCGCTGACGGAGGTGAGCGCCCGGATCCTCACCGCGGGCAGGCTCCAGGACCACAACACCCCGGACGCGCCCGAGGCCGTCGCGCCCCGTCCGCACGAGGTCACCGCCACGCGCGCCGGCCTGCGGGTCCACCTGCCCGCCCGCTCCTTCGTCACCGTGACGGGGCGCCTGGAACCGGACGCATGAGCTCAGCCGGCCGCCGCGGGCGACGGGTCGGGCCGGGCCGCCCCGGGCGCGTCGCGGCGCGGGCGGGGCAGCGCGAGCGTGACGAGGAGCCCGGCGATCATCGCCGCCGCCGTCAGCAGCACGACCAGGAACTCGCCGTCGGCCATGGCCGCGCGCAGGGCCTCTCCGGCCTTGCCCTCGGTGCCGAGATCGGCGATGAACGTGAAGACGGCCAGGCCGATCGCGTTGCCGATGTTGAGCGCGGTCGAGGCGATGCCGTTGGCCACGCCCTGCTCGTGGGCCGGGGTGCCGGTGGCGGCGGCGATCCACATGGCGGTCCAGACGATGCCCTGGCCGACGCCGGAGACGACGAGACCGGGGACGAGCAGGCCGTACCCGGCGCCGGCGTCGAAGCCGAGCGCGAGCACGGCGGTGCCGACGACGCCGACGGCGAAGCCGGTCAGCAGCGTGGCGCGGTTGCCGAACCGGGTGGCGAGGCGTTCGCCGGCCTGGGTGCCGGCGGCGATGGCGAGCGACGGGATGAGGAAGGCGAGCCCGGTCTGCAGGGCGCTGTAGCCGTGGACGCTCTGCATGAGCACGGTCAGGAAGTACGGCAGCACGCCGAAGGTGGCCATGTAGATGAAGGTCACCAGCATGCCGACGGTCAGGCTGCGGTTGCGGAACAGCCGGAAGGGCATGAGCGGGTCGGCGCTGCGGGCCTCGACCAGCGCGAAGATCACCAGCAGGACGGCGGCCAGCACGAACGCCCCGGCCACGAGCGGGCTGCCCCAGCCCATCTCGGGCCCTTCGACCAGCGCGAACACCAGCAACGTCGAGCCGCCCGTGACGGTGAGCGCGCCCGGCATGTCGAACCGGCGCCGCTCGCGCCCGGCCGGGTCGCGCGGAATGACGGCGAGGGCGGCGAGGGCGACGATCCCGGCGAGGGGGACGTTGACGAAGAACACGGCCGGCCAGCCGAAGTGCTCGGTGAGCAGGCCGCCGAGCAGCGCGCCGATCGTCAGGCCGCTCGCGCCCGCGCCGCCCCAGACGGCGAGCGCGCGGTTGCGCTGCGGGCCCTCGGCGAACAGGCTGTTCAGCAGCGCCAGCGTGGACGGCAGGAGCAGCGCGCCGCCGATGCCCTGGATCGCGCGGGCCACGATGATGACGGCCGGGGTCGTCGCCAGCCCGCCGGCCAGCGAGGAGACCGCGTACAGGGTCAGGGCGAGCACGAAGATGCGGCGGCGGCCGAGCAGGTCGGCCGCCCGGCCGCCGAACAGCAGGAAGCCGCCGGCGAAGACGACGTACGCGCTGACCACGAGTTGCTGGGTCTGGCCGGGGAAGCCCAGGTCGGCGCCGATCTGGGGAAGCGCGACGAACACGATGTTGAGGTCGAGCGCGTAGATGAGCTGGGCCAGGGCGAGGAGCGCCAGGGTCCAGCCGAGTCGCGGCACGGATGGTGTCGACATGGAACGCCCTTCACGGGGGAAGCAGGAAACGAATGTACGAGTACCTACGTACAGTCGAACTATGCCACACCGTTCGACGATCGCAGTACAGTGGGACCATGACCTTCCGCCACCCCGACCGCGACCAGATCCGGATCGAAGACGTGCTGTCGGCGCTGGGGAACTCCGTGCGCCTGGAGGTCGTGCGAGTGCTCGACGCCGGCGGCGAGCACAACTGCACCAGCGTCCTCCACCGGCTGGGCATCACCGCCAAGTCGACCATGACCCACCACTGGCGGGTGCTGCGCGACAGCGGCGTCATCTGGCAGCGGCCCTCCGGCCGGGAGAACCTGCTGGTCCTGCGGCGCGACGACCTGGACGCCCGCTACCCCGGGCTGCTCGACGCCATCCTGTCCGGCGCCCGCGCCGACGACGCCCTCGAGCAGCACGAGCGCGCCGCCGCACCCGCCTGACCCCGGGCCCACGGCGTCCAGGGCCTTGACTGCCGGTGATGTTCACGTTGACACTCGTGCACAATCCCCTTCGCTCGGCTGTTATCGCGAGCCCAGCCCAGCAGTGTTAGCGCTAACATCCGCCACCCCCCGACAGGAAGGGCCGTACCGCGATGTACCGCAGAAGAGCACTCATCCTGCTCGCCGCCTTATGCGCGGCGCTCGGCGTCGGCGTCTCCCCCGCCTCCGCCGCGAACACCGCCTACGTCTTCGCCTACTTCACCGAGTCCCCGAACATGAACGGCGCCAACTACGGCCTGCACCTCGCCGTGAGCCAGGACGGGCTCAACTGGACCCCGCTCAACCAGAACAACCCCGTGGTCACCCCGACCGCCGGCACCCTCGGCCTGCGCGACCCGTTCATCCTGCGCAAGCAGGACGGCACGTTCGTCGTCCTCGCCACCGACCTCAACGGCACCGATTTCGGGCAGAACAACCAGTATCTGCACGTGTGGGACTCCACCGACCTGACCTCCTTCACCGGCTACCGCCGGATCAGGATGCACAACCTGAACACCCACACCTGGGCCCCGACCGCCTTCTGGGACGCCTCCCGAGGCCAGTACGGCATCGTCTACTCGGCGAACAACGGCAGCACCGACGTCTTCATGGTCAACTACACGACCGACTTCCGCACCGTCACCGCCAACCAGGTCTACTTCAGCCCCGGCTTCCCCGTGCTGGACGGCGACATCGTCGTGGACGGCTCGACCTTCTACCTGTACTACAAGAACCTCTCCAACGGCCTGCTGTACGGCGCCCGCTCCAGCACCGGCGCCGCCAACAGCTACACCACGTACACGAGCGGCCTGCGCCAGGGCAACGCCATCGAGGCCCCGCTGCTCGTCAAGAACAACGACGGCAGCGGCTGGCGGCTGTGGGGCGACTCCTTCAGCCCGGTCAACAACGACTACTACGCCTGGTCCACCTCGAACGTCGGCGGCAACTCCTGGACCGCGCTGAACCAGCGCGCCTACACCCCGCCGCTGAACGCCAAGCACGGCTCCATCGCCGGGATCAGCGCCACCGAGTACAACGCCCTCGTCTCCCGCTGGGGGCTGCCGAGCTGGACGCGGCTGAAGTCGTCGAACTTCCCCGACCGCTACGTCCGCCACTACGACTACGCGGGACGGCTGGACGCCTATCCCTTCGACCCGTACCAGGACCAGCTCTGGCGGATGGTGCCCGGCCTGTCCGACTCGGCCGGGGTGTCGTTCGAGTCGGTCAACTATCCGGGTCGCTACCTGCGGCACTACGACTACGTGATCCGGCTGGACGCGAACGACGGCACCGCCGCCTTCCGCTCCGACGCCACCTTCTACCGGGTCGCGGGGCTCGCCGACTCGGCCTGGTCGTCGTTCCGCTCGGCCAACTACCCCGACCGCTACCTGCGGCACTTCAACTACCTGCTGCGCATCGACCCGGTCAGCACCGCGACGGACCGGGAGGACGCGACGTTCCGCGTCACTCCCTGATCCCCGCGCCGGTCAGGAGCCGGAGCGCAGCACCTCGGCGGCCTCCTGGTAGGCGGCGGCGGCCCGGTCGAAGTAGTCGTACAGGATCTCCAGCTGCTCCGGCGAGTAGCCGGCCAGGATCTCGCCGACCTTCCGCCGGGCGGGCGCCAGGACCTGGTCGAGCCCGGCGGGCCGGCCCGCCGGCTCGACGATCACCTTGCGGCGGTCGTCGGGGGCGGGGACGCGGCGGACGTAGCCGGCCTGCTCCAGCCGGTCGATGAGGCGCGTGGTCGGCCCGGTGGTCAGCCCGGTGCGGGCGCCCAGCTCGCCCGGGGTCATCGCGCCGGCCAGTTCGAGGACGTTGAGCGCGTACAGGTCGGTGGCGCCGAGGTCGCACGCCTTGGCGCCGGCCTGGCCGTGCAGCATCACCGCGCTGAGATAGCGCCGGTAGCGCCGGCTCGCCTCCGCCTGTGCACCTGTCGTTGACACCCGGTCCTCCACTCCCTATTCTCTTCCTCAGAGAAGATAAATCTTCAGAGAAGAAACTTCTCCTCTGCAGGCACTACGATAGGGGCTCACCATGACCGGCACCACCACTTCCCCCGACCTCGCCGCCGTCACCGCCGTACTGCGGCGCAGCCAGGACGCCTGGAACGCCGGCGACGGCGCGGCCTACGGCGCCTGCTTCACCGACGACGCCACCGACGTCACCTTCGCCGGCACCGTCTACCAGGGCGGCGCCGAGATCGGCCGGGCCCACCAGGCCCTGTTCGACAGCTTCCTCAAGGGCACCCGCCTGACCATCGAGATCGTCGACTTCCGTCAGTACGGCGACACCGCCGTCGTGGTCACCCGCGGCGAGGTCGCCAAGGGCACCCCGAAGAAGCTCGGCAAGCTCGCCACCTACACCCTCGTCCGCCAGGCCGGCGGCCAGTGGCGCATCGCCGCCGTCCAGAAGACCAAGCACAAGCCCCTCATGGAGGCCGTCTCCTTCGCCTTCCAGCCCGCCACCCGGCCCGCTTGACCTTCCCCTTGGGACAGACGGCAGCATCGTCGGCACCGGCCACGGCGGCCGGGGACGAGGAGGAGCGGTGCCGCTGCTGACCATCGGGGCCTTCGCCCGCGCCGCCCGGCTGTCGCCGAAGGCGCTGCGGCTGTACGACCGGCTCGGGCTGCTGCGACCGGCGGCGGTGGACGGCGAGTCCGGATACCGGTTCTACGACCCGGCGCAGCTGGAACGGGCCCGGCTGATCGCCTGGCTGCGCCGCCTGGGCATGCCGCTGGCACGCATCCGGCGCGTGTGCGACCTGCCCCCGCCCGCGGCGGCCGGCGAGATCGCCCGCTACTGGGAGCAGGTGCTGGCCGACACCGCCGCCCGCGGTGAACTGGCCACCTTCCTCGTCGACTACCTGTCGGGGAGGGGAAGCACGGTGGACGAGACGGCGAGCCTGCTCGGGCTCCGTTACGCCGCCCGTACCGAATCGGGACTGGTGCGTACGAGCAACGAGGACGCCGCCTACGCCGGCCCGCGGCTGCTGGCCGTGGCCGACGGGGTGCGGGGCCCCGGCGGGGACCTCGCGAGCGCGGCGGCCATCGACGCGCTGAAACCACTGGAGACCCTGGCCGTGCCGGCCGGCGACCTGCTCGGCGCGCTCTCGGACGCGGTCGGCGCGGCCGAGCGCGCCATCGGGGAGATCGCCGCCTCGGCGGAGACGGGCGAGGAGGCGGTCACCACCCTCACGGCGCTGTGGTGGGCGGGGTCCCGGCTGGCGCTGGTGCACATCGGCGACACCCGGGCGTACCTGGTGCGGGACGGCGAGCTGTTCCGGATCACCCATGACCACACCTACGTCCAGGCTCTGGTCGACGAGGGCCGGCTGACCGTGGAGGAGGCGGCCTCGCACCCGCAGCGCTCGCTGCTCGCGAGGGCGCTGACCGGCGCGGGCGGCGCCCTGCCCGAGCTGTCGCTGCACGGGGCCGCGGCCGGCGACCGTTACCTGCTGTGCTCCGACGGGTTGTCCGCTGTGGTGCCCGACCACTCGCTGCGCGAGGCGCTGACCGGGCCGGGCGGGCCGGAGGAGGCGCTCGACGAGCTCATCGCGCGGGCCTACGCCGCCGGCGCTCCCGACAACATCGCCTGCGTCGTCGCCGACGTGGTCGGCCTGGAGGCCCGGCAGGCGACGGCCGATGAGCACGAGGGCAGGTGACGGCCCCATGAACGCCCTGGTCGGAGGTCGAGCGGGCGGCCGGGCGGGCGATCGGACGGGAGGCCGGGCGGGAGCCCGGATCGGCGGGCGGACGGGAAACCAGGCGGGAGCGCGGGCGGGAGGCCGGGCGGGTGCGGGCGCTTGGTGCGTACACGGTTGATCGGCGGCCGCTTGCGGTCGTGGCCTATCGGCGGCTGTGGGCCGCCTCGGCGGTCTGCGCGGTGGGTGGCTCCTTCAGCGTGGTGGCGGTGCCGGCGCAGCTCTTCGCCGTCGCCGGCACGTCGGCGGCCGTGGGCGCGGCGGGGGCGGTGTCGTTCGGCGCACTGGTCGTGGCGGCGCTCTGGATCGGCGCCCTGGCCGACGTGGCGGACCGGCGCACGGTGCTGCTGGGCGCGCAAGTGGGCCTGGCGCTCACGTACGCGGCCCTGTGGGCGCACGCCGCGTTCGGCGGGCGCTCCGTCCCCCTCCTGCTGGCGCTGGTCGCCTGCCAGGGGCTGAGCCTCGGCGCGATCATGACCACGATGGGCGCGGTGGTGCCCAGGCTCGTGCCGGCCGAGTTGCTGGCGGCGGCGAGCAGCCTGACGTCCCTGACCCGCTACGCCGGGTCGATCCTGGGGCCGGTGCTGGCCGGTGTGCTCGTTCCGGTGACCGGGGTGGCGACGTTGTACCTGCTGGACGCCGTCGCGCTGCTGTCCGTGGTGTGGGCCGTGCTCCGGCTGCCGCCACTGCCTCCCAACCCCGACCCAGCCGGCCCTAGCCACCCAGCCGGCCCTACCGACCCGGCCGAGCCTGCCGCCCCTGCCGATCCGACCGCCCCTGCCGACTCGGCCGCCCCTGCCGGCTCGGCCGGTCCCGGGGCCGGCGGGCGACGGACGGCGGGCGGGCTCGTGCTCGCCGGGCTTCGCTACCTGGCGGGCAGCCGGCTGCTGGTGGCGGTGCTGGCGGTGGACCTGGCGGCGATGGTGCTCGGCATGCCGACGGCGCTGTTCCCCGAGCTGGCCCAGCACACCTTCGGCGGGCCGACGGGCGGCGGCCCGGAGCTGGGGCTGCTCTACGCCGCCTATCCGGCCGGGGTCCTCGCGGCCGGCCTGCTGTCGGGCACGTTCACCCGGGCCCGCCGCCACGGCGCTCTCATGGCGGCGGCCGCGGCGGCGTGGGCTCTCACCGTCGTGGCGCTCGGAGCGGCCCCGTGGCTGTGGCTCGCGCTGGCGGCGCTCGTCGCCGGCGGCGCGGTCAACTTCGTGCTGAGCACCTACCGCAACGCGATCACGCAGGCGCACGCCCGCGACGCGGTGCGCGGACGGATCCAGGGATCGCTCACCGTCGTCCTGTTCGGCGGCCCGCAGCTGGCGAACCTGCTGCACGGCGCGGCCGCCTCGGCGCTCGGCCCGCGTACCGCGATCGTCGCAGGCGGGCTGCTCACGGCGCTGACCGTGGCCGTGGTCGTCCGGGCGGTGCCGGAGCTGCGTCGTTACACCGTCACCGCGCCGGACGAGCATTGACCGGAAAACGGGGAAGGGGAAGCGCGACCGCGAGGAGACGGAGGAGCCCGACCGTGGCCGCGCACGAGGGAGTTCCGGACTACGGCCGGAGCTGGGCGGCGGTCGTGCTGAGCGAGCGCCTCGACGCGGCCACGGCGGCGGGGATCGAGCGGGAGCTGAAGCTCCTGCCCGGCGTCGGCCCCCGGCTGATCCTGGAGGCGAGCCGGCTGGAGGACCTCGACGACCACGGCTACGAGATGCTGGTGAGCCTGGCGGACGCGGTGCGCGAGCGGGGCGGGCGGATGGCGGTGGCCGGCGCGCGGGGCGGCACGCTGCGCGCGCTCACCAGGCCGGGGCTGCGCGGCCGGCTGGCGCTGTTCGCCACGGTGGCCGAGGCGGTGCTCGACCTGGACGACGGCTCCGCGCCCGGAGGGTCACCCGCATAGCCTGGGGCGCATGGTGAAATACGCGGTCGGGCTGCCGAACGTCGGCGAGTTCGGCGACCCTCAGGTGCTGACGGAGCTGGGCGTGGCGGCCGAGGAGCACGGCTGGGACGGGGTGTTCCTGTGGGACCACCTGCTCTACCACGATCGGGAGTGGCCGGTCGTGAACCCGACGGTGGTGCTGTCGGCGATCGCCGCGCGCACCCGGCGGGTCCGGATCGGCGTGCTGATGACGGCGCTGCCCCGGCGGCGGGTGCAGACGGTGGCGAAGGAGACCGCGACGCTGGACCTGCTGTCCGGTGGGCGGCTGGTCGTCGGCGCCGGCCTCGGCTCGATGGACGCCGAGTACGCGGAGTTCGGCGAGGACCCCGATTTGAAGGTGCGCGCCGCCCGGCTGGACGAGGGCCTGGCGGACCTGACCCGGCTCTGGGCGGAGCTGCCGCCGGCTCCGGTGCAGCGGCCGCGGATCCCCGTCTGGTGCCCGGGTCGGTGGCCGGTCCGTGCCGGGTTCCGGCGGGCGGTCCGGTGGGACGGGGCGATGCCGACCTTCCGTGACTACGGGCAGGAACGGGGGCCGGTGCCGGCCGCGGAGTTCGCCCGCGTGGTGGACTTCCTGGGCGAGCAGCGGGGCTCGCTGGACGGGTTCGACATCGCGCTGGAGGGCCGGGCCGCGGACGGGCTCGTGGAGGCGTACGCCGAGGCGGGCATGACGTGGTGGGTGGAGGCGATGGGCTGGTGGCGTGGCGGCGTCGCCGACGCCCGCGCCACCATCACCGCCGGCCCGCCCCACTGACCCACCCGCCCGCCCGCCCGCCCCGCTGACCCGCCCCGCAGACCCGCCCGCCAGGGCAGTCATCGCCGGCTCCCCCACTGACCCGCCCGCCCGGCAGGGCCCGTCATCCCCGGGCGGCGGGGGAGGCCGTCCTGGCGGTCAGGCGGGCCTCGATCTCGGCGGCCGTCAGCACCAGCGCGAAGCCCTTGCGCAGGACGGCGAGCTCCGGCTCCTGCCGGGTCTCGTCGTCGGTGGCCGTGACGTCCGCGCCGAACACGACCCGGTAGCCCCGCTCGTACGCCTGCCGCGCCGTCGTGCCGCAGCAGTAGTTGGTCAGCGTGCCGGTGACGATGACGGTGTCGCGGCCGAGGTTGCGCAGGATCGTGTCGAGCGGGGTGTCGTAGAAGGCGCCGTAGGACGGCTTGCGGATGAGCACCTCGCCGTCCCGGCGGCCCATGGCGTCCCAGACCGTCGCCGGGCCGGGCCTGCGCCAGCCGGTGTCGCCGTGCGGCAGGTACGCCAGCGCGCGGGGCCGGTCCAGGCCGAGGTGGGTGTCGTCGAAGATGGTCCAGATCACCGGCGCCCCCGCCTCCCTGCACCGGTCGGCGAGCCCGCGCAGCCGCGGGGCCATCCGGGTGGCGGCCGGCACCCAGTACGGGCTCCACCCCGGCCGGACGAACTCGTCCTGCATGTCGACGACCAGCAGCGCCGCCCGCTCGGCGCGCAGCTCGAACGTGGCCCGCCCGCGCTCGTAGGCGTCCCTGGCCCGCGCCGTCACCCACTCCTCGGTGTACTCCCCCATCACCCCTCCTACATCGATTCGAGGTATGTCGATTCGATGTGGCAGGATAACACCATGCTCGAACTGGCGATCCTGGGATTCCTGGCGGAAGGCCCGCTGCACGGCTACGAGCTGCGCCGCCGGGTCGCGGCCTTGTCCGGCCACGCCCGCCCGGTCAGCGACGGCAGCCTCTACCCGGCGATCAACCGGCTGGCGCGGGCCGGCCTCCTGGAGCGGCGCGCCGAGCCGGGCGCCTCCGCCGCGCAGCGCCAGACGCTCAGCCTGACCGGGGAGGGCCGCGCCGACCTGCTGCGGCGGCTGCGCGACCCGGCGGAGCACGACATCACCGACAGCACCAGGTTCTTCACGATCCTCGCGTTCCTGTCGCTGCTGCCGGACGTGGCCGACCAGCACGCCGTGCTGCGCCGGCGGCTGGAGTTCCTGGAGCGGCCCGCCGGCTTCTTCTACGACGGCGACCGGCCCCTCGCCGCCCGCGACCTGGCCGACCCGTACCGGCGCGGCATGCTCGTCGTCGCGCGCGCCACCAGCCGCGCCGAACGCGACTGGCTGCGCGAGACCCTGTCCGGCTGACGCCCCTTTTGGACGCGAGTGTCGCCCTCCGGATCTTTGATCTTCATGGTTCGGGCGCTAGTGTCGCGGTTGACAGAAATGTGTGGAGGGCGGTGAAGGCCGGGTGGCCGAGACGAGGGGCGTGTTACTGCCCGCCTATGTGGTGGCCGACGAGTCCGCCTCCATGGGGCCGCACCATCAGGCCCTGTCGGCGGGGCTCGCGTCCCTGTGCAACGGGCTGCGCGCGGAGCCGATGATCGCGGCGAAGGTGCGGCTGGCCATCCTCGGCTTCTCCGACGACGTGCAACTGCGCCAGGGCCTCAGCGACATGCGGACGGTCGAACGGCTGCCCGTGCTCGCCGTACGCGGGGCGACCAACTACGGCGCGGCCTTCGCCGACCTCGCGCGGCGCATCCCGCACGACATCCAGTGGCTCAAGAACGAGGGCTACAAGGTGCACCGCCCGGTGGCGTTCTTCCTGAGCGACGGCCAGCCCACCGACGGCCGGCACTGGCAGGAGCCGCACCGCAGGCTCGTCGACCGCGAGGCCACGCCGTTCGCGCCCAACATCATCGCCTGCGGCGTCGGCTCGGCGCGCGCCGACACGATGCTGCAGGTGGCCACCCGCAGGGAGTTCGCCTTCGTCGCGCTGCCCAGCGCCGACATCGGCACGGCGATCGCGGAGTTCTTCCACGCGCTGACGGCGAGCCTGGTCGCCTCCGGGCGGGCCCTGGCCGGCGGCGAGCCGCAGCTCGTGGTGACCCGGCCGGAGCAGTTCCGGCTGGCGATCGACGAGGTCTGACGGCAGCTCGGGTCACGGCACGAGTCAGGGAGGTCCGGTACGTGCACCGCCCACAGCGGCAGGCCGAGGGGACGCGGCCCTGGAACCGCGTCGTCATCGACGTGCCCGGCCCGCGCTTCGAGCCGACGCCCCCGCGTCTGTCGGGCGGCACCTGCCCCGACGCCGAGTGCGACGGCTGGTCCGCCCCCGGCCTGACGCTCAGGTCGGCCTCCGTACGCGGCGAGCGGCACCGCTACTACCGCCAGCCCCGGCAGGACGCCACCTGCGCCGTGCTGCACGAGGAGAGCGGCGTCGTGGTGTTCGCCGTCGCCGACGGGCTGTCCAGCGCGAGCGCCGCGACGATCGGCGCGGCCGAGGCCTGCCGGGCGGCGGTCTGGGCGCTGCACGCGCAGCTCGACGAGGGCGGCACCGGCTTCTCGCCCGACTTCCACGGCGTCGCCAGGCACGCCGCCGAGACGCTGCACCGGCAGGCCGCCGCCCTCCTGCGCCGTGAACCCGGCCCCGAGCAGGTCGAGGAGCTGGTCGCCACCACCCTCGTGGCGGGCGTGGCCCGGCCCGGTGGGCACGGCGCGGAGGTCTCCCTGTTCCGGATCGGCGACTCGGCCGCCTGGACGCTCGACCCGGCCCGCGCCCGCTACCGGCCCCTGTTCCCCGCCAAGGCGGACGGGGACCTGGTCCCCACGTCGGTGGCCGCTCTGCCCCGGGTGCCCGAGCCGCTGGAGCGCTGGTCGGGCCGGCTCGCGCCCGGCCAGGTGCTGCTGGTCGGCACCGACGGGTTCGGCGACCCGCTCGGCGACGGCGACGGGCAGGTGGGCGCGCTGTTCGCCGAGCACCTGGCCGTGCCGCCGCCCCCGCTGTGGCTGGCCCACCTGCTGGACTTCTCCCGGGAGACGTTCGACGACGACCGGACGCTGCTGGCACTCTGGCCGCGAAGCGAGGCCCCCCGATGAACCGGACCGACCGCGACACGCTCACCCTCGGCCGCCGCCTCGGCCAGGGCGGCCAGGGCACCGTGCACGAGGTGCTCAACCGCCGCATCAACGGCCAATGGGACGTCGCCTACAAGGAGTACGACCCCGGCGTCCTGGAGAGCCTCGACACCGCCGCGCTCGCCGCCATGACCGACCTCATCGGACGGCTGCCGGGATGGGACGCCGCCTGGCTGTGCGACAAGACGGCCTGGCCCGCCGAGCTCGTGGAGACCGGCGGCGCGGTCAGCGGGTTCCTCATGCGGGCGGTGCCCCAGAGGTACTTCTTCGACCTGCGGACCCTGTCGGGCAGCGAGCGGCGGCCGGCGACGCTGGAGTTCCTGCTCAACGCCGACGCGTACGTCGCCGGCATCGGCCTCAGGATCAGCGACCGGGACCGCCTGCTGCTCATGGCCGACCTGGCCGGCACGCTGGCCCGCCTGCACGCGATGGACATCGTCGTCGGCGACCTGTCGCCCAAGAACCTGCTGTTCTCCGCCGACGCGCCGCCGGAGTGCTTCCTCATCGACTGCGACGCGATGCGGCTGGCCGGCGCCGAGGCGATGCCGCAGGTGGAGACGCCCGACTGGCGGCTCCCCGAGGGCGAGGAGAAGGGCACGCCGGGCGGCGACGCGTACAAGCTCGCGCTGCTGGTGGTGCGGATGTTCGCCCGCGACCAGACCTCCGCCGATCCCGGCCGGCTGGCGGCGGTCAGCCCGGCGCTGGCCGATCTCGCCGCGGCGGGGCTCCAGGGGGATCCCGCGCTGCGGCCGGGGCCGGAGCAGTGGGCGGCGGCGTTACGGGAGGCGGCGGGGTCGGCCTCGGCCGTGCCCCCTCTTCCCCCGCCGCCCCCTCCCCCACCCCCGCCCGGTCCGCCGGGTCCGGTGCCGCCGCCTCCGCAGGGGCGTCCCGGGTTCGTCGTCACCATGCCGAAGATGATCGCGATCGGCGCGGGCGCGGCGGTGATCGGGCTGGCGCTCGTCCTGGTCGCCCTGCTGGCGGGAAGGTCCCTGCTCGTGACGCTGGAGGGTCCGGGGGACGCGGCGGGCGTGGACGTGACGTCCTCCGGCAGCCCGCCCGTGCTCGCGGAGCCGCCCACCTTCCCCTCCAGCCCTCCGCCCTCCCCCAGCCCCCCGTCCACGGAGGCGCCCACCCAGGAAGCCACCCGAGAGCCCACCGAGGAGCCGTTCCGCCTCGCCGACCTCGACCTCCAGAGCACCGACCCGACGCCCCTCACTCCGTCGGCGCTGCTGCCGCAGTCCTTCAGGACCGCCAAGGGCGTGCGCTACACCCTCCGGGCGGGCGGCGTGTCCAAGTGCCCGGACGCCTACCCCGACAGCAACGTCCGCTCCGCGCTGCGCAAGGCGAAGTGCACCAAGATGATCAAGGGTGCGTACGTCAACCCGGGCGCGCCGGCGAACAAGCGGATCATGGTGTCCGTGTGGGTGGTGCCGCTGAAGAGCGACGAGCGGGCCGCCACCGCGTACGGGCGGCTGGAGGACGCCTACGCCGACGACTGGGGCATCGTGTGCCCCAAGAAGGGCCCCGGCTCCGGCCTCTGCCACACCACCTACTGGAACAACGCCCAGACGTGGGGCTGGGTCGGCTACACCCACCGCTACCTGCTGCACACCATGGCCATCTACACCAACCGCGCGAACTCCACCAAGGTGCGCCCCTGGCTCAAGGACGCCTCCAAGGCGGCGTTCAACGCGGTCGGCCCCACGGTCTACCACGACACGGACTGACGTTCCCGCAGCTCAGCGGGTATGAGACCGGCCAGTGCCCTCCGCGTGGGCACGGACAGGAGCGTACCCATGAAGATCGTGGTCATCGGCGGCACCGGCCTGATCGGCTCGAAGGTGGTGGAAAGACTCACCCGGGAGGGGCACGAGGCGGTGGCCGCGTCGCCGAGAACCGGCGTCAACGCCCTGACCGGCGAGGGGCTGGAGCAGGCGCTGTCCGGCGCTCAGGTGGTGGTGGACGTCTCCAACTCGCCGTCGTTCGAGCGGGCGGAGGTCATGGAGTTCTTCGAGACCTCCACCCGCAACCTGCTCGCGGCCGAGGCGGCGGCGGGCGTGGGTCACCACGTCGCGCTGTCGGTGGTGGGCACCGAGCGGATGCCGGACAACGGCTACTTCGCGGCGAAGATCGCCCAGGAGCGGCTGATCGAGAAGTCGGGCATCCCGTACTCGCTGGTGCACGCGACGCAGTTCTTCGAGTTCGCGCGGGCCATCGCCGACGAGGCGACCGTGGACGGCGAGGTGCACGTCGCGCCGGTGCGCTTCCAGCCGATCGCGGCCGACGACGTGGCCGACGCGGTCGCCCGCGCCGCCGTGGACGCGCCGCTGAACGGCCGGGTCGAGGTGGGCGGGCCGGACCAGTACCGGATGGACGAGTTCTTCCGCGAGGCGCTGACCGCCTGGGGCGACCGGCGCCGGGTCGTCACCGACGAGCGGGCCCGCTACTTCGGCAGCGTGCCGGGCGAGCGCACGCTGGTGCCGGGCGGCGGCGCGCGCCTCGGCCGGCTCGGCTACCGCGACTGGCTCGCCCGAGAGCCCGCCGCGTGGCAGAAGGCGCTCACGGTGGTGCAGGAGGTGCAGCCGCCGTTCATCCCGGCGGGAGCGCACGCGATGACGGTCGTCGTCGAGCACCCGCCCGGCTCCCCCGGCACGCCGCCGCACCGCCACTCCGGCCCCGCCTTCGGCTACGTCATCGAGGGCGAGATGCGGTTCGAGCTGGAGGGTGATCCGGAGCGCGTCCTCCGGGCCGGCGAGGCGTTCTGGGAGCCGGGCGGCGACGTCATCCACTACCAGGACGGCAACGCCCGTGACGACGTCCCGGTCCGCTTCACCGTCACCATGCTGTGCGAGCCGGACCGGCCGATGCTCGTCCTGGTCGAGGAGGAGGAGCTGGCCCGGCGCCGGCACCTGCGCGCGCCCCGCCCGTCCTGAGCCCTTGCCATGATGGGAGGGTGACCGTACAGGACGAGACCGCATCCCTGGTGGCTCGGCTGGAGTCGCTGCGCGGCCCGCTGACCGGCTACTGCTACCGCCTGCTCGGCGCGTCCGGCGAGGTCGACGACGCCGTGCAGGAGACCATGCTGCGGGCGTTCCGCGCGATCGGCGGCTACGACCCCGGCCGGGCCGCCCTGTCCACGTGGGTGCACAGGATCGCCACGAACGTCTGCCTCGACATGCTGCGCGGCGCCGAGCGGCGGGCGCTGCCGTGGGACACGGGGCCGGCCGCGACCGGCGGCGACCTCGGCGCTCCCCTGCCGCCCGGCCGGTGGGTGGAGCCTCCGGCGGGCCTCGGACCGGCGGACGCGGACGATCCCGCGCACCTCGCGCTGCGGCACGAGACGCTGCGCCTGGCCTTCGTGGCCGCCCTGCAGTGGCTGCCGCCGCGTCAGCGGGCCGTGCTGGTGCTGCGGGACGTCCTCGGGTTCAGCGCGGCGGAGGCGGCCGAGGTCATGGAGACGTCGGTGGCGGCGGCCAACAGCGCGTTGCAGCGCGCGCGGGCGACGCTGGAGCAGCACAGGCCGCGCCAGGCCGACCCGCCGGAGCCGGCCGACCCGGCCCAGCGCGACCTGCTGCGCCGCTACGTGCGGGCCTTCGAGACGCACGACGTGCGCGGGCTGGTGGACGTGCTGGCCGACGACGCCCGGTCGGGGATGCCGCCGTTCCGGTGGTGGCTGGACGGGCCGGCGAGCATCGCGGCGGTGCTGTCGGTCGCGGCCGACGCCTGCGCCGGGGACCGGCTCGTCCCGGGCGGAGTGGCCGGCGGGTGCTGGACGCTCGGGCAGTACCGGCCGGACGCGGGCGGGGCGCTCAGGCCGTTCGCGCTGCTGGTGCTGGAGCTGCGCGGCGGGCGGATCGGCGACATCGTCACCTACCTCGGGTACGGCGACCGCTTCGCCGCGTACGGCCTGCCCGCCGTTCCGGAAGACCGATGAGTCCGACGGCCGGCGGTCGTACAAGAGGTGACACGTACGACCCGACCGGAAGGCCATGTCCATGTCACCGACCGACGCCGACCTGAGGCGGCACGTCCACGCCGAGCGCGAGCGGCTGGCCGGGCTGCTCGCCGAGCTCTCCCCGGAGGGCTGGGGCAGCCCGTCGCTGTGCTCGGGCTGGCGGGTGCGCGAGGTCGTCGCGCATCTCACCGCGCCGTTCCGCACCAGCCTGCCCCGGCTCGTGGCGGGCCTGGTCGCGGCCCGTTTCTCCGTCGACCGCTACGCCGACCGGGCCGCCCGCGGCGACACCGCCCGCCTGTCCGACGCCGACCTGCTGGCGTGCCTGCGCGCGAACATCACCCACCCGTGGCGGCCACCGGGCGGCGGGGACGGCGGGGCGCTGGCCCACGACACCATCCACGGCCTCGACATCACCGAGCCGCTGGGCCTGCCCGCGCCGCCCGTCGAGCGGATCGCCCTCGTGCTGGCCGGTACGAACCCCCGCAACCTGTCCTACTTCGGCGTCGACCTCACGGGCGTGCAGCTGCGCGGCGCCGACGCCGACGTACGGGTGGGCACGGGCGAGCCGGTCGAGCTGCCGGCCAAGGACATCCTGCTGACCATCACCGGCCGCCGCCCCCTGCCGTCCGTCACAACGTGACCGCCGCGGCCGTCCTGGCCTCGGCCAGGGCGGTCCGCTCCGCCTCCACCAGCCGCAGGCACGCGGCCGTCTCCTCCTCCACCCGCCGCTCGTCCCAGCCAAGCAGCCCGGCCATCAGCCGGGCGACCCGCGGCGCCGCCCGCTCGGCCAGCTCGCTCGACTCGATGAGCATCCGGGTACGCCGGGCGAGGACGTCCTCGGCGTGCACCGCGCCCTCGTGGGTGACGGCGTAGACGACCTCGGCCCGCAGCCACGGACCGGGCTCGATCAGCGGCTCGGCGAGCGAGCGGTCGCGGGCGAGGAGGTCGAGCACCTCCAGGGCGAGCGTGCCGTAGCGGCGGACGAGGTGGCGCACGGTCTCGGGTTCGAGGTCGTGGTCCTCGGCCAGCCGGCCGACGGACGCCTCCAGCGCGGGCAGCCCGTCCGCGCCGACCAGCGGCAGCCGGTCGGTGACCGAGGCGGGCACGTCGTAGCCTTCGAGCGCGACGTCGATCACGTCCCTGGCCATGATCCGGTACGTCGTGTACTTGCCGCCGGCGATCGCCGCCAGGCCGGGGACCGGCACGTCCACCACGTGCTCCCGCGACAGCCTCGCGGTGGGGGCGTTCTTCTCGGCGGCCACGAGCGGGCGCAGCCCGACGAAGAGGCCGACGACGTCGCTCCTGGTCAACGGCCTGACCAGCACCTCGTTGGCGTGGTGGAGGATGTAGTCGATGTCCTCGCCGGTGGCGGCGGGCTCGGCGCGCTCGCCGTCCCAGTCGGTGTCGGTGGTGCCGACGATCCAGCGGCGCCCGGTCCACGGGATGATGAACAGCACGCTCTTCTCCGTACGGATGATCAGGCCGGTCTGGGAGTCGATGGCCTCGCCGGGCACCATGATGTGCACGCCCTTCGACATCCTGACCTTGAAGGCGGGCTCGGCGCCGCCCGGGAGGCTGGTCACGGGGCCGGTCCACACGCCCGCGCACACCACCACGGCGTCGGCCGAGACGTCGATCTGCGCGCCGCTCTCCTCGTCGCGTACGCGGGCGCCGACCACGCGCTCGCCGAACTCGTCCCTGGTCAGCGCCACCACCGAGGTCCGGGTGGCGATGGCGGCGCCGTGCGCGGCCGCGGTGCGGGCCAGGGCGAGGGTGTGGCGGGCGTCGTCCACCTGCGCGTCGTAGTAGATGACGCCGCCGCTCAGCACGTCGGTCCGCAGGCCGGGCACCAGGCGGCGGGCCGCCTTCGGCGACAGGTTGCGGTGCCGGGGCATCGGGTGGCGCACGCCCTCCAGGGCGTCGTACAACGTCAGGCCGGCCGCCACGTACGGCTGCTCGATCATGCGGTGGCGCACGGGGTAGAGGAACGTGACCGGCCGCACCAGGTGCGGGGCCAGCCGCGCGACCAGCAGGTCGCGCTCCTTCAGCGCCTCGCGCACCAGCTTGAAGTCGAACTGCTCCAGGTAGCGCAGCCCGCCGTGGATCAGCTTGCTGGACCGGCTCGACGTGCCGGACGCGAGGTCGCGGCTCTCCACCAGGGCGACCCGCAGCCCGCGCGAGGCCGCGTCGAGGGCCGCGCCCGCCCCCGTCACCCCACCGCCCACCACCAGGACGTCGAAGGTCTGCGCCCGGAGCCGGTCGAGGCATTCCTGGCGGTCACGCGCGTCGAGCGCCCCGGTGATCCCCATCGCCTTGTCCTCACTTTCCGTAACTGATCACATTCGCACTGTATGCCTTCCCTGGAAGGGGGAAGGCTCACCTCAGCCGGAAAGGGAGCCGGGAAGGGGACCCAGGAAGGGGGCGGGGTGGCGCTGAGCAGCAGGAGGTTGGCCGGCGAGATGATCGCCGAGTTCGCCGGGACGATGGTGCTCATCGTGTTCGGCGTGGGCGTCGTCGCGCAGGTGGTCGCGGCCGAGCTCGGGGACCACGACAGCATCTCCTGGGCCTGGGGCATCGGCGTCGCGCTCGGCGTCTACGTCGCCGGCCGCACCACGGGCGCGCACCTCAACCCGGCGGTGACGCTGGGGTTCGCCCTCTTCCGCGGGTTCGAGTGGCACAAGGTGCTGCCGTACGTGGTGGCGCAGACCGCGGGCGCCTTCGCCGGCGCGCTGCTGATCCGCTGGAACTACACCGAGGTGCTCACCGCCGTCGACCCCGGGCACACGCTCAAGACGCAGCTGGTGTTCTCGACGCTGCCGGGCAACGGCACGCTGCCGGTCGGCCAATGGGGCGCGCTGCGCGACCAGATCATCGGCACCGCCGTGCTGCTCTTCGTCATCTTCGCGCTGTCCGACACCCGCAACATGGCGCCCGGCGCGAACATGGGGCCGTTCGTCATCGGCCTGCTCGTCGTCGGCATCGGCATGGCGCTCGGCGCCGACGCCGGCTACGCCATCAACCCGGCCCGCGACTTCGGGCCGCGCCTGGCGAGCTTCCTCACCGGCTACCGCGGCGCCTGGCGCGACCAGTACGGCGACCTCTACTTCTGGGTGCCCATCGTGGGTCCGCTGATCGGCGGGGCGCTCGGCGCGGGCCTCTACCAGGCGCTCATCGCCTGCCACCTCCCCCGCGACGAGGACCGCGACACCGTCAAGCCGTCCGACTGAGGGAGTACGACATGCCTGACTTCGTGGGCGCCGTGGACCAGGGCACGACGAGCACCCGCTTCATGATCTTCGACAGGGACGGCGCCGAGGTCGCCAAGTTCCAGTTCGAGCACGAGCAGATCATGCCCAGGGCGGGCTGGGTGGAGCACAACCCCATCGAGATCTGGACCAGGACCGCCGCCGTGATCCAGACGACGCTCCAGCGCTCCCGGCTGCAGGACAGCGACCTCGCGGCGATCGGCCTCACCAACCAGCGCGAGACCACCGTCGTGTGGGACCGGCGCACCGGGCGGCCGTACTACAACGCCATCGTCTGGCAGGACACCCGCACCGACGAGATCGCCGCCGCGCTGGACCGGGACGGCCGGGGCCAGGTCATCCGCGACCGTACGGGGCTGCGGCCGGAGGCGTACTTCTCGGGCGGCAAGATCCAGTGGATCCTGGAGAACGTCGACGGCGTGCGCGAGGCGGCCGAGCGCGGCGAGGCCGCCTTCGGCACCACCGACACCTGGACGCTGTGGAACCTGACCGGCGGGCGCAAGGGCGGCGTGCACATCACCGACGTGACCAACGCCAGCCGCACCATGCTGATGGACCTCGACACGCTCGACTGGGACGACGAGCTGCTGTCGTTCTTCGGCGTGCCGCGCGCGATGCTGCCGGAGATCCGCCCGTCGTCCGACCCCGCCGCCTACGGCACCTCCTACCGCTACGGCCCGGTCGGCGGCGAGGTGCCGATCACCGCGATCCTCGGCGACCAGCAGGCCGCCACGGTCGGCCAGGTCTGCTTCTCGCCCGGCGAGGCCAAGAACACCTACGGCACCGGCAACTTCCTGCTGCTCAACACCGGCACCGAGCGGGTGCGCTCGGAGAGCGGCCTGCTCACCACCGTCGCCTACAAGTTCGGCGACGAGCCGGCCGTCTTCGCGCTGGAGGGCTCCATCGCGGTCACCGGCTCGGCCGTGCAGTGGCTGCGCGACCAGCTGCACGTCATCAGCACGGCGGCGCAGAGCGAGACGCTGGCGCGGCAGGTGACCGACAACGGGGGCGTGTACTTCGTCCCGGCCTTCTCGGGGTTGTTCGCGCCGTACTGGCGGGCCGACGCGCGGGGCGCGATCGTCGGGCTGTCGCGCTTCAACACC
This sequence comes from Nonomuraea sp. B208, assembly GCF_057536035.1. NCBI lineage: Bacteria > Bacillati > Actinomycetota > Actinomycetes > Streptosporangiales > Streptosporangiaceae > Nonomuraea > Nonomuraea sp. B208. The sequence goes on from NZ_BAAJOU010000035.1 coordinate 39,123, forward strand.
GCCGCCCATCTCGCGCGGGCCACGCTGGAGGCCATCTGCTACCAGAGCCGCGACGTGGTCGAGGCCATGCAGCGCGACTCCGGGGTGGTGCTGGACGTGCTCCGCGTGGACGGCGGCGTGACCGCGAACGCCCTGTGCATGCAGCTCCAGTCCGACATCCTCGGGGTGCCGGTGAGCCGGCCGGTGGTGGCGGAGACGACCGCGCTCGGGGCGGCGTACGCGGCCGGGCTGGCGGTGGGCTACTGGCGCGACCAGGACGAGCTGCGCTCCCACTGGGCCGAGGACCGCCGGTGGGAGCCCACGTGGAGCGAGGAGCAGCGCGAGCGCGGGTACGCCGGCTGGAAGAAGGCCGTCTCCAAGTCCGTCGACTGGCTGTGACGGGCGGCCCGGCGAACCGGGGCGGGTCCTTCGTCATCGGCGGAGCCATTCGCCGTAGGTGGTGGCGGTGATGACGGCGCCTTCGCCGGCGACGAGGGCGCGGCCCTGGGCGGCGGCGTACAGCCCGGCGCCGTCGTCGGTCACCACCGTGCGGTGGTCGCCGCGGGCGGCGAGGGTGATCCGGCCCAGCTCGTCCAGCGGGATCACCTCGGGGCCCGCGAGGTCGACGGTGCCGCGCAGCGGCGTCCCCACGACGACGCCGGCGACCACCCGGGCGACCTCGTCCCCGGCCACCGGCTGCAGGAGGGTGGGAGGCAGGCGGACGGTGTCCTCGTCGGACGTCCAGGACACCACCGTGTCGATGAACTCGAAGAACTGCGTGGAGCGCACGATCGAGTAGGGCACCGGGCCCGCCTTGAGCAGGTCCTCCTGCAGCACCTTCGCGCGGTAGTAGGCCAGGCCGGGCACTTGGTCGGCGCCCACGATGGACAGGATGACCGCGTGCCCGACCCCGGCGGAATCAGCGGCGGCCAGCAGGTGGCCCATGGTGGCACGGAAGAAGGCGGGCGAGGTGTCGTCGAAGGCCGGCGGCTTGGTCAGGTCGACGACGACGTCCGCGCCCGCCAGCGCCTCCGGCAGGCCCTGCCCGGTGAGCAGGTCGACGCCGGTGGCGCGCGAGCGCGGCACCGCGTCATGACCGGCCGCGGTCAGCAGCCGGACCAGGCGGGACCCGATGAGACCGGTCCCTCCGACGACGACGATCCTCATGTGCGGCAGCCTTTCCTTGACAAACGGCCTCGACAGGCGTTCACCATGATCTCAACACGGCGGACGCATGACCGGGCGGCGTCACCTCCATGACGAAGGAGTCCCTGTGACAGCCACGAAACCCTCAGTCACCCTTCTCATTCTCTCGTTATGCCTGGCCCTCACGCCGGCCGCCCCCGCCGGGGCCGCGGTCAGCGGGCCGCCTGTCGTCGACGCCCCGGTGTTCAACGACCCGACCGTGGACTCGGGCGTCGCCCACAGCCCGAGCGAGCGGCAGTCGGCCGTCATGGACCAGCTCATCAGGCTCATCAAGGCGGTGCCCGCGGGCGGCGAGATCCGCTTCGCGATGCACCAGTTCGTCCCCGGCGACCGGTCGAGCGAGGTCGCCGCGGAGCTGGCCGCCGCGCACACCAGGGGCGTCGGCGTGCAGGTCGTGCTCGACAGCCAGGACGACGGCCGCAACGACGCCGTCTTCGCCCAGCTCGGCGCCGCCCTCGGCACCACCGAGACCGCCCGTTCGTGGGTCGTGCGCTGCGAGTACCCGGACGAGAGCGCCGACCGGGGCTGCATCGCCAGGGACTACCTGCACGCCAAGTTCGCCACCTTCTCCAGCGTGGTGGCCGGGGGTGTCACGTACCAGAAGGTCGTGTTCCAGACCTCGTCCAACCTGTCGGACTGGTACCTGTACAACTCCTACAACGACAGCTTCACGGTCAGCGACGCCGTGACCTACGACGGGTACGTCACGTACTTCAAGGACCTGCGGGCCCGGCGCATGCAGCCCGTGAATCCGGACTACTTCTGGACGACGCCGACCGGCACGGCGTACAAGGCCCACTTCTTCCCGCGCAGCTCGTCCAGCGGCGACCCGATCGCCAACGTGCTGAAGCTGGTCAAGTGCAGCTACAAGGACGCCGGGGGCGTCACCCGCCAGACCGACATCCGCCTGGCGCTGACCGCCTTCAACTACAACCGCAAGGCGATCGTGGACGAGCTGCTGCGGCTGCGCGGCGAGAACTGCTGGATCGACATCGTCTACTACGACGGCACCGGCGTCACCTCCTACATCAGGGACCGTCTCGCCGAGCGGGCGTCGAACGGCAAGTACCTCCAGGTCACGCCGTGCCGCTTCACGGTGGGCGACCGGTCGGTGGTGACGCACACCAAGATCATGATGATCGACGGGTTCTACGACGACGACATCACGCCGCGCGTCTACACCGGCAGCGCCAACTTCACGACCTTGGAGAACTCCGACGACTCCATGCTGCGGATCGCCGGCCGGGGCGTGCACGACCAGTACCTGTCGTGGTTCCACGGGCTGCGCCGCGCCTGCGGCGGGCCCTGATCCCTTGTGCTCACCTGGCGGGGACACCGGGGCGGTCGCGTGGGATGATGACGGCGCCATGTCGATCGCCGCACCAGCCACCGCCGGGCCTGTTTCCGGACCTGTTTCCGGGCCGGCCGGCTTCGCGTTGCGTGCGCTGCGGGCCGCCGTCTTCGCGGCGGTCTCGCTGCTGCTCGGCCTGGTGGCCCACCTGCTGGCAGGCGGCCCGGTGGCGGCGGGCTGGCTGCTGCCGGCCTGGGGCGTCGCGTTCGGTCCCGCGTACGTGCTGGCGGGGCGGGAACGGGCGCTGCCGGTCATCGTGACGACGCTGGCGGCCGCGCAGGTCGCGCTGCACCTGCTGTTCTCCTCGGCGCACGCGGTGGAGGCGGCGGTCGCCGGGCACCACCACGCCGCCCAGGGCGGGCTGGTGCCGGACGCCGGCATGCTGGTCATGCACGCCTGGGCGGTCCTGCTGACCTCGACGTGGCTGGCCCGGGGCGAGGCGGCGCTCTGGGCGGTGCTGCGCCGGCTGGCCGTCCGGCTGTTCGCCGCGGTCGTCGCCGTCGTCGTCCCGGCCGCCCGGCCGCTGATCGCCGCGCCGGTCCGGGAGCCGATGGTCCTGCGGCCGGTTCTGCTCGGGCATGAGATGGGCCGGCGCGGCCCGCCCTTCGGCCGCGCCGTCCCCGCGTCCGCCTGACCCGCTCCGCGGAGCGCGTCCGGCCGGTCTGTTCTCCTGTCACGCCCCTGGTCCAGGGGTGTCCTCGGCGTGCGCGCCCGCAGCGGCGGCCGCCGGGCCACATCATCGTTCCGGTTTGAGCCGGATGAAGGGCTTTGTCATGTTCTCGCGTATCACCGTCGCCGGTCTCGCCGTCGTCGTGCTCACCGCCTGCGGCGGCTCGCCGCAGCAGGCCGCGTCGGCCGTTCCCGCCGCCGCCGCCACTCCCCCGGCCGCGCAGGCCGGGCCCGCGCTCTCCATCACCGACCCCTGGGTCAAGACCGCGAAGAAGGGCATGAGCGCCGCCTTCGGCACCCTGGTCAACAACTCCGGCACGGACGTGGTCGTGGTGTCGGGCGCCACGCCGCTGTCGCCGGCGGTCGAGCTGCACGAGGTGGTGGAGTCGGCGGGCAAGTCGGTCATGCGGCCCAAGGAGGGCGGTT